>NZ_CAXUPT020000003.1:0-565139 GCF_964252975.1 Acidovorax sp. LjRoot38 | reverse complement strand
GAGGGGCGCAGCAAAATACCCGCCTGCAGTGGATGCAGGCGATTGGAAGGTTTGTGGCCGTGGCGCGACCGGCTTGGGCTAGCTCAGGGCTGTCGATGCCGCCTTGGTGCGTTGGCTGGTCAGCGGTGCGAGGGATTCACGCAGCCGGTCCCGCACCAGCGGCTGGCCGGGGTTGAGGGCGCCTTCCACATGCCCGATGTGGGCCAGCATGCGTTCGCGGGCCAGCGTGGTGTTGCCTGCTTCCAGCGCTTCGACGATGGCGGCGTGTTCGGCGCACGACTGGCTGGCCGCGTGCTGCGACTGGTACAGCGAGGCCGCCAAAGTGGTGCGCGCCGTGAGGTCGCGCAGGATGTCGCTCAGGCTGCGGTGTCCCATCGCCTCGGCCAGGCAGACGTGGAAGTCTGCGAGCAGAAAGGCGCGTGTGGCGGCATCTGCACCTTCGATGGCCTGCTGTTCTTCGGCGATGTGCGCCCGCAGGCGGCGGGTCACGCTCTGCAGCGGGCGGCCCGCATCGGCCAGGATACCCGACTCGATGATGCGCCGGGCCGAGAACGCATCGCGTGCGTCTTCCACCGTGGGCTCCACCACATACCAGCCCCGGCGTGGCCGCACTTCGACAAAACCACGGGCCTGCAGCTGCATGAGCGCCTCGCGCACCAGGGTACGGCTCACACCGAAGAGGTCGGCCAGTTCCTGCTCGCCCAGGCGCTCGCCGGGTGAGAGCTTTTGCGCAAGGATGGATTCCACCACCTGCTGGGCGATCTGGGTCTGGTTGATGCTCATGCGGCCGATTGTGGCGCTACCGGGGGCGCCATCTCTGGCGAGACCTCGGGGGCCAGCGGCGGCGTGCTGCGGCCGTCCAGCACGGCATGTGCGCGCTCGCGGTCGATGTCGCCCTCCCAGGCCGCGATGGCCACGGTTGCCACGCAGTTGCCAATCAGGTTGCCCAGGGCGCGGGCAATGCCCATGAACCAGTCCACCGACAGCACCAGCACCAGCCCGATGGCGGGGATGGCCGGGATTGCGTGCAGCGTGGCGGCCAGCACCACAATGGCCGAGCCCGGCACACCGTGAGCGCCCTTGGACGTGACCAGCGAGATCGCCAGGATGGTCAGCAGGTCGGCCATCGAGATGGGCGTGTTCGTGGCCTGGGCGATGAACACGGCCGCCAGCGTGATGTAGATCGAGAACGCGTCCAGGTTGAACGAGTAGCCCGTGGGGATCACCAGGCCCACGGTCGAGTCGCGGATGCCCATGTGCTTGAGCTTGGCCATGATCTGCGGCAGCACGCTGTCGGACGACGTGGTGGCAAACACCACGGCCAGCTCCTCGCGCAGGTAGCGCAGCAGCTTGAACAGGCTGAAGCCCGAAAACCGCATGATCAGGCCCAGCACCACCACCACGAAGATGGCCACTGCCGCATAGAACAGCACCACCAGCATGCCCAGCTGCTTGAGCGAGCCAATGCCGTACTTGCCCACCGTGAACGCAATCGCGCCCAGCACACCCAGCGGCGCCAGCTTGATGATCAGGCCCATGGTCTTGAACAGCACGTGCGACAGGTCTTCGATGAGGCTGGTGACGCGCGCGCCGCGCTCTCCCATCAGCGCCAGCGCGCAGCCAAACACAATGGAGAACAGCAGCACCTGCAGCACATCGCCATTGGCGAAGGCGCTCACGGCGGTAGTGGGGATGAGCTTGAGCAAAAAGTCGCTGAAGCCGCCACCCGTGAGCTTGGTGGCGTTGTCTGCATAGGCGCCCATCGCCTTGGGGTCGAGCGCCTTCGGGTCCACATTCATGCCCACACCGGGTTCAAACCAGAACGCGAGCGCCAGGCCCAGCACCAGCGCGATGGTGGTGACCACCTCGAAGTAGATCAGCGACTTGATGCCCACGCGGCCCACACGCTTCAGGTCGCCCGTGCCCGCGATGCCGTGAACCACCACACAAAAGACGATGAGCGGGATCAGCATCTTGATGAGCTTGATGAAACCATCGCCCAGCGGCTTGAGCTGCACGGCCGTGTCGGGCCAGAGCAGCCCTATGGCCACGCCAGCAATCAAGGCCAGGACCACCCGGCCAAACAATGAGTTGAGAAAGCGGAGCATGTGAACCCTTTGGATAGGAAGGCGATACTGTTGGTCAATCTTGCATACAAGAAATGTAGACAACAGTTGCGGGCCAGAACATGGGGTTATCCCGCGCTGCGCGTGGCAACCGCGTCGCCACCGCGTCATGCCGCCGTGGGCTGGGTTGAAGTAGTTTTGACTTCTGCGCACGGTCATGCCCTGGCCGTGCCCGCACAATCGCTCGCGGAGACGACCATTCATGACCACCCCCCCCACCGTGCCAAACCCCATTCGCCAGAGCAGCGAATTCCTCGAATATCTCTACGGTGTTGCCGTGCGCCGCGCGCTGCCGCTGCACAACACCGCAGCCTTTTTGCCCCCGCCGCCCAGCCGCGAAAGCGGAGGCCGCACGCTGGTGCTGGGCGCGGGCAAGGCGGGCGGCGCCATGGCGCAGGCCGTCGAAGCACTGTGGCCTGCGCATGCACCCTTGTCGGGGCTGGTGGTCACGCGCTACCACCACACACCGCCGCGGCCGCAAGGCCTGGCGCAGCGCATCGAAGTGGTCGAGGCCGCCCACCCCGTGCCCGATGCGGCGGGCCTGGCTGCTGCGCAGCGCATCCTGGCGCTGACGCAGGGTCTGACTGAAAACGACCTCGTGCTGTGCCTCATCTCGGGCGGGGGCTCCGCCCTGCTCACGCTCCCGGGCGACGGCCTCACGCTGGAGGACAAGCAGCGCATCAACAAGGCGCTGCTCGAAAGCGGCGCTGCCATCGACGAAATGAACTGTGTGCGCAAGCACCTCTCGCGCATCAAGGGCGGGCGGCTGGCGGCAGCCTGCGCACCTGCGCGGGTGGTCACGCTCACCATCAGCGATGTGCCGGGGGACGACCCTTCGGTCATTGCCAGCGGCCCCACGGTGCCTGACGCCACCACCTGCGCTGATGCGCTGGCGATCCTGGACCGCTACCGCATCGAGGTGCCCACTGCAGTGCGCTCAGCCCTCGAAGCGGGCACGCCGGAAACCCCGAAGCCCGGCGACGCCGTGTTTGCCCACCATGTGGTGCACATGACCGCCACTCCCCAGCAGTCGCTGGAAGCTGCGGCCGAGGCCGCGCGGGCGGCGGGTGTGCAGGCGCACATCTTGTCGGACGAAATCGAAGGCGAATCGCGCGAGGTGGGCAAGGTGCACGCCGCACTGGCGCGGGCCGTGGCGCGGCGTGGTCAGCCCTTCACAAGGCCGTGCGTGATCCTGTCGGGCGGCGAGACGACCGTGACGGTACGCCCACAGCCGCCAGGCACACCCCGGGGGCGGGGTGGCCGCGCGGGCGAGTTCTGCCTGGGCCTGGCGCAGGCGCTGCAGGGGCAGCCGGGTGTGTGGGCGCTGGCCGCAGACACCGACGGCATCGACGGCGTGGAGGACAACGCGGGTGCCCGCGTGGCGCCCGACACGCTGGCGCGGGCCGAGGCGGCGGGCCTGCGCATCGCAGCCCACCTGGACCGCAACGACGCCTATGGCTTCTTTGAGCCCCTGGGGGATCTGGTGGTGACGGGGCCTACCCACACCAACGTAAACGATTTCCGTGCGCTATTAATTTTGTAGCTTCTAGCGCTTGATGGATAAGCGCTAGAGGCTAATTCCCCCCAAGTTCTGCCTGACAGTTCACGCCAGGAGATCGCACAGCGCCCGCGCAATCACCTTGGTCGCACGGCGCAGGTCTTCCAGCTGCAGTCGCTCGTCGGCGCGCTTGGCGTGGGATTCGAGAACCGTACGTGGCCCGGCCCCGTAGATCACGCCGGGGATGCCGCGCTCCACATACAGGCGCACGTCGGTGTACAGCGGCGTGCCCACGGCGGGCACGGGCTCGCCCAGCACGGCCTGGGCGTGTTTCTGGATCGCCTCGACCAGCGGTGCATTGCCCGCCAGCGGGGTCATGGCGTTGGCCAGCAGCAGGCGCTTGATCTCCACGCTGATGCCGGCACGCTCGCCCGCGGCCTGCTCGATGATGCGGCGGATGGCGGCTTCCACTTCCACCGGGTTTTCTTCGGGGATCATGCGGCGGTCGAGCTTGAACATGACCTTGCCGGGTACGACGTTGGTGTTGGTGCCGCCCTCGATGCGGCCCACGTTCAGGTACGGATGCTTGATGCCTTCGACCTTGGACGTGACCTTCCTGTACTCGTCGTTCTGCGCATACAGCGCGTTCAGGATGTGCACAGCGCCCTGCAGCGCGTCCACGCCGGTGTGCGGCACGGCGGCGTGGGCCATCTTGCCGTGCACGGTCACTTCCATCTGCAGGCAGCCGTTGTGGGCGGTGACCACTTCGTAGCTGAAGCCTGCGGCAATCATCAGATCGGGCTTCGTCAGCCCCTTTTGAAGCAGCCATCCGGGGCCCAGCTCGCCGCCAAACTCTTCGTCGTAGGTGAAGTGCAGCTCGACCGCGCCTTTCGTGGGCTTGGCCATGGCTTCCAGGGCGCGCACGGCAAAGGTGAACGATGCAAAGTCGCTCTTGCTCACGGCAGTGGCGCGACCATACATGGCGCCATCCACGATCTCGGCGCCATAGGGGTCGTGCGTCCAGCCTTCGCCGGGGGGCACCACGTCGCCGTGGGCGTTCAGGGCAATGGTTTTGCCGCCGTCGCCCTGCGCACCGTACTTGCGGCGCACGATGAGGTTGGTGATGGACTCCATGCCGTAGGCCAGCACATCGGAAGCGGGCACCGCGTGTTTTTCGGCCTCGTAGCCAAGCTCCTTGAGCAGCTCGGCCGTGCGTTCGGCGTGGGGTGCGTTGTTGCCGGGCGGTGTGTCGGTGGGCACGCGCACCAGGGCCTGCAGAAAGCGCACTTCCTCGTCGAAGTGCTGGTCGATCCAGGCGTCCAGCGCGGCGTAGTTGTTATTCGTTGTCATGGTTGTGGTTCCTCGGCAAGTTGGCGCAGCACCTGGGTGAAGGCGTCCACGGCCAGCTGCATGTCGTTGTTGGTGGTGGATTCGAGCGGGTTGTGGCTGATGCCGGAGTTCTGGCCGCGCACAAAGAGCATGGCCTGGGGCATGATTTCGTGCAGCTTCATCGCGTCGTGCCCCGCGCCGCTGGGCATGCGGAACACGGGCACGCCCAGGGTGTCCACGGCGCGCTCCCACTGGTGCTGCCAGGCGGGCGCACTGGGCGCGGCGGCGGCGCGCATGGATTCTTCCAGGGTGTAGCGCAGGCCACGCCGAGCCGCGATGTGGGCGAGCTGCTCTTTCACATCGCTCACCAGCGCATCGCGCTGGGCATCGGTGGGGGCGCGCAGATCCAGTGAAAACAGGCAACGCCCCGGCACCACGTTGATGGAGCCAGCGGGCACCTGCAGCTGGCCGATGGTGCCCACCGAGTCGCCATCTTGCGCGGCGCGCTGCTCCACATACAGCGCCAGCTCCGCCACGGCCACGGCCGCGTCGCGGCGGCGGTCCATCGGGGTGGTGCCGGCGTGGCTGGCGGTGCCGATCATCTCGCACAGAAAACGCACGCTGCCGTTGATGGAGGTGACCACGCCCAGGGGCAGGTCCAGCTCGTTGAGCACGGGGCCTTGCTCGATGTGGACTTCGATAAAGCCCAGGTACTGCGCCGGGTCGCGCTGCAGCTTGGGGATGTCGTCAATGCACAAGCCTGCATGCTGCATGGCCGCGCGCATGGTTATGCCGTCCACGTCCTTCTGGTCGAGCCAGGCGGGGTTGAAGTCGCCAATGAGCGCGCCCGAGCCCAGGAAGGTGGCCTTGTAGCGCTGGCCTTCCTCTTCGGCAAAACCCACCACCTCGATGCCGAAGGGCAGACGCTTGCCGGAGCGGTGCAACTCGCGCACGCAGGCCATGGGCACGAAGATGCCCAGGCGGCCGTCGTATTTGCCGCCGTTGCGCACGGTGTCGTAGTGGCTGCCGGTCATGAGGTAGCGTGCGCCTGTGGCCGCCGGGTGGTAGCGGCCCACCACGTTGCCCACGGCGTCGATCTCCACCTCGTCAAAGCCGCAGTCGCGCATCCAGTGGCTGATGCGCTGTGCGCAGGCGCGGTGCGCGTCGGTGAGGTAGGTGACGGTGAGCTGGCCTTTTTCGGCAAAGCCCGGGTCGGAGTGTTCTGCCAGTTTTTCCTGCCAGTCCCACACGTCGTTGCCCAGCACGGGCTCGGCGGCGAACTTGTCGTTCAGGCGAATCTCGGCAATGCGGTGGATGTTGCGCAGGGCCTCGGCCAGTTCGAACTCAGGGTGGTTGTCCAGGCGCCGCGCAAAGGTGTCGATGATCTCCCGCTTGGGCAGGCCCGTGCCGCGCGGCCCGCGCACGGCCAGGATGAACGGGAAGCCGAAGCGCTCGTTGTAGGCCGCGTTGAGCTGCTGGATGCGCTCGAACTCCTCGGGCGTGCATTGGGTCAGGCCCGCCGTGCTTTGCTCGTTGGTGGATTCGGCCGTGAGGTTTTTCGCCACCATGGCTTTGCCCGCCAACTCGGGGTGGGCGCGGATCAGGCCCAGCTGGGCGTCCAGCTCGGCGGTGCGCACCACCTGCGCCAGCGCGTGCTTCAGGTGCGCCAGCGTTCGGAAGGGCCGCTGCGCCAGGGCCTGCTCGGCAATCCAGGGCGAGTGTTCGTACAGCCCGTCCAGCAGCGCCAAGGCCTCGGCGGGGCTGGCGGCGTTGAGTTGTTCCAGGGTCAGTGGCATGGTGGGTGCTTCAAAAAAGTGAGCTGCTAGCGCTTATCGGATAAGCGCTGGAGGCCAATTTGGTTCATCAATGTGGCTCACACGGTTGGCGCGGGATGATGCTGCGCCCAGTGGCGCGCAATGTCGATGCGCCGCGCCACCCATACCTTGTCATGCTGTGCGATGTGGTCCAGAAAACGTTGCAGCGCCGTGATGCGGCCGGGGCGGCCCAACAGGCGGCAATGCATGCCGATGCTCATCATCTTGGGGGCGTTGTCACCGTCGGGGTCACCCTCGGCATACAGTGCGTCGAAGGTGTCCTTCATGTACTGAAAGAACGGGTCGGCGTGCGAGTAACCCTGTGGCAGGGCAAAGCGCATGTCGTTGCAGTCCAGCGTGTAGGGCACGATGAGCTGGGGTGCCGTGCTGCCATCCGTTTTGCGCACCTTCATCCAGAAGGGCAGGTCATCGCCGTAGTAGTCGCTGTCGTATTCAAAGCCGCCAAAGTCGGCCACCAGGCGGCGGGTGTTGGGGCTGTCGCGGCCGGTGTACCAGCCCAGGGGTCTCTCACCCGTCATGCGCTGGAGGATGTCCATGGCCTCTTGCATGTGGGCGCGTTCCACCTCTTCAGGGATGTGCTGGTAGTGAATCCACTTGAGGCCGTGGCAGGCGATCTCGTGGCCCAGCTCCACCAAGGCGGCTGTGAGCTCGGGGTGGCGCTGCAGAGCAGTGGACACGCCAAACACCGTGAGCGGCAGGTTGCGCTTTTCAAACTCGCGCAGGATGCGCCACACGCCGGCGCGCGAGCCGTATTCGTAGATGCCCTCCATGCTCATGTGCCGCTCGGGGTAGCTGGCGGGGTTGAACATTTCGGAGAGGAACTGCTCGCTGCCTGCATCGCCATGCAGCACGGCGTTTTCGCCGCCTTCCTCGTAGTTCAGCACAAACTGCACGGCAATGCGCGCACCGCCCGGCCACTGCGCGTGGGGCGGGGTCTTGCCGTAGCCGATGAGGTCGCGGGGGTAGGCTTGGGTGGAGTCGTAGATCATGGGAATGCGGAAAACGTCGGAAGGTCAGGCAGTGATGGGGGCCAGGGCGGCGGCCAGGTCGCTGGCCGGGCGCTTGCGGTCAAAGGTCAGGCTGGCTTCGACATGTTCGAGGTGGCTTTGCATCAGGGCGACGGCGCGTTCTTCGTCGCGCGCGGCCAGGGCTGTAACGATGTCGGCGTGCTCCTCGTGCGAGTGTTCTGCGGCGCTGGCCGACTGGTACATCAGCGTGATCAGGGCGCAGCGCGAGATCAGGTCGCCCAGCATCTGCGCCAGCACCTCGTTGCCCATCAGCTCGGCCATGCGCACATGGAAGTCGCCCAGCAACTCGGTGCGGCTGCTGGCGTCGGCGGTGTCCATGGCGGCCTTCTCGCTGGCCACATGGGTGCGCAGCGCCTTGATCTTGGCGGGGGTTACGCTCTGCACGAAGGCGCGGGTCATCTCGGTCTCCAGCATGCGGCGCACGGCGAACACCTGGCGCGCTTCTTCCACCGAAGGGGTGGACACGAACGCACCGCGCGCGGGCTCCAGCGTGACGAGGCGGTTCTGTGCGAGCTGGAACAGCGCTTGGCGCACCAGCGTGCGCGACACGCCGAAGTGGTCGGCCAGTTTCTGCTCGGCCAATTTGGTGCCTGGCTGCAGGCGGTGCTCCACGATGGCGCGGGTCAGAGCGTCAACAATGGCGCTGGTGGATGAGGATTCCATGGCGGCATGATACGGTGGATGGCGAAAAGTGTATACACTTTTGGTCTACACACTGCGGTCCGGCAATCCTCGCCGATCGGCCGTGGTCCCCACTTCAGGAGATTCCCTATGGGATTGAGCACCCACGTTCTGGACACCATGAACGGCTGCCCCGCCGCTGGCATGGAGGTGGCCCTGTACTCCACCGACGGCGACAACGCCACCCTCATCAAGCGCCTGGTGCTGAACCACGATGGCCGCACCGATGCCCCGCTGTTTGACAACGCCAGCCTGCGCACCGGCACCTACCGGCTGCGGTTTGATGTGGCGGGGTACTTCAAGGCCCGGGGTGTGGAGTTGCCCGAACCCAATTTTCTGAACCAGGTGAGCCTGGACTTCGGCATTGCGCACGCCGACCAGCACTACCACGTGCCCTTGCTGGTGAGCCCGTGGAGCTATTCGACCTACCGTGGGTCGTGAGACGTACTGCTGCGGTGCGTGGCATCGCGTGGCCGTATTTACTGGCGCTGCCCGGACCAGGGATGCCAAGCAAGGGCCGCCCCGCAGCGAGGGCATCGTCCCCTTTCCCGAAGTCGCGGAGCGATTTCGAGAGAAGGGGGAAGCGGCGTAGCCGCTCAGGGGGATGTACCTAATGCTGCCCTTCGGTGAGCGTATCGAGCTGGAAATGCCCGCTTTTGTCCCACAACCAGGTGTCGGTGTAGGTGACCTTGCCCATGCGCGTGGGCGCAGGGAAGGGGGCTGCGGCGCGCACGGTGCGTTCGATTTCGGCCACCACCTCGGGGGCGTGTTTGGGAGCACGCATCCAGCGCAGGCGCGTGACCTTGCCGGCGCGGTCGATATCCACCTCCAGCACACCGATGGCATACAGCATGGGCGGCAGCTTGCCCTTGTACACACGCTGTGCGTTCAGTCCATAGAGGTGGGTGGCGGCGTCTTCGCGGTAGGCGCGGGCCGTGCTGGCGGCAGACGCGCGGGCCGAGCCTGCGGCAGCGGGCACAGGCCCCTTGACGCTGGCGGTGTCCGGGCTGGGCATGGTGCTGTCCTGCGCCGGGGCTGGTGGCTCGGGGGCCGACTTACAGGCCGCCACCAGCGATGCAACGGCGGCCATGAGTCCGGCAAGCAGCCAGGGGCTGCGGTGGCTGGAGGAGCGCTCGGTGGGGGTGGGCGGCATGATGGCTTTTGTGAACTGAACGATGCCCCGTGGGGCGGGCGACCCTTGGTGGCGTGAAGGATCTGGATTGACTGATGTACTTTTGTTGCTGGACGGCCTTGCAGCCGCCCCCGCCTGTCTGGTAAGGGTGGAGTCTACCGAAGGCTCGGCCCCGCGTGAACCCGGCGCGTGGATGGCCGTGTTCGCAGACCGTATCGTGGGCACCATCGGCGGCGGCCATCTGGAGCTGCAGGCGATTGCCGAAGCGCGCCGCCGCCTGGGCGGTGTGCCCGGCCCGGCCCCGGGGCAGCCGCCCATGCGTTTTGCACTGGGCCCGGCGCTGGGGCAATGCTGCGGGGGCGTGGTGTACCTGGGTTTTGAGGTGCTGACCGCAGCCGACCTGGCCCCCGCTGCGGGTCTGCGCGCGCGCCTGTCGCCGCACCAGCACCCCGTGGCACTGTTCGGTGGCGGCCATGTGGGCCACGCGCTGGCGCGGGTGCTGGCGCCGCTGCCGTTTGCGCTGACCTGGATCGACAGCCGCGACGGCATCTTCCCCAGCCCCACGCCCGAGGGCGTGGTCTGCGAACACTCCGAGCCCGTGCAACTGGCTGTGCCCCGCTTGGCGCCGGGCAGCCGCGTGCTGATCATGAGCTTCAGCCATGCCGAAGACCTGGACGTGGTGGCCGCCTGCCTGCGCCGCCAGCGTGAACAGGGCGACCTGCCTTTCATCGGCCTCATAGGCAGTAAGACCAAATGGGCGACGTTTCGCAATCGCCTGAACGGGCGCGGCTTTGCACAGGACGAACTGGCCCAGGTCACCTGCCCCATTGGTATCCCCGGCATTGAGGGCAAGGAGCCCGAAGTGATCGCCGTCGCGGTGGCTGCGCAGCTGCTGCAGACGCTGAAGGGGGCGGGCTGAGGGTAATTCCGGGCCTCCATGCCTCGGATTGGGGCTGGAGTCGGGAACAATTCCTGCATACACTTTTCAACGGATTTGTTGACGGTTTACGGGTCGCAGCGGTGCCCCGGCGGGTTTGCCCGCCAAGGTGCGCGACCAAAATTTCTGCTCAGAGCGCCCGCAGTGGTGAGCAGGTTTGCTGTTTGGCGCTGACGCGCCATCAAGGTTGAGATATGGAAAGCTACTTTCTCGACTGGGCCAACCTGCTGTTGCGCTGGGTCCACGTCATCACCGCCATCGCCTGGATTGGCTCGTCGTTCTACTTCGTCTTCCTCGACAGCAGCCTCACGCCGCCTGAGGACGACGACCTCAAGAAACAGGGCGTGAGCGGCGAACTCTGGGCCGTGCACGGCGGCGGGTTCTACCACCCGGTCAAGTTCGCCGTGTCGCCGCCCAAGCTGCCCGGCCACCTCCACTGGTTCTTCTGGGAAAGCTACAGCACCTGGATCAGCGGCTTTGCGCTGTTCACCGTGTCGTACCTCTACAGCGCCAGCACCTACCTCATCGACAAGTCGAAGATGGACTGGGCGCCTGTCACGGCCATCGTGGTGGCGCTCGCGTTCTTCGTCGTGTTCTGGCTGCTGTACGACGCGATCTGCCGCATCTTTGGCCAGAGGAAGAACGGCGACGCCATCGTGGGTGCGCTCGTCTTCGTGCTGGTGTGCATCGCCTCGTGGCTGGCCTGCCACTGGTTTGCTGGCCGCGCAGCCTTCTTGCTGGTGGGCGCGATGATCGCCACGGCCATGAGTGCCAACGTTTTCTTTTGGATCATCCCCGGCCAGCGCACCGTGATCGCACAGATCAAGGCGGGCGAACCGGTGGACCCGATCCACGGCAAGCGCGGCAAACAGCGCAGCGTGCACAACACCTACTTCACGCTGCCGGTGCTGTTTGCCATGCTGAGCAACCACTACAGCTTTACCTGGAGCCACCCGCAAAACTGGCTGGTGCTGATCCTGATGATGTTTGCGGGCGCCGCCATCCGCCAGTTCTTTGTGATGCGCCACGGCTACAAGCTGGGCCGCAACGGCAACCCGCTGCCCTATGCGCTGGTGGGCGTGGCCGTCATCGTCGGCGCCATCGTGTGGATGCGCCCCGCGCCCATGGCTGCTGTCAGTGGTGCTCCTGTTTCAGGAGCTGCTAGCGCAATTGCAGCAAGCGCTAGCGGCCAAAATGACTACAAGTCGGTGCAAGCCGTGCTGGAGCAACGCTGCTACCTGTGCCACGGCGAGGCGGTGCAGATGAAGAACCTGCGGCTCGATTCACCCGACAGCGTCAAGCAACACGCCCAGGCGATTTACCAGCAAGTGGTGGTGCAAAAACTCATGCCCATGAACAACGCCACGCAGATCACCGACGCGGAGCGGGCACTGATTGGGCGGTGGTTTGAGGCGGGGGCGCCTACAGGGCCTTGAGGGTTGTGGAGGAGGCGTCCAATTGCACTCCAGCGAAGCCGTGCAGACTCCTAGCCCTTGACGACGGTGGCGTCGATCTCCACCACCTGCCCCGGGTATCCCAGGCGGGCGACGCCCAAGAGCGTTGCCGGAGGCACTTGCCCGCCAAAGTGCTCGGTCACGGCACCCCAAGCCGCTGAAAGGTCGGCCTGTTCGCCAACGACGTAGACAACAAGGCGGCGAATGTCTGGCGCGGCAAACCCGTGAACAGCCAGAACCTTGCTCAGATTCTCCAAACACTGCGATGCCTGGGCGCACGGATCTCCGGGCGCCTTGATCGAGCCATCGGGAGCTTGTGGCACCTGGCCTGCAAGGAAGAGCTGATTCCCCACGCGCTGCGCGTATTGATAGTTCGGCGTGCTTGGCAGGCCTGAGGCGATTTCGGCTTCGTTCATGGGTGCTGCAGAGGGAGATGTGGCGCGAGTTCTTTTGTGACGCCTAGCGTTTGGCATGAGGTTTAGGCCTCGTCATTGCAGGTGATCAGTCATGGGCCTGATGCTCAAGTTGGTACCACTGCTCACCCTCTGGCACCCGGTTGGACACCAGACTGACAGAGAACTTTGCAGCTGACCGCAGTATCGGTTGGGGTCGCGGACTGGTCCGCGAGCTGAAGTCGCCATTCCACCGCCGATGATGCTCCACATGCACGACTTTGGAGTTTGATCGGAAGACCAGGACGAATTCGCCCTCATTCACTTCGGCAGGCAGCGTTATGCGGCACTTGAGCCAGCCAAGTTGCAACGCCTGGCAGTTGCTCTCGCGGGTAGAGTACGGGCCAAAGGTGAACAGTTCACTCCAGTACAGTGGGAGTACGTTTGCCAGATCTACCTCGTGGACCTTCTCGGATCGAACCAACTTTCCGAGGGCTGTGCTGAACTCACCTGCTGGCTCTGCAGTGGAATAGGCGACAGGTATTGCGAGGACGCTCGCAATCGCGATGGCTCTTGCGAAATTCAGGATGGGTCGCATGGAGGTCTAACGTGATGCACCCTGCAAACCTAGCGAAATAAGCTGGGCAGTGCGGGGTCTTCTGGACACGGAATGCTTATGGAAATGGCTTGCAGCCTCGGACTGCCGAAGATACCCAGATAAAGAAATTCCGCGAAATACGGCATTCCTCAGCCGGGCAAACTATAGCCTGCGAGATCGAACGGCAGAGTGACTGAGACTCCGGTTTGAGCTACGCACGGAAACCATGAACCGATGGGGCGGTGCCCATAGGCACGCTTGGAACCGAAGCGGACTGGCTTGCGGCGTGAATCGCCCAGCCCCAATACGCGACGGAAACTACGCTGCTCCCTCCACCCCCTATGCCGCCAGCACATCCTGCAACGCCCGCGCAGCCGCCAGTGCGCCCAGGCTCGACTCGGTAAACCCACCATGCAGCACTACCCCGGTCGCTGCCTGCTTGGCCTCATGTTTAGCCACGGCCGCCAGGTTGGCCACTTCCTCGGCATGCCGAAAACGCCCGGGGGTGATGCGCACCGCACCAATGGCCAGCGTGGTACACGGAAAGAACCGTGGCACCCCATGCCGGTCTTCGGCCTGGATGCCACCGGCGCGCCGGGCCTCGTCGTCAAACAGCGTGAGCGCTTCGCGGGCAAAGGCGTCCACGATGTTCTTGCAGCGCTGCAGCCAGTTGCTGCTCTGAAAGATCAGCATGAAATCGTCCCCACCCACATGGCCCACAAAGTCGCGCCGCGCGTCGCAGTGCGCTGTGGCCAGGCGGGCGACGAGGCGGATCATCTGGTCGCCGCGCCAGTAGCCGTAGTGGTCGTTGAAGGGCTTGAAGTTGTTCAGGTCTGCATAACACGCCACGAACTCGGTGTGGTGGTCCAGCAGGCGCTGCATGTGCAGGCTGATGGGGATGTTGCCGGGCAGAAAGGTCAGTGGGTTGGCATGGCGCGCGGCTTCGATGCGGGTTTCTGTCACGGCGCGCACCAGTTGGTCGCCCGTGCCCAGGCCTAGGTAGCGGCCGTTGTCGGTGACGATGTAGCCGTCGTTCAGATACCGCTGGTCCTGCGAGGTGAGGATGCCCACGAGCTGGTCCACGTCACAGTCCAGCTCGACCACGCGCGGTGCCTGGTTGGCAAACGCCAGGCACGATTTGCGGCCATGCACCTCGCGAAAGTACAGCGTGGCGTAGTGGTTCATGAACTGCTGGCGGTTGATGAGCGCCACGGGGCGCGTGCCGTCCACCACGGCCAGCGCGTGCAGGTCGGTGCGCTCATGGAACATGGCGGCCACTGCATCGTTGCTGGTGGCGGGCGCGGCGGTGGGCGCCTGCACCACCAGCAGGCTGCGCAGGATGCCCGGGCGTGCGGTCTGGCCCAGGTGCGGCAGCACAGCCACGCGGCGGTCCTGCATCACTTCCTGTGCCGGGCTCTCCACGGCCTCACGCGGGGCCTTGGCAGGGCGGCCCAGCAGCCAGCCCTGGCCGTAAGGAACGTCCAGGTCCCGCAGTGCGCGCAGGTCGTCGCGTGTCTCGATGCCTTCGGCAATCAGCTTGGTGCCAAACATATGGGCTATGCCCTTGATGGCCTGCAGCATCTGCAGGTTTTCGGGCTGGTTGCTGATGTCGCGGATGAAGTATTTGTCGATCTTCACGAAGTCGGGCTTCACCTCGGACCACAGCCGCAGGCTGGAGCGGCCGTCGCCAAAGTCGTCCAGCGCCAGCCGCGCGCCGCAGGCGTGCACCGCCTTGATGGCCTGGCGCAGCTGGGGCATGTCGGTCACGCGCTCGTGCTCGGTGATTTCCAGCACCAGAAGGCGGGCGCTCACGCCAAAGCTGCGCACGGCCTCGCCCAGCATCGGCGCGCCCACCAGGGCCACCCCGTGCACCAGCGCGTCGGCGCTGATGTTCACAAACAGGCGGCCCGGCGCCTTCTGAACGCGCCACTGCTGCAAGGCGGTGAACACGCACAGCAGCTCGAAGTCCTGAAGGATGTGCTCGCGCCGCGCCAGCTCCAGCAAGGCATCGGGCGTGTGCAAAGGGGTGCCCTCGGGGCCCCGGATCAGGGCTTCGTGGGCATACACGCTGCCCTCGCGCAGATCGGCCAGGGGCTGAAACACGCAGTGCAGGCCCCCTTCGCGCATGAGTTGTGCCAGAGGGCCCTTGCCATGGCGCGCAGCCGGGGACAGCAAGGCCATCATCGCCTCCAGTCGGCTCCAAAGGGGGTTGTGCGTCACGGTAGATGGGGGGGCTCTGAGCAAGGAGCCCACGATATCGGCCGGGTGTGACAACCTTGTTACACACTGTTTCCGTCAGGTGGCAGGCCATTCCCTGGGGTGGACGTTGGGGGGCATGCAGGTTGTTCATGCGTTGGCTCAACCCTGGCGCAGCGGCAGGGCTGCCGCGAGGGTTCGGTTTGATCTTGCTCAATGCCCAGCGGTCCGGGGCGCGGCACAGTCCGTCCCATGCTGCCCTCTACCTATTTCTCACTGCCCGCCGAAACCGAGGTGATTGCCGCCGGTGAAGTGCTGCGCAGGCGCAACGAGGTGCTGACGTCTGTGCTGCACCTCGAAAGTGGCCGCGTGCTGCGCGGTGTGCTCGACGATGGCTACCTGCGCCACCAGTTGGGGGCCGTGGAAGGGCCGTTCTGGCTCGATGCCGCGTCGGCCCTGATGGGCATGCCGCTGCCGGTGGACATGGTGGCCGATACACGTGTGCAGGTGCGCCGCCTTCCCATCGAGGAGTTTCGCCGCAGCCTTGCAGAAATGCCGGCGGGTGCACGGGGCCTGTTGCTCGACATGGCTCAGGGCTACCGCCAGCAGTCCGAGCTGGCCGTGAGCCGCCTCGCGCAGGATGCCGAATCGCGCTGCGCGCAGTGGTTGCTCAACCACGCCCAGCCCGACCACAGCGGCACCATGCAGGTCACGCTGCACCAGCGCAAGCGCCTGATTGCGGCGCAGTTGGGTATCGCCCCCGAAACCTTCTCGCGCGTGCTGCGCCATCTGCGGGAACTGGGACTGATCCATGGCACGGGCAATGTGCTGAACCTGCCTCAGCCCCGGGCGCTGCAGTCGATGGCGGGTTGCTGAACTGAACCCAGCGTGGGTGGTTTTGGCGCCGCGCGAAAAATAGCGCGCACCGCTTCTGCTACTGGCGCGCCGCCAGCGAGCGCACCCGTGGAACTGGCTTTGCCGGGCCCCTGGGTGCGTCCCCCTCCGGGGGAAGCCGCGCAGCGGCTCAGGGGGGCTTCCTCGTCAGGGTTTGTCCTTGGGTTTCACTGAGGGTTCTACCCAAGCCCTGGGCTGCAGGGGCTGCGTATATTTGTTGGGACCTGTCCGGTTTGACCTGTCCCCATGCCCAACGCCACCCCTTTGCGCCCATCGGGCGCCCCCTGCGCGGAGTGTCCATGACGCCCCCGACCCACCCTGCGCCGCCACAGGACGCGCCGGGCTGGTCAATGCCCGGTCCGCTGGTGTTGCGGCTGGTGCTGGTGGCGGTGCTGGCCGTGGGGCTGTCGGGGGCGGTGTCGGCGTGGCTGGTTACGCGGGCCTCCGGGCAAGAGGCCATGCGGCGGGTGGTGAGCCAGCAGACCGATGAGGTCGAGGTGGTGGCCCGCCTGCTGGCCAGCAAGATCGAGCAAAGCCAGAAGGTGTTGCGCACGGTGGCTGCTGGTATTACGCCCGCCATGCTCGAATCACCCTCGGCCCTCGAATGGCTGCTCCAGCAGGGCCTGCCCGCCGTGCAGTTCTTTGATGCGATGCAGGTCGCCCGCGACAATGGAGAACTGCGGCTGAACTTGCGTGGGGGGCGGCTGGACAAGGCCTCCAACCTGGACCCCGCCGAGCGCGATGCGCTGCGCCGCACGCTCATCGACGGCAAGCCGCTGGTGTCCGAGCTGATTGCCGGGCGCACCAGCGACGCGCGTGTGATGTTCACCATGCCGCTGCACCGCGAAGACGGCACTGTGCTGGGTGTGGTGGCGGGTGCGTTGCGCCTGCAATCGCAGGGCCTGCTGCCGCCGTCCATGACGCTGCCCGCGCGCGATGATTCTCGGCTGCTGGTGTTTACGCGCGACGGCACCATCCTCTCGCACTCGGACCCGACCCGCATCATGGGCAAGGTGAGCGACGAGACGGGCCTGGCGCCCGTCTACAGCCGCTGGCTGGAGCAGGCCCAGCCAGTGGTAGGGCGGGGCACGACCCATCTTGAAGACCAGCACATCGTCAGCATGGCGGGCATGCCGCTGCCGCAATGGATCGTGGCGCGGGTCAGCCCCTCGCAGGCGCTGCTGGCGCCACTGCAGGGCGCACAGCGCGAAGCCTGGTGGCTGGCCGCCGCCAGCATGGCGCTGTGCATGCTGCTCGTGGCCGGGCTGATGGCCTGGATGGCGCAGCCGCTGGCGCAGCTCACGCACAGTGCCCGCCAGCTGCTGCGGCGCAGCACGCGTGCTGGCCTGCCGCAAGGCACCGTCGTCTGGCCACGTGCGGGGGGTGAAGTGGGCGAACTGGTGCAAATGTTCCAGGGCATGGTGCAGCAGGGCAGCCTGCAGCAGCAGCACAAGGCCACGCTGGACGGGCAGTTCCAGGCCGTGCTCGACAGTGCCTCCGTGGGCATCGTCATCTCGCGCCACGGCATCCTGGAGGTGGTGAGCCGGCAGGCCTGCCTGATGCTGGGCTACACCGAGGGCGAACTGCAGGGCCATCCGGCGCGCACCCTGTATGCCAACGATGCCGAATACGGCCGCATTGGCGAGCGTGTGCAGGCCGAGTTCGCCGCACATGGCGCCTTCGATGGCGATGTCTGCTTCATGCGCAAGGATGGCACCCCCGTGTGGGCCCGCGTGCAGGGCCGTGGTGTGCGGCCCGACGAGATGGCGGGCGGCACCGTCTGGATTCTGGAGGACATCACCGCTGCACGCGAGGCACAGATGCAGCAGGCGTGGGAGCGCACGCACGATGCCCTGACCCAGCTTTACAACCGCAATGCGTTTGACGAGCGCCTGGGCCTGCTGCTGGCCGAACGCTCGATGCGCCCGCGCGCACCGGATGCAGACAGCAGCGAAGCAGCCGGGGACGGCGTGGTGCTGTTTCTGGATCTGGACCACTTCACCGTGGTCAATGACATTGCCGGGCATGACGCGGGCGACGATGTGCTGCGCCACGTGGCCCGCTTGCTCGAATCCCAGGTGCGCCAGATCGGCTGGGCCGCGCGGCTGGGCGGCGACGAGTTTGCGGTGGTGCTGCCCGGATGCGCGCTGGCACGGGGCCAGGCGGTGGCGGAGCAGCTGCGCGCCTCGGTACAGGCGTGGGAGCCTTCGTACCAGGGGCGCAGCTTCACGCTGGGGGTGAGCATCGGGTTGGTGGTGCTGGATGCGAGTCTGCAGGATGTGCCGTCGGTGCTGTATGCGGCCGACATGGCGTGCTACGACGCCAAGCGCGCGGGGCGCAACCGGGTGGAGACGCGCCATGCGAGCCAGGCGACGGCGTCGGGGCGGATGGCGCTGGGAGCGGCGTGAGCAGACTCCAAAAGATTTTGGGGTGTAGCGCTGGCTGGTAATGCGCTGACAGCTATCTTTTTTGAAGTCTATGGTTTGGAGAATGCTGAGGAGTGCACGGTGGCGCTTACTCGCATCCCAAGCACGCCCGAGACAAGCACTACAGGCTATATGCTATAAAAATGGTAGCTATTTACGCTTGTCTAGTAAGCGGTAGAGCCAAAAAATCTCACAAAATCCTCCCGTGCCACCACACCGACAGCCCGGCTGCCAGCAACGCCAACGTCGCCCCCAGCAACGCCAGCAATGACGAGATTTCGGTTTCCCGCTTCTCCACCGTCAGCCGTGAGCTGAGCGTCTCGTACACCTTTTTCAAATCTGCGGCGGTGGCCGCGTGGAAGTACTCGGCGTTGGTGCGCGTGGCCACGGCCTTCAGGGTTTCTTCGTCCAGCCGCACCCGCATGGACCAGCCTTCAAAGCCGATGGTCTCCCCCGCCACCGTACCCACGCCCACGGTGTACACCCGCACCCCCCGGTCGGCCGCCCATTTGGCGGCCTCCAGTGGGTCCACGCCAGTGGTGCGCTGGCCGTCGGTCAGCATGATGATGGCGGCCGAGGTGTAGGAGCCAGGCGCCACAGGTGTGAAAGCCTTGGCCGGGTCTTGTTTGCCAATTTCGTCAATGGGCTTGGGGCGCATGGCCTGGCGGCCGCCCAGGGCGGAGATGTCGATGCCCGCGTCGGGGAAGATGGTGGCCAGCGACAGCATGATGCCGTTGCCCGTGGCCGTGCCGCGCTGGAGCTGAAAACTGTCGATGGCTTTGACAAGGTCTTCGCGGCTTTGCGTGGGCAGCTGGGCCAGCTGGGCGCTGCCGGCAAACGCCACGATGCCCACACGCACATGGCGGGGCAGCTCGGCGATGAAGGCCTTGGCGGCGTTCTGCGCAGCGGTGAGGCGGTCTGGCTCCACATCGGCGGCGCGCATGCTGCCCGAGACATCCATGGCCAGCATGATGGTCTGGTCCTGCGAGGGCAGGGTGATGACGGCCAGCGGGCGTGCGGTGGCCAGCAGCAGTGCCACCAGCGCCAGCAGAAAGAGTGCGGGCGGGATGTGGCGGCGCAGGTTCTGGCCGGGGCCCATGGCCTCGCGCACCAGCGACAGGCTGGAATAGCTCAGCGCCGTTTTCTTGCGCCGGTGCAGCAGCCACCAGTACATCAGTACCAGCAGGGGCACGACCAGCAACAGCCAGAGCAGGGTGGGCCAGAGAAAAACCATGGTGTGTTCCTTCGGGCGGGGACGTGGTTCGTTCAGGCGGCGTGCTGCGCCGGGTCTGCAGCGCGGGAGGGCGCGGCTCGGGAGGTGCGTACCCGGCGCTGGCGCAGGTCCATGAAACGCAGCAGGGCATCGACCAGATCGTCGTCGGTGCACAGCTCCAGCGTGTCGGCGCCCGCGCGGGTCAGGCCTTCGCGCAGCACGGCCTCGCGTTCGGCCGCCAAGCGGGCGAAGCGGCGGCGAAAGCCCGCGTCGTGGGTGTCCACCTGCAGCTGCTCGCCGCTTTCGGCATCACGCAGTGTGATGAGGCCCACATCGGGCAGTTCCAGCTCCAGCGGGTCAAGCAGGCGCACGGCCACCACGTCGTGCCGCTGGGCGAGTTGGGCCAGGGGCTTTTCCCAGCCGGGTGCGCTGATGAAGTCGGACACCACAAACACCGTGGAGCGGCGGCGCAGGTTGGCCAGGCCCGTTTGCAGCAAACGGTGCAGTTCTGTGGCGCCTCCGCCGGGTTTGGATGTGCCGGTGGCAGGGGCGGGCGGTGTCAACAGCCTGTGCACCAGATGCAGCACATGGGCGCGGCTGTTGCGGGGCGGTAACACCGCATCCACAGCGCGGGCGGGTGCATTGCCTGCGCCGTAGAGTATGGCGCCCACGCGGTTGCCGTGGCGCGTCAGCAGGCGCGACAGCACGGCCACAAAGCCGGTCAGGATGTCGCGCTTGGCGTTGCCCTGCGGGCCGAAGTTGATGGACGGGCTCAGGTCCAGCAAAAACCAGGCGGACATCTCGCGGTCTTCGGTGAACACGCGCACGTGGGGGATGTTCAGCCGCGCGGTCACGTTCCAGTCGATGTGGCGCACGTCGTCATGCGGCTGGTACTCGCGCAGGTCGGCCAGGTCCAGGCCGCTGCCGCGCATCAGCGTGCGGTAGTCGCCCTGCAGCAGGCCGTCCAGGCGGCGGATCACCTTCCACTCCAGCTCGCGCAGTAGCCGGTCCGCCTGCCCCGGCAGGGTGGGCAGCGTGTGGACCGTGGTTGAAGTGGTGTCAGGCAACTTTTTGCTCATGATGCAGAGGCCGAGCAGGCGCCGGTATCTTGGCCATGATGCGCTTGACGAGGGCATCGGCATCCAGCCCTTCGGACAGCGCTTCGTACGACAGCGCAATGCGGTGGCGCAGCACGTCGGCCGCCAGGTCGGTCATGTCTTCGGGCAGCACGTAGTTGCGCCCGCGCAGCATGGCCAGGGCCTGGGCGCCCTCTGCGAGGGCGATGGTGGCGCGCGGGCTGGCGCCGCAGCTGATGTAGCCGGTCAGGTCCTTGAGGCCATGCCGCGTGGGCTCGCGGGTGGCGGCCACCAGCTTCACGGCGTATTGCAGCATCGACGGGTCTACATACACGGTGCGGCATTCGGCCTGCAGCGCCGCCAGCTGCGCGGTGGTGGCCACGGGCAGCACCTGCACGGGCACATCGAGCGCGCGCTGGGCGATCACGAACTCTTCCTCCTCGGTGGGGTAGCCCAGCAGCACTTTCATCATGAAGCGGTCCACCTGGGCTTCGGGCAGCGCGTAGGTGCCTTCGGTCTCGATGGGGTTCTGCGTGGCCATGACCAGGAAGGGCTCGGGCACCTTGTGGGTCTCGCCCGCAATCGTCACCTGGCGTTCCTGCATCACCTCCAGCAGGGCGCTTTGCACCTTGGCGGGTGCGCGGTTGATTTCGTCGGCCAGCAGCAGGTGGGTGAAGACCGGGCCCAGCGTGGTGCTGAACTCGCCGGTCTTCTGGTTGTACATGCGCGTGCCTACCAGGTCGGCGGGCACCAGATCGGGCGTGAACTGGATGCGCTTGAAGCTGCCCTGGATGGTGCTGGCCAGCGTCTTCACCGTCAGCGTCTTGGCCAGGCCCGGCACACCTTCGACCAGCATATGGCCCTGTGCGAGCATGGCCACCATGACCCGCTCCAGAAAGCGGTCCTGGCCCACCACCACGCGCTTGACTTCGTAGAGCACCTGCTCCATCAGGGTGGCGGTGGCGGCGTTGTTCATGGCAGAGGGCGATGGGGTGGTTTCCATGGTGCTCCTTGTGAAGGGTCGGGATCAGAATGGGGGCATGCCAACGGCAGAAGCGGCGTTCTCGATGGGCACCGCAAACCCGATGCCGATGAAGGTGCGTGCCGACGTGGGGTTCAGGATGGCGGTGACGATGCCCACCACCTCGCCATCGAGCGTGACCAGTGGGCCACCGGAGTTGCCGGGGTTGGCCGCAGCATCGAACTGGATCAGGTTGCTGAGCTGGCGCTTGCCTTCGGGCGAGGTGAATTCGCGCTGGAGGCCCGAGACCACGCCCGCTGAGGCCGAAGGCCCGATGCCGAACGGGAAGCCCACGGCCACCACGTGGTCGCCGGGGCGCAGGTCCTGGGTGGAGCGCAGCGGGGCTGCGAAGAGGTCATCGGGTACTTTGTGGGCTTGCAGCACGGCCAGGTCGTTTTCGGGCTGGGCGCCCGTGATGCTGGCGGTGGTTTCCAGGCCATCGTGGAAGGTGATGGCAATGCGGTCCGCGCCCGCCACCACGTGCAGGTTGGTCAGGATGATGCCTTTGTCCACAATCACCACGCCCGTGCCGATGCCGCGTTCCACCTCTTCCTTGCCGTTTTTGCTGCGGCCGTAGCCCACCACGCGCACGATCGAGGGAGAGATCGCTTCCACAGCGCGGGCGGCGGCGGAGGGCGGGGTGGTCGTCTCCAGCGTGCGCAGCACGGCGGCATCAATGTCTTCCTGGGTGATCCGCTGGGCGGCGGGGCGTTGGTGCAGCCACAGGCTGTAGAGCAGCAATGTGGTCAGCAGCGCGATCAGTGCCCACAGGGCGTACAGATGGCGCCGCGACAGAGCCGTGCCCGCCACAGGCTTGGTGGCAGGGTTTGGAGAGGGCTCCATCGCACTGGCCGCAGGTTGTTCGGTGGGCGCAGGCGCGTTTTCAACCGACTCGGGCGGGGAGCTGCGGGTGTGGCGGGAGCTGCTGTAGAGGGCGGGCCGGGGCATCCTGTCACCTTTTCTACGGAAGACGCCGCGAGACGGCGCACGGTTTTCACGTTAGCACGGATCGCTGCAGAGTGCACTTGCAAGGTTTCACGCCGAGGGAGCGGTCGGGGCTGATGGGGCATCATCGCTCCATGACTGTCTGGATCGATACCCATTGCCACCTGGATGCGCCCGAATTTGACCCCGACCGCGATGCCGTGCGTGCCCAGGCGCGGGCCAAGGGCGTGGCCCATTGTGTGATTCCGGCGGTGGAGCGCAGCAACTGGGCCACGGTGCGCGCCCTGGCCCATCGGCATGGCGATAGCTATGCGCTGGGCATTCACCCCCTTTACACAGGGCGCGCTCACGACGCAGATCTGGAGCTGCTGGCGCAGGAACTGGAGCAACACCGGGCTGACCAGCGTCTGGTGGCCATCGGAGAGATTGGCCTGGATTATTTTGTGCCCGGCCTGGACCCAGCCCGGCAGGAGCAGTTCTATCGCACGCAGCTTCAGCTGGCGCGCCGGTTCGACCTGCCCGTAATCCTGCATGTGCGCCGCTCGTCCGACAAATTGCTCAAGGGCTTGCGGGAGCTGCCGGTACAAGGCGGTATCGCCCATGCCTTCAACGGCAGCGTGCAGCAGGCGCAGGCGTTCATCGCCCTGGGCTTCAAGCTGGGGTTTGGCGGCGCGATGACCTACGACCGGGCGCTGCAGCTGCGCCGCCTGGCGGCAGAACTGCCCGCAGAGGCCCTGGTGGTGGAGACCGATGCGCCGGACATCCCGCCCCATTGGTTGTATGCCACCGCCGCCCAGCGGCTCGAAGGCCTGCCCCAAGGGCGCAATGCACCCGGCGAACTCCCGCGCATTGCAAGCGCATTGGCCGAGCTGCGCAGTCAGCCGCTGGAGGATTTGGCGGGTATCACCTGTGCCAATGCGCTGGTTGCGCTGCCCCGGTTGCAGGCTCTGGTCTCCGTCTGATCCACCAATTGGTAGGTTTTTAGGAGGCCAGCGCTTTGTGGTAAAGGGTTTACAGCTATCGTTTTTTTTGAGGATGTCGCGGGGTTGCTGACGGGTTTCGGTTCAGAATCGGCGGATGCCCGACGCCGCTCTGACGCAGCTCCCTCCGCTCCCTGATGCTCCGGCGCCAGCCCCGCCGGTGCGCCTTCAGGGGCTGCCGCCGGTGGTGTCTGCAGGCACGGTGGTGCTGGTCCTCGGAAGTTTTCCGGGGGCTGCCTCCTTGCGGCTGCGCCAGTACTACGCACACCCGCAAAACCATTTCTGGAAGATCTTGCAAGCGCTGTGGCCGCTGCATCCCTTACCGCCCGCAGGGTCCGAAGGGTATGCCGCACGTTGCGACTGGTTGCTGGCAAGGGGGCTTGGCCTGTGGGATGTGTATGAGAGCTGCGAGCGGGAGGGCAGCCTGGACACCAGCATCCGCAATGCGCAGGTCAACGACTTTGCGCACCTGCAGATGGTGTGTCCGCAGCTCGCCGCCGTCGCCCACAATGGGGGTGAGAGCTTCAAGCATGCCCCGGCGGTGCTCAGCAGCTTCCGGCCCCCCCGCGCTGCGGCGCATGATGATGTGCTTTCCGATCAGCGCGTGGGCACGGGTTCCGGGCCTGGTTCCGCCCGCTCTATCGCATCGCACCGTCTGCCCTCGACCAGCCCGGCCAATGCCTCCTGGAGTTTTGAACGTAAATTGGCTGCCTGGGCGGACCTGATGGCGGCCCACCGCCTGCTTTGATTGTTGTGAATGACCCGCAAAAAAGAAAAATCACAAGAACTGCCCGAAGTCAGCGTCTCTGATGACGGCGAAGTGCGCCACCTGCACCTGGGCACCCCGTGGATTCAGGGGTCCATGCGCGTTGCAGAGCCTTTTGAACTGGAACTGGAGTACGTGCAGCGCATGATGGCGTGGCTGTTGTTTGCCGACCTGCCCCAGGTGTCCAAGGGGCATGCCATGCAGCTCGGGCTGGGGGCCGGTGCCATCACCAAGTTCTGCCACAAGAAGCTGCGCATCTGCACCACGGCCATCGAGCTCAACCCACAGGTCTTGGCGGTGTGCCGGCAGTGGTTCAAGCTGCCGCCCGATGGCCCCAAGCTGCGGGTGGTGCTGGCCGATGCGGCGCAAGAGATCAAGAACCCCATGTGGCAGGGCACGGTGGATGCGCTGGCGGTGGACCTGTACGACCATGAGGCCGCAGCGCCGGTGCTCGACAGCGCAGACTTCTACGCCGACTGCCGCGCCTTGCTGACCGACACGGGGTGCATGACGGTCAACCTGTTCGGGCGGGCGTCCAGCTTTGAGCGCAGCCTGCAGAGCATGGCGGCGGCCTTTGGTGACAAGGCACTCTGGGCCTTCAAGCCCACGCGAGAAGGCAACACCGTGGTGCTGGCCCAGAAGACGCCAACGCGCCCCAAGCGCGCGGAACTCGACGTGCAGGCGCAGGCCATCCAGGCGCGCTGGGACCTGCCGACCACCAAATGGCTGCGGGCATTCAAGCCCGTCGCGGCCTGAGCCCCCGGGCCGCCCACAGCCCCGTTTCGGAAAGGTATCTGATGAAAACAATCTCCGCTTCCCTGGCCAGCACTGCGGCGCGACCCTACGTCGGTCCGGTGGACTGGCGACGTATGGTGCAGTGGCTCAGCGATGACGAAGTCATCTCCCAGGAAGAAGCTCAACGCACCATCGCCCGTTGCTCGCAGGCGGAAAGCTCCCAGCATGCGCTGGTGCGCCTGGCCAACGTGGCCATGGAACGTGCCAGCGATGGCAAGCCGCTGGACATCGAGGCGCTTTCCGAGTACCTCGCCAAGCGTGCGGGCCTGCCCTATTTGCGCATCGACCCGCTCAAGGTGGACGTGGGGCGCGTGGCCGAAACCATGAGCGCCACCTATGCAGAGCGCCACAAGGTGCTGCCCGTGCAGGTCACCCCCAAGGAAGTGGTGGTGGCTACGGCCGAGCCCTTCATCGAGGACTGGGTGGCGGAGGTGGAGCGCCAGTCCCGGCGCACGGTGCGCCGCGTGGTGGCCAGCCCGCTGGACATTCACCGGTTTACTGCAGAGTTTTTTGCCCTGGCCAAGTCCGTGCGCGCCGCGCAGAAGGCAGGGGGCAACTCCGGGGGCAGCAGCTTCGAGCAGCTGGTGGAACTGGGCAAGAGCAACAAGCAGCTCGACGCCAACGACCAGGGCGTGGTCAAGGTGGTGGACTGGCTCTGGCAATATGCCTTTGACCAGCGCGCGAGCGACATCCACCTGGAACCCCGGCGCGACCAGGGCGTGATCCGTTTTCGCATCGACGGCGTGCTGCACCCGGTCTACCAGATGCCGATGGGCGTGCACAACGCCATGGTCTCGCGCATCAAGCTCCTGGGCCGCATCGACGTGGTGGAAAAGCGCCGTCCGCAGGATGGCCGCATCAAGACGCGCAACCAGCGCGGGGACGAGGTGGAAATGCGCCTGTCCACCCTGCCCACGGCGTTTGGCGAGAAGATGGTCATGCGGATCTTTGACCCGGACAATGCCGTCAAGGATCTGGACGCCCTGGGCTTTGCCCAGCACGATGCCGAGCGCTGGGAGGCGCTGGTCAAGCGCCCGCACGGCATCATTCTCGTGACGGGACCGACGGGCTCGGGCAAGACCACCACGCTGTATTCCACCTTGAAGCGGGTGGCGACCGAAGAGGTGAACGTGAGCACGGTGGAAGACCCGATCGAAATGATCGAGCCCAGCTTCAACCAGACCCAGGTGCAGCCCCAGCTCGACTTCAACTTTGCCGAGGGCCTGCGTGCCCTCATGCGCCAGGACCCGGACATCATCATGGTGGGCGAAATCCGCGACCTGGAGACGGCCGAGATGGCCATCCAGGCTGCGCTGACCGGGCATCTGGTGTTCTCCACACTGCACACCAACGACGCCCCGTCGGCCATCACCCGCATGATGGAACTGGGGGTGCCCCCCTATCTGCTCAATGCCACGCTGCTGGGGGTGCTGGCCCAGCGGCTGGTGCGCACGCTGTGCAAGCAGTGCAAACAAAAGGACGAAACGGCGCAGCGCGAAACGCTGGTGGAGGTGGTCAAGCCCTGGAAGCTCAGTGGCGGCTACCACCCCTACAAGCCCGTGGGCTGCGTGGACTGCCGCATGGGTGGATTTCGGGGGCGCATGGGCCTGTATGAATTGCTCACCGTGACCGAGGCACTCAAGGAGAAGATCAACCAGGCGCCCTCGATCGACCAGCTGCGCCGCCAGGCCGTGCAGGATGGCATGCGGCCTTTGCGTCTGGCAGGCGCTCTGCGGGTGGCAGAGGGCCTGACCACGCTGGACGAGGTGATTGCTGCGACACCGCCGCTGGAGTAAGACCTTGAACCAGCTCCGCAGGAGCAAGGGATGTCCTGCATAACTCCCTGCGGTCTGTGATAGCGCGGTCTCGGGCAGTCCGCTGCGTTGCTTTTCTTGCCAATAGCCATGCTATTGGCCGCAAAAAGACGCCTTGCGGCCTTTCCCGATCCGCACTACCACCGACGCGCGAGGGTTATGCAGGACATCCCAAGCGTTACCGGATGTAGGTGGAATCCACATCCGCGCGGGCCTTGGTTGCACGCACAATCGCGCAGTCGAGATTTCCCGCCAAGGAGACAATTCGTGAAAATCAAAAGTCAAAAAGACTTCTTTGCCGGCCTCATGTTCATGGGGGTTGGTGTTGCGTTTGCGTGGGGAGCCACCACGTACAACGTCGGAAACGGGGCCCGCATGGGCCCGGGTTACTTCCCGCTGCTGCTGGGTATCTTGCTGGCCATCATCGGCGGCGCGATCACCTTCAAGGCCACCACGGTCGAAACCCAGGACGGTGACAAGATTGGAAAGTGGGCCTGGAAGCCGCTGTTCTTCATCCTGGCTGCCAACTTTGCGTTCGGTATCCTGCTGGGCGGCTTGCCCAGCATAGGTGTCCCGGCGATGGGCCTCATCGTGGGCATCTATGCACTGACCTTCATTGCAAGCCTGGCGGGCCAGGAGTTCCACGCGAAGTCCGTGTTCATCCTGGCCACCGTGTTGGCCATTGGCAGTTACGTGGCATTCGTCTGGGCGCTCAAGCTGCAGTTCCCTGTGTGGCCGAGTTTCATCACGGGTTGAGCAGGAGCACCGACCATGGAATTATTTGACAACCTCGCGATGGGTTTTGGCGTCGCGTTCACGTTCCAAAACCTCATTTACTGCTTTGTGGGCTGCTTGCTGGGCACGCTCATTGGTGTGTTGCCCGGCATCGGCCCGGTGGCCACCATTGCCATGCTGCTGCCAGCCACCTACGCGCTGCCGCCCGTGGCTGCGCTGATCATGCTGGCCGGTATCTATTACGGTGCGCAGTACGGTGGTTCGACCACTGCCATTCTGGTAAACCTGCCGGGTGAGTCCTCGTCGGTGGTGACCGTGATCGACGGCTACCAGATGGCGCGCAAGGGCCGTGCGGGCCCTGCGTTGGCGGCGGCGGGCCTGGGCTCGTTCTTTGCCGGCTGCGTGGGTACGCTGATCCTGGCGGCCTTCGCACCTCCGTTGACCGAAGTGGCATTCAAGTTCGGCCCTGCCGAGTACTTCTCGCTGATGGTGCTGGGCCTCATTGGTGCCGTGGTGCTGGCTTCGGGCTCGCTGCTCAAGGCCGTGGCCATGATCGTGCTGGGCCTGCTGATGGGCCTGGTGGGTACCGACGTGAACTCGGGTGTGGCCCGTTTCAGCTTCGACATTCCTGAACTGACCGACGGCATCGGCTTTGTGACCATCGCCATGGGTGTTTTCGGCTACGGCGAGATCATTGCCAACCTCTCGCGCCCTGACGATGAGCGCGAAGTGTTCACTGCCAAGGTGGAAGGCCTGTTCCCCACCAAGGACGACTTCAAGCGCATGATTCCTGCCGTGCTGCGGGGCACGGCGCTGGGTGCCGCCCTGGGTATCCTGCCCGGTGGTGGGGCATTGCTTGCTGCGTTTGCGGCCTACACCGTGGAGAAGAAGACTAAGCTCCAGCCCGGTGAAGTGCCTTTTGGCCAAGGCAACATCCGTGGTGTGGCAGCGCCCGAGTCGGCCAACAATGCCGGTTCGCAGACTTCCTTCATCCCGCTGCTGACGCTGGGTATCCCCCCCAACGCCGTGATGGCGCTGATGGTGGGTGCCATGACGATCCACAACATCCAGCCTGGTCCCCAGGTGATGACGAGCAATCCCGAGCTGTTCTGGGGCCTGATCGCCTCGATGTGGCTGGGCAATGCCATGCTGATCATCTTGAACCTGCCGCTGATCGGCATTTGGATCAAGCTGCTCACGGTGCCCTACCGCTGGCTGTTCCCGTCCATCGTGCTGTTCTGCGCGGTGGGTGTGTATTCGACCAACAACAACACCTGGGACATCTGGATGGTGGGTGCGTTTGGGCTGGTGGGCTACATCTTCCACAAGCTGGGCACCGAACCCGCACCTCTGCTGCTGGGCTTCATCCTCGGCCCGATGATGGAAGAGAACCTGCGCCGCGCACTGCTGCTGTCGCGTGGCGACTGGAGCGTGTTCGTCACGCGTCCGCTGTCGGCAGGCCTGCTGGCTGCTGCGGCACTGCTGCTCATCATCGTGCTGCTGCCTTCGGTGAAGAGCAAGCGCGAGGAAGCCTTCGTCGAAGACTGACGGCACGGCCTTTTCCATCCGACTCCAGAACAACGGCACCTTCGGGTGCCGTTGTTTTTTGGCGATCTGCAGCTGCAGCACGCTCTCAGCGCCAGTACACAATGGCGGGCAAGAGGCCCGCATGTCCACTCCATTCCATCTGCCACAGCATCCCCACCGGGCGATGCTGCACAACGAAATCCACGCCCGTCCGCCCGAGGCCATGACGGCCCCGCTGGCCATTGCACACATCGTGATGCTGGCCGATGCCGCAGGGCGTGAAGCGAGCCGGGCCCATGTGGCGGCTCTGTTGCGCGACCACCACCTGGCATTGCCCGATGCGGACACCACGCACCTGCGCATGGACCTGGGGGCTTACCGCATGCGCTGGGAGCTGCACACCGAGTTTGTGTCCTGGACCTTCATGGTGCCCATGGCGGCCGACGCCTTTGGCGAGCGGGAGCCGGCCAGCGCCGCAGACGCGGTGCCCCGCGGGTGGCTGGCGGCTTTGCCCGGGCACTGTCTGTGCAGCCTGAACCTGTGGGTACTGCCCACCCACACCTTCGGTTCGGGGTCGCTGGTCAAGCATGTGCTGCATGAGGACACGCTGGTGGCCTCCACGGTGGCCGACGGGCATGGCGAGGTCTATACCGATTTTGCGATCCACGCCGATGGGTTCTCGCGCATGGTGCTGCTCGCGGGCGGCATGACGCAGCGCCGCCTGGGCCGCCTGGTGCAGCGCCTGCTCGAAATCGAGACCTACCGCATGGCTGCCTTGTTGGGCCTGCCCGCTGCGCGCGAGGCCGCCAGTGTGCTGGCTTTTGCCGAACGCGAACTGGCCGAACTGGCCGACGCCATCCGCACCGCCAACCGCGACGCAGAGCCTGCGCTGCTGGACCGCCTGACCCGTCTGGCCGGGCAGGTGGAGAGCCAGTATGCGGCCACCCACTCGCGTTTTTCGGCCAGCAGCGCGTACTTCGAACTGCTGGACAAGCGCATTCAGGACATTGCCGAATCGCGCCTGGCCGGGATGCAGACGATTCGGGAATTCATGGACCGGCGCCTCACGCCTGCACGCAGCACCTGCGAATGGGCGGCGCGGCGCCAGGATGCGCTGTCGCAACGTGTCTCCCGCATGAGCAACCTGCTGCGCACCCGCGTGGAGATCGAGCAGCAGCAAAGCAGCCAGGCGCTGCTGACCACCATGAACCACCGGCAGGATTTGCAGCTGCAGATGCAGTCCACGGTGGAGGGCCTGTCGGTGGCTGCCATCACGTACTACATCGTGGGCCTGGTGAGCTACCTGGCCAAGGGGGCGCAGAAGCTTGGTTGGCCCCTGTCGCCGGAAACCACGGCGGCCATCGCCATTCCGGTGGTGGCGGGCGGCGTGTGGTGGTCGCTGAGGCGGCTGCACCACCGGGTGTTCCGCAAGCACGGCTAGCAGGGATCCACAAGAAGACAGCTCAGCGCACCGCGGCGTGCTGAGTGCTGAGTGCTGAGTGCTGAGCAGGGATGCTGGGGGTGGGGCCAAGCCCGACGGGCAGGCAGGCCCTTGTCGTATGCCCAATGTGCGGACATGGCATGCGACCCATAATGGCTCGATGCACTTCAGCTACACCCACCCCTATGCCAGCACCCGCCTGCCGGTGTTTGCGCGCAATGTGGTGTCCACCTCGCATCCGTTGGCCGCCCAGGCGGGCCTGCGCATGCTGCAGCAGGGCGGCAATGCCGTTGATGCTGCTGTGGCGGCGGCAGCGGCCATGACGATCTGCGAGCCCGTGAGCAATGGGCTGGGCAGCGACGCGTTCTGCATCCTGTGGGACGGACAGGCCCTGCACGGGCTCAATGCCTCGGGCCGCGCCCCTGCGGCCTGGACACCCGGGTACTTTCACAGCCGCTACGGCAAGAGCCCGGCGAGCCCTCCCAAACGCGGGATCGATTCCGTCACTGTGCCGGGTGCCGTCAGCGCGTGGGTCGCTCTGTCCGAGCGTTTCGGCAAGCTGCCCTTTGCCGCGCTGATGGAGCCCGCCGCCGAGATTGCCGAGCGTGGCTACCTGGTGCCGGTGGTGGTGCAGCAAAAATGGGCCGCTGCAGTGCCTGAGCTGCAGTCGCAGCCGGGGTTTGCGCAAAGCTTTATGCCCTGGGGCCGCGCGCCGCAGGTGGGTGAGCTGTTCCAGTTTGCCGCCGCAGCCCGAGCGCTGCGCGCCATCGGAGCCACACAAGGCCAGGCGTTCTACACGGGCGAAATTGCCCAGGCGCTGGTCGCCTTCTCGCAGGCCCAGGGCGGCAGCCTGACGCTGGAGGATCTGGCAGCACACCGCCCTGAATGGGTTACGCCCATTGCCCGCAACTACCGAGGCTATACCCTGCACGAGATCCCGCCCAACGGGCAGGGCATCGCAGCGCTGATTGCGCTGGGCATACTGGACCGATTCGATCTGGCGAGCCATCCCGTGGATGGCGCAGCGTCCCAGCATCTGCAGATCGAGGCCATGAAGCTCGCATTTGCCGATGTGTACCGCTATGTGGCCGAGCCATCGTCCATGGAGGTGACCCCCGCGCAAATGCTCGATGACGCGTACCTGGCCTCCCGTGCCAAACTCATCGACATGAACAAGGCGCAGGATTTCGGGGCTGGCAATCCGGTCAAGGGTGGCACGATCTACCTCACTGCTGCCGACGAAAACGGCATGATGGTGAGCTTCATCCAGAGCAACTACATGGGCTTCGGCTCGGGTTGTGTGGAGCCCACCTTTGGCATCAGCCTGCAGAACCGGGGCCAGGCTTTCAGCACCGACCCGGCGGGCCCCAACCCGGCCAACCTGGTGGCACCCGGCAAGCGACCGTTTCACACCATCATCCCCGCCTTCCTCACGCAAAACGGCCAGCCCGTGATGAGCTACGGAGTGATGGGCGCCAACATGCAACCGCAGGGCCACATGCAAACGCTGGTGCGCATGCTGGACTACGGCCAGAACCCACAGGTGGCTTGCGACGCACCACGCTGGCGCTTCAATGAAGGGCTGTCGATCAACGTCGAGGCCGCCATGCCCGCCGCGACGGTGCAGGGCCTGCTGGGCCTGGGGCACCGCATGGAGGTGATCCAGGATTCCTACCAGGACTTTGGCGCCGGCCAGTTCATCTGGCGCATGGGCGATCCCAAAGTGCAGGGCTATGTGGCCGCCAGCGATCCGCGTCGCGACGGCCAGGTGGCGGGGTATTGATGGAACACCCCCTGAGTCGCTTCGCGCCTTCCCCCTCTCTCTACGCGCTGCGCGCTACGGGAGGGGGACGCGGCCAGCGGCCTGGCAAAGCCAGTTCCGCGGCCACCTCGCGTCAGGACGTGCCAGTTTCATGGGCTGTGCTGTCGCGCAGCGCAATGAATAACTGAATATAGAAAAAAGTGGCTCCATCGCAATCTGAACAAGCGCAAGCAGCTACAAAAAACGTAGCAACCGGTCTCACCCTGGCCCTGCTGGGCTCCATCGCCTTCAGCGGCAAGGCCATCATCGTCAAGCTGGCGTACCGCCATGGTGTTGATGCGGTCACGCTCATCATGTACCGCATGCTGTTTGCGCTGCCCATCTTTGCCGTGATGGCTTGGTGGGCCAGCCGGGGCAAGCCCCCCCTGACCCGCAAGGACTGGCTGGGCGTGCTGGGCCTGGGGCTCACGGGCTACTACCTGGCGAGTTTTCTGGACTTTGCAGGGCTGGCCTACATCAGTGCCAGCCTGGAGCGCCTGATCCTGTATCTCAACCCCACGCTGGTGGTAATGCTGGGCTGGGTGCTGTACCGGCGCAGCATCACCTGGGGGCAGGCGGTGGGCATGCTGATCAGCTACTGCGGCGTGATGCTGGTGTTCGGCCACGAGGCCAATTTGCAGGGCACCAATGCTGCATGGGGCACCCTGCTGGTGTTCCTGAGTGCGGTGAGCTATGCCATCTATCTGGTCTACAGCGGCGAGATGGTGCGGCGCCTGGGTTCGCTGCGGCTGGTGGGTCTGGCCACCACCGTGGCGTGCCTGCTGTGCCTGCTGCAGTTTGTGGTGCTGCGGCCCTTCAGTGCTGCCGTGGTGGCACCCGAGGTGATCTGGCTGTCTATCCTCAACGCCACGCTCTGCACGGCTGCGCCCGTGCTCATGGTGATGATGGCCATTGAGCGCGTGGGCGCTGGAATGACCGCGCAGACCGGCATGGTGGGGCCGCTGTCCACCATCCTCATGGGGGTGTGGATTCTGGGTGAGCCGTTCACGGTGTGGGTGGCTGCGGGCACGGCACTGGTGATCACGGGTATTTTTGTGTTCACCCAATTGGCGCGCCGCCAAGCGCCCTGACCTGGCAGCGGAGAGCGGGTGCGCGCTCTCCTTGGGGGTGACTTATCCCGCCTTCTTTGCCGCTGCAGGCCGGGCAGAGGGTGCCGGAGCATTGGCAGGCGCACTGCCGCCCAGGCGCTGTGCAATCGACGCGCGCGACCCGCCCAGCCCATCGAGCTGGCGGCCCATGGATTGCTCCAGGTAGTCCAGGCGGGCCTGTGCGGCGGGGTGGGTGGACATCGTCAGCGTGAACATGGGGTTGTCCGGCGTGACGGTGCGCAGCTGCTGCAGCACTGAGACCAGACCGTAGGGGTCAAAACCCGCCTTGGCCGCCAGCGACACCCCGGTGCGGTCCGCCTCGAATTCGTCGGACTGGCTCAGCCCCTTGGTGTATACGGTGCGGAACAGCGACAGCAGCTGGTCCTTGACGAGCTGCCCGGCGATGTTGCTGGTGCGGATCTGCGAGGCCAGCAGTTGCGTGCCGACCCCTGCCATGGCGCTTTGCCGGATGGCCTGGAGGTGGTGTTTGGAGGTCACGTGCGTGATCTCGTGCGCCAGGATGCCCGCCAGCTCGGACTCGTCGGCGCAGCGGTCAATGAGCCCCTTCGTCACGAACACATAGCCGCCCGGCGCGGCAAAGGCGTTGTAGCCTGCGTCGTCCAGCACCACAAAGGTCCAGGGCAGTCCGGGGCGCGACGACTGCAGGCTCACCCACCGGCCCAGGCGGTTCACATAGCGCTGCAGCGCCATGTCCGGGTGGGCGGGCTTGGCGCCCAGCAGCAGGGCGGCCAGCTGGCGGCCGATCTCGATTTCCTTGGCCTCGTCGATGTTCTCCATCGACTGCGTGAGCAGGCTGATCAGATCGTCACCCTGCGCCGCCGGAGCGGCTTTGCCCCCCGTGATGGCCGAGCCCAGCCCGCCCCCCAGGGAGTTGAGGATGTTCATCACGTTCTGGCTGTGGGCGGCCAGGGGCGCTGCAGCGAGCAGCGCGCACAAGGCTGCCGTCTGCGCACGGCGTTTCCAGGCGGAATTCCGGTTCATGGCCATTTCCTCAGTTAGGGCTGTAGTTGGGGTCGGAGGGGTTGCTGGACCCGCTGCCGGAGCCCCGACTGGATGTGGGCAGTGCGGGCTGCGCCAGGGCGGGCACATCCCGGGATTGCAGGGACGCCGAGCTGGCGAACTGGCGCGCCTGGTCGGCATTCACCCGCAGGCTTTCTGCCCGGCCGACAGCAGCAGGATTGGGCTGCGCATTGGCAATGTCTTCAGCATCCAGGCCACGAATGCCCACCGTGGAGGTGGCCGTGGTGGTGGAGCCGCTGTTGCCGCCAAACAGCCCGCCCAAGCCTCGCAGGCCGCTGGTGGCGGCGTTGTTGGTGGGCGTGGCCGACCCCGACTGCGGTCCCAGGTCGAACATGTGCACCCAGCCGGTGGCGCCTTGCTGTGTGCTCACCTTGGTCCAGGGGCCCTTGCGCTCGTTGCTGCGCGTGACCACGGTGTTGGCCTCCAGCGGGGCCACGCTCGCACCGCTGTCGGCGGGGGTGTCGCGCAACTGGGTGGCACGCTTGACCACGGCCGCCTCCTGCGCATGCGCGCTACCTGCCAGGGGTGCCAATGCGGCCCATGCCAGCCAGGTGGCCAGGGCTCCGCGGTGCAGCCAATTCATGTTGCAGCTCTCCACTTATGATGATCTGTGAATGCTGCGGCTTGCAGCAGAACCGGAGATTGTTATGGATTTGGGTATCGCAGGCAAATGGGCGCTGGTGTGTGGCGCGAGCAAGGGTTTGGGCTATGGCTGTGCGCTGGCCCTGGTGCGTGAGGGCGTCAATGTTGTCATCAACGCCCGCAATGCCCAGGCGCTGGAGCAGGCTGCTACGCAATTGGTAGCTGAAGGCGCAATGCAGGAAGGCGCTGGCGGCCAAAAAAGCTCCAAACCGACGGTGCTGGCGGTAGCTGCTGACATCACCACCGCCGAGGGCCGTGCCGCCGTGTTCTCCGTGACAGGTGGCCCGGGCCGTGACTTTGACATCGTGGTGACAAATGCCGGCGGCCCGCCCACGGGCGACTTCCGCGACTGGGACCGCGATGCATGGATCAAGGCCGTGGACGCCAACATGCTCACCCCCATCGAACTGATCAAGGCCACAGTGGACGGCATGGCTGCGCGGGGGTTTGGCCGCATCGTCAACATCACCTCCAGCGCGGTGAAGGCGCCCATCGACATCCTGGGTCTGTCCAACGGCGCGCGCAGCGGGCTCACGGGCTTTGTGGCGGGGGTCTCGCGCAGCAAGATCGCTGCACGGGGCGTCACCATCAACAACCTCTTGCCCGGCAAGTTCGACACCGACCGACTGGCCGCCACCGTGACCGCTGCTGCCGGTAAGGCTGGCAAGAGCGTGGACGATGTTCGCGCGCAACAGCAGGCCCAGATTCCGGCAGGGCGGTATGGCACGGCGCAGGAGTTTGGTGCCATCTGCGCTTTCCTGTGCAGCCAGCAGGCGGGTTATATGACCGGGCAGAACGTGCTGGCGGACGGCGGCGCTTATCCTGGGACCTTCTGACCCGGGTTGAGACAGAAGGTCAACCCGTCGTCTGTGGTCACCGGCGGGCGAAGGAGATTCCCTGGCGGCAGGGCGTGGCGTTTTGCAGACAGCTTTGCCCGCCGAGGGGGAAAACTTGGTGAAGAATGGTGCCCCAGCATTCCAACCCGAAAGTACCGGAACATGACACCGCGCATCCCTCCCCAGGGCGGCCTTCCAGACCTCTATGCGATCCATGGATGCCGCTGGGGCGCTGGCATGGCCCTGGGCATGAAGGGTGCGCGGCGGTGGCCGTCCACTGCCCCCCGGTTGACGAGCCAGAAGTTGCCATGCAGCCCAAACCCGCTGTGACTTCCCGCCTTCTGCACCGCATCGCTGCACTGTGCGTGGCATGGGCCGCGCTGGGTTGTTCGCCACAGGCTGTGGGCCAGCCTGCGGCCACCCCGGCAGCGGCCACTGCGCCCTACAAGCTGCGCATCGTGGGGGGGCTGGCAGGTATCAACCAGTACACCCGGCAGGAAGAGCCCTTCTGGAGCAAGGAACTGCTCCGCTTGAGCGGTGGCCGGTTTGACGCTGAAATCGTGCCCTTTGACCGAGCGGGCGTGCCTGGCGCCGAAATGCTGCGCCTGCTGCAGCTGGGTGTGGTGCCTTTTGGCACCACGCTCATGAGCTCGTTCACGGCCCAGTACCCCGAGTACACCGCACCCGATCTGGCGGGGCTGAACCCCGACATTGCCACGCTCAAGACCACGCTGGCGGCGTTTCGCCCTTACCTGGAGAAGAGTCTGCGTGACCAGCACGGCGTTGAGGCGCTGGCGATGTATGTGTATCCGGCCCAGGTGGTGTTTTGCAAGAAGCCCCTGCGCGGGCTGGCCGATCTGGCCGGGCGCCGCACGCGCGTGTCGTCATCCACCCAGGCGGATTTTGTCGGGGCGCTCGGCGGCATCCCCGTGCTGACTGGCTTCGCGCAGATCGTGCCCAGCCTCACGGCGGGCAATACCGAGTGCGCCATCACCGGCACCATGTCGGGCAACACGCTGGGGCTGCATACCATGACCTCCCATGTGCATGCGCTGCCCGTGACTTGGGGACTGGCGGTGTTCAGCGCCAACAAGGCCGCCTGGGAGGCGCTGCCGCCCGATCTGCGGGCTCTGCTGCGGCGCGAGCTGCCCCGGCTGGAGGCCGCCATCTGGGAGGAGTCCGAGCGCGAAACCTCCGACGGCATGGCCTGCAACCGTGGCATCCCCGCCTGTGTGGGGGGACGCAAGGGCAGCATGGTGGTGGTGCCGGTGTCTGCGCAGGATGAACGCAGCCGCCAGGAGATCCTTGCCTCCACCGTGCTGCCGCGCTGGGTGCAGCGCTGCGGGCCGCGTTGCGCCCAGGTGTGGAACCAGACGATCGGTCCCGTCCGTGGCCTGGCTGCGGCCCCGGCGAAATGAGGGATACCACGACCCCACTGCGCATCAGGGCCTTTGTATGGGCCGGGGCGGCGGTGTTCATTGCGGCGGTGGTGATGGTGTCTGCCGCGCTGGTATGGAACGCTCGCAAGGTGGCGCTGGACGATTACGAAGCCCAGGCCACCCGTTTTGTGGCGGGTGCCGAAGCGGCGCTCAATCGTTCCCTGCTGGCGGTGGACGTGCTGCTGGCCAGCATGGACGAACTGCTGGGCCTGTCGGGTTCGATGAGCGAATGGGTGGACCCTGACCTTGCAAGCCAGCGCCTGCGCAGCTCCGCTCGGCAGAACCTGATGGTGCGCTATGTGGCGCTGCTGGACGCGAACGGCAAGACCATCGCCTCTTCCGATGCGGCTGGCAGTGCGCTGCCGCTGCAGCTGCCTCCCGGTTTTCTGGCGTCTGTGCTGGAGCAGCCCGTTTCCACCCTGATGATCAGCCCGCCGGTGGTGAGCTTTGCGACTGCCGAGCGCGTGCTGTATTTTGCGCGCCACCTGCGCATGGCCGACAGTTCCCTTGTGGTGGCCATTGCCGAATTGCCGGTGGGGGCGCTCAGCTCGGTGCTGGTCCAGGGTGTGGACATCACAGGCCTGCAAGTGACGCTGGAGCGTGCCGGAGGGCTGCTGCTGCTGAGTGCGCCCAACCGCGAAGAGGCGATCACGCCCGTGCTGTCCCCGCCACTGCAGGAGGTGGCCGCCCTGGGGCAGGCGTGGAAGGCACCCGCCCGCTTGAGTGGCGAGCCGGCGCTGGTGGTCTACCGACCCATCCTGTACCAGGACCTGCGCATCTCGGCGAGCATTCCGCTGCGCGATGCGCTGGCAGGCTGGCGCGACCAGCGCAACGCCATTGCACTGACGGGGCTGTTGTTTGTGGCCATGATCGTGGCAGCGGGCAACCTGGCGCTGCGCTACCTGGACCGCATGTCCCAGGCGCGGCTTGCCATTGCGCAGTCCAAGGCCACCCTCGACCAGGCACTGGAGTCGATGGTGAGTGGTTTTGTTCTTCTCGACGGCGAGCAGCGCGTGGTGCAATGGAACAGCCGGTTTGAGGAAATTTTCCCGTGGCTGCGCGCCGTGATGGCGCCCATGGTGCCGTTTCGGCGCGTGATGGAAGAGACCGCCCGGCACCATCTGCCGCGCGCCAGCGAGGAAGAACGCATGCGCTGGGTGGAGCTGCGGCTGCTCAAGCAGAACCAGCACCATGAGCCCCATGAGCAGGTGCTGCCCAATGGCCGCACGATCCAGATCACCGAACGGCCCACACCCGAGGGCGGTCTGGTCATCACTTACCACGACGTGACGGCCCTGCGCCGCGCCAGCGCCGAGATTGAGAGCCTGGCCTTCTACGACCCTCTGACCAATCTGCCCAACCGCCGGCTGCTGATGGACCGCATGCAGCAGGTGATCGCGGCCAGTGTGCGCAGCGGGCAGTACGGGGCCTTGCTGTTCCTGGATCTGGACCACTTCAAGACGCTGAACGACACCATGGGCCATGAGGTGGGCGACATGCTGCTGCGCCAGGTGGCAGAGCGCCTGAAGACCTGCGTGCGCCGCGAGGACACTGTGGCGCGCCTGGGGGGAGACGAGTTCGTGGTCATGCTGCACGAGCTGTCGCTGCACAGCGAAGAGGCGGCTGCCTATGCGCGCCGCGTGGGCGAAAAGATCCTGCGCACGCTCAACATGCCGTACTCGCTGGCCGGGCTCAGCCACCACAGCACGCCCAGCATCGGGGCCACGCTCATGGGCGGGGCGCTGCAGCCCTCGGTCGATCTGCTCAAACAGGCCGACATCGCCATGTACCAGGTCAAGTCGCAGGGCCGCAATGCGCTGTGTTTTTTCGACCCGCAGATGCAGATTGCCATCAGCGTGCGCGCGCAGCTGGAGGGGGATCTGCAGGCCGCGCTGGCCGCGCGGCAGTTCGCGCTGCACTACCAGCCCCAGTTCCATCTGGACGGGCGCATCGTGGGCGCCGAGGCGCTGATCCGCTGGATCCATCCCGAGCGCGGCCTGATTGCGCCGAGCGCCTTCATTGGCGTGGCAGAAGAAAGCGAACTCATCGTGCCCATGGGCCACTGGGTGCTGCGCACCGCGTGCGAGCAGCTGGCGGCGTGGGAGAACGATGCCCGCTACCGGCATGTGCCGCTGTCGGTCAACGTGAGCGCCCGGCAGTTCCGCCAGCGCGACTTCGTGGCCCGCGTGGTCGAGGTGCTGCGCGAGACCGGCGCGCGGCCCCACCTGCTCAAGCTGGAGCTGACCGAGTCGCTGGTGCTGGACAACGTGGACGACACCATTGCCAAGATGGGCCTGCTCAAGACCAAGGGTGTGCGCTTTTCGGTGGACGACTTCGGCACGGGCTACTCGTCGCTGGCCTACCTCACGCGGCTGCCGCTGGACCAGCTCAAGATCGACCAGTCGTTTGTGCGCAACCTGGGTGTGCGGCACACCGACGACGTGATCGTGCAGACCATCATCGGCATGGCGCGCAACCTGGAGCTGGATGTGATTGCCGAAGGTGTGGAAACCGCACAGCAGAAAGCCCTGCTGGCAGACTATGGCTGCCAGCTCTTTCAGGGCTATTTGCTGGGCATGCCCGGGCCGGTATCGGAGCTCGAAGTCTTGTTGCAGAAAGCCGCAACACAAGCCTCGGCCGAAGGCGCAGCAGGCTGACCCCGCCTGCCGCTATCGCCGCGACGACACCACGATCCCGCCCACGATCAGTGCGAATGCCACACCGTGGAAAAGCTGTGGCGTTTCCCCCAAAAAGGCGGCCGACAGGATGCCCGCAAACAGCGGGGTGAGGTTCACGAAGAAGCCCGCCACCGCAGGCCCGGCGCGCTCCACCCCCACGCCCCAGCAGCGATAGGCCAGCACGGCGGGGCCCACGGCGATGAAAGCCAGCGCTGCGATCAGCGGCCAGCCCCATGCGATGTGGGTGTGGCCCATCGCCCATTCCACGCCCGCGAAGCTGCCCGACCATGCCAGGCCAAACACCATCTGCGCCATCAAAAAAGCGGCCCAGTCGCCCCGGATGCGGGCGGGCTCGCTGGTGCGCGACAGCAGCCAGCTGTAGAACGCCCACGAGATGGTGGCCAGCAGCATGAACACATCGCCTGGCACGAGGCGAAAAGCCAGCAGCTGCGACCACTCGCCCCGGCTGAGCACCAGCAGCACGCCACACATCGACAGCAGCGCGCCCAGCAGTTGCCGCCGCGTGACCGTCGCGCCAAAGAACAGCGCCCCCACGGCCAGCATCCACACCGGCATGCTGGAGCCCACCAGCGTCACGTTGATGGGCGTGGAAGTCTGCAGCGCCATGTACTGCAGCGCGTTGTACAGGCCAATGCCGAGCAGCCCCAGCAGTGCATAGCGGCGCCAGTGGGGCCACAGCGGGCTGTCCTTGCGCAGCACGTTGTACGCGAGCGGCAGCAGGATGAAGAAAGCCAGCACCCAGCGGATGAAATTGAGCGTGATGGGCGGGATCAGGTCGTGCACCAGCCGGCCTGTGACGGCGTTGCCAGCCCACAGCAGCGGCGGTATCACCAGCAGCGCCGCCGTACCGGGCGTGAGTCTTTGAGTCATGGGCTGCACTGTAACGGTGCAGGGCAGGACAAGGCTTTCAGATTCATGGCAGGATGGCCGCCGTTTGTCTCGCCCGTTACAGGCCCTATCCATGCCCGTTGGGGACCCGTTCAACACCCGTTATCCAGGAGCGTTTTGCCATGAGCCTTGCCGTCCAGATCCGCCAGCACGGTGGTCCCGAAGAACTTCACATCGTTGACGTCACCGTGGGCGAGCCCGGCCCCGGCGAGATCCGCATCCGCCACCACGCCATCGGCCTGAACTTCATCGACGTGTACCACCGCACGGGGTTGTACCCCCTGAACATGCCCGCCACCATCGGCATGGAAGGCGCGGGCGTGGTCGAAGCCGTGGGCGAGGGCGTTGCGCACCTGAAGGTGGGCGACCGCGCTGCCTACGCCAGCCAGCCCCCCGGCGCTTATTGCGAAGTGCGGGTGATGCCCGCCAAGTGTGTGTGCAAGCTGCCCGATGCCATCAGCTTTGAGACGGGCGCGGCCATGATGCTCAAGGGCCTGACGGCGCAGTACCTGCTCAAGAAGACGCTGCCCGTGGAAGGCCTGCAGCCCGGCGACCATGTGCTGTTCCACGCCGCTGCGGGTGGGGTAGGCCTGATCGCCAGCCAGTGGGCCAAGGCGCTGGGCCTGCAGCTCATCGGCACGGCAGGCACCGATGCCAAGTGCCAGCTGGCCCTGGCCAACGGCGCGGCGCATGCCATCAACTATCAAAAAGAAGATTTCGCAGCCCGGGTCAAAGAGATCACCGGCGGCAAGGGCGTGAAGGTGGTGTACGACTCGGTGGGCAAGGACACCTGGGACAAGTCACTCGAATGCCTGCGTCCCTTTGGCCTGATGGCCAGCTTCGGCAACGCCTCGGGCCCCGTGGCACCGTTTGCGCCGGGTTCGCTGGGCGCCAAGGGCTCGCTCTACGTCACTCGCCAGACCCTGTTCACCCACATCGCCACGCGCGAAAGCACGCAGGCCATGGCCGACGACCTGTTTGCCGTGGTGGCCAGTGGGCAGGTGAAGATCCACATCGACCAGCGCTACCCGCTGGCCGACGTGCAGCAGGCGCACCGCGACCTGGAAGCACGCAAGACCACGGGCTGCACCATCCTCACGCTGTGACAGCCTCCTCCCCCGGCGCATCGTTCGACCAGTGGCTGGTGGGCGCGCGGCAACTGGCGCACCAGCCCGCCCGCCAGCCACGCCAACCCCTGCGGGTGGCGGGGCAGGTGGTAGGGTCGGTGGCGGAAGGATTTCTAAGCAAAATAAGCCTCCAGCGCTTATTGGATAAGCGCTACCAGCTATCAATGGGTGAGCATGGCGGCGCCCCTGCATGGAGTCTGCACCTGCCGCCCCAAGCGGCCTCTGATGCCAACGTCAACGCCACCACCGATGCCCTGAACACCCTGGCCGAAGCGCTGCGCGACGCCAACCTGTGTGGCCCGTGGCGCAACGAGCAACTGGCGGTGACCAACCCCAGCGGCGAAGTCGTGGGCACCGTGGAGCGGGGTGCCGTGCGTGTGCTGGGCATCACCACCTGCGCCGTGCACCTGGTGGGCCTGGCGCCCGATGGGCGCATGTGGGTGCAAAAGCGTTCGCTGAACAAACCCAACGACCCAGGCCTGTGGGACACGCTGATGGGCGGCATGATCTCGGCCGCCGACTCGTTGCCCCAAGCTCTGGTGCGCGAGACCTGGGAAGAAGCCGGGCTGCATGTGCACACCCTTGCCGGCGTGGCGCACGGTGGCCATGTGCTGTTCAGCCGCCCCAGCAGCGAGGGGGGCGGCGCGGGGTACATGGTCGAGCGCATCGACTGGTTCCGCGCCGTGGTGCCAGAGGGCATGGCGCCCGACAACCAGGACGGCGAGGTGGACGAGTTTGCACTGCTGCCCTTGGAAGAGGTGCGCGCGCAGGTTGCCCAGGGCCGGTTCACGCTGGAAGCCGGGCTGGTGATTGCGGGTTTCCTGGGGCTGTGAGCGGCGCTTTGGCCCCTGGCAGGCAGCCCAGACCCAACAGCGTGGCCTGCACCGCCGCGTCCAGCGGCGTGTGGGGCTCTTCGCCCAGCACGGCGCGCAGCGGGTCGTTGGCCATGCGCACCGGTTGCCTCCACAGGTAGCGCATCTCCCGCAGTTCGCGCAGCGTGGCCACAAACGGCGAGGCGAGTGTGACCAGCCACCACGGAAAGGCCCGCACGTGCGGGGCCGCACCACCATGTGCCACCACGGTGCGGCCAATCGCGGCGGCCATCTGCGTGCCGTCGGCGTCCCAGTAACCGGCCATGTGAAAGCGTGCAAACGCGGGCAGTGTGGCGCGGCGCTCCAGCAACTGCACCATGGTGCGCGCCACGTCGGGCAGGTATGACCATTGGTGGCCCACGCCGGGTGCGCCAGGCAGGTTCACCGCCTTCACGGGTTGGCCGGGCTTGACGAGGCCTTGCGAGAACCAGCTGTTGCCCACCTGGGGGCCAAAGTAGTCCCCCGCCCGCACGATGAGCACGCGGCAGGTGCCCGCACTCAGCGGGTGGGGCTGGGTCGCCTGCTGCAGGCGCCGCTCCAGCTCCACGCGCACAGTGCCCTTGCGGGTGTGGGGGCGCTGCGGTGAGTCCTCGCGCAGCACCGGGAAGGCGTCGGGCCCGTAGTTGTAGATCGTGCCGGGCAGCACCACGGTGGCACCCACTGCGGTGGCCGCCGCAATGGTGTTGTCGATCATCGGCAGCACCAGCTCGCTCCAGCGCCGGTAGCCGGGCGGGTTTACCGCGTGCACGATCACGTCGCAGCCTGCGGCAGCGGCTACCACGTCCTCGCGCCGCATCGCGTCGCCGCGAATCCAGGCCATGCCGTCGCGTTGCTCCCCGGCCTGCGCCACACCCCGGTGCAGTGTGCGCACCTGCCATCCCCGGTCGCGCAGCTGCCGCGCCACTTCGCCACCGATGCCCCCGGTCGCACCGAGAACCAGAACCGTATTGCCTGTGTTTGCCATGTTTTGCTCCAAAAAAAGTGGTGATGGATGCAGTGTGGTCGTGGGTGTTGTGAAATGGAATTGCCGAAAATCAGCGCATGGCTATACATTTATGTATGACACAACCTGCACACAAAGACATTGGCTGGGAGCTGTACCGCTCGTACCTGGGCGTGGTGCAAGAGGGATCGCTCTCGGGCGCAGCCCGCGCGCTGGGGGTGACACAACCCACGGTGGGGCGCCACATTGCGGCGCTGGAGCAGGCGCTGGGACTGGTGCTGTTCACCCGCTCGCAGCAGGGCCTGCTGCCGACTGAGGCGGCGCTGGCGCTGCGCCCCTACGCGCAAGCCATGGGCCACACCGCCGCTGCCCTGGTGCGCGCAGCTGACAGCCATGGCGGCGGCGTGCGGGGCACGGTGCGGGTGACGGCCAGCGAGGTGATCGGCGTGGAGGTGCTGCCGCCCATCCTGGCGCAACTGCAAGCCGAGCACCCGGCGCTGACGGTGGAACTGGTGCTCAGCAACCGCGTGCAGGACCTGCTGCAGCACGAGGCCGACATCGCCATCCGCATGACCGAGCCCCGCCAGGACGCGCTGATCGCCCGCCGCGTCGGCAGCATTCCCTTGGGACTGCACGCCCACCCCAGCTACCTGCAGGCGCACGGCGTGCCCGAGACGCTGGCCGACCTCGCGCACCACCGCCTGATTGGTTTTGACGCAGAAACGCCCTTTTTGCGCGCCGCACAAAAGGCGGTGCCCGCGTGGCGGCGCGATCAGTTTGCAGTGCGCAGCGACAGCGATGTGGCGCAACTGGCTTTCATGCGCGCCGGGGGCGGCATTGGCGTTTGCCAGGTGGCACTGGCGCGCCGTAGCACCCCGGCGCTGGTGCATGTGTTGCCACAGCAGTTTGTGTACGGGCTGGAAACCTGGGTGGTGATGCACGAGGACCTGCGCGCCAGCCCGCGCTGCAAGGTCACGCTGGATGCGTTGTGGACGGGGCTGCAGCGCTACGTGGCGGACGTGGAGTGACGGCGAGACAACGCCGCACAGCGACGGTGGTGATGTGTTGCTATAAAAATAATAGCTTTTAGCGCTTATGGATAAAGCGCTAGAGACCAGAAAAGGCTTGAATTTCTGCTGAAGGCGCTGCTCAAGCCTGGTCCGCCATTGCCCGCAGCCGGCTGGGGGCCAGTGCTCCGGCCGATTCCAGAATCGGGTAGGCCACCGAGCACAGCAGCGAGTTGATGCGCTTGAGTTCGCTGATCAGGTCGATGTGCAGCGAACTGGTCTCGATGCTTTGCACCGTGTTGTCCGACAGGCGCGCCAGGTGGGTGGCGGAATACGCGTGTTCCAGGTCGCGAAAGCGGGCTTTTTCTTCGAGCAGCTTTTGCGCATCGCGCACGCTGCCGTTGAGGAACACGCTCATCGCCAGGCGCAGGTTGTCGATCAGGCGGGCGTGCAGTTCGTTGATTTCTTCCATGCCGGCCTCGGAGAACTGGCGACCCTTCTTGATCTTCTTGTCCTCGATGTCGATCAGCACGCGCTCGATGATGTCGCCGATCTGCTCCATGTTGATCGTGAAGCTGATGATGTCGGCCCAGCGGCGGCCCTCGCGTTCATCCAGGGCCTCGCGCGAGATCTTGGTCATGTAGTACTTGATGGCCGAGTAAAGGCCGTCCACCTCGTCGTCCAGTTTGCGCAGGTCCTGCGCCAGCTGCAGGTCGTCGGTGCGGATCACCTTGTGCAGGCCCAGCAGCATGGATTCGACCACGTCGGCCTGGTGCAGGGCCTCGCGCGCGGCGCACGAGATGGCCAGCGAGGGCGTGGCCAGGGCGGAGGGGTCCAGATGCTGGGGGCGGGTGCCCGCAGCCTGCGCCTTTTCCTTCGGCAGCAGGCGTTGCACCACGCGCGCCACTGTGCCCGTCAGGCCGATGCAGATGATGCCCACCACCACGTTGAATGCCAGGTGGAACAGCACCACCAGTGCTGCGATTTCGGGCACGTAGGGGCGCACATGCTGCAGCCACAGCCCGGTGAGCGGGGTCATGATGATGACGCCAATGATCTTGAAGAACAGGTTGCCCAGTGGCACCTGGCGCGTTTGCACGTTGGCCTTCATCGTGGTCAGCACCGCCAGTACGCCACTGCCGAGGTTGGCACCCAGCACCAAGCCCAGCGCCACGTCGGGCGGGATGCCGCCGGAGCCTGCCAGCGCGGCGGTGAGCAGCACGGTGGCGAGGCTCGAATACGCCACGATGGCCAGGATGGCGCCGGTGAAGATCTCCAGCAGCAGGTCGCTGGTCAGCGCCCCGAGCAGCGTACGCACCGTGGGTGACTGGGTGAGCACCGTGGTCGATTCGGTGATGAGGCGCAGCGCCAGCAGCATCAGCCCCAGGCCGATCAGCACCCTGCCCACCCGACCCACGGCCGTGTCCTTGCGCGAGATGAACAGCACCACACCCGCGAAGATGAACAGGGGCGACAGCCAGGACAAATCCATCGAGAACACCACCGCCATCACGCTCGTGCCCACGTCGGCGCCCAGCATCACAGCCAGCGCGGCGGGCAGGCCCACCAGGCCCTGGCCCACGAAGGAGGACACGATGAGCGCCGTGGCCGTGCTCGACTGCACCACGGCGGTCACCCCGATGCCCGACAGCACGGCCGTGAACCGGTTGCTGACGCTGTGCGCGATCAACTGGCGCAAATTGGCGCCAAAGACACGCAGGATGCCGGTGCGCACCAGGTGGGTGCCCCAGATCAGCAGCGACACCGCTGCCAACAGATTCAAGAGATGCTTCATGAAAAACCGTTGTTTCTTCTTCTTGTGTCCACCCAAACGAGCATGCGCCATGCACTGCGCAGACGCAAGCGTTAAAGCTGGCGCCCGTGCAGGGAAGCGGTTTCATTCATTTCTGTGCCCGTAGGCGGCGGCAGGCGGGGAGGCATGAGCCTGGCTGCTCGGCTTCCGGGATGAAGAGCGCGCAGAAAATACTGCGGCACCCGGATCATTTGTCACAAAACTGACATATAAGCATACTCCTGATTGAGGAGTTGTGCAGCGATGACCCTGTCGCGGCTGGGTGCTCGGCGGTGGAGGTCTTGTCGCCAGGGCCCGTTTTTTCAGTCGATCAGCTGCCCGCCGTCATGAAACGGGTAGGGCCCCGCGTATTGGCCGCTGGCCACGGTATGGCTGACCAGCCGCCCCCCCGCAGGCAGGGCGTGCAGCGCAAAGCCGGGCGGCTCCAGCATCCAGGCCGACGCGGCGTTGGGCGCCAGGTCCAGCCGCACCTGGTGCGCGGGCGATGGCGCGGTGGCCGCGATGGTGCCGCCAAACCGCACCTGGATGGCCCGGTGCAGGTGCCCGCAGATCACACGCTCCACCTGCGGGTGGCGGGCCACGATGGCTTCGAGCGCATCGGCGCCTTCGCGCAGGCCGATGTCGTCCATGTGGCCAATCAGCGTGCGAAACGGTGGGTGGTGCATGGCGATCACCACCGGGCGGCTGGTGTGGCGTGCCAGCTCTTCCTCCAGCCATTGCAGGCGCTCTGTGCACAGGCTGCCCTCGCTGGCGCCGGGCACCACGGTATCGAGCGCGATGAGCTGCATGCCGCCCACCGGCACGCTGTACTGGATGAAGCCCTCGGACCCCAGGTAGTGGTGCTGCGGAAAGCTCGCGCGCATCTGCTCTCGGCTGTCGTGGTTGCCGGGCAGCAGGTACACCGGCATGTTCAGCGGCGCCAGCAGGGCGCGCAGGTGCTCGTATTCGGCGGCGCGGCCAAAGTCTGTCAGGTCGCCGGTGATGACGGCGGCATGGGGCGCCTGCGGCAGCTGGTTCACGCTGGCCACGGCCTCGGCCAGATAGGGCGCGGTATTGATGCGGCCATAGGCCAGGCGGCCGGGCTCGCGGATGTGGGGGTCAGACAGTTGGAGCAGCAGCGTGGTGGTCATGGCTAAAAGGCGTGCAGGCGGGGTAGGGCTGGCTGGGTCAGTCGCTGGTTTCGTGGCAGGGCATGAGGCGCTCGGGGGCGATGCGCACGCCCACGGTGTCGCCCGTGCGGGCGGGGTGGTCGCGCGGCACATCGGCCATCAGCGGGGGCTGGTCGGCCAGGGTCAGAACCAGTTGCACGCGGTCGCCCAGAAAGCTGCGGCGCGTGACTTCGGCCTGACCCCAGCCAGTTTGAAGGGCCGACACCTCGATGTCTTCAGGCCGCACGAGCAAGGCCGTGTGGGCCTGCACGGCGGCAGGGCAGGGCAGAGGCAGCCCACCCAGCATCAACACGGCCTGGGCGCTTGCGGCGGCGTCCCGCTGGAGCCGGTTCACGCGGCCCAGAAACTGCGCCACAAAGGGGTGGGTGGGCGCGCGGTACAGCGTCTCGCCATCGCCCACCTGCACGATCTGGCCCGCGTGCATCACCGCCAGGCGGTCGGCAATGGCCAGGGCTTCCTGCTGGTCGTGGGTGACATGGATGGCGGTGATGTGCAGGCGCCGCAGCAGGTCGGCCAGCTCGTCGCGCAGAGACTCCTTGAGCTTGGCATCCAGCGCGGTCAAGGGCTCGTCCAGCAGCAGCACGCGGGGGCGCACCGCCACGGCGCGGGCCAGGGCCACACGCTGGCGTTGCCCGCCGGAGAGTTCAGCGGGGTGCTTGTGCTCCAACCCTTGCAGGCGCACCAGGTCCACCAGCTCGCCCACGGTGCGGCGGCGCTCGGCCTCGGGCACGTTGCGGATCTTGAGGCCGTAGCCGATGTTGGCTGCCACCGTCATTTGCGGGAACAGGGCGTAGTGCTGGAACACCATGCCGATGCCACGCTGCTCGATGGGCAGGCGCGTCACGTCGGTGCCGCCAAAGGCAATGCGGCTGCCTTCATCGGGCGCCTCCAGCCCGGCAATCAGGCGCAGCAGTGTGGTCTTGCCGCAGCCCGATGGCCCCAGCAAGGCGACGACCTCGCCGGGCTCCACAGTGAGGTCGGTCGGCCGCAGGCCCCGCGTGCCATCAGGGTAGGTTTTGGCGCATTGGTTTATCTCCACGCGCGTGCGTTCAAGTTCCATGGTGTTTTTCGATCAGGGTGCCGACGGCCTGCAGGCCCCACAGCACGGGCAGGATGACGATAAGAAAGACCAGCGTGTAAGCGGAGCCGATCTCGATGCGCATGGACGCATAGCTGTCGGCCAGGCCCACGGGCAGGGTGCGGGTCAGCGGGGTGTGCAGCATCCATGTGAGGTTGAATTCGCCCACCGACAGCGTGAACACCATCAGGCTGCCCGCCACGATGGCGGGCAACACGGCGGGCACCAGCACACCCAGAAAGCGCTGCCCGAAGCTGGCACCCAGCGAGCGTGCCGCTTCTTCAAGCGAGAGCAGTTCCTTGCGCTGGAATGCAGCGCCCACGGTGCGCACCATGAACGGCAGGGTGAACACCATGTGCCCCACCAGGATGAACGCAAAGCTGGTGCGAAAGCCTTGCAGCGTGCCGTAGGCCAGGATCAAGGCCAGCGCGCTGGCCAGGCCGGGCACGGCCACTGGCAAGGTCAGCAGTTCTTCAAACAGGCGTGCGGCGCGCGAGCGGCTGCGTGCCAGCGCATACGCGCAGGGAACGCCCAGCAGCAGGTTGCCCAGCACACACAGCAGCGCAAGGCCCAGCGACCAGCCCACGGTGCCACCGTACAGGTCCCACACCTCGTGCAGCCATCGTGTGGTGAGCCCGCTGGAAATGCCAGTGCTGTAGTTGTTGACGAGCCCCGCCATCACCGACAGCGCGATGGGGGCGAGCATGAACGCCGCCACCAGCGCCGTGAGCGCCAGCAGGGGGAAGGAGGCTTGTTGGGTCGTGCGCATGGTGGTGGTTACGCCCCGGCAGCCGGTGCCGGGCCCGCAACACGGCGGGACAGCCACAGCACCACCCAGGTGATGAGCCCCAGGGTGATCGACAGGCTGGCGGCCAGTGCGAAGTTGGCGTAGTTGGTGAACTCGTTGTAGATGGTGATGGGCAGCACCTCGAACTTGCTGGACAGCGTGAACGCGGTGCCAAACGCGCCCATGGCCGTGGCGAACACAATGGCCCCGCACGACAGCGTGGTGGGCGCGAGTTCGGGCACCCACACGTCGCGCACCACCCGCCAGCGCGGCGCGCCCAGCGAGCGGGCGGCTTCTTCCAGTGCCGCATCCATGGCCTCGGCCGCCGCTGTGTAGGTCGCAACGGCCCGTGGCAGCGAGAAGTACAGATAGGCCAGGAACAGCCCGGCCAGGCCGTAGGCAAACGTGATGCGACCCAGGCCCAGCGCGTCCGTCAGGTCCGCCACCACGCCTTGGCGGCCACCGAGCAAGATCATGAAAAACCCGATGATCACGCCCGGAAACGACAGCGGCAACGTCAGCAGCGACAGCAGCAGCTGCCGCCCTGTAAAACGGTGCCGCGCCAGCGTGATGCCCACGGCCGCGCCCAGCACCAGGGTGGCCAGCGTCACCGCCAGGGACAGCCCCAGTGTCTGCAGCAGGCTTTGCAGGTAGCGCGGGTGGGTGAGCACCACCAAGTAGGTCTCCCAGCCCTTGCTGGCGGGCAGCGCAATCAGCTGCACGATGGGCAGCAGCCAGAACGCTGCAAAGAATGCCACGGCAGGTGCGGTACACGCCAGCAGCAGCGCGCGGGATGGAGCAAAGCTGTTCTGGCGCATGTGCATCTCTCCAGCTCGCCCCGGCTTACTGGGCTTCTTTCAGGTAGCGGTCCGAGAAGGCCTTCTGCACTGCGGCCATCTTGCTGTAGTCCACCGTTTTGGCACGCGCGTATTCGCTGGCAGGCAGGAAGCGGGCCTGCACTTCCTTCGACATGGCGCTGGCGCGCACGGGGCGCAGGTAGGCATTGGCCCACAGCGCCTGGCCTTCGTCGGACAGCACAAAGTCCAGCACCTTCTTGCCGTTGTCGGCGTGCGGCGCATTGGCCACCAGGCTCATCACGTAGGGCACCACCACCGTGCCTTCGGTGGGGATCACAAACTGCACATTGGCCTTGTCCTTGTACTTGGCGCGGTAGGCGTTGAAGTCGTAGTCCAGCAGGATCGCGATCTCGCCCGACAGTACGCGGGCGTAAGACGTTTGCTTGGGAACGATGGGCTCGTTCTTCTGCAGCGCCTTGAAGTAGTCGATGCCAGGGCCGAAGTTGTCCAGCGTGCCGCCGCGCGCCTGGTTCACTGCCACAGCGCCCACATAGCCCACGAATGCCGATGCCGGGTCCAGGTAGCCGATGAGGCCCTTGTAGTCGGGCTTGAGCAGGTCCGCCCAGGACTGCGGTACGGGCTTGCCCTTGAGTGCATCCACATTGACCATGAAGCCCAGGGTGCCGGAATGGATGGTGAACCAGTGGCCTGCCGGGTCCTTCAGGCCATCGGGAATCTCGGCCCATGCTGCGGGCTTGTAGGCGGCCACCACGCCGTCCTTTTGCGCCTGGATGGCGAAGGTCACGCCCAGGTAGGTCACATCCGCCACGGGGCTGGCTTTTTCTGCCACCAGCTGGGCCAGCGATTGGCCGGAGTTCTTGTTGTCTGGTGGCACGGTAATGCCGGTCTTGGCCTTGATGGCCTTGATCTGGCTGCCCCAGTCGGCCCATTCGGGCGGGCAGTTGTAGCAGATGGCGTTTTGCGCCATGGCAGTGGCACCGGCGGCCAGGCCCCAGGCCAGCAGCGTGGCGCGGGTGAAGTTTTTCAGGGTTGTTTTCATGGATCAGCTCCTTGGGTTCAGGTGAGGGGAGGAACAAGGGAAGAGGCGGGCGGTGCGCAGGACTCGCCAGCGCGGAACTGGTGCGCCAGCGTCAGACCCATGTCGGGCCCCAGCGGGTTGCCACTGGCCACGGCCTGGGCCAGCAGCTCCACGCTGTGGCGGCCGATGTCGGCATTGGGTTGCACCACGGTGCTCAGTTGCGGAGTGAGGTCTTGCCCCAGCGCAATGCCGTCGAAGCCCACGACGCTCAGGTCGCGCGGCACCGCCAGTCCCGCCAGGTGCGCGGCGCGGATGCTGCGGATGGCCAGCAGGTCGTTGGAGCACACCAGGGCCGTGGGGCGGACTTGGCTGTTCAGGGCTTCGCCCAGCACCTCTGGCGCAGCGGCCACGAAGGGCACCTGCAACACAGGCTGGGCCCGCAGGCCTGCCTGCTCCATGCCGCGCGCGTAGCCCCGGCAGCGTTGTTGCGCACGGTCAGAGGCGCTGAGCAGCCCGCTGACCATGGCGATGCGGCGGTGCCCCAGCGTGGCCAGATGGGTCACCACGTCGGCCACAGCCAGCTCGCTGTTCACCGACACGCAGGGGTGATCGGGGTGGTGGTTGTAGGCCAGCACATAGGGCAGACCCACCTCGGCCAGCCGCTGCAGTGCGGTGGAGGTGGCGGGGTTCGAAACCACCAGGATCATCCCGTCTACGTTGCCCGCCAGCAGCAGGTTCACCGCGCGGTCTTCCTGGTCCAGGCGGTAGTCGGTGGTGAACGGCGAGATGGCGTAGCCACCCGCTACGGCGGCCTGGGCAATGCCTTCCAGGCATTCGGCAAACACGGGGTTGGTGAGTGTGGGCAACACAACGCCCAGCACACGGCTGCGCTGGGTGCGCAAGGTGCGCGCGCTGGCGTTGGGCAGATAGCCCAGGGTGCGGGCGATGTTCTCCACATGCTCGCGCGTGGCCGGGGCCACTTTGTCAGGCACGTTGAAAACACGCGACACGGTGGCAACCGACACACCGGCCTCGCGGGCGACTTCCAGAATGCTCATGGCAGTTTGGTGCAATACATTTGATGTAAACGTTTACATTGCAACCGCTGACCGTGACATGCGCATGACACGGCATGCGGCAAGAGCAACTGGCGCTACAAAGCAAACAGCCCGCACGAGGCGGGCTGTTGCAAGGCTTGCACGGGGGATGCCGGTGGCGTCAGCGCTCGCGCCGCACGCGAAGCAGCTCATCCAGAATGAGACACGCTGCCCCCAGCGTGATGGCCGAGTCCGCCACGTTGAACGCCGGAAAGTGCCGGCCGCTCACATGGAAGTCCAGAAAGTCCACGACATAGCCGTGCATCAGCCGGTCCACCACGTTGCCCACCGCGCCGCCCAGAATGCTCGACAGCGCGAAGCCGAAGAGCTTTTGCCCCGGGTGGGCACGCAGCTGCCACACGATGAAGATCGTGGCTGCCACGCCGATGCCGGTGAACAGCCACCGTTGCCAGCCCCCCGCGTCCGACAGGAACGAAAACGCAGCACCCGTGTTGTGCGCCCGCACGATGTTGAAGAAGCTGGTGATGAACGTGGAATCGCCCAACTGGTAGTGGTTGAGGATCAGGGTCTTTGTGATCTGGTCGACCACCACAAGCACCACAGCCCAGGCCAGCCAGGGCCACATGCTCGCGCCGGAACGCCCGGCCTGCAATGTGCGGTCCATCAGGCGTGCTCCCGGCTCTCGCCGTCGCCGTAGAGGTTGCTGGTGCAGCGGCCGCAGATCGTCGGGTGGGCGGCGTCCTGCCCTACATCGCTGCGGTAGTGCCAGCAGCGCTCGCATTTGGCATCAGAACTGGGCTTGACGCTTATCTGTAATGCGCTACCAGCTACCAATTCAATAGCAGATGTGATGAACACGAACTTGAGGTCATCGCCCAGGCTGGCCAGCAGCGCATGGTCTTCGGGCGCCGCCGTGAGGGTAACGGTGGCCTGCAGGGACGAGCCCACCTTGCCATCGGCGCGCAGCGCTTCGATCTCCTTGTTCACCGCATCGCGGATCTCGCGGATGCGCGACCACTTGGCCAGCAGGCCTTCGTCGGCACCGGCACCCACGCCTGCCACGTTGCCGTAAGTCTCCAGGAAGATGGAGTCGGAAGTACCGAACACCTTCCACGCCTCTTCGGCCGTGAACGACAGGAACGGCGCCATCCAGCGCAGCATGGCGTGCGTGATGTTGTAGAGCGCGGTCTGCGCGCTGCGGCGGGCCAGGCTCTTGGGCGCCGTGGTGTAGAGGCGGTCCTTGAGTACGTCCAGGTAGAACCCGCCCAGGTCTTCCGAGCAGTACAGCTGCAGCTTGGCCACCACGGGGTGGAACTCGTACACCTTGTAGTGCGCCAGCACCTCGGCCTGGAACTCGGATGCGCGGGTGAGCGCGTAGCGGTCGATCTCCAGCATCTGGTCGAACGGCACAGCGTCCTTGGCCGGGTCGAAATCGCTCACGTTGGCCAGCAGGAAGCGCAGTGTGTTGCGGATGCGGCGGTAGGCGTCCACCACACGCGCCAGGATCTTCTCGTCGCCTGCGATGTCGCCCGAGTAGTCGCTGGCGGCCACCCACAGGCGGATGATCTCGGCGCCCAGCTTCTTGTTGATTTCTTGCGGGTCGATGCCGTTGCCCAGCGACTTGCTCATCTTGCGCCCCTGGCTGTCCACGGTGAAGCCATGGGTCAGCAGGCCGCGATAGGGCGCGCGGCCTTCCAGCGCCGATGCCAGCAGCAGCGAACTGTGGAACCAGCCGCGGTGCTGGTCATGGCCTTCGAGGTACAGGTCGGCCTCGGGGCCCGTGTCGTGGTGCACCTCGGGGTGCGTGCCGCGCAGCACATGGCTGAAGGTGGAGCCGGAGTCGAACCACACTTCGAGGATGTCGGTGCTCTTGGTGTAGTGGGGCGCGTCAGCCGCACCCAGGATTTCTTCGGTCGTCACGCGGCTCCAGGCCTCGATACCGCCCTTTTCCACGATGTCGGCGGCCTGGTCCATGATTTCCATGGTGCGCGGGTGCAGTTCGCCCGAATCCTTGTGCAGGAAGAACGGGATGGGCACGCCCCAGCTGCGCTGGCGCGAGATGCACCAGTCGGGCCGCCCGGCGATCATGTCGTGCAGGCGGGCCTTGCCGTTCTCGGGGTAGAAGCTGGTGTGTTCGATCGCGTCGAGCGCGATCTGGCGCAGCGTCTTGGCGGGCTTCATGCCGGGCTGGGTGAACACGCCTTCGCCCTCGTCCATGCGCACGAACCACTGTGCGGCGGCGCGGTAGATCACCGGCGTCTTGTGGCGCCAGCAGTGCGGGTAGCTGTGTGTGATGTCCTTGGTGGTCATCAGGCGGCCTGCGTTGCGCAAGGCTTCGATGATCACGGGCACGGCCTTCCAGATGTGCTGGCCGCCGAACAGCGGGAAGTCGGCCGCGTAGGTGCCGTTGCCCTGCACGGGGTTCAGGATGTCGTCGAGCGCCATGCCATGCGCGCGGCAGGAGTTGAAGTCTTCCAGACCATAGGCGGGCGAGGAGTGCACGATACCCGTGCCGTCGTCGGCCGTGGCGTAGTCGGCCAGGTACACGGGCGAAAGGCGGCGGTAGCCAAAGCTGCCGTCCTCGCTGGCCACGTCGTACAGCGGGTGTTCGAATTCCAGGTCGCCCAGGTTCTTGCCCAGGGTGGAGGCCAGCACGCTGCCGGTGAGGCCGTAGCGCTCCAGGCACGAGGCCACCAGCGGCTCGGCCACGAGCAGGATGCGCTCGCCCGTGTCCACCAGCGCGTAGCTGATCTCGGGGTTCAGGTTCAGCGCCTGGTTGGCAGGGATGGTCCAGGCAGTGGTGGTCCAGATGACCACAAACGCATCCTTGGCCAATGCTGGCAGGCCAAAGGCGGCTGCCAGCTTGGCCGGGTCGTGCGACTTGAAGGCCACGTCCAGCGTGGTGCTCTTCTTGTCCTGGTATTCGATTTCGAACTCGGCCAGCGACGAGCCGCAGTCAAAACACCAGTACACGGGCTTGAGGCCTCGGTACACGAAGCCACGCTCCATCACGCGCTTGAAGGCGCGGATTTCGCCCGCCTCGTTGGCGGGGTTCATGGTCTTGTAGGGGTGATCCCATTCGCCCAGCACGCCCAGGCGCTTGAAGTCCACCATCTGCTGCGCGATCTGCTCGGTGGCAAACGCGCGGCTCTTGGCCTGCATGTCGTCGCGGCTCAGGTTGCGGCCGTGTTTCTTCTCGATGGCGTTCTCGATCGGCAGACCGTGGCAGTCCCAGCCAGGCACGTACAGCGCGTCAAAGCCTTCGAGCTGGCGCGCTTTGGTGATCATGTCCTTGAGGATCTTGTTGACCGCGTGGCCCATGTGGATCTGGCCGTTGGCGTAGGGCGGGCCGTCGTGCAGGATGAACTTGGGCGCACCCCGACGGGCATCCCGCAGGCGCTTGTAGATGCCCTGGTCTTCCCAGTCCTTGACCCAGCCCGGCTCGCGCTTGGGCAGGTCGCCACGCATGGGGAAGGAGGTGTCGGGCAGGTTGAGGGTGCTGCGGTAATCCGTGGAAGGAGTGCTGGCGTTGTCGTCGGACATGAGGGAGCCTTAAAAACGGGGCATTCCGGGGCAAGGCCCGGAGCAAGAACGGGGTTGGAGCGCGAAGGATGGCGGGCCCGTCAGGCGGGCGCTGCGAGAAGCAGCTCCCTCAAATTCGGTCGCGGGTGGTCTGGCGCCGGGTTTCGGTGTGGTTGGGTGCCTGGGCCGAGGCAAAGTAGGCACGCGCGTCGGCGCAGTCTTTGGCGATGCCCTTCGTCAAGGCATCCAGACCGTCGTATTTCAGCTCGTCGTGCAGTTTGTGTAGCAGTTCCACGCGCACGATTTTACCGTACGCCCCCCCGGGCCCCAGATCGGCGGGCCAATGCAGGCAATGGGTTTCCAGCAGCACGCGCCCGCCGTTGACGTCGTTCGGGTCCAGCGAGGGGCGCACGCCCAGGTTGGCCACCCCTGGCAATGGCTCGGTGGCAAGGCCATGCACCAGCACGGCAAAGATGCCGCTGGCGGCAGGCTTCCAGTGGGCAAAGCGCAGGTTCAGGGTGCGAAAGCCGTCGCCTGCACCGGCGGCGGTAGCACCCAGTTCGCGCCCGAGCTTGCGGCCATGCACCACATGGCCGCTGATGGTGTAGGGCCGTCCCAGCAGGCGTGCCGCGGCTTCCATGTCGCCTGCGGCCAGCGCCTGGCGCACGGCGGAACTGGACACGCGCAGCCCATGCACCTCGTAGCTGTTCATGCGCGCTACGTCGAAGCCCTTGGCTTGCCCGGCCGCGTCCAGCATGGCGTAGTCGCCGGCTCGCTGGCGGCCAAAGCGGAAATCGTCGCCCACCAGCACGTACCGGGCCCCCAGGCCACGCACCAGCACCTCGTCGATGAAAGCGTCGGGCGACTGGGCGGCCAGCCGCGCGTCAAACGGCAGCACCACGGTCTGCTGCACACCGCAGCGGGCCAGTTCGGTGAGCTTGTCGCGCAGGGTGCCGATGCGTGCGGGTGCCAGCTCGGGCTTGTGGTGGGCGCCCGCGAAGTAGTCGCGGGGGTGGGGCTCGAACGTCAGCACGCAGCTTTCCACGCCCCTGTGTGCAGCCTCGCTGTTCAGCAAGGCCAACATGGCCTGGTGGCCCCGGTGCACACCATCGAAATTGCCGATGGTCAGCGCACAGGCATTGGCAATGCCAGGGTGGTGGAAGCCGCGAAAGATCTTCATCGGTTTGTTATCTTTTTGATAGCAGCATGCGCAAGTCCATCAAGCGCAGGACGCCAATTTGTCATGAAAACGGAGTATATTGTGACCCACGGCTGGCCCCGCGCAGGGCTGCCCGCGAGACATCTGCGTTCCGATTCTTGTGTACTTTGTGTTCCAGGAGGCGTGTTTTGAAGGTCTTGAAGCTGTCAGCCCAAGGGCTGCCCCAATCGTGGATTTCGCTGGAGCAGGCGGTGATTCATTACGCCGCCGGGGAAGTGCGCTGGGAGTCTGGTGCACAGATTGCCCGGTTCCGGGGCGGGCACAACGCCATCTCGGGTGAGCAATCGGTGATCGCCATCAACAGCATCATCGGCACCAAGGGCGTGCCCAGCATCAATCCGTTCGAGCTGAAGCCCAGCCTGACCAACAGCAAGCTCTTTGCCCGCGACCGCAATGTGTGCGCCTACTGCGGCGGGCATTTTCATGAGGAAGACCTGACGCGCGAGCACATCGTGCCGTTTGCCCGCAACGGCCAGGACCACTGGATGAACGTGGTCACGGCGTGCCGCCCCTGCAACCACCGCAAGGGCCCCCGCACTCCAGAGCAGGCACACATGCCGCTGCTGTATGCGCCCTATGTGCCGAGTCTGTGGGAGGACTTCATCCTGCGTAACCGGCGCATCCTGGCCGATCAGATGGAGTTCCTGATGGCCCACGTCCCCAAGTCCTCGCGTCTTTTGGCGTAGAGCGGCCAATACGCCCCCACTGGCGTTGTTGCTCCGTCTTGCCGTGAGGGCCTGCCAACCCTCTTTTCGGGGATCGCGTTGCCCAACCTGGGGGTGGGATGCAAGGCGCCTGTGCGCAGCAAGGTAGGCACCTTGCAAGCGCGGGCAACGCCGCAGACGGCCCCCAGGCCGGGCAACCCGAAGGGAAGGCCCCTGCGGGCGCGCCACTCGTCGTTCCGCTCCTTACGTGTGCAAGAGCGCACGCTGCGTCGCGCGCCTAGATTGGCACGCCCGCAAGGGCCTTCGCGACCCCGAAAAGAGGGTTGACAGGCCCTACGTACTGTCTGCGACGGAGCGCCTAGCCATCGGGGCCGTCTTGACCGCTCTTGGTGGTGTGCTGCACGGAGCTCAGGCACCGAGCAACGCCTATTCCATCAGTAAGTCAGTTCGAGAAACACCAGATGGCCGCTGGCAGCGGGCCAGGTCTGTCCCACCACGCGTTCGCCATTGAATTCACCCGCAATGCTGCGCACGCCCCCCGCGGGCTTGACCTTGGCAGATGCAACACCTGCCCCAGCGGGCACACCAGCAGGTGCTGCGCCATCCAGCAGCATCTTGTCGCGTGCCGGGTCCAGGTAGCCGCGCGGGCGGGTCAGTGTCACCACGCTCTCGGCGCTTTTGTCGGCATCGGCCATGCGTTCTGCGCGCAGGTGGATGAGGTTGCTGCTGCGTGGAAAGCCGCTGCGGTAGATGTGGGTGGTGGCATAGCCGGGTGCGCTGATCACGAACTCGACGGGCGAGCCGTTGGGCACCGTCAGCGGTCCCCATTGGCCATCCACACCCACGGTCTTGCGCAGCAAGGCATTGCCCGCGCGGGCGCCCGTGGCGGGGTCGGTGGCATACACCTCCAGCTGCGCGCCCGCCAGGGGCAGGTTGTTGCTGAAGTTGCCGGTTTTGGGGTCGGCCGGGTCCACGCCCAGGCCGGTGACCTTGCCGTTGAGCACCACCTGCTTTTCAGCCGCAATGGTGGTGACCTGTGGTGCCTTGCCGGTGATGAAGCTGTAGGTGGCTTCAAACGCAGCGGGGGAGTACGACGTCTCGCGGTGGTCGATGCGCGGAATCACCACGTTGGTGGCGCCCTTGAGTTCGGGGCCTGCGGCGGTCACGTAGGTGGGCTTGCCTTTCTGGCCTATCCACAGACCGTCGGGCTGGGCGAACTTGTCGTTGTTGTCCGAGCGGATCGTCATCCATTTCACGGGGCCGCTCACCTCGTCGCCCGCCGCGTTCTTGGGAGCATTCAGCGCTTTGAGGAAAGGGCCCGTGCCCGAGAACTCGTTGCCTTCTCGGAACCCCGGTATCGCCCACACGCCGTGGTTGGGCGTGCCGCCGAGGATCGCGTGGCTCACCGTCTTGTCGCCGCCGCCGTTGTAGATGTAGTTGCGGATGGCGTTGCCGCCGCGCGAGTTGCCCACCAATACCACTTGGCTTGCACCCGTGGCCTTGAGCACCTTGTCCACTTCGGCCTTGAGGTAGGCCATGTGCTCTGCGGCCGAGGTGCGGCCCGCCTGGGGTTTGGCGTCTTCATCACGCGACAGGGGGTAGGACACGTCAATGGCGTGCAGGCGTTCGCGCGGCCAGCCGTTCGATTCAAACCGCCATACGGTGGTTTGCCACAGTGCGGCGGTGTCGCCGTTGCCGTGCACAAAGACGATGGGCGGCGCTTCGGCCAGGCTGGGACCCTTGGTGGCGCAACCGGCCAGGGCCAGGGTAGCTGCTGCAGCGGTTGCCAGCAGAAGAGATCGGCGTTGCAGCCAGAATTTGTTGTTCATGAAGGTGTCTCCGACAAGAAAAAATGCCCGTGGATCGGTGAATCCACGAGCATGGCATGCGAGCGTTACATGGCTGCGTCAGTTCACATCAGGCAAACACGCCTGCAGTGTCTTGCATGCGGGCGGACACTTCGCCCAGATGGTGCAGCGTGTCGCCAAAGGCCACTTCCAGCTGGGTGAGCTTCTTGAAATAGTGGCTCACGATGTACTCGTCCGTCACGCCGATGCCACCATGCAGTTGCACGGCCTGCTGGCCGACAAAGCGCATCGATTGACCCAGTTGCACCTTGGCGCGCGCCATGGCGGCGCGGCGCTCTGCGGCAGGGGCGCCCAGCTTGAGGCTGGCGTAATAGCTCATCGAGCGGGCCAGTTCCAGCTGCATCTTCATGTCGGCCACGCGGTGGCGCAGCGCCTGGAAGCTGGCAATGAACACGCCAAACTGCTTGCGCTGGTTCATGTATTCGACGGTGATGGCCACGGTCTTGTCCATCACGCCCACGGCTTCGGCGCAGGTGGCGGCGATGCCGGTGTCCACCGCCAGTTCCAGCGCGGCGAGGCCGTCGGTGGTGATGAGCGTGGCGGGGGCGTTGGTGAACTTCACCTCGGCGGCGCGGCTGCCGTCTTGTGTGACGTAGCCTTGGGTGGTCACGCCAGTGGCGGTGCGCTCGACCAGGAAGAGGGCGATCTTGCCGTCCAGTTGGGCAGGCACGATGAACGCATCGGCCTTGTCGCCGGCAGCTACTACGCTTTTGATAGCTGTCAGTGCATATCCATCTTGCGCTGGGGCCGCTTTTGCCTCGCAAACATCCAGGCGGTATCGCGCCTTGCGCTCCTGCTGGGCCAGTACCACCAGGGCTTCACCACTGGCCACGCGGGGCAGCCAAGCCGATTGCACGTTGGCCGGTGCGTAGTGCGACAGCACGCTGCTGGCCATGAAGGCCTGGGCGATGGGCTCCAGAACGATGCCACGGCCCAGTTCCTCGGCCACCACCATGGCATCGATGGCGCCCTGGCCCATGCCGTCGTGCGCTTCGGGCACGGTGAGGGCCGTCAGGCCCAGCTCGGCCAGTTCGTTCCAGGCGGCGCGGTCAAAACCACCGGCGGCCACGGCGGCGCGGCGGCGCTCGAACGTGTAGCCCTTGTCCACCCACTTGCGCACGGCGTCGCGCAGTTGTTCCTGGTCGTCAGAAAAATCGAAATCCATGTTCTTGTCTCCTTAGCCCAGAACCGTCTGCGCGACGATGTTGCGTTGAACTTCATTGCTGCCACCGTAGATGGTGGTTTTGCGCAGGTTGAAGTAGGTGGACGCCAGCGGCGCGTTGGCAGTGACGCCGCCGGGGAAGTTGCCCTGCCAGCCAGCTTCCATGGCCTCTTCGATGAAGGGCATGGCAAAGGGGCCGGCGCCCAGCATCATCAGCTCGGCGTAGCGCTGCTGGATCTCGCTGCCCTTGATCTTGAGCAGACCCGCGATGTCGAGCGAGTTCTTGCCCGACTTCTCGGCCGACAGCACGCGCAGCACCAGCATTTCCAGCGCAACGATGTCCACTTCGAGCAGTGCGATCTGGTCGCGGAAGCGCAGGTCATCCCACACGCCTTCGGTCTTGGCGATGCGCTTCAAGCGCTCCAGCTCGCGCTTGCTGCGGTTCACGTCGGCGATGTTGGTGCGTTCGTGGCTCAGCAGGTGCTTGGCGTAGGTCCAGCCCTTGTTCTCTTCGCCGATCAGGTTTTCGGCGGGCACTTCGACGTTGTCGAAGAACACTTCGTTCACCTCGCACTCGCCGTCCAGCAGCTTGATGGGGCGTACGGTGACGCCCTTGGACTTCATGTCGAGCAGCAGGAAGGAGATGCCGGTCTGGGGCTTGCCCTCGGTGCTGGTGCGCACCAGGTTGAACATCCAGTCGCCATGCTGGCCCAGGGTGGTCCAGGTCTTTTGGCCGTTGACGATGTATTTGTCGCCCACGCGCTCGGCGCGGGTCTTGACCGATGCCAAGTCCGAGCCCGAGCCGGGTTCGCTGTAGCCCTGGCTCCACCAGACTTCGCCGCTTGCGATTCCGGGCAAGAAGCGCTTTTGCTGCTCGGCGTTGCCAAACGCCATGATCACCGGGGCCACCATCACCGGGCCAAACGGCACGATACGGGGCGCACCGGCCAGGGCGCATTCTTCTTCAAACAGGTGCTTTTGCACGGCCGTCCAGCCGGGGCCGCCAAACTCCTTGGGCCAGCCGAAGCCCAGCCAGCCTTTCTTGCCCAGGATCTTGGCCCAGCCCTGCAGATCGTCGCGGGTCAGGCGCAGGGCGTTGTGGACCTTGTGCGAAATTTCTTTCGGTAGATTAGCTTGAACCCAGGCGCGAATTTCTTCGCGGAACGCCTGTTCTTCGGGGGTGAATGCGAGATCCATCGGTTTGTCTCCAAGTGATCCGCATTTGTAGCACGGTCGTTCGTTTTAGTCCTGTCCGGGTGGCGACATCGGCGCGGAGTCTGGGGAAATGCCCAGTTCAGAACACAGCCGCTGCACCGTGGTGCGCAGGTTGGCCACCTCGGTCTCCAGTGCGTCCACCCGCGCTTGCAGTGCGGCAGACGTGCCGGTGCTGCCACCGCCGCCACTGCTGGGGGCTGACACACCGGCGCTGGTGTCTACAGGCCCACACATCAGATGCGCCCAACGCTGCTCGCGGGCACCCGGCGCGCGAGGCAACTGCACGACCAGCGGGCCGCCCTTTTCGGCGCTGCGCTCCTGCAGCTCGTCCAGAAAAGCTTCGACCGACGAAATGTCGGCAAAGCGGTACCAGCGCTCGGCGTTGATGCGCAGTTCACCCGCCGTCTGCGGGCCGCGCAGCATGAGCAGGCCCAGCAGCACGGCCGACTGCTCGGGCACGCCCACGCCGCGCTGAAAGTTGTGTTCCCAGCGTGTGGTGCGGTTGCCGCTGCTCTCAAACGCCAGCGTCAGCAGCTTGAGCGAATCCAGGGCTTCCTGCGCCTCGGCGTCACTCAGGTTCATCACCGGGTCGCGGCTGGTTTTCTGGTTGCAACCGGTGACCAGGCCGTTGAGCGACATGGGGTAGCTGTCGGGCACGGTGCGGGCCTTCTCCATCAGCGTGGCGAGCACGCGGGCTTCGTAGGGGGTGAGGGGGCGGGTGGCGGGATCGAAGGGCATGAGGAGGCTGTCGGGCTTGGGGTTGGCGCTGTGTTGTGCGACAGAGTATGCAGGCTAGGCGCCCAGCGCAAGCTGCACTGGCTGTGCAGCGAGCATGGGCAACGCCGCCTGCGTGCTATGTCGCACAACCCTTCGGGCCGCCGCCTGGGGCCGCCATGCTGCGTTGCGGGTTCGTTGTGTGGCTGGGCCACACGGCCTCACCCGCGCCTTGCCTGGCACCCCCAGGCGGTGGCGCAGAGCCAACCCCATGCTCGACAGCCTCCTAGATAATCCGTGGCAATTTATGAAGAACATCGTCATTCTGATCTCTGGCGGCGGCTCCAACATGGCCACCATCGTGCGTACCGCACAACAGGAGCACTGGGAGCAGCGCTACGGCGCCCGCGTCGCGGCCGTCATCAGCAACAAGCCCGATGCCGCCGGGCTGGTGTTTGCGCGGGAGCAGGGCATCGCTGCCGAGGCGCTGGACCACAAGGCCTTTGCCAGCCGCGAGGCGTTTGATGCCGAGCTGGCCGCCACCATCGACCGCCACCAGCCCGCCCTGGTGGTGCTGGCCGGGTTCATGCGCATCCTGACGCCCGGGTTTGTGGCGCACTACGCGGGGCGGCTCATCAATATCCACCCCTCGCTGCTGCCCGCCTTTACCGGGCTGCACACGCACCAGCGCGCGATTGATGCGGGCTGCAAATTTGCGGGCGTGACAGTGCACCAGGTGACGGCCGAGCTGGATGTGGGCCCCATCCTGGACCAGGCTGTGGTGCCGGTGCTGCCGGGCGACACGGCCGAGACGCTCTCAGCCCGTGTGCTCACGCAGGAACACGTGATCTACCCCCGGGCCGTGCGGGCGCTGATTCAGGCCTTGTAGTCCACAGGCTGATCGGTTTGGGAGCGTTCGGCTTTCGCCCCCCACAGGCCTTGGTGAGCTCAGTGGGTATATTTTTTTGCTATTAAATTTGTAGCTAACTGCGCTTGTCCATGAAGCGATAGAGCCTATTTTTGTTCATATTTTCTGCTGCCGGATGGCTCCAAGATCCCGGCGCACGCAGCTCGTCAACTGACGGGCGAATCGCACCGCGTGGCCAGAAAACCTGCGGCTGGTGGCAAGCCAGCCCCTTCCTTTTGATCAGGCCATTGCGCTCAGGCTGCCGGTGATGGCGGGCGAATTCCAGTCATTGGCTGCCATTGCGTACTGCTGGCGCGCAAAGTCGGCCAGCCGCGCCAGGTCGTTGCGTTGGCTGGTGTCCGATGTTGATGCCTGGCTGGGGGGCTGCTGGAGCTGGCTGGTCAACTGGTCGATGAAAGTCTTGGATTCGCTGGCGCTGATGCTGGCGTCGCCATCGGTGTCGATGGCGTTGAACAGCGCGGTGATCGCGTCCTGCTCCACGCTGCTGGGGCTGCCAGCCAGCCGTTCTGTCAGCGAGACCTCACCATCCTTGTTGGTGTCCAGGGCGTCGTAGGTGGTGGTGCTGTCGGCGGAAGCACTTGCACCACCTGGGCCTCCGGGTGGCGCTGGCATGCCGCCCATGGCCTGCATGCCGCCGCCTGCTTCACCCGCCGCGCCGGAAGGGCGGCCCGCGTCGAATTCGGCTTGGGTCAGGCCGCCGTCGCCGTCTGCATCCAGTTGGCTGAACACGTCGTCACTGCTGACGCCCGCTTGGCTCGCCGTGCCGCCCGACATCGCCTCCAGCAGGGCCTGCAGCTCGGTCTTGCTCACGGCGCCATCGCCGTCGCTGTCCACCTTGCTAAAGAGGTCGTCGCCCGCCTAGCCGGTGGCGGTGTCGCTGTCGCCCCGCGACTGGGCAAAAGCCATGGTGGACGGTGGCGGGGGCAACACGCTTTGCATCGTCTTGCCCAGCTCATCAGCGTTGAGGTTGCCGTCCCCATTGCTGTCGTACCGCTTGACCAGGTCTGCAGCGCTGGTCTGGCTGCTGACGCCGGATTTTTTGGCCACATCGTCCAGAAGGCCCTGCAGTTCTGTGTCACTCACGCCGCCGTTGCCGTCGGTATCGATTTTGGACAGCAGCCGCTCCGGCGTGGGCGCCGGGCGTGATGCCCGCTGCACACTTGCACTGGACCAGGGACTGCTGACGCTACTGATGGTCGTCATCGTCGTTCCTTTCGCTCCAAGGGTGGGTCGGTGCCTGGTCCCCCAAAACGGAAGCCCTCAGCCATGGCCCGTAACCATTCTTGGTTGTGCGTGTCTCCGGGGTTTGTCTGCTTTGTACCAAGGTCGATACAAAGGGCGTCCACAAGGACTGAACAATGGCGGAAATGCCCGCCAGATCGTCGCCAGCGGTGGTTTGTAGCTGCCTAAACTTGGGTGTTCTTTTGCACGACAGAGCCCATGCAACACATCCTGGTGGTGGACGACGATGTGGAGATCACCACACTGCTCACCGAATACCTCGCCCGCTTTGGCCACGCCGCCCACGCGGCGTGTGATGCGGCGTCGATGCGCGCGCAGATGCTCGCGCACCCCATCGGCTTGGTGGTGCTGGATGTGATGCTGCCCGGCACCGACGGCATCACCCTCGCGCGGGAGCTGCGTGAACGATCCCGGGTGCCGATCATCATGCTCACCGCCCGCGCAAACCCCTACGACTGCGTGCTGGGGCTGGAGATGGGGGCTGACGACTACATGGGCAAACCCTTCGAGCCGCGCGAGCTGGTGGCCCGCATCCAGACCGTGCTGCGCCGCACGCGCGGCGAGAGCGCCCCGGCCCGCCAGGAGCCCGACGGGCTGGTGCGCTTTGATGGCTGGACCCTGCACAGCATCGAGCGGCACCTGGTATCCCCACAGGGTGTGGTGGTGCCGCTGTCCAACGCCGAATTTCGCCTGCTCTGCACCTTCTTGCGCATGCCGCGCCGCATTTTCAGCCGCGACCAGCTCATGGAGCAGGCGCGAGGCCGGGCCATGGATGCGTTCGAGCGCAGCATCGATCTGCTGGTCTCGCGCCTGCGCAGCAAGCTCTCGGACGACCCGCGCTCGCCCTCGATGATCCGCACTGTGCGGGGCGCTGGTTACGTGTTCAACGTGCAGTCGCTGCAGGGGCAGGTGGGATGGCCGCATTGATGGTTGCGCGCTGGCGTGCGGCGCTGCAGCGCTGGCTGCCTGACACCCTTTTTGGCCGGCTCGCTCTGCTGCTTATCGTGGCCGTCATCGTGAGCCATGTGCTGGCGCTGACTTTGATGTTTGAACTGCGCCCCGCGCACCCCGGGCACCCGCCTGGCCCGCAGCCCCTCGGGGTGGCAGCCGATGGGCACTCTTTGCGGTTGCCGCCGCCGGGGCCAGAGCAGGGCTTGTGGAATGCCCCGCCATCGCTGCAACTGGGGCTGCTGCTCGACATCAGCGTGCGGCTGGCGGCGCTGGTGGCCGTGGCCTGGTGGGCGGCACGCTGGCTGTCGCGCCCCATGCACCGGCTGGCCACGGCGGCGCAAGAGTTGGGCCGCGATATCGACCGGCCCCCGCTGCCCGAGGACGGCACGCTGGAATGCCGCGACGCCAGCCGTGTGTTCAACCAGATGCAGGCGCGCATCCGACAGCAATTGGCCGAGCGCGACCGGTTTGTGGCGGCGGTGTCGCATGACCTGCGCACGCCGCTGACCCGGCTGCGCCTGCGCACCGAATGCCTGGACGATAGCCACGCCCAGCAGCTGTTTCGCCGCGACATTGCAGAGATGGACGCCATGATCACCTCCACGCTGGACTACCTGCGCGGCGTGGCCGGCGCCGAGGCCTGGGTGCTGCTGGATGCGCAGGCCCTGGCGGACAGCATGGCCGACGACCAGCTCGCCATGGGCCATCGGGTCACGGTGGCGGGGCAGGCGGCCCCGCTGCGGGTGCAGGCCGTGGCGCTGCGGCGCTGTCTGGACAACCTGGTGGGCAACGCGATTCGCTACGGCGGCAGCGCCGAGGTCACGCTGCACGATGCGGTTGATGCGCTGACCATCGAGGTGCGCGACCATGGCCCCGGTTTGCCTGCCGAAGAGCTGGAGCGGGTCATGGAGCCGTTTTACCGCGTCGAGGCCTCGCGCAACCGCCAGAGTGGCGGGGCCGGGCTGGGGCTCACCATTGCCAGCGATATCGTGCGGCGGCACGGAGGGAGGCTGGCCTTGCGCAATGCTGCGGGTGGTGGTTTGGTGGCAGCAGCCATTTTTCCGCGCACTGCGGCGTGAGCCCACCGGGCTCAACCCGCTGGGGTTTCATCCCCGCATTTCTCAAACCGTGGCCGCATCACACCGTCAACGAGCACCTGCTCTTCAAACATGGCGGCGGGTCGCACCCACAGCCCACGCTGGCCATAGAGCGCGCGGTACAGCGTCATGGGCTCCAGCGTTTCGCTGTGGCGCACGGTATCAATCACCTCGTAGAGCATGCCCTTGTAGTGGCGGTACAGGCCGGGTGGTGTGCGAATGAGTGCTGGCAGGTCGTCGTCGGTCATGGTGGTGGGTGCGGGGTCGTGAGTGGTTAGGATGGCGGTTGAAAACAACCCAAGAGTGAGGGAAGCCCGTGGATCAGGCAGATTTTGTGCATCTGGTGCGCATGAGCGAGCATGCCAGTGCTGACAACAGCCGCGCATACCGCCGCAGTGTGGCCGTGTTTGCGGCGCTGGGCTATGCCTGGGTGCTGGGGTGCCTGGGACTTGCCGCAGGCATTGTGCTGTGGGTGGTGCCGCAGATGTTGCAGGGGAAGTTTCGCTTTGCCATGGTGTGGCTGCTGCTGGGGGCTGCGGGCCTGCTGTGGGTCAGCCTGCGGGCGCTGTGGGTGCGTTTTGACGCGCCTGAGGGCGTGGAGATCACGGCGCTGGAGGCACCGGAGCTTTTTGAGGCGCTGGAGCGCATCCGCCGCAAGATCAAGGGCCCGCCCATCCACAACGTCACGCTGAACGACGAGTTCAATGCGAGCATCCAGCAGCTGCCCAAGTACGGCCTGCTGGGTGGCGCCGTTAACCACCTGAGCATCGGGCTGCCTTTGCTGATGGCGTTGGACCGGCCGCGTTTTCTCGCCGTGCTGGCACACGAGTACGGCCATTTGCGCGGCGACCATGGCCGGTTTGCGGCCTGGATCTATCGCACACGCCTGTCCTGGATGCGCCTGAACCACAGTCTGGCCGACGACGAAGGCCCGGTGGCCGCGGCCACGCAGGCGTTCATGCGCTGGTACTTTCCGCGCTTTTCGGCCAAGACGTTTGCGCTGGCCCGCCAGGACGAATACGAGGCCGACCGCATTGCGGGCAAGCTGCTGGGCCGTGATGTGACCGCCGCCGCCCTGGCCGAGATCGAGATCCGGGGCGCAGCGTTGCAGGCAGAGTTCTGGGGCAACCACTGGTGCGGTGCCGCTGGCAATCCGCTGCCGGTGGGGCCTTATCGCAGCATGCGCCGTTTCCTGGCCGAGGCCCCGGATGCCGCTTTTGCCAACGACGCACTGCGCCAAGCGCTCAAGCGCCTGAGCAGTGTGGACGACACCCACCCCGGCTTGCGGGACCGCATCGAAGCACTCGATGCCACGCCCACACTGCCCGACTGGTCGCGTGGCAATGCCTTGACCCTGCTGGGCGATGAGGCCAAACGGTGGGTCAAACACTTCGACAAACAATGGTGCCGCGACAACGCTACGGAGTGGAAGCAGCACCACGCGTGGCTGGAACGTGTGCGCGCACGCGCCCAGGCGCTGCAGGCTTCCATCGCTCAGAACAGTGCGGCTGAGCTGGTGGAGCTGGCCCGCCTCAAGCGCCATCTGGACCCCCGTGCCGATGTGCGCGCCTTGTATGAGCTGGCGCTGGAGCGCAGCCCCGAGTACGCGCCCGCCCTGTGTGGACTGGTGCCTTGCCTGCCCGAGGACGATCGCGACGGCAAGCTTCTGCTGCTGCACCGGGTGTGGGAAGCGGGCAGCAACGACCGCTACTGGGCCGCACGCACCGCGCTGGCCGAGCTGGAAACTCCCCGCATGGGCATGGAGCATGATGCGGCGGCCTTCAAACAGTGGCGCAAGCGGCTGGAGCGCGCGCAGGAATCCGAAGAGCGCGCCTGGGAAGAGCTGTCGGGCACCTCCTTCTTCAGCCAGATCACGCGTCACGACCTGAGCCCCTTCGAACTGGCCGAGCTGCAATCGGAACTGGCCCGCTGTGCGCCCCTTGCCCGCTGCTGGCTAGTGCGCAAGAACCTGCGCGAGCATCCGCAGCGCCGTGCGTACCTGATCTTTGTCGAGCTGCCGGGGATGGACGACGAAAGCCGTTACCACCTGTGCCGCGCCCTGGAGCGCAATCTGAGCCTTCCCGGCCCCGCGCTGGCGCTGTGGGCGGGTGAATCGCCCAGCCTGAAGGAGATTCAGCGCTATGCGTTTGATCCGGTCTACACGCGTTGACAAACCGAAAGGATCGATGCGGGTCGTTTGAAGGAGCCGTGTGGTTGGCTGTTAATCAGACCACAGTGGGACAATCGGGGCATGCATCCCAAAGTTCTTCTCGACGCCTGTGCCGAATTGGTCAGGCTCACCCTCACGTTTGAACACCCCGCCGATGCGGTGGTGTCACGATTCTTCCGCGACAACCGGGGCCTGGGCCCCCGCGAGCGGGCCACCCTGGCCGAAACGGTCTACACCGTGCTGCGCAAGAAGCTCCTGTTCGACCACATGGCGCCCTCGGGCTCGGGACCCAAGGAGCGCCGTCTGGCCATCCTGGGGTTTTACGGCCCGCGCGACTTCCTCAAGAGCGCACTGACCGACCAGGAAAAGAACTGGCTGGACCAGTGCGATGCGGTCACGGTCGATGACCTGATGGAGCGCCACCGTCACAACCTGCCCGAATGGCTGGTGAAGCCCCTCAAGGACCAACTGGGCGACGGCTTCTGGCCGCTGGTGGAAAGCCTGGCGCAGAGCGCCCCGCTGGATTTGCGCGTCAATGCCCTCAAAGACAAGCGTGCCGACGTGCAAAAGGAGCTCGCCAAGGCCGGTATCAAGGCCAGCCCCACGCCGTATTCGCCCTGGGGCCTGCGCATTGACGACAAGCCTGCGCTGACCAAGCTGGATGCGTTCACGCGCGGTGCCATCGAGGTGCAGGATGAAGGCTCGCAGTTGCTGGCCCTGCTGCTTGACGCCAAGCGCGGCGAGATGGTGGTGGATTTTTGCGCAGGTGCAGGTGGCAAGACCCTGGCCATCGGCGCGGGCATGCGCAGCACCGGGCGCCTGTATGCGTTTGATGTCTCGGCGCACCGTCTGGATGCTCTGAAACCGCGCCTGGCCCGCAGCGGCCTGTCGAACGTGCACCCCGCCGCCATTGCCCACGAGCGCGATGACCGCGTCAAGCGGCTGGCGGGCAAGATTGACCGCGTGCTGGTCGATGCTCCGTGCTCGGGCCTGGGGACTCTGCGGCGGAACCCGGACCTCAAATGGCGCCAGTCGCCCAAGGCCATCGAAGAGCTGGTGGCCAAACAGACCGCCATTCTGGACAGCGCAGCGCGCCTGCTCAAGCCCGGCGGCCGTCTGGTGTATGCCACATGCAGCATCCTGCCGCAGGAAAACGAGGCCATCGCAGAGGCATTCAGCGCATCGCACCCTTACTATGAACTGCTCGACGCGGGCGAACTGCTGGAGCAGCTCAAGGTGGAGGGGGCCAAGGCTCTGTGCAGCGGTGGTGAGTCGGGCAGTGGTTATTTGCGCCTGTGGCCCCATGTGCACCAAACGGATGGGTTCTTTGCCGCAATCTGGTCCAAAAAGGCCTGACTTGGCCCTCTAAAGGCGCTAAATCAACGTAAATACCATGGATACCCCCGAACCTATTTCGTGGGGACCACTCTAAAATCAGATACCCGGTCCGTTGGCGAACGGGTTCTCTGTAGAAGTAAGGCTTTCTGAATATGCTGTTACCCGATTGGGCTGTACTGAACGCTGCCATTGACTGGCTGGGCCATGGGTTGTGGAACCTGGCGTGGTGGCAGATCATTCTGTACACCCTGGCGACGACCCACATCACCATTGCGGCGGTCACGATTTTCCTGCACCGCGCGCAGGCGCACCGCGCGCTGGACTTGCACGCCATCCCTTCGCACTTTTTCCGCTTCTGGCTGTGGATCGGTACGGGCATGGTCACCAAGGAATGGGTCGCTATCCACCGCAAACACCACGCCAAGTGCGAAACCGTGGACGACCCCCACAGCCCCCAGACCCGTGGGCTGGACACCGTGATGTGGCGTGGCGCCGAGTTGTACCGCGCCGAGTCCAAGAACCTGGAGACGATGAAGAAGTTCGGCCACGGCACGCCCGATGACTGGATGGAGCGCAACGTCTACACCCGTTACGGCTGGCAGGGTGTGGGCCTCATGCTGATCCTGAACCTTGCACTGTTCGGCGCTCTGGGCGCTGCAGTGTGGGCGGTGCAGATGCTCTGGATTCCGTTCTGGGCGGCGGGTGTGGTCAACGGTGTGGGCCACTACTGGGGCTACCGCAACTTTGAGGCGCAGGATGCCAGCACCAACCTCTCGCCCTGGGGCATCATCATTGGCGGCGAAGAGCTGCATAACAACCACCACACCTATCCCACGTCGGCCAAGTTCTCGGTCAAGCCGTATGAGTTCGACATCGGCTGGGTCTACATCACCATGATGAAGAAGATTGGCTGGGCCACGGTCAAGAAGGTGCCGCCCAAGCTCCAGTTGGGAGACGTCAAGCCTGTAGCCGATGAAAAGACGCTGGAGGCCCTGATTGCCAACCGCTATGAGGTGATGGCTGGCTATGCGCGTGGCGTGCGCCAGGCCTGCAAGGACGAAATCGCAGCGCTCAAGGCACGCAATGCCGATGCCTCGGTGCTCCAGGCCGCCAAGCGCTGGCTGCACCGCGATGCCGAGAAGGTGCCGGCCATCGCATTGCAGCAACTGGCCCAGGCCCGTGCCGCGCACCCCGCGCTCGACAAGATGGTCACCATGCGCGAAGAGCTGCGCCAGCTGTGGCTCAACACCTCGCAATCGCGCGAGCAGCTCACCGCGGACCTGCAAGCCTGGTGCCGCCGCGCGGAAGAAAGCGGTATAGCCGCCCTGCGTGAGTTCTCGCTACGGCTGCGTGCGGCGCAGGCCTGAAGCGGGCCGCGCATTGTCCAAGGCCTTGCCATCTGGCAAGGCCTTTTTCTTTGGTGCAGCGGTTACCGCATTGCGGGCACCTTGCCAAAAGCGCGGTTCTTTGCGGTTTTGTCCCGGCCTGCAAAGGCTGAGCGCAGCAGGTGCCGTACTTGGTGCCAAAGCCCCGGCCTGGGGGGGGCTTCGATCACCAGGATCTCAGAGCGGCAGTGCAGGGCGTTGCCCACCTGCACCCAGGCGGCCTTGGTGTTCCAGCCCTCGGGCAGATGTTCGCCCGCCCCAAGCCGCATTTGCGGCAGAGTGTGCAACGCGAGCTCACAGTCTCGTGGAGCAAAGCGAAGTGACACCTCTCCCTGAGTGGTGTGCACTGCGCTGCCGGGCGGCAGGCACAGCCACAGGATCTGGCCGGGTGTGAGGCCCAAGGTGACTGCGGCCGATGGGGTGGTGGGCGGGATGGTGGTTGGATTGCGCTGTGGCATGGTGCGGGGCTCCTGAAGGAAGGGCTGCTGTGAGGCTGTAGCGTAAAAAAAGCAGCGTTGCCCCGGCAGGTACACGGCGGTGCAGGAACGGGTAGAACAGCGCAGATTACTGGCGTGCTGTTATGGTCCGATCTGTGCGTTCCTGTATCTGTACCCGCAGAGAGGGCTCGTGCACGATGCGCCTCTAGCGCTTCTGAGCCTGCGCCACGGCTCGGCAGCAGTACCCCATACCCGCCATGTCACATTCTTCCGATTCGCGGGATGCCCCGCTCTACCGCCAACTGGCAGCTTTGTACGAACAGGCCATAGCCGCTGGCAGCCTGACGCCTGGCATGCGCATGCCGTCGGTGCGGGAGCTGTGCCAGCGGCACCAAGTGAGCCTGACCACCGCGCTGCAGGTGTTGCGGCATCTCGAATCCCTGGGCTGCGTGGAGGCGCGCGAGCGGGTGGGCTACTTTGTGCGGGAGCCGGGCGATGTGGCGTTGCCCCGGGCGCGCGAGCCCGAGTTGCACGAGCCGCTTGCCCACGACCCGCGGGTGTTTGCGGGCATCAACGAGCGCATTTCCGGTTTTCTCGAAAAAGCCCGCCGTGCAGGCCCGCTGCCGCTGGACTTAGGCAGCGCCATGCCCGCGCCGAGCCTGTTTGATGCGGCTGCGCTCAACCGCCTGGCCCACGGCCTGTTGCGTGAGCAACCCGACGTCCTGGTGTACGGCCCGTCCGCGCCCACCACCCACCCCGAATTCCAGCAGGCCATGGCCCGGCATGCGCTCACCTTCGGCGTGTGTGTCGCGCCAGCCGACATTGGAGCAACACTTGGCAACTCCGAAGCGGTGAACTTGGCGCTGGACGCCGTCGCCGAGCCGGGCGACGTTATCGCCGTCGAATCGCCCACCTTCTTTGGCATCCTGCAGGCCATCGAGGTGCGCGGGCTGCGCGCGCTGGAGATCCCCTGCAGCCCGCACACGGGCATGTCGCTTGAAGCCCTGGAACTGGCTGCGCGCAACGAGCCACGGCTCAAGGGTGTCGTGGTGGTCCCCCACCTGCAGATGCCGCAGGGCAGCGTGATGCCCGATGCGCACAAGGAGCGACTGGTGGCTCTGTGCGTGGAGCATGGCTTAGCCCTCATCGAGGACGACATCTACCGGGAGTTCGTGGAGTCGCCGCACGTGCTGCGGCCCGCCAAGGCCTGGGACCGGCAGGGCGATGCCGGGCAGGTGATCTATTGCGCATCGCTCAGCAAGAGCTTTGCTCCCGGCTTGCGCCAGGGCTGGATGAGCGCGGGGCGCTGGCAGGCCCGTGTGCAGATGATCAAGTTCGCTCGCACGCGCAACATGCAGACCTGGTCGCAGCTGCTGGCGGCGCGCAGTGTGGACTCTCCGGCCTACGAGCGCCACATGCGCCGCATGCGGGCGCAGCTGCGCATCCAGCGAGAACAGGCGGCGAGGGCCGTGGCGCGCTACTTTCCCATGGGCACACGCCTGAGCCTGCCGCCGGGTGGGCTGAGCCTGTGGCTGGAGCTGCCGGTCGGCATCTCTTCCACGCGCCTGTACGACGAGGCGCTGCAAAACGGTATCCGTGTGGCCCCGGGCCCCATGTTCTCCAACACCGGGCGGTATGAGCACTTCTTGCGGCTGAGCTGTGGGATGCCGTTCACGGCCGAAGTGGAGGCGGGCTACCGCACGCTGGGCGCCTTGCTGGCTGCGCAGATGGCCGAGTTGCCCGTGCCGCGCAAGGTTGCTTGAGCAAAGAGTCTGGGTGAAAGGTCTGCGCAGCAGGCATAAAAAAACCGCCCTGGACGGGCGGCTTTTTTGGGGAACGGGCCGAATTACTTCAGCTTCATTTCCTTGTATTCCACATGCTTGCGAGCTTTTGGATCAAATTTCATGATCAGCATTTTCTCGGGCATGGTCTTCTTGTTCTTGGTCGTGGTGTAGAAGTGGCCGGTACCCGCAGTGGATTCCAGCTTGATCTTGTCGCGTCCGCCTTTGCTTGCCATGGTGCTTCTCCTTAAGCCTGACCACGTGCGCGCAGGTCTGCGAGCACCGAGTCGATACCGTTCTTGTCGATCAAACGCAGGGCAGCGCTCGAAACGCGCAGGCGAACCCAGCGATTTTCGGTCTCGACCCAGAAACGGCGGTATTGCAGGTTCGGCAGGAACCGGCGCTTGGTTTTGTTGTTGGCGTGGGAAACGTTGTTCCCGACCATGGGCTTCTTGCCCGTTACGTCGCAGACGCGTGCCATGAGGACACTCCGATACTTTTTAACGGCCGTTCGCTGGGCCCTGGGCTTGTTTTGCCCAGGTTGGCTTGCGGCCTCACCTCGCCAGAAAGGGTGGCGGTAACCCGATTGATTTGCCTGTTTCGGAGGACCGCAATAACGGGCCGAATTCAGCAAAGCCGCAGATTATAGCCTGCTGCCCAGTTTTTCATCAAGACTCTTGTTCCAGGAAGCGCTGGGCGTCCAGCGCCGCCATGCAGCCCGTGCCTGCGCTGGTGATGGCCTGGCGGTACACATGGTCCTGCACGTCGCCTGCGGCAAACACGCCGGGCACGCTGGTCTGGGTGGCAAAACCCTTGAGGCCGCCCTGGGTGATGATGTAGCCGTTTTCCATCTCCAGCTGGCCCTGGAAGATTTCGGTGTTGGGCGCATGGCCGATGGCGATGAAGCAGCCCTGCAGCTTGATGTCTTCCGTGCTTCCGTCCTTGGTGCTCTTGATGCGGATGCCCGTCACGCCCGTGTTGTCGCCCAGCACTTCGTCGAGCGTGTGAAATAGCTTGAGCTCGATCTTGCCGGCCGCGACCTTTTCGTTGAGCTTGTCCACCAGGATGGGCTCGGCCTTGAACTTGTCGCGTCGGTGCACCAGGGTGACCTTGCGGGCGATGTTCGACAGGTACAGCGCTTCTTCTACCGCCGTATTGCCGCCACCGACCACACAGACGTCCTGCTCGCGGTAGAAGAAGCCGTCGCAGGTGGCGCAGCCCGACACACCCTTGCCCATGAAGGCCTCTTCCGAAGGCAGGCCCAGGTACTTGGCCGATGCGCCAGTGGCCAGGATCAGCGCGTCGCAGGTGTAGGTGCCGCTGTCGCCGGTGAGGGTGAAGGGGCGCTGGCTGAAATCGACCTTGTTGATGTGGTCAAAGATGATCTGGGTCTTGAAGCGCTCGGCGTGCTCCAGAAAGCGCTGCATCAGCTCCGGCCCCTGCACACCATGCACGTCGGCCGGCCAGTTGTCCACCTCGGTCGTGGTCATCAGCTGGCCACCCTGGGCCATGCCGGTGATGAGCACCGGGTTCAGGTTGGCGCGGGCGGCATAAACCGCTGCGGTGTAGCCCGCAGGGCCAGAGCCAAGGATCAGAACTTTCGCGTGTTGGGTGGTGGACATGGTAAAAGCCTGTGTTTTGCGCCTGCTACATGCGGCGCTGTTGGGGAAGCTGGGGGTTGAACTGGCAAGTATCAACCGTGCACCGCTCACGCGAGCGGTCCCTTTTTCAATCACGGCGATTGTAAGAACCCATTGATACCCCTTGCACAACCCGTGCGGCTCCGGTTGGGTCGCTCTAGAGAGGAGTTTTCATGTCGACGATGTTGTCCAACCTGGACCTGCTGCGCCGGGTGCCCTTGTTTTCGCTGCTCACGGTGGCCCAGGCCGAGGTGATCAGTGGTGCGGTGATCAAGCGCCGCTTCAAGCGTGGCGAGGCGCTGGTGGAGCAAGGGCAAAAATCCAACGCCCTGTTCATCCTGCTCACGGGGCGCGCCCGCGTGATGACATCGGACAGCCGGGGGCGTGAGGTGATTTTGGCCACCCTCGCGCAGGGCGACTACCTCGGCGAGATGAGCATCATCGACAACGAACCCCACTCGGCCACGGTGCGTGCCGAGGTGCAGACCGATGTGCTCATGCTCGGGCGCGCAGAGTTCGCGCGTTGCCTCACAGAGAACGCCTCCATGTCGTTGGTGGTGATGCGGGGGCTGGTCAAGCGTCTGCGCCATGCCGACCGCAAGATTGAGTCACTGGCGTTGCTGGATGTGTATGGGCGTGTGGCCCATGCCCTGCTGGACTTTGCGGTGCCCGACGCTCAGGGCCAGTTGGTGATCAAAGACAAAATCTCCCGGCAGGACCTGGCCAAGATGGTGGGCGCCTCCCGCGAGATGGTCAGCCGCGTGATGAAGGATTTGGAAGAGCGTGGCTTTATCGAGGCATTGCCCAGTGGCGCCACTGTGCTCAAGGACCGATTGAACGCGTTGAGTTAGCAACGCTTCAGCCCGGGTGTCATGCCCGGGGGGCTTGCGGTAAGCTCGCCCGGCACGCTTATGACCTATTCCCTCAATACCCTGAATGCATCGGCTGCGGCGAAGTCGCCGCCGCGTACGGGCGCTGCCCGTTTTGGCCACGAAATTGGCCTGATGGTGGGGCTGCTGGCCCTGGTTTTCTGGTTGCTGGCCCTGCTGAGCTATTCCGCGCAGGATGCCGCATGGTCTACCTCGGGCGCCCGGGGTGGGCGTTTGGTCGCCAACTGGGCGGGCCGGTTTGGTGCGTGGCTGGCCGATGGCAGCTACTTTGCACTGGGTTTTTCGGTGTGGTGGTGTGTGGCGGCCGGTGTGCGGGCCTGGTTGTCGTCGCTGGCGCGGTGGATGCGTGGCGGCGAATCGGCCCCGGGCGCGGTAAGCCCGATGCGCAGGCGGGCCATGTTCTGGGTGGGGCTGGTGGTGCTGATGTGTGCCAGCACTGCGCTGGAGTGGTCGCGCCTGTACCGGTTTGAAGCGTTCCTGCCGGGGCATGCTGGTGGCGTGCTGGGCTACATCACGGGGCCTGCCAGTGTGAAGTGGCTGGGTTTTACAGGCTCGGGCCTGCTGGCGATTGTGCTGGCTGTGCTGGGGGCGGCGCTGGTGTTCCGTTTCTCCTGGGGCCATGTCGCGGAAATTGTGGGAGGGCGCATCGACGCATTGGTGCAGTCGCGCCTGGCCAAGCGCGAAGTGGCCAAGGATGTGGCTGTGGGCCGCAAGGCCGCGCGCGAGCGTGAAGTGGTGGTGCTCGAGGAACGCACCGAGAGCGAGGTGCACCACCCCCAACCGATCCAGATCATCGAACCCGTGCTGGTAGACGTGCCGCAGAGCACCCGCGTGGTGAAGGAGCGCCAGAAGCCGCTGTTCACCGAGATGCCCGACAGCAAGCTGCCACTGGTGGACCTGCTCGATGGCCCGCTGCAGCGCCAGGAAACCGTGGCGCCCGAGACGCTGGAGATGACCAGCCGCCTTATCGAGAAAAAACTCAAGGACTTTGGCGTGGAAGTGCGCGTGGTCGCGGCCATGCCCGGACCGGTGATCACGCGCTACGAAATCGAGCCCGCCACCGGCGTGAAGGGCTCGCAGATTGTGGGCCTGGCCAAGGACCTGGCGCGTTCGCTGAGCCTGGTGTCGATTCGCGTGGTGGAGACCATCCCCGGCAAGAACTTCATGGCGCTGGAGCTGCCCAACGCCAAGCGCCAGTCCATCCGTCTGTCCGAAATCCTGGGCTCGCAGGTCTACCACGAGGCCAAGAGCATGCTCACCATGGGCCTGGGCAAGGACATCGTGGGCAACCCGGTGGTGGCAGACCTTGCCAAGATGCCGCACGTGCTGGTGGCGGGTACCACGGGCTCGGGCAAGTCGGTGGGGATCAACGCGATGATCCTGTCGCTGCTGTACAAGGCCGAGGCACGCGATGTGCGCCTGTTGATGATCGACCCCAAGATGCTGGAAATGTCGGTCTACGAAGGTATTCCGCACCTGCTGGCGCCCGTGGTCACCGACATGAAGCAGGCGGCGCACGGCCTGAACTGGTGCGTGGCCGAGATGGAGCGGCGCTACAAGCTCATGTCCAAGCTGGGCGTGCGCAACCTCGCGGGCTACAACGTCAAGATCGATGAAGCCAAGGCGCGCGAAGAGTTCATATACAACCCCTTCAGCCTGACGCCCGAAGAGCCCGAGCCGCTGCAGCGCCTGCCGCACATCGTGGTCATCATCGATGAGCTGGCCGACCTGATGATGGTGGTGGGCAAGAAGATCGAAGAGCTGATCGCCCGCCTGGCGCAGAAGGCGCGTGCCGCCGGCATCCACCTGATCCTGGCCACGCAGCGCCCCAGTGTGGATGTGATCACGGGCCTGATCAAGGCCAACATTCCCACCCGCATCGCGTTCTCGGTGGGCTCCAAGATCGACAGCCGCACCATCCTCGACCAGATGGGCGCCGAAGCCCTGCTGGGCATGGGCGACATGCTCTACATGGCCAGCGGCACGGGACTGCCGATCCGGGTGCATGGTGCCTTTGTGTCGGACGAAGAAGTACACCGTGTCGTCAGTTACCTCAAGGAACAAGGGGAGCCGGACTACATAGAGGGCGTGCTCGAAGGCGGAACTGTGGATGGCGAGGGTGATCTGTCAGGGGAGAGCGGTGGTGGCGAAGGGGGCGAGAAGGACCCCATGTACGACCAGGCCGTCGAAGTGGTGCTCAAGGACCGCAAGGCCAGCATCTCGTACGTGCAGCGCAAGCTGCGCATTGGCTACAACCGCTCGGCGCGGCTGCTGGAAGACATGGAAAAGGCGGGCCTTGTGAGTGGCCTGACCACCAGCGGCCAGCGCGAAGTGCTGGTTCCCGCGCGCAGCGAATGACAAGGGTAGGGCGATGAGCCCAGCCCGTGCCCCACAGGAGTTCCTTTTGAAAAAGACCGTTACTGCAATTTTGATAGCTGCCAGCGCAACGCTGGCCAGCGCTGATGGCTTGAAAAGCCTTGAATCGTTCATGAAGGGCGCACAAACGGGCAAGGCGGATTTCACGCAGACCGTGACTTCGCCCCCCAAGGACGGCCAGACCGCGCGCACCAAGACATCGAGCGGCAGTTTTGAATTCCAGCGCCCCGGGCGTTTCAAGTTCGTCTACAAGAAACCCTTCGAGCAGACCATCGTGGCCGATGGCCAGACCCTGTGGCTGTACGACGTGGACCTGAACCAGGTCACCCAGCGTTCGCAGTCACAGGCGCTGGGCAGCACGCCCGCCGCGCTGCTCGCATCGGCCCCCGACCTGTCGGCGCTCAAGGCCGAGTTCACGCTCGAAGCAGCGCCTGAGCAGGATGGCCTGCAGTGGGTGCTGGCCAGCCCCAAGACAAAGGATGGCCAGCTCAAGAGCGTGCGCGTGGGTTTTGCGGGTGAGCAACTGGCGGCCCTCGACATTCTGGACAGCTTTGGCCAGCGCTCCCTGATTCGTTTCAATGGCATGCAGGCCAACGCAGCGCTGCCCGCCAGCACCTTCCAGTTCAAGCCGCCCGCTGGAGCGGATGTGGTGAAACAGTAAGTTGCTGCGAAAAAGATAGCTGCCAGCGCTTATCAGATAAGCGCTAGAGGCCAATTAGGCTTAAAAATCAGCGTGATGTAGACAGGATACGAACATGGCAGCACGCAGTGCCTCCGCAGCACCTTCCCAGGCCCACCCCTCGGCCCACCAGCCGCTGGCCGAGCGCCTGCGGCCCCGCACGCTGGGCGAGGTGATCGGGCAGCAGCATGTGCTGGGCCCGGGCATGCCGCTGCGGCTCGCGTTCGAATCGGGCCGCCCGCACAGCTGCATCCTCTGGGGCCCGCCGGGTGTGGGCAAGACGACCATCGCACGCCTGATGGCCGATGCCTTTGACGCGCAGTTCATCAGCATCAGTGCCGTGCTGGGCGGGGTCAAGGACATCCGCGAAGCGGTCGAACGTGCCGAGGCCGCGCGTGATGGTCTGATGCAGCAGCGCACGATCGTCTTCGTGGATGAAGTGCACCGCTTCAACAAGAGCCAGCAAGATGCCTTCTTGCCGCATGTGGAGAGCGGGTTGTTTACCTTCATTGGTGCGACCACCGAAAACCCGTCGTTCGAGGTGAACTCGGCGCTGCTATCCCGCGCCGCCGTGTACGTGCTGCAGCCGCTGTCCGAACAGGATTTGAAGCAAATAGTGGCTCTGGCGCAGGCGGAGAAAGCGCTGCCAGCTATCGAAGATGTAGCAATCGACCGCCTGGTGGCCTATGCCGATGGCGATGCCCGCAGATTGCTCAACACACTCGAAACCCTGGCCATGGCGGCCACGCAGGAGAAGCTGTCCGAGATTACCGACGCCTGGCTGCTCAAGGTGCTGGGCGAGCGCATGCGCCGCTATGACAAGGGCGGCGAGCAGTTCTACGACACCATCAGCGCGTTGCACAAGTCGGTGCGCGGCTCCGACCCCGACGCTGCGCTGTACTGGCTGGTGCGCATGCTCGACGGCGGTGCCGACCCGCGCTACATGGCGCGCCGCCTGGTGCGCATGGCCAGCGAGGACATCGGCCTGGCCGACCCGCGTGCGCTGCGCCTGGCGCTGGACGCGACCGAGGTATACGAGCGCCTGGGCAGCCCCGAGGGTGAGCTGGCCCTGGCCGAATGTGTGGTGTACCTAGCCGTGGCGCCCAAGTCCAACGCGGTCTACAAGGCCTACAACGCAGCCCGCGCCTGGGTGAAGCAGGACGGCACCCGCCCCGTGCCCATGCACCTGCGCAACGCACCAACACAGCTCATGAAACAGCTCGACTACGGCAAGGGCTACCGCTACGCGCACGACGAAGAGGGCGGCTTCGCCGCAGGCGAAAACTACCTGCCCGAGGGCATGCCGGAGCCCGGTTTTTACGCGCCGGTGGAGCGCGGGCTCGAAATCAAGATTGCACAGAAATTGCGTGAGCTGCGTGCGCGCAATGTTTCAGCCGATCTGGAGGATGGGCCGGACGAAAAGTCCTGAACCTCTGCCCATGGGAGGCGCACCCCGCGTCATGCTGATTTGGCATGAAGCTGGTAATAAGTTTGCACATCAATTTTCCTGCTTGCATCATGTGAGCTTATGGATTGCGTTGCACGCTGATGTGGCGCCAACCCGAGGGAAAACCCCGCCCGGCTTGGTGAGGGCCGCTTGTGACTACTCGCTACAATCCCGTCCACAAACCCGCACAGCTGCACTTCTGGCGGGTTTTTTGCTAGATGGCAGTCGGGCCCACAAGGCTGTACCGATTCCGGTGCCAAAGCGGTGGGTACGTTACAAACGAAGGACTTCTCTTATGGACATTTTGCTGCAACAGATCATCAACGGTCTGGTACTCGGCAGCATGTACGCCTTGATAGCCTTGGGCTACACGATGGTGTACGGCATTATTCAGCTGATCAATTTCGCCCACGGCGAAGTGCTCATGATCGGGGCTCTGACCAGTTGGAGCTGTATAGGAATGATGCAGGCTGCAATGCCTGGCGCCCCGGGCTGGCTCATCCTGCTGCTGGCCACCCTCATTGCCTGCGTGGTTGCCGCAACGCTCAATTTTGTGATCGAGAAGGTGGCCTACCGCCCTCTACGCAACAGTCCTCGTCTCGCCCCCCTGATCACCGCCATCGGCATGTCGATCCTGCTGCAGACGCTGGCCATGATCATCTGGAAGCCCAACTACAAGCCCTATCCCACGATGTTGCCCAGCGCGCCGTTCGAGGTGGGTGGCGCTTACATCACCCCCACACAGATCCTGATCCTGGGCGTGACCGCTGTTGCCCTGGCCTCGCTGGTGTACCTGGTGAACCACACCAACCTGGGCCGCGCGATGCGCGCCACGGCTGAGAACCCCCGCGTTGCTTCCCTGATGGGCGTCAAGCCCGACATGGTGATTTCCGCCACCTTCATCATCGGCGCCATTCTGGCCGCCGTGGCCGGCATCATGTATGCCTCCAACTACGGCACGGCGCAGCACACCATGGGCTTCCTGCCGGGCCTCAAGGCCTTCACGGCGGCGGTGTTCGGCGGCATTGGCAACTTGGCCGGTGCCGTGGTGGGCGGCATTTTGCTGGGTCTCATCGAAGCCATCGGCTCGGGCTACATCGGCACGCTCACGGGCGGTCTGCTGGGTAGCCACTACACCGACATCTTTGCGTTCATCGTGCTCATCATCATCCTGACGCTGCGTCCTTCGGGCCTGCTGGGTGAGCGTGTGGCCGATCGCGCCTGAGGAGCCTCACACCATGAAGAACACCAAAACCAACTGGATCCTCGGCGCCGTCGCGCTGCTGGTGCTGCCGCTGATCCTGCAATCCTTCGGCAACGCCTGGGTGCGCATTGCCGACCTGGCGCTGCTGTATGTGCTGCTGGCCCTGGGCCTGAACATCGTGGTGGGCTACGCCGGCTTGCTGGACCTGGGCTACGTGGCGTTCTACGCCGTGGGCGCCTACCTGTTTGCCTTGATGGCCTCGCCGCACCTTGCGGACAACTTTGCGGCGTTTGCCGCCATGTTCCCCAACGGCTTGCACACCTCGCTGTGGCTTGTGATACCGGTGGCGGCATTACTGGCGGCGTTCTTCGGAGCGCTTTTGGGGGCGCCCACGCTCAAGTTGCGCGGGGACTACCTGGCCATCGTGACCTTGGGCTTCGGCGAAATCATCCGTATCTTCCTGAACAACCTGGACCACCCCGTCAACCTGACCAACGGCCCCAAGGGCCTGGGCCAGATCGACTCGGTCAAGATTTTTGGCCTGGACCTGGGCAAGCGCCTGGAGGTGTTCGGCTTTGATATCAGCTCCGTCACGCTGTACTACTACCTGTTCCTGGTTCTGGTGGTGGTCTCCATCGTTATTTGCTATCGCCTGCAGGACTCACGCATCGGCCGCGCCTGGATGGCCATCCGTGAAGACGAAATCGCCGCCAAGGCCATGGGCATCAACACCCGCAACATGAAGCTGCTGGCCTTCGGCATGGGCGCTTCGTTTGGCGGCGTATCGGGTGCGATGTTCGGTGCGTTCCAGGGCTTTGTGTCGCCCGAGTCGTTCAGCCTGATGGAGTCGGTCATGATCGTCGCCATGGTGGTGCTGGGCGGTATCGGCCACATTCCCGGCGTGATCCTGGGTGCCGTGCTGCTGTCGGCCTTGCCCGAAGTGCTGCGCTACGTGGCAGGCCCGCTGCAGGCCATGACGGACGGCCGTCTGGACTCCGCCATCCTGCGCCAGCTGCTGATCGCACTGGCCATGATCATCATCATGCTGATGCGTCCCCGTGGTCTGTGGCCAGCGCCCGACCATGGCAAGAGCCTCACGCAGAAGACCTGAACACCGCAGAAAGTTAGAACATGGCAGAGAACATTCAGAAATCAGCCAGCGACGTGGTGCTGCGGGTTGCAGGTATTTCCAAGCGTTTTGGTGGCCTGCAAGCCCTCTCCGACGTGGGCATCACCATCGAGCGTGGCCAGGTCTATGGCCTGATCGGTCCCAACGGCGCGGGCAAGACCACGTTCTTCAACGTGATCACCGGCCTGTACACCCCCGACAGCGGCACCTTTGAGCTCGCCGGCAAGCCTTACGAGCCCACGGCCGTGCATGAAGTGGCCAAGGCGGGCATTGCCCGCACCTTCCAGAACATCCGCCTGTTCGCAGAAATGACGGCGCTGGAAAATGTAATGGTGGGCCGCCACATCCGCACCAAGTCCGGCCTGCTGGGCGCGGTGCTGCGCACCAAGGGTTTCAAGGAAGAAGAGTTGGCCATTGCCAAGCGCGCGCAGGAACTGCTCGACTACGTGGGCATTGGCAAGTTCGCCGACTATAAGGCGCGTACCCTCTCCTATGGTGACCAACGCCGCCTGGAGATCGCCCGGGCCCTGGCCACCGATCCGCAACTGATTGCGCTGGACGAGCCCGCAGCCGGCATGAACGCCACCGAAAAGGTGCTGCTGCGCGAGCTGATCGACCGCATCCGCAACGACAACCGCACCATCTTGCTCATCGAGCACGACGTGAAGCTGGTGATGGGCCTGTGCGACCGCGTGACGGTGCTCGACTACGGCAAGCAGATCGCCGAAGGTACGCCTGCCACCGTGCAGAAGAACGAAAAAGTGATTGAGGCCTATCTGGGCACCGGAGGACATTGAGAATGGCCGAAAAATCCAACAAGGTACTGCTGCAGGTCAAGGGCCTGAAAGTGGCCTACGGCGGTATCCAGGCCGTGAAGGGCGTGGACTTTGAAGTGCGCGAGGGGGAATTGGTTTCGCTGATCGGCTCCAACGGCGCTGGCAAGACCACCACCATGAAGGCGATCACCGGCACCCTGGGCATGAACGATGGCGACATCCATTACCTGGGTGAAAGCATCAAGGGCAAAGGCGCCTGGGATCTGGTGAAGAAGGGTCTTGTGATGGTGCCGGAAGGTCGGGGCGTGTTCGCCCGCATGACCATCACCGAGAACCTGCAGATGGGCGCCTACACGCGCCGCGACAAGGCAGGCATCCTGGCCGACATCGAAAAGATGTTCACCATCTTCCCGCGCCTGCGCGAGCGCAAGGACCAACTGGCCGGAACCATGTCGGGCGGCGAGCAGCAGATGCTGGCCATGGGCCGTGCGCTGATGAGCCAGCCCAAGGTGCTGCTGCTGGACGAGCCCTCCATGGGGCTGTCGCCCATCATGGTGGACAAGATCTTTGAAGTGGTGCGCGATGTGTACGCCCTGGGCGTCACCATTTTGCTGGTGGAGCAGAACGCGAGCCGGGCGCTGGCAATTGCCGACCGTGGCTACGTGATGGAGTCCGGCCTGATCACCATGGCCGGCCCCGGCCAGGAACTCCTGAACGATCCCAAGGTACGCGCCGCCTACCTGGGCGAATAAGGCAACACCCCCGCCCGGCCCGCCCTGCGTGGGGCAGGCGCATGGTGCGTCGCACAAGGCACTGCCACAAGGCGGTGCCTTTTTTTTATGGTGCAGGCGTTGGCGTTTGCATGAATTGATTGCTATGTTTTTTATAGCTTGCGGCGGATGTGTATCCAGCGCCAGATGCCAATTTTGTTCATAATTTGCACCCACCCCGCCACCACCTGTCGCCGCATGTCGATGTCCGCTCTGCAATCCTTGCCCGTATCACTCCAGACCGTGTTGCTGCTGATTGCCAGCAACGTTTTCATGACCTTCGCCTGGTACGGGCACCTCAAGAACCTGGCCACGTCACCCTGGTACACCGCAGCGCTGGTGAGTTGGGGCATTGCACTGTTCGAGTACCTGCTGCAGGTGCCAGCCAACCGGATCGGGTTTACCCAGTTCAACGTGGGGCAGCTCAAGATCATGCAGGAGGTGATCACGCTGGCGGTGTTTGTGCCGTTCGCGGTGTTCTACATGGGCCAGCCCCTGAAGTGGGACTACCTCTGGGCAGGCCTGTGCCTGGTGGGGGCTGTGTATTTCATTTTCCGCAGTGCCTGATGAATGGTGCGTGTTGCCCGGTATCCGCGCCGGGCGCCCGTGGCTGCGGGTGAGGGCGGCCGGTTAAACTCGCCTGTCACTTAAAAGTCATGGTTTTGTCATGGCTTTGTCTCATTTTCAAAAAATCGATACCGATCCAGGAGCCTCCATGCTGTTTGCCAAGCTGTTGCCACGCGAAGGCAATTTTTTCGAAATGTTCAACCAGCATGCAGACCGCATCGTCGAGGCGGCCCGGGCTTTCTCGCAACTGGTGGCCAACTACAGCGACCCGCACCTGCGCGACAAATACAACCAGGATGTGGACAACGCCGAGCGTGCTGCTGACCGCGTGACGCACGAGGTGAACAAGGCCATCCACAAGACCTTCATCACCCCTATCGACCGCGAGCAGATCCACACGCTGATCAACACCATGGACGATGTGGCCGACCTGATTCAGGACTCTGCCGAGACCATGGCGCTGTACGACGTGCGCCACATGACGGAAGAGATCACCCGCCTGACCGACCTGAGCCTCAAGTGCTGCGAACGCCTGCGTGATGCCGTCAAGTTGCTCGACAAGATCGCCGATCCGGCCGTGGCTGAAGCCGCGCTCAAGACCTGCGAAGAGATCGACAAGCTCGAATCCGACGCCGACCGCGTGATGCGCAGCGCCATGAGCAAGCTCTTCCGTGAAGAGCCCGATGTGCGCGAGGTGATCAAGCTCAAGGCCATCTACGAGCTGCTGGAGACCATCACCGACAAGTGTGAGGACGTGGCCAATTGCATCGAGGGCATCGTCCTCGAAAACTCCTGATCCGGCAGGCTGACCAGTATGGAAACCGTACAAACGGCCCTCTGGGTTGTGGTTCTGCTCGTGGCACTGGCGATCCTGTTCGACTTCATGAACGGGTTCCATGATGCTGCCAATTCGATTGCCACGGTGGTGTCCACCGGCGTGCTCAAGCCCGCACAGGCGGTGCTGTTCGCCGCGTTCTTCAACTTTGTAGCGATCTTTGTCTTCCACCTGAGCGTGGCCGCCACGGTGGGCAAGGGCATCGTGCAGCCTGGCATCGTGGACACCCATGTGGTGTTTGGTGCCTTGGTGGGCGCCATCACCTGGAACGTCATCACCTGGTACTACGGCATCCCCAGCAGCTCATCGCATGCGCTCATCGGCGGCATCGTGGGGGCGGTGATCGCCAAGGCGGGTGCCAGCGCGCTGATCTCCACCGGCATCCTCAAGACCGTGGCGTTCATCTTCGTTTCGCCCTTGCTCGGCTTCCTGCTGGGCTCTCTCATGATGGTGGCTGTGGCGCACATCTTTCGGCGAACGCGGCCAAGCCGGGTGGACAAATGGTTCCGGCGCCTGCAGCTCGTGTCCGCAGGGGCCTACAGCCTGGGTCACGGGGGCAACGATGCGCAAAAGACCATCGGCATCATCTGGCTGCTGCTGATTGCCACAGGGTATTCGTCGGCAAGCGATGCTTCGCCACCCACCTGGACGATTGTCAGCTGCTACGTGGCTATCGGCCTGGGAACCATGTTCGGCGGCTGGCGCATCGTGAAAACCATGGGCCAGAAGATCACCAAGCTCAAGCCCGTGGGCGGCTTCTGTGCCGAGACGGGCGGGGCGCTGACCCTGTTCCTGGCAACAACGCTGGGTATTCCGGTGTCCACCACCCACACCATCACAGGCGCCATCGTGGGCGTGGGCTCCACGCAGCGCGCCAGCGCAGTGCGCTGGGGCGTGGCAGGCAATATCGTCTGGGCGTGGATCTTGACCATCCCCGCCAGTGCGTTTGTGGCTGCCGTGGCGTACTGGATCAGTCTGCAGATATTCTGAATGCCCTGATTCCTGATTTGCTATTGAATGTATAGCTAATTAGGCAATATGGAAAAGCGCGAACGCCCCATTTGAATGTGGATTCAATGGGGCGTTCGCTTGGTGGGTGTCGGTCACTGCGAGATCTTGCGAGCTTCCTCGATCTGGTACTCGAAGTACCGTTGGAAGCTGAACGCGAGGCTGGCCATCAGCACCGCCGTGCCCACCAACAGCGAGACCACGATGGCGCCGATGGTGATCCATTGGGTCCTGCCCGCCGGGGCGTCGGGTGCGGCCGTGGGGTTGTAGCGCGCGTTCCACGCCTCGGGCGTCTTGAGTGCAAACAGGATGGCTTGCAAGGCGCAGCCCGCAATCGTGAAGCCCAGCAAAGGAATCAGCATCCAACTGGTGTGGTCGTCCTGGCCGAGCTGCTGCACGCGCTGGATGCCGTAGATACCGAGGGCCGTCGGTATCGGGAGCAGCCAGCCCAGCATGTCGGTGATCCCGTGCAGATAAAAGCGGTGAAGGCCCAGCGGCCCGCCCACGAAGGCAAGCCATGCCGCCAAAGTTTTGTTTTTCATGGGGCATTATTCATCGTCGGGCCGCCCTAAGATGAACAAGTGGTCTCCAAGGGGGCCGCTTCGGAGGGCTGCGCTCTGCGCTGCGGGGCGAGCATGGGGGCCGTTTTCATTCGGGCGATGTGGTGTCGCCCGCGCCCAGGGTCTTCTCCATGAGCACGATGTCGCGCCAGGCGCCGAACTTCCATCCCACCGAACGCATGACACCCACGTCGGTGAAGCCCAGCGCCCGGTGCACACCGATCGAGCCCGCGTTGGCCGAGTCGCCAATCACGGCCAGCAGCTTGCGTACCCCAGCTGCTTCGGCCTGGGCCGCCAGCTCGGTCAGCAGCTTGCGGCCCAGGCCCATGCCGCGGGCGCTGTCGGCCACGTAGATCGAGTCCTCGGCAGAGAACCGGTAGGCCGGGCGAGGCTTGAACCAGTTGGCATAGGCATAGCCCAGCACCTGGCCGTCCTTTTCGGCCACCAGCCAGGGCAGGCCCCGGGCCAGCACGTCGGCACGGCGGCCTGCCATGTCGGCTTCAGATGGCGGATCGATCTCGAAGGTGCCTGTGCCGTGAAGCACATGGTGTTGGTAAATGGCCGTGATGGCGGGAATATCGCTGTCGGTGCTGGAACGAATTTTGGGCATGGAAGAGGGAAATGGATATAATCGCGGGCTTTGCAGCGTGTCGCTGGCCGGGTGGCCATGTCGCGTGTCTCAAGCGTTGCGAATATGGTTGCGAACACAGTGGCTCAAGGCAAATGTTGCCGGAGTTCACCACCCGAAGGATAAATCATGGTCGTCATTCGACTCTCCCGCGGCGGCTCCAAGGGCCGTCCTTTCTTCAACATCGTCGTTGCTGACAAGCGCGTGCGCCGTGATGGCCGCTTCATCGAGCGCATCGGCTTCTACAACCCCACCGCCAAGGAATCCGAAGAAGGCCTGCGCATCGTGCAAGACCGTCTGACGTACTGGAAGAGCGTGGGCGCCCAGTCCTCGCCTACCGTGGACCGCCTGATCAAGCAAGCCGCCAAGAAGGCTGCTTAAAGCTCCCTGAAAAGGGCGGGTTTCGTCGGCATGCCTGGCGAAACCCGCCCTTTTCCTATTCTGGAATCCCCCGCCATGGCCACCAACCTGACCCTCGAACCCGCAGAGCTGCCCACAGACGCCGTTGAAGTGGGGCGCATTGCCGATGCCTGGGGTGTCAAGGGCTGGTTCAAGGTGCTGTCGCACAGCAGCAGCCCTGAGGCGCTGTTTTCATCCAAACGCTGGTACCTGCAGCCTTCCGAACGCGGCGCCAAGACCTTTGCGGGCACCGTTTTGTTGTCCATCCGCCAGGCCAAGGACCATTCGGACACCGTGGTTGCCTGGGCGCAGGGCATTGATGACCGCGATGCCGCCGAAGCCTTGCGCGGCGCGCGCATCTTTGTGCCGCGCTCCAGCTTTCCGTCCACCACGGAGGGCGAGTACTACTGGATCGATCTGATCGGTCTTGCGGTCGTCAACCGCGAAGGTGTGGCGCTGGGGCAGGTGCAGGAATTGATGTCCACCGGTCCGCAGACGGTGCTGGTGTTGACTTATGAGCAGGACGGCAAGGCACAGGAGCGGATGATCCCTTTTGTCTCGGCCTTCATTGACAACGTGGACTTGGCCGAAAAGCGCATCACGGTGGACTGGCAGCCGGACTACTGATCGGAACTCCCGCCCTGGCGCCGCCCACCATGCGCTTTGACATCATCACCCTGTTCCCCGAGCTGTTTGCGCCGTTCCTGGCCAGCGGCGTGACCCGCCGCGCGTATGCCGGCGGCCAGGTCGATGTACGCCTGTGGAACCCGCGCGACTATGCCGATGGCAACTACCGTCGTGTTGATGACCGGCCCTTTGGCGGCGGGCCGGGCATGGTGATGATGGCTGAGCCCCTCGCCCGGTGTCTTGCAGCTATCCGGGTGGAGCGTGGTGAGGCCGAGAGTAGTGAGGCGCCGCTGGTCCTTTTTTCGCCCATTGGCGAAACGCTGAACCACGCTGCCGTGGAGCGCTGGTCTGCAAGTACGGGTGCAATCCTGCTGTGCGGGCGCTATGAAGGCGTTGACCAGCGCTTCATCGATACCCATGTCGATCTGCAGATGAGTCTGGGCGACTTTGTGTTGTCGGGTGGCGAAATCGCCGCCATGGCCCTGCTGGACGCTGTGGCGCGCTTGCAGCCCGGTGTGCTCAATGATGAGGGCAGCCACCAGCTCGACAGCTTCAACCCGGCGCTCGACGGCCTGCTCGATTGCCCGCACTACACGCGCCCTGAAGAATGGGCAGGGCAGCAGGTGCCTGCCGCGCTGATGTCTGGCCACCATGCGCAGATCGAGCGCTGGCGGCGCGACCAGCGCCTGGCCACCACGGCCCGGCACAGGCCCGATCTCATCGAGGCCGCGCGCAAAGCAGGGCATCTGGCCGCTGCGGATGAAGCAGTATTGGCCAAGCTCAGCTGAATTGCTATAATCAAAGGCTTTTCGATCCTCTGGCCGGCCGTTTTGACAGGGAGTTCTCCCGCAAAACACTGAGACGTCAATCCCGACGCAGCCATTTTTGGCGCGGACAAGATCGTTGGATATCAAACATGAACCTGATTCAGACCCTGGAAGCGGAAGAAATCGCCCGCTTGAACAAGACCATCCCCGAATTCGCCCCTGGTGACACCGTCATCGTGAGCGTGAACGTGGTGGAAGGTACCCGCAAGCGCGTGCAGGCCTACGAAGGTGTGGTGATTGCCAAGCGCAATCGCGGCCTGAACAGCGGCTTCACCGTGCGCAAGATCTCCAGCGGCGAAGGCGTGGAGCGTACGTTCCAGACCTACAGCCCCCTGATCGCCAGCATTGAAGTCAAGCGCCGTGGTGATGTGCGCCGTGCCAAGCTGTACTACCTGCGTGACCGCAGCGGCAAGTCGGCACGTATCAAGGAAAAGCTGCCTTCGCGTGTCAACAAGGCTGCAGTCGCCACCGCCGCATAAGGCGCAGGCTCGACCTCACAAGCCGCTACAGCGTCTGCCTGTAGCGGCTTTTTGTTTTTTGGCTTGTTCACCTCCCCCTTCTTGTGGACCCTTCTTCCAGTCCTGCTGTCTCGTCGGTGATCGCTCCTTTGTCGAGCCTGCCCGACTTTGACCCCCGCCTTGTTCCGGTGGTGGGGGTGGATGCGCACCTGCCTGCGGTGCCGGTTCAGGCGCAGACCGCTGAAGCGCTGCGGGCGCGTTTCGCGCACCCGCCGCAGTGGGAGCCTGAGGTGCTGCTGGAAAAGAAGTTCATGAACCGCGAGCCCGCCCGTGCGTCGGTGCTGATTGCCATCGTGCTGCGCGAACAGCCCATGGTGCTGTTGACCGAACGCACGGCCCACCTGTCCACCCATTCGGGGCAGGTGGCCTTCCCCGGTGGGCGGGCAGACGCGGGAGATGCAACGCCTGCCGACACGGCCTTGCGCGAGGCGCAGGAAGAGGTGGGGCTTGCTCGGGATTTTGTCGAAGTGCTCGGCACGTTGCCAATCTATGTCACCGGCTCATCGTTCATCATCACGCCCGTGGTGGCGCTGGTGCAGCCGGACTGCGTGCTCCAACCCAATCCGTATGAAGTGGCCGACCTTTTCGAGGTGCCGCTCGATTTTCTGCTCAATCCCGCCAACCACCGGCGCCATGTTTTCGACCGGGATGGCGTACACCGGGAGTGGTTCTCGATGCCCTACCAGGACGGCGGCAAGAACCATTACATCTGGGGTGCGACAGCAGGCATGCTGCGCAACTTCTACCGTTTCATGCAGGCGTAAACCGGGCTCGCGTGCGATAGGGTGCATCGGGGCAAAGCACCAGTATCATTGCCCCCCATGAGTTTCTTCGCCATCCTGTTCGCTCTGCTGATCGAGCAGGCCCGCCCGCTGGCACGCAGCAATCCCATTCATGCGGGTCTGCGAGCGTGGGCGCTGTCCGTGAGCCGCAATTTTGATGCGGGCAAGCCGCACCACGGCTGGGTGGCCTGGAGCCTTGCGGTGCTGGTTCCGGCCCTGGTGACCCTGGCCATTCACTGGCTGTTGCTTTGGGGGCTGGGGTGGCCCTTTGCGGTGCTGTGGAGTGTGGCCGTGCTGTACATCACGCTCGGGTTTCGGCAGTTCAGCCACCACTTCACGGGCATCCGCGACGCGTTGGAGGAGGGCGATGAAGATGCTGCCCGCGAGCGCCTGGCCCACTGGCAGCAGGTGGATGTGGGGGCGCTGCCGCGCAGCGAGATCGTGCGCCATGTGATCGAGTATTCAGTGTTGGCGGCCCACCGACATGTGTTCGGCGTGTTGGCATGGTTCTCCGTGCTGGCTGCCCTGGGCCTGGGGCCGACCGGGGCTGTTCTGTACCGGTTGGCTGAGTTTGTATCGCGCTATTGGCATTACAAGCAGCGCACGGGCGCTCAGCCTGCCAGCGCCTCCCTGCAGCAGGCCTCTGCGCAGGCGTGGACTGCCATCGACTGGCTTCCGGCCCGGCTCACGGCACTGAGCTTTGCGGTGGTGGGCAGCTTTGAAGAGGCGATTGAGGGCTGGCGGTTTCACGCACAGCGTTTCCCCAATGACAACGACGGCGTGGTGCTGGCCGCCACGGCAGGTGCCATCAATGTACGCCTGGGGGGCGAGGCACTGAAGGCGCGCACTGAATTGCACGCGCCACAGGGCCTGGAGATCGACGCCGACATGGGCGACAGCGATTCCACCCCCGGCCGCGAGCCCGAGGTGGGCCACCTGCGCAGCGTTGTGGGGTTGGTGTGGCGCTCGGTGGTGGTGTGGATGCTGCTGCTGGCGTTGCTCACGCTGGCGCGGTTGCTGGGGTAGCTGGCAAGCCCCCTGAACCGCAGTGCGGCTTCCATCGGACAGGGGCGCACCCTCAACCATGCAAGCTAGTTCCACGGGTGCGCTGGTTTCCGCCGTGGCAGTGGTGGAGGCCGCGCTCGGCTCAGTACCGGGTGTGGCGCAGTTCTTCAAATAAATCGCTATAAATTTTATAGCGTGTTGCGCTTATACCGCCTGCGCTGGGGCCCAGTTTGACTGCATCCAGCACGCCACAGCCCGGCTCGTGCAGGTGCGTGCAGTTGTAGAACTTGCAGGCTGTCGCATGTGCTGCGATGTCGGGCATGCAGGCTGCCAGTTGCATGGGGGCAATGTGGTGCAGCCCAAACTCCTGAAAGCCTGGTGAATCGATGAGCGCGGTGGTACGGGCCTTGTCCATCCAGTACCAGTGCGTGCTGGTGGTGGTGTGTTTGCCCGAGTTCAGCGCCTGCGAGATTTCACCGGTGAGCACGGAAGCGCCTGGCACCAGCAGATTGATGAGGGTGCTCTTGCCGGACCCTGAAGGGCCCAGCACCAGCGTGGTCTTGCCCTGCAGATGTTCCATCAGCAGCGCGCGGTCCACGTCGCTGGAGAGCGCCAGCGACAGCGGCAGCACGCCATAGTGCTTGCCGGCGCCCATGTGCCGGTAGGGCAGCAAGCGCTCCCAGGCGCGGGCGAAAGGTTCGACCAGATCGCTCTTGTTGAGTGCAATGATGGGCTTGATGCCCTCGGCCTCGGCGGCAATCAGGGCGCGGGCTAGCTGGCTTTCCGAAAACACCGGCTCTGCCGCGATCAGGATGAGCACCTGGTCGAGGTTGGCGGCAAACGACTTGGTGCGGATCTCGTCCTGTCGGTAAAAGAGGTTGCGCCGTTCCTTGACCTTTTCGATGGTGCCCTCTTCGCCCTGGCCGGGCGGGGGCGCCTGCCACAGCACATGGTCGCCCACCACTGCCTGGCTCTTTTTGCCGCGTGGGTGGCAGATGCGGCGTTCGCCGTCGGGCGTCTCCACCATGCAGTGGCGCCCATGGCTGGCGACCACGGTGCCGTCCATGAGTGCGCTGCGTTCAGCCATGGGAGCCTGTGGTGCGCAAGGTCATGGGGTCAGGCCACCAGGGCATCGAACTGCGTTGCGCACTCGAAATCCGTGGAAGAAATGCCATGCACGTCGTGCGTGTTCAGGCGCACCACGCAGCGGCTGTAGTGCACCGACAGATCGGGGTGGTGATCCTGGGCATTGGCAATGAAGGCCAAGGCGTTCACGAACGAGATGGTCTCGTAGTAATTGGCGAAATGGTAGGTCTTCTCAATGGCGACATCAGCGCCATCGCCCGTCAGGCTCCAGCCTTCGAGTTTGGCCAGGTTTGCTACAACTTCGGTAGCTGTCAACGCACGACGGGTAAGCGTTGACCAGTCTTTTTTCTTCAACATGGTAGTCATGGATGGGAGGGGTTGTGCATGCGCGCCAGCCGCTCGGTGGCGGGTGGGTGCGAGTAGTAGAACTTCACGTACACCGGGTCGGGTGTGAGCGTGGATGCATTATCTTCGTAGAGCTTGAGCAGGGCGGAGGACAGGTCGGCGCCGCTGGCCTGGGCGACGGCGTAGGTGTCTGCCTGGAATTCGTGGCGGCGCGAAAGTTGCGAGAACAGCGGCGAGATGAAAAACGTGAAGACTGGTACCACAAGCATGAAAAGCAGCAGGGCCAATGCGTCATTGGGGGCTGCGGCCAGGGTGGGGTCCAACGAGATACTCGGCCGCACGCCCAGGCCGGTGTAGAACCACACTTGGTTGGAGAGCCAGCCCAGCAGTGCAAAGCCTGCCAGGCTCAATGCGAACATGGTCACGATACGCTGGATGATGTGGCGGTGCTTGAAATGCCCCAGCTCATGGGCCAGCACCGCCTCGACCTCGCCCGGGGCCAGCTGGCGCAAGAGGGTGTCGTAAAACACCACGCGCTTTGCTGCGCCAAAGCCCGTGAAGTAGGCGTTGGCATGCGCGCTGCGGCGGCTGCCGTCCATCACGAACAGCCCTTTGGCCGAGAAGCCGCAGCGCTGCATGAGGGCAGTGACACGGGCCTTGAGCGATTCATCTTCGAGGGGCTGGAACTTGTTGAACAGCGGGGCGATGAAGGTGGGATACACCACCATCAGCAGCAGATTGAAACCCATCCAGAAGCACCAGGCCCACAGCCACCACAGCGGACCGGTCGCCGCCATGATCCAAAGGATCAGCGCTGCGATGGGTAGGCCGATGAGTGCGCCGACCAGCAGGCCCTTGAGCGCATCGGCAACCCACAGGCGCCAGGTCATCTTGTTGAAACCAAAGCGCTCTTCCACGACGAAGGTCTGGTACAGCGACAGCGGTAGGTCGATCAGGCCGCTGATGGCGGAGAAGCCGGTCAGCAGCGCCAACTGCTGCCACATCCCGCCGTCCAGGGCGCTGAGCAGGGCCTGATTCAGCACATCCAGTCCACCCAGCAGTGTCCAGCCCAGCAGCACGGCCGCACCCAGTGCCATTTCCAGCAAGCCCAGGCGCGCCTTGGTGATCGTGTAATCCGCGGCCTTCTGGTGCGCCGCCAGCGCGATGCGTTCGGCAAATGGTGCGGGAACGTCGCTGCGGTGTCGCGCCACGTGCCGGATCTGGCGCGTAGCCAGCCAGAACTTGAGCACAAGGCCCAGGGTGAGAGCTGCGGCAAACGCAAGCGTCAGCGCCAGGGCGGGAGAGAAGTCGTCGGAAGTGGGCATGAGCGGCGAGTTTAGGCCATCGGCGACAATGCGCGCCATGTCAGAAGCCAACAACCCCACCCCTCACGCACTTGCCAAATCCGACCAGAACCTGGTCTGGCTCGATTGCGAAATGACAGGCCTGGAGCCCGATACCGACCGCCTGCTGGAAATCGCCGTCATCGTGACGGGACCGAGCCTGGAGCCGCGCATCGAGGGGCCAGTTTTTGCGATCCACCAGTCCGATGAACTGCTGGGCAAGATGGATGCCTGGAACAAGGGCACCCACGGTCGCAGCGGCCTCATCGACAAGGTGAAGGCCTCGACCGTGACGGAGGAGGAGGCAGAGCAGCAGATCATTGCCTTCCTGAGCAAGTACGTTCCCAAAGGGACTGCGCCTATGTGCGGCAACAGCATCGGTCAGGACCGGCGCTTTCTGGTGCGCTATATGCCCAAGCTGGAGCGATTCTTCCATTACCGCAACGTGGACGTGAGCACCCTTAAGGAATTGGCCAAGCGCTGGAAGCCCGAGGCCTACACCAGCTTCAAGAAAGCGCAGAAGCACACGGCCCTGGCAGACGTGCATGAGTCCATTGACGAACTGGCGCACTACCGCAAGCACCTGCTTTCGGTGTGATGGATTCCGGGGAGGGCGGCTGAAGACCTTGTGGGTTTGTATCGCAAGAACTGAGAGGGGCTTGCGGGAAAATACCTATCCATGCCATAATCAGTGGCTGCGCAGGAATCCATTCCTCGCAGATTGTGCATCTCCCCTCACACACCGGGCTTGCCAGCCGACTGTTTTCAACGCAGTGCAGGACTAGCGAACAACGCCCACCAGCATCCGCCCAGAGCAATGCAGGTTTCGTTTGATGGTTGATGTTTTTTAACCATTGACGAAGCCACTCGCAGGCTACGCTTGCGATCGTCTTCGTGAGAGAAAAATCATGACCGACACCTCTTTGGTGCAGGGCGAATTCGCGCCTGCCGACACTTCCTTTGCTGCCGACATTTCCGTGCAGTCTTCCCCTCTGGACGCCGTGGCAGCAGCTGCCACCGAGGCCGACGTTGCCGTGACCGCTGAACCCAACGGCTTTATCGAACTGGGCCTGGCCCCTGAACTCGTGCAAGCCGTGGCTGACCTGGGCTACACCCAGCCCACCAGCGTGCAGCTCAAGGCCATTCCCTTGGCCATGGGCGGTGGCAACGACTCCACCAAGTTCATCGACTTGATGGTTTCCAGCCAGACCGGCAGCGGCAAGACTGCCGCCTTCCTGCTGCCCGTGCTGCACACGCTGATCAACCAGCAGGCTGCTGCCGAAGCCGAAGAACGCGCTGCTTTCGAGCGCGCTGTGGCCGAAGCTGCCGCCCGTGGTGAACCTGCCCCCAAGCGCGCCAAGCGCAAGGACCCCACCAGCTCGCGCAATTTCAAGGCCGCCACCCCTGGTGCTCTGATTCTGTGCCCCACGCGTGAACTGGCGCAGCAAGTCGCGCACGATGCTATCGACCTGGTCAAGCACTGCCGTGGCCTGCGTGTCGCTAACGTGGTGGGTGGCATGCCTTACCAATTGCAGATCGCCAAGCTGCAAAACGCCGACCTGGTGGTGGCCACCCCTGGCCGCTTGCTGGACCTGCAGCGCTCGATGCAGATCAAGCTCGACAAGGTGCAGTTCCTTGTCGTTGACGAAGCCGACCGCATGCTCGACCTGGGTTTCTCGGACGACCTGGCCGAACTGAACCAGCTGACCGCCCAGCGCAAGCAGACCATGATGTTCAGCGCCACCTTCGCGCCCCGCATCCAGCAGTTGGCCATGCGCGTGATGCACGACGGAGGTTCGTCTGTGCAGAAGGTCACCATTGACTCTCCGCAAGAGAAGCATGCCAACATCAAGCAAATGCTGTACTGGGCCGACAACGCCCAGCACAAGCGCAAGATGCTGGACCACTGGCTGCGTGACACCACGATCAACCAAGCCATCGTTTTTGCCAGCACCCAGGTGGAGTGCGATGGCCTGGCCAACGACCTGCAGCAAGAAGGCTTTTCGGCCGTTGCATTGCACGGTGCCCTGAGTCAGGGTTTGCGCAATCGCCGTTTGATGGCATTGCGCGCTGGCCAGGTGCAGATTCTGGTGGCTACCGACGTGGCAGCACGTGGTATCGATGTGCCCACGATCACCCATGTGTTCAACTTCGGCCTGCCCATGAAGGCCGAGGACTACACCCACCGCATTGGCCGTACTGGCCGTGCGGGTCGCGATGGCCTGGCCATCACGTTTGCCGAGTTCCGCGATCGCCGCAAGATCTACGACATTGAGTCGTACAGCCGCCAGCAGTTCAAGGCCGAAGTGATTCCCGGCATGGAGCCCTCGCAGCGCGCGCCGCAGGCACCTCGCGGTGGCGATTTTGGTGGTGGCCGTGGCGCCCCGGGCCGTTCGTACGACAACCGTGACAACCAGTCGCGTGGCCGCTTCGGTGGTCCTGCACGTGGTGGCAATGACCGTGGTGGTTTCGGTGGTGGCTTTGGCGGTGGTTTCGCTGGCCGTGACAACCGTGGTGCTCCTGCACGTGGTGAAGGCGCTGGCGGTTTTGCGGGTCGTGATGACCGTGGGGGTGACCGTAGTTTCGCGCCGCGTCGTGATGGTGAAGGCTATGGCCGCAAACCTGGTTTTGGTGACGCAGGCCGTGGCAGCTTTGCGCCCCGTGGTGATGCAGGTGCACCGCGTGGTGATTTCGCTCCCCGCAAGCCAGCGTTTGCCAAGCCAGCTGGTGGCGGCGGCAAGCCGTTCGTGGCACACGATGCCCGCAAGCGCCCTGCGCGCCCCGCGCGCTGATCGCTGACAGGTCTGTGGCGCTAGCGCCACCCTTGTTGCAAAGGCCGGTACCGCAAGGTGCTGGCCTTTTTTGTTGTTGTGGGGACCCTGGACCAAGAATACGCAGAGTAGCTCGACAATAATTGCCCAGGGAGGAATCTGCAGTGTCGTCTTCGTTATCTTCCGAGGCAGACTTTGAACACATGTTCGAACTGGCGCCTGTGTCTCTCTGGCTGGAGGACTACAGCGCCCTGAAGCAACTTTTTGATCGCTGGCGCGCTGCGGGGGTTTCCGATCTTCGTGCCCACCTTGCTCAGGACTCCGCAAGGGTGCGGCAATGCAGCGCTGCCCTCAAGGTGTTGAAAGTCAATCGCCGCACGCTGGAGTTGTTTGCGGCCGAAAACCAACAGGTGCTTGAAGCGAATCTGGACCAGGTCTTCAGGGATGACATGCACGATGCGGTCTTCCATGAGCTGGCGGCGCTGTGGTCCGGGCAGCTGGAGTTTTCGAACCAGACTGTCAACTATGCGCTGGATGGCCGGCGTCTTGACGTTCAGATTCGCGCACGCATCCTTCCAGGGTATGAAGCGGATTGGAGCCGCGTTCTGCTTTCGCTGGAAGACATCACGGCCCAAGTGCGGAGTGCCAGCCAACTTCGGCGCAGCGAACAATATGCACGGGATTTGTTCGAGCACTCCCCGGTCTCGTTGTGGGTCGAGGATTTCAGTGCCGTGAAAAGCCTGCTCGACGGTGTTCGCGCGCAGGGCATTGACGATTTCAAGACCTTCATCACGGTGCACCCTGAATTCGTCACGCGCTGCATGCAGGAGATTCGCGTGATCGATGTCAACCAGCAGACGTTGCGTATGTTCGGTGCGTCCAGCAAGGAGATGCTCCTGAACAACATCGGGCGGGTGTTTAGGGGTGAGATGCATGAGTCCTTCGCGGACCAGTTGCTGGACCTGTGGGAGGGCAAGACCTTTCAGCAGCGCGAAGTGGTCAACTACGCGCTGTCGGGGGATGCGGTGCATATCCACATGCAGTTTTCTGTGTTGGCAGACCATCTTGCGGACTGGGGGCTGGTGCTGCTGTCGCTGGTGGACATCACGGCGCGCAAAAAGGCCGAAGCCTACCTGGAGTACCTTGGCAAGCATGACGTCCTGACGCAGCTGCGCAACCGGGCCTTCTATGCGGAAGAACTCAATCGTGTCACCCGCAAGGGGCCGTGGCCTCTGTCCATCATTGCGATTGATCTGAACGGGCTCAAGGTTGTGAACGATGAGCAGGGCCATGCTGCGGGCGATTCCATGCTGCGCAGGGTGGGCGAAGTACTGGCCAAGGCGGTGGACCCGCCAGCCTGCGCCGCGCGCATTGGCGGAGATGAATTCACGGTGTTGCTGCCCGGCATGGACGAGCGCAGCGCCTTTGCGTTGCAGGAGCGCATTCTCTCCATGTTGGACTTGAACAACCAGTTCTATCCTGGCGAGCCGATCAGCCTGGCCATGGGCGTCGCTTCGTGCCGTTCGGGCGACATGGTCGAAGCGGCCATCCATCGTGCCGACCAGGCCATGTATGCCGAAAAAATCCGGTACTACCAGGAAAAAGGGGTGGACCGGCGGCAACTGTCATAGGACCCCCTCCGGGTTGCACGGAAGCTTGGCGTCAGGTGCCGTGGGGTGTACTTCATAACTCAGCCCGCGTGAACTGCGTAGCTGTAGAGCCGCCCGGTTGGCGCTCTGGCTAGAAAGTTGCGCTCCGAGGCATCGATGGCCCCAGTGCCTGGCGGGCTTAGCGGCTTTCCAGAGGCTTCGCCAGGGTGCCTACTGTGCCTTTACCTGTGCCTTTACCGCCTTGAACGCTTCGACATCGACAAACTTGCCAAGCTTCCAGTTAGGCTGGGCTTTGTACTCGGGCGCCTGGAATACCACTCTCGCGGGTGCGCACTGACTTGGCGGGGCGTAGAGTCAGGTCTCATTGTTGCGGCACGCAGGGCAATTCACAAACGCCAGGGGCTCAACCTGGCGTTGCAGTCCTTCCAATATCGGGCCAGCGATGGTGCAGATAGATCCAAGCCATCATGCCCACGCACATCATGAGCAGCGATGCGAAGGCCAGCAAGACCGTTGAGTGCATTACCAAAGGGACCAGGATGCCCGCCACAATGCCGTTCGCAGTAGAGCCGACAAACGCTTGCATGGACGAGGCCATGCCGCGGCGCTCGGGGTGAAGGTCCAGCACCAGCAGGGTCACTACCGGCACCATCAGTGCCCAGCCAAACGCAAAGACCGCAATCGGCAGCAGCGACCAGGCCGCGTGCACGGGAAAGAGCAGATTTGCTCCCAGGTTGAAGACGGCTACGGTGAACATGATCACAAAGCCGTGCCGTATCTGTCGTTTTGGAGCGATCTTGCCGGCCAGACGCCCGCTCAGCCACGCGCCGCCCATGATGCCCGAAATGGTCAGTAGAAAGAACCAGAAGAACTGCGTGGGGGCTAGTGCAAGGTGTTCGCCCAGAAAGGCAGGTGCTGCCAGTACGTACAGGAACATTCCATTGAAAGGAACGCCGCTTGCGAGCGCCAGCAGCACAAATCGAGGGCTTGACCCCAGCTGCCAGTACCCCCGCATCAGATGGGGCACATTGAACGGCTGGCGATGCTCGGCCTGCAATGTTTCGGGCAGGAGCCTGAAGTTTGCGACCCAGAGCACCAGACCCACGCAGGTCAGAAACCAGAAGATGCTGTGCCAGCCTGCATGTACAAAGAGCCAGCCGCCCACGATGGGAGCGATGGCTGGGGCTATGCCAAAGTAGATCGTCACTTGGCTCATCACCTGCTGCGCGCGCGCTGGGGGAAACATGTCGCGGATGACAGCACGCGACACCACAATGCCAGCGCCCGTAGACAAGCCCTGCAATGCCCTGAACGCTATGAGCTGGCCGATGCTTTGTGACAGCGCGCATCCAGCCGAGGCTAGCGTGAACATGGCGATCCCGCACAGGACCACCGGTCGCCGGCCAAAGCTGTCTGCGAGTGCTCCATGGAAGAGGTTCATGAACGCAAAACCAAAGAGATAGGCCGAAAGGGTCTGTTGCATCTCCACCGGGGTGGCGCCCAGGGCACTGGCAATGCCTGTGAAGGCAGGTATGTAGGTGTCAATCGAGAAAGGCCCCAGCATGCCGAGTACGGCGAGGAGGGCCGCGAGGGTCCATTGGGGCGCGCGCCAAAGTGTGTGGGCGTTGGGATTCATGGGGAGGGCAACGGGTAGAACATCGGGCGTGGGCAGGGGGCTCGGACAGGGCCGATGACGGCTGTTGCGGCAAGAGCCGCTGTCAGGACTTGGTTCTCTGCGGCAGCAGTTGGCCCCCGGATGAAAACCGGTACCTCCCCTCCATCCAGCCCAGTCCGAACAGGGCCAGAGTCTGTTCATAGTACGCCGTGGATCGCACGGGATTCGCGACGAGGCGGCTGAGCTGCGCTTTCAATGCAGCACTATCGCCTTGCGCCTGCAAAAAGGGCAGCATCGCTGCCGTAAAGCCTGCCGGACCGGGGCCTGAGCCCTGTCCTGTCAGTACATCAATCGATTCAGGTGGGTACCCCTGTTCGCGCACGTATCTCGCCATGGGGGCCAATGCAGAAAGCAAGGGCTTGCGGCCAGGTGCGGCAGGGTGCAGCATGCCTGCCCACAGGTAGACGCGAATCGCGTTGTAGGCGCCCTGGCCTTTTTCCTTGCCTTTTTCGTCAATGAGAAAGCCTTGCCGTGCGTCGTACAAGGTCCAGTCAGGGGCGTAGCCTTTGGGGGAGGCTCCCACGATGATTTTTTCAGAACTTTGAGTGAGCTGCCTCCAGGCAGGGAGGGGGTAGAGCGTGACCAGCCGTTGCATGATCTGCAACGGCATATAGCTTGGGTTGAGTTTCCATCGGCCTTCGGCCTCCACAAAGCCGCTTGGCGCAGGGAGCAGGCTCGGCCCCAGGCCAGGGATGTCTGCGGTCTCCTCTGCAATGATGCGGGCGGCCAGACGAGACCCCAAGGCGCGATATTGCGGGGCGTTCCACAGGCGTGCAGCCTCGCCCAAGACATAGGCAATCCAGATGTCAGCGTCGGAGGCCGCATTGCTGTCAATAACGCCCCAGGTTCCGTCCGGCCGACGGCCCCACAGCCACGCGGGCAGGCGTGCGCCCAGGTCTCCACCGCTCAGGTTGTTCTCGGTCCAGCGCAGGAGGGTGTCGAAACCCTTGCGGTCATTGGCGACCAGGGCAAAGAAAAGCCCATAAGCTTGGCCTTCCGAGTAGGTGCGCCCTCCCTCCCCGTCGTCCGAGATCACCCGGCCTTCCTCGCTGGTGAATTGGGCCTTGAAGGTATCCCAGGCAGGCCATTGGCCGCCGCGCGCCAAACCCGTCACTGCGAGCGCCTGCCCTTGCGCGTGTGACAGCGTGGCGGGCACGAGCAAGCCCAGTCCTGTGAGAAGTGCTGTCCGCCTCTGGAGCATTGGAGTCATAAAAATCCTCGTGTTGCAATACCAACAGGAACGGGTTCTTCTGGATAGCCTATGGTGCACAGCGCATATGTGCGAGCAAGATGAGGTTATTTTGTAACCTGAAGATGCTGCTGAGAGCGGAGCCAGCCGAGAAAGGGGCGTGTCGCGCCTCTGTCGTAGCCAGAAAAACAAAAAAGCCGACGCTACATTGAAGTAGCACCGGCTTTGTGCGCCTTGCGGCTTTTGTTTGGTGGGTCCTGAGTGACTCGAACACTCGACCTACGGATTAAGAGTCGCTTGTCAAACAAGCCTCTACAAAACCAGGCAACAAATAGCGTCAACGAAATCAATAGTTTAGCGAAGATTGGTGTTCGTGCTTTGTTGTAGTTGATGGCCAATTTTTGCGAGTGAGTGTCCCACCAGTGTCCCATGGGACACTGGCCGTGATGGGTCAGGCAACCATCACGCGCACCTCCTGCCGCGCCTTGCTCCGGTACGGGCTCAGGTCCAGGCCCTGAAGCTGAGGCAGCTTCTTGTAGTCCACGCCACCCTGTTTCCAATAGCGCGTCACGCTGGCACCCGCTCCGTGCTCTCTGGGGTGCCGCGCGAGTGCGATCAAATTTTGGCGAGCAGCCTCCACTCGTTCGGCCAGGGCATCGGCCTCCTGCTTGGCCTGGGTATACGCCGCAGCGGCTGCAGCCCAAGCGGGGTCATGGCGCACAACGGAGTCGGCTTCAGCGAGTGGTGGCGGGGTGTCCCCTGTGAGGTACTGCTCGAAGTCGTCCCAGCCAGCCCGTATCTGTTCCATGACCGTGGCGTCAGGCTCGATGGCATGTAGTATTCCCTCATTGCCATCGAACACCCACAGATGGGCCAAGGCGGCGCCTGACACCATGAGCTGGTGCTGTATCTGGATGTGGTAGTGCGTGGGCACCTGCCCAGATTGCACGTCCTGCCACAGATGGGACCGTGTGCCGCGCAGCGGGCATTTGATTTCCAGTACCAGATCGCCTTCGAGCGTCATCCCGTCCAGACTGGCGCTGTAGTCCCCGGCCTCCAGCACCAGTGGCTGCATGACCAGCCCGGTCTGCTCTTCGTAGGCAGCACGGGCCAGGGGCTCCAGGTCGGTGCCGCGCTGCATGGCATGGGTGACGCGGGTCTCGGTGCGACCGGTCTTGACCAGCCACAACTGGTAGGGCGTCATCCAGGGGCTCAATCCCAGGACGGCGGCCGACTCCGAGACATTGCGCCGGGATTGGCGGTAGGCATGCCATTCGGGGCTGCACTGAGCGACTTGGACTATGGTGCCCTGTCGGGCCAGTGCGGGGTGCATGGTCGTGGCCATGAAAATCTCCATTGGGTGAAACAAAAAAGCCCCGCCGGGGATGCCGACAGGGCCTTGGGGGATGGTTGATGCCAGCGCGCTGCCAGCGCAGCGAATAGCGAAGAGCGTTCAGGCCGCTTGTCTGCGCTTCTCCAAGCTACGGATGACGCGAAGGAAGTCGTTGGCGGCGATGTCGCCGAGTTCGGCCGCGCCGAAGTACGTCAGCACCCGGTCGAGCGACACGCCCACCTCGATGGCCAGCCTGTGGATCTGGGCTTGCTGGCTCTTGGTGATTCGCTCGCGTCTGTCGTCGCGCCGCACGGGAGGGCGATCGCTGGTCAGGTTGGGCCGCTCCATCTGGGGCGGTGGCTGGATAGGGTCGTTAGCAGCCTCCGCACCCACGGGCTGGGGCAGGTCTTCGCCTGCGTAGATGTAGAGCCCCAGGCCATGCAGTGCAATCGCCTTGACCAGACAGCGCTGCAGGCTGGTGTTGATGTCAAAGGCCGAAGGCGCCATCAAAGGGCGGTTGCGGCCATCGAGCACCGGGTGGATCTGGCTCAGCGTCACGCCGTGGACGGTGGCAGCCACCTCGACGAATACCCCGGCTTCGGTGTCCAGATAGGGCAATCCTTCGAAACGGCGCACTTCCCAGGTGGCGGTGGGATCGGCCAGACGCAGCTGGGCGACGGCATAGGGCCAGCTCAGGTAGCTGAAGCCGCCCTTCTTCTCGACATGCTCATTGACGTTGATGGCGTTCAGGCGCGCAAAGTAGTTGTCGGAATCGTTGATGTTGGACATGGTGAGCCTCCAGGGGTGAAAACAGTAACGCCCGGTGAGCAGATACTCAGCCGGGCCATGGGGTGAAAGAACGGACGGGCGGGAACTGGCTATAGCAGGCCCCGTTCCGCGAAGCTGACGGTGCCGCCACGGGTGACGACGAAGTGGTCCAGCACGCGCACATCCACCAGAGCCAGCGCAGACCGCAGGTTCTGTGTCAGCGCCTGGTCGGCGCGTGACGGTTCGGCCACGCCACTGGGGTGGTTGTGGCAAAGGATCACGCTGGCGGCGTTGCGGGCCAGGGCTTCGATCAGTACCTCCCGGGGGTAGACCGAGGTCTGGGTGAGCGTTCCTCGGAACATCTCCATGGTCTCGATGACACGGTTCTGGGCGTCCAGGAAAACCACAGCGAACACTTCATGTGGCCGATCAGCGAGCAGAAGGCGCAGGTAATCGCGCACAGCGTCGGGTGATGTCAGCGCATCCGACTCGCGGGCCTCGCATTCCAGCAGCTCCAGGGCCTGCTGCACCACGAGGGCGCGGGTGGTGAGGGTGGCCGGTTTCATGCTGTTTCCTTCGCTTGGGAATCGGCCACGGGCGCGGCCAGCTCGGGCATGAGATAGTCCACGGCCTTCTGTGCTATTGACGCGGCCGTGAACACCAGCCGCTTGTCATTACGCAGCGCCTCCAGCCAGGACGCGATGTAACTCGCATGCTGCAGCGCTCCCTGGATGCCGATATGACTGCACAAAAATGCAGCACCTATCTCGGCTACCAGCTCCTCGAAGGCATAGGCCTCGATATGCTGGCGCCCAGACAGCACCCGGTTGCAGCGCGACGGATGCCCCGTCCAGTGCGTCAGCTCGTGCAGCGCCGTGGCGTAGTAATCCACAGGTGCCTTGAACGCCTGCGGCAGCGGCAGTTGGATCACGTCGTCTGCGGGGCGATAGAAGGCCCGTTCACCGCCATGGCGGATCACGGCCCCGGACTGCACCAGAAGGTCATCGGCCGTAGCCACCGGGCTCCAGCCAGGGGCTGGCTCCGGCAGGGCGAGCAGCGCCTCGGGCAGGCCATCGACCTGGGCGGCGTTGAACACGGTGAAAGACCGCAGCAGCGGAATCACCCGGCGTGCGGACGCATCCGCATCGTTGGCTGCACGGGCTTCGCCATCAGCCTCCAACAGCTTGAAAAACACGATGGGCGTGCCACTCTCGCCCCTGCGCAAATGGCCGCCCAGCGCGCGGGCCTGCTGAAACGTGATCCAGCGATTGACCGTATAGCCATGGGCCATGACCTGCATATTGAGCAGCAGCACATTGATGCCCCGGTAGGGTCGCCCCGTGCTCAGATTGGCGGGCATGGCAGAGCTACTGCCTGAGCGATCCCATGGGCAAACCCAAGGCGCGCAACCAGCTTCCAGCGCGGTGATGATTTGCTGCGTGACGGCAGCGTAGAGGTCAGGAACGGAAGATGACTTCATGATGGGCTCCAGAAACGAAAAAGCCCCGGCAAGACCAGCTTGGCGGGGCGAAAGAGGGCGGGGGACGGCAGGATCAAAGCCAGAAGCCGGAGCGACCCGGCAGCCAGCTTGGCAAGGCCTTACACAGCGCGAAACCGCGCAGTACCTGCTGAGAACGCGGAGTTCATGCAGCGGCCCAGACCTCCGGCGACCTGCACGCCAGCGCCATGCGCCACATCGGCCAGGCTGGCCACAGCATCCAGCGCCTGGTCGAGCTTGCGCTCGGACAACAGGGCATGGATCACCGGGTGGATGATGTACTGGCTGAATGCCAGCGCTATCAAGGTGCCGGTCAGCCACACGAGAAAGCTCAGAAAGAGCCCCAGCGCAGCGGACTGGATGATCCAGGTACAGGCCGATGCCACGGCCAGCCCGACGGTGATGTCACCGCAGACTGCAGCGATGGAGCGAATGATGGTGTTGCGGCGGTAAGTAGACATGGTGAGACCTCGACAAAGGTTGGGATGGAGGAAAGGGGGGCAGCCGCCGACTCAGATGTCCAGGCGGATGTAGCCCGGGTGGTAGTGATGGCCTTCGATGTAACCAAAGGCTTTCTTGGCCAGCGAGGTGCCCACGCTGGTCAGCAAGCCCGCAAAGGTAGCTGCCATGACACCGGAGAAAGTGCCCCAATGAATAGCCAGTGTCAGCAGCGTCACGGCCACGTCGATGGCCATGTCGTGGCGCAACAGCCGCAGCATGGTGCGGCTGTTGAGCTTGATGAAGATGAAGACAAGGCCCAGGAATATGGCCAGACCGGTTTCGAACATGAGAGACTCCTTGAAGTTTATGAAATGCCTTTGCAGCCGATAGACCGCAAAGACAAGGGCAGACGCACGACGCAGACCCGGACGAAGAACGGGGCTGAGAAATGGTCGCGCAACGCCTACAGCCCGGCGGCTCGCCGCCGGGGGATTCAAGGAGTGGGACGAAACAAAGAGGAGTCCCTTGCCACGGGGGCGACGAGCCTCCTTATGAAGCCAGGCAAGGGAATACCGAACTGGCCCCGGTCGATGTATCGACCCGGGAGATAGGGTCCATGCGGGCGTTCCTGGATGCAGGCCTTCAGTGCCAAAAAAATTTCAAAAAAAATTTTTGCAGGGTCTGCTGGTGTGGATCGCCGCTGTGCTCGTCAAGATGTCCCGCGACTAGTGCCGGCTACCGGAGTGGTATCTCCAACGCTTCGGACAGGCGCATTCATCAAGATTTGGCGGAATAGTTCCTTGAATCGAAGATGGCAATCAACAAGCAGATCTTCTCGGCGAGCTCTGACGAGGGAGTACTCCCATGTACGATGGTGTACTCACAACTGGAAACATCCTTATGCTTCCTGCGGTTGCCATGCCGAGAGGTTACAAAAATTGGTGTTGCAAAACATGGCGACAGATGGAATGCAAAAGCGGCGCTAGAACGGCGGGCTGAACGGGATAGGAATTCGTACGACTACGATATTTACGGCAGAGTGAGCGCTACTTGGTAGGCCGATAAGATAAATTAATTGAATCAAAGACCATGGGCCCTGTGAATAAGTCGAATGATCCAGCCACCATAGAGCTTATGCCCCGAGCTTCAGTGATGATTGAAGCTATGCGCGACATCGGGTATTCCTTTGACTCAGCAGTCGCGGACATCATTGACAACAGCATCGCCGCGGGTGCCAAAGATATCGATTTGCGTTTTGGCTGGGAGGCCGATCTTCCATGGATTGCGGTTGTCGACGATGGATGCGGCATGTCGAGAGGGGAACTGCTGGAAGCGATGAGGCCGGGATCGAAGGATCCAAGGCATGAGCGTGCCGTACACGATCTAGGACGGTTTGGCTTGGGACTGAAAACTGCCTCCTTCAGTCAATGCCGAGAACTCACTGTTGTTACCAGAAAGGCTGAGGAGCTTAATGGCATGCGCTGGGACCTTGATCGGGTTTCAGATACGAACAAATGGGAGATCACCGAAGTTCACCGGAATGAGTTATCAAACCTGCCATCTGCACTGTCTTCGAGTGGGGTTGGAACTGTGGTTTTATGGAGAAAGATTGATCGCTTAGAGCTGGCAGGTATGGGTGAGGTTGGACATGACACGCTCAATGAACTGATGGCAGTTGTCAGGCAGCATCTTGCGAGAATTTTCCACCGCTTTCTGGCCGGCGAACTTGGACATAAGAAAATTCGCATGTCCATCAACGGGACGGATATAGAGCCCTACGACCCGTTTGCAGAACTGAACATCGCAACACAGAAGTTCCCGCTAGAGATCGTGCGATTCAGAGACAGCGAGGTCAAGATACAGGCATTTGTACTGCCACATCATTCCAAGGTGAGCGCGAAAGAATATGAACGGCTCGCCGGACCCGAGGGTTACCTCAGAAACCAAGGTTTCTACATATATCGGAACCGTCGGCTGATCATCTGGGGAAGCTGGTTCCGGCTGGCTAGGCAAGAAGAGCTCACGAAACTGGCTCGTGTTCGCATTGACATCCCGAACAACACGGATCACCACTGGGGAATCGATGTCCGAAAGGCTCGCGCGCACCCCCCGCTCATCGTCAAGAACCGGCTCAGGCAGGTTATCGAGCAGATCAGGTCGGGTGCCAAGCGGCCCTACACGCAAAGAGGCAGAGTGATCGTCGAGACGCATGCCTCGCCAGTATGGGTCCGCAAGATACATAACGATCGGATTGAGTACGTCATCAACGACGAACACCCTCTCCTGGCCGAGCTTCTCAATGACCTCCAAGTAGGAGACAGGCAGCGTCTGAGGCAGATGATCCGGATGTTCGGCCAGACGTTTCCTGCAGCTGCTTTCTTTAGCGACTACTCCAATACGCCCAAGCAGATCGAGTCCGAGCATCCAGACATGGATGTGATGCTCGCGCTGGCCAAGATGCTTGTACAGGCTAATCCGGATCTTGATCAGACCGGGCTGGCGACGGTACTGACCAGCATGGAGCCCTTCAGCCGCTACCCAGACCAAATTGGCTTGATCACCAAACGCGCCACAGCAAACTGATTCGCAACAGGGAGAAAAATGTCGCTTCAAGATCTTCAGAACAACGCCATCGGCATCCTCTCGAACATGCCCGCCCGCACTCCGGAGCAGGTAAGACTGGTCTTGAGGACCGTGTTGCCTCTCTATCCTGGCCTCTCGGCAGCCATCAACGATGGCCAGATCGAGGAAGCTGCCCGCCAGATCGAGGCGCGCCTTTCGATCAGCATGAGCGACGCATCGACGATTCAGGTGGAGTTCGAGGAGTGGCTTCCTGGCAGGCGAGCAAGTCTGACCCCGTACTACTACGACCGGTACCGCAAACATCTCGGAAACCGGGGATTCGGTTCGGCCGTCTTGGGCGTTCTTGACAAGGACACGGACAAGATCGTTGGCCTAATGCAGGACCCAGAGAAACCTGGTCGCTGGGCACGCAGAGGCTTGGTGGTCGGTCATGTGCAATCTGGCAAAACGGCTAACTACACAGGCGTCATCAGCAAGGCAGCCGATTACGGCTACAAGTTCATCGTGATTCTCACAGGCATCCAGGAGGATCTGCGTGTTCAGACTCAGGAGCGGATCGAAGAGGGGTTCACTGGCCGGAGCTCGGAAGCAACCAACGGCAGAGATTCGGCGATTGGTGTCGGTCTGTACGGCCTTGAGAGGCAGCCCATCTGCCTGACCACACGCGCCGACGACTTCAGGTCCACCACGCGAGATCTGGGTGTTTCCTTGCAGTCGCTCAGCGAGCCGCTGGTGCTCGTCATGAAGAAGAACTCGCGAACCCTCGCCAACCTGATCGACTGGCTGGAGATCCGTAACAGGCAAGCTGGAGCCCGCATCAGTAGCGTTCCGATGCTGCTGATCGATGACGAGGCAGACAACGCTTCAGTCAATGTGTCCAAGAACGACGACTCCCCGTCTGCCATCAACGACCGCATTCGCAAGCTTCTCGACTCCTTCGACCGGAATGTCTATCTAGGGTACACAGCCACCCCGTTTGCCAACATCTTCATCGACCCGGACAGCCGGGATGCGATGGAGCGTGAAGACCTCTTCCCGAGGGATTTCATCATTTCGCTCGATGCGCCGACCAACTATGTCGGCGCGTCCCGGATTTTTCCCGACTCCGGTGACCTGCACGGCACCTTGACCACGGTAGACGACCATGTCGATCTGCTGCCGGAAAAACACAAGATCTCGCATCCCCTGACACAGATCCCGGAAAGCCTCAAGGAAGCCGTTCGCACCTTTGTGCTGGCACGCGCAATCCGGGTGTTGCGAGGTCAGGACAAGAGCCATTCATCGATGCTGGTCAATGCATCACGGTTCAACGAGGTTCAGACCAAACTCACCGGACTGGTCTCTGACCTGATGAGCACCATCCGCGCTGCTTGCACGGGACACGCAGGACTTCCCGCGGAGGATGCGCTCCGAGACCCCGAGATGAACAGGCTGCACGAGGCCTGGAGAAACCAGTATGAGGGGCAGGTACCAGAGACCTGGCGAGATGTACAGGCGGCGCTCGTGCGCGCGGCAGGGCCGATCGAAGTGAGAAAGGTGAACAGCAAGTCACCTGACAAGCTGGACTACAGGCGATACAAGAACGAAGGCCTGCATGTCATCGCTATCGGCGGGTTTGCGCTTTCGCGTGGCTTCACCCTGGAGGGACTGACCGTCAGCTACTTCCTTCGCAACTCCATGATGTACGACACCCTTCTGCAGATGGGTCGGTGGTTCGGATATCGCGATGGCTACGCGGATGTCTGCCGAATCTTCATGACAGAAGAAGCCATCGACTGGTATGCCCACATCTCGGACGCCATTGATGAACTGCGTGACGAGTTCACCCGCATGGAAAGAGCTGGCGCCCGCCCGGTCGACTTCGGCCTGAAGGTTCGAGCCCACCCCGAATCTCTGATCGTGACAGCCAGGAACAAGATGCGGTCCGGACAAAAGGTCAACCACTCCGTTTCCCTAGCCGGAGAACTGATCGAAACGACACGTCTGCGTACGGATGCAATTGCCGCAAACAGAGAAGTCCTGAGTGATCTGCTGACCTCTCTCACAGAACTTTCCAAGCCTGACCACGCAAAAGAGTTCGGTTATCTATGGAAAGACATTGCAGTTGCCCCGCTCGTACGCAACTTTGTCGCAAGATTTCAGAACCATGACGACGTTGCATTGCTCACCCAGGCCAATCCGGTCAACGACTACATCAAGATGCGCGAGTCAGACGAGCTGGCGCGATGGGACATCTGTCTTTTTAGTCCGTCAACCAATGAGAGCGGAACAACATCGTTTGGAGCGTGCAAGCCCGCCGCCCAAGCTCGCTCGTCCCTCTGGAAGCGCAGCCCAGCTGGTGTCGACTACATCGCAGTGAGTGGCAAGGCACTCAGAGTGGGTGGTCGCGGGCAGGTCAAGGCAGGCATGAGCAGTGAGGAGATAAACGGAGCCGAGAAGTCATGGGATAAGACCAGCGACATACCTGACAGGCGTTACATCAAGCACCGCACACGACCATTACTCATGCTGCATGTGCTCGATGTCTGGGACAAGGAGAAGGACAAGGAGAAGGTCAACCCTCCGGCGGCACCCAGTGTGGTTGCATGGGGAATCGCCTTCCCCGAGTCTGGCTACGAAACCACTGAAGTGACGTACGTCGTGAACACCACATGGTGGGCAGAGAACTATGGGACCCCGGAGGAAGATGCGGATGAAGACTGAAAGCCCGTGGCACGGTCTGGCAACACCTCAGCTCGGCGCACTGAGTGCAAGACGGGCAGACCCAGACCATCCGTTCGATTTTTACTACGCGGTAAATGCTGAAAGCCAGCTGATGCTGGTGCTCAAATTGGGCTCCCTTGTCCGCTGGAATCCTGATCTCCCGCGTCTCAAGGGGTTACGGGCCCTGTGGATCGACAAGACGCACGAGTTGCATCTGATGCTTGCAAAAGCGCAGGACGTGGACCTCTTTGGCTTGCTCTGCAAGGATCTGATTACTTGTACATCCGGTGCGCAGTCCGATGCTGACTGCATTGAGCTTTTGTGCACACGACTTCTGAAATGGCAACGTCTTCTCTCCAGAGGTGGGCCTCGTCTTCTCGACGCACATGAGATTCGTGGCCTGTTCGCTGAGCTCAGCTTCTTGCAGCAGGAACTGCTGCCCAGGTTCGGTCCCGCCGCTGTGCAGGCATGGAAGGGGCCTTCCGGATTTCCTCAGGACTTTGCAGCGGACAACAAGGTTTTCGAGATCAAGTCACATCTTGTTGGATCACCCCAGTCTGTTCGCATCTCGTCACCATCTCAACTGTGGGTGGACAGCACGGACCTGTACCTGTGTGTCTATCACTTGTCCGAGGTATCCGCTGGCGGGAAATGCCTGGGCGTACTGATCGACGAACTGACAGCAGCCCTTGGTGCATCTGCATCCGCAACCGAAGAATTCGAAGAGAAGCTGGTCAGCCTCGGATATCTGGACTTGCCTGAATATCGGACTCAATTGTTCGCACTGGTGAAGAATGATGCATTCGCAGTGACTGACGGCTTCCCCAGGATCATCCCATCGACACTGATGCCTGGCATCCAGGAAGTGACATACAGTATCCAGCTGGCCGCAATGTCCCCGTTTGAATCAACCATTTCATGGAGCGGCGCCTGAATGATGACAGACGGTGAATTCCTCGCAGACCTGCAGCAGCAGGTCTCTGCCAGATCAGTTGCAACGTCCGATTTTTCCGAAACAGCTTTTGCGTCTGTTGTCGCAGAAGCACTTGTGGACTCGGGAGCCGTGCCAGGATTCGAACCGGCCTTCTTCGTGCACAGGGGCATGAGGGTTGATGGATATGCCTACACAGAAGATGAGGCCACGCTCGACCTGTTCCAGGTCGAATATCACGGTGAGCCTGAAATCCAGAGCCTGACCAAAACCAGTCTGGATGCCTGCCTCAAACGTGCGGAAACCTTCTTCGAGCGGGCGGTAGACGGAGATCTTTCCGTAGAAGTCGACGTTGGAAGCGGCGTATGGAGCCTCGCCCGGCAGCTTGCACAGATGGGACATTCGGTTGTCCGCATCCGCCTCAACATTCTTTCCGATGCCAAGCTTTCGAGCGCGGTCAAGACTCTGCCGACAAAGAAGAAAGGCGAGAGGGAGTGGGCAGTCAGGGTCTGGGATCTGGTTGCGATCGGCCGACTCCTGTCAACGGGCGAGCCGGAACCAATCGTCATCGACTTTGTGAAGATGTTTGGCAAAGGACTGCCCTGTCTTCCGGCCAACTCAGGAGGGGCAGAACTTGAGTCCTACCTCACCGTGATACCGGGAGACTGGCTGGCTGAAATCTACGACCTGTACGGCGGGCGACTTCTTGAGCAGAACGTCAGAACCTTTCTGCAGGCCACAAAGGGCGTCAACAAGGGAATACGCAAGACCATCCTCGAAGAACCCCAGATGTTCTTCGCCTACAACAATGGAATATCTGCGACCGCTGCAAAGGCCGAGTTCGACCCGGATGGAAACCAGGTTCTGGTGAACCGGCTTGAAAACCTGCAGATTGTCAATGGCGGTCAGACAACCGCCTCGATCTTCAACGTGATGAAGAGGGACAAGGCTGAGAACCTGGACAAGGTCAGAGTGCAGATGAAACTGTCCGTGGTCCGGCCGGACGTTGTGGACGAGATCGTTCCCAAGATCTCCCTGTATGCGAACAGTCAGAACAAGGTCAGTGATGCAGACTTCTTCTCCAACCATCCGTTCCACAGGCGCATAGAAAGCTTCTCTAGGAACGTCTGGGCTCCTGCAGCAGAGGGGTCACAGCAGATGACTCATTGGTTCTACGAACGGGCCAGAGGCCAATATGCCAATGCCTCCGTCTACATGACTCCTGCGAAGAAGAAGGAGTTCGAGGTCCAGAATCCGCGAAAGCAGCTAATCCAGAAAACCGACATTGCCAAGGTGCTCGTCACAATCATGTGCATGCCGCATGTGGTCAGCCAGGGGGCACAGAAGAACTTCAAGTTTTTCGCAGAGAACGTGACAGGGCATTGGGGCGAGGAAGGCGCAGCATTCGGTGAAGAATGGTTCAAGGGCATCATCGGTGCCACCATCGCTTTCCGCACGCTTGAACGCTTGGTCGGCAGCGCTGTCTGGTACGCGCAGGGCTACAGGGCCAACACTGTGACCTACTCCATCGCACTGCTGACACATGCGCTGAAGAGCCGCAAACAAGACATCGACTTTCTGAAGATATGGAACAAGCAGGCCACCTCCAGCTCGCTCAATCAGGTCTTGCTGGGCATTGCAAAGCAGGTACAGGCGAGGATCATTTCATCTGCTGAAGCGTACCGGGTCGCAAACGTCACCGAATGGTGCAAGCGTGAGAAATGCTGGGACGATCTCCTGCAGTCTGTTGATGTACGGCTTGAAAGTGACCTTGATAAGGACCTGATCGATGCAGATGAGAAAGAGGGTGCAAAGCGTGCAGCGCGACGAGAGCAGAAGGTTATGAACGACATTGAGGCTCAGACTTATGTTGTAGGCAGAGGCGCGACATACTGGTCGAAACTGCACAAGTGGGCCAGCGAAGGGGTGGTCATGACTCCTAGTGAGATGGACTTCCTCGGTGTGGCTGCCAGCATGACCAGTAGGAAAATACCCACCGGTCCTCAGAGTCAGAGGGTAATCGCAGCAGAGAAAAAAGCGCTGGTCGAGGGCTTCAAGAATTGATGAAAATTTGGGTTGATTCACGCTAACCTGCCGAAGGTGCCCGCGAACGTTCCGTCAGAATTTTGTGTACGACGTGAGCGATTTTGTTAGCAAGTAATGACGGCACTGCGTTCCCCACTTGGTGGTACTGCTGTGTGCGATTTCCTTGGAAAAAGTAGTTGTCCGGAAATGTCTGGAGACGGGCAGCTTCCCGGACCGTCAGGCTGCGGCACTGGCCTGGATCGGGATGGATGAAGTAGTGCCCGTCTTTGGCGATATGACTGGTTACGGTCGAACTTGGGGCATCGAATCGCTGAACCCGGAATCGGTCGATGAATTTTCCAGATTCCCAATTTGCATGATCCGGGGCGAGTCCGGTCAGCGGGAAATCCTGATGGCCCTTGGGTGTCCGCTTGTATACCTGACCGAACACGGCTGTGTAGAAGTAACGCGCCAGATCGCTGGGCATGTGCGATCTGGATTCATGGTTCAGCCAGACCTCAAGCTGAGGGTCTCTGACCCAATTGTCGAACTTTGTCAGGCCGCCGTTATTCTTCGGAAAACGGTACCGGAGCGCTCCAGTTTCAATTGCCTTGCCTAGACTGAGTGCTCCCGCCTTGAGCTCCAAGGCAAGTATGCTCATGTTTTTTTTGGCGGCATCGACATGCAGAGCTTGGGCCAGCGCGATGACAGTGTCACTCCAGGCGCTGTCGCTGTCACCCCGGCTAAGTTTGCTCCGCAGGGGCGGTAGATCACCGATTGCATCGATCACCCGCAGCTCACCTGACTCCTCCAAAAGCCACTGGCCGTCGTAGTTGATATCCTCTCGAACTCCCAAAAGAATCACGCGATGTCTTGCCTGCGGAATCCCGAACTTTTCAGCCTCGATGATGAATGACTTCGCATCCACCTTGCTTGGATCATCCCCCGGCACGAACTTGACGCGAGACACGAGAGAGTGGATGGTGTAGCGAGCCCCACTTGTCTGACCAAGTGCCTGACCAGGATCTGTCAGGTCTCGGAGGATGTCGTGGATGACTAGCTTTCCGCCCACCCTTGAGGAAAGTATCCCTTTGACGTTTTCCATCACGAAGACGGCCGGCTTGGTTAGATGAAGAATGCGTAGGTATTCCCTATAGAGAAAGTGTCGGTGATCGTCTTCTGCAACATAGTCCATCTTTCCCATGTTGCGTGATCGGCCCACCAAGGAATAGGCCTGACAAGGCGGGCCACCGATCAGTACCGTCTCATCATCTTTCAGTTTTGCCTTGTCTAGCAACGCTTCCAACACCTTGTTGTGCTCTGGGTTCCCCAGTGTCAGCTGATGCGCCTCCGATCGTGCGGCATGCCATGCGAGCGGGAACAACTCGCCCGGGTGTGGGGCGCCTTCCATCGAACAGAAGCGGTAGTAAGCGTTCAGTGCTTTTTGATCTCCACGGATATGGCGAAAGAAACTCCGCAGCGTTAGTGTCTGATGAGCTCCTGCCTCCATTTCGGCAGACAAAACAATTTCGAATCTGGCTCTGTCTTTGTCTTTGTATGCAGCGAACCCTTCTCCAAGTCCGCCTGGTCCCGCGAAGAGGTCGATGATCTTGTATGTCATTTAGATGGCAATGCTAGTAATTCTTGTTCGGATTGGGTTGACAGCCGTGCGACCGTTACATGATGTCCTTTACGACTGAACGCAAATCGTCCTGCCGCGTGGGATCGTCGAGCCAGCTAGACAGGGCACGTGCGAGTTCGCGCTGCTCTTTGCAGCTTCGAATGAAGCACTCCCAGACCACGAGGACACGCCATCCCAATGTTGTGAGGGCTTCAGTTGCCGCCTTGTCGCGTTGCCTGTTGTGGTCCAGTTTCCCTACCCAAAAATCCGTGCGAGAGCTTGGAACCTTCGCCAGATTGCAGTCAAGATGCCCATGCCAGAAGCAGCCATTGACGAAAATCGCCACCTTCCGTCCAGGAAAAACTATGTCCGGCGTCCCGGGGAGATCTCTGCGATGCAGCCGATATCGATACCCCTCTGCAAAAAGCGCCTTGCGGACCCGCATCTCGGGCTTTGTGTTCTTCCCGCGGATGCCTGCCATCATCTCACTGCGTTTTCTCGGCGAAACGATGTCGGTCAATCTTTCCTCACTTCAATGTTGAGCAGGAACTATGCGGGCCAATTTTCTGAACAAGGACGTAGTTTGAATTCACACACAACTTGGCTGCGTATCGCTCGCAGCCGAGCAATCGTACCAGGTATCGGTCTGAGGTCGTCGGGACACGGTTGCGTCATGCTCAGCGAAATCACACCTGCCACGCAGCGCCAAGGGTAACCTGCTGGCATCAGGGTCCATCACCAATCACCGCCTTATGCAGGCGCTGGATGTGCTGAACCAGCCATATAGGCGTTGGGCACGGTGAAGCTCTCAACCGAGGGTGCCTATAAAGGATGCCAAATGCTTCAATCACGGAAATCGCCGAACTACATCACTTGCTGGGAGGAAGTGCTGGAGGTGCGAACTGGGTTGATTTCGAGTTCGAATTGCCTATTTTTTAGGCAATTGCTTAAAATACAGATATGACTGCCAACAAGCTCATGACTGCCAAACAGACCCGGTTCATCGACGAATACCTCGTGGATGCGAATGGCACCCAGGCTGCCACACGGGCGGGCTACGGTGCGGCCGGGGCCAGGGTGGCAGCGTACCGATTGCTAACGAATGTAGCCATTTCCAGTGCCATAGAGGCCCGCCAAAGGGCTGATGCCACCCGCCTATCAGTAGAGCGCGAAACCGTGCTGGCGCAGCTGCTGGAGGCCGTGCAGATGGCACGAGATCAGATGAACCCCGCCGGGATGGTGGCGGGGCTACGGGAGATTGGGAAGTTGATGGGGTTCTATACCGACCGGGTCAAGGTCGATGTGGACGTGGCCGGCCAGCAGGAGCGCCGGAGGATGGAGGCCATGAGTGATGAAGAGCTTCTTGCAATGACCAGGCCAGCTGACCTGACGGACGTTCAGGGGGTGCATTGAGTGCGCTGACAGGCAACAGAAGGGCCACCGGAGGTGGCCCTTGTCCTTTATAAGGTATTTCTCGCGTCGCTAAGTGGTTGATTCTATTGGTGTTTTCGCGGCGCATTCATGTTGGCTCCTCGCGCGTAAGTCATTGATTTTGTTAAGTTTTTTTGCGAACTGGTTTTTCATGAGGCTTGCTCGCTATCTCCGCCGCCGCGAGGGCTGCTGGGACTATCGCATGGCCTACTTCTGTAACCGTGAGGGGTTTGCGCTCTCCGCCAGTTAGGACCCCTCGCGTGGTGGCCATCTGCACTATTCGGCGGACCTCGTGCTTGGGCATGTTGAGTTGGCCGGTCATGCCTCCAAAACGGTCTTCCAGATGACGCGCTGTGATCGGTTTTGGCTGCTGCATCAGCACCGCCACTATGCGTAAGATGGCCGCGGTTTCAGCACGCTGCTGTGCCTGTGCGGCGCTGACTGCAGTCAAGTAACCGTTATCCAGTCGCTCAAGAATTACCGGAGGTGGATATGCCGAGTAGTTCGTCTTGGTCACCTTTGCGGCGAGATAGCGAGAGGCTTGGTCCTTGGATGCACCAATGGCTCCGAGCTGTTTGTCAGAAGCGCGGCTGAGGTTCATTTGCAAGCGCAGGCCATCGGTCAGCGCTGATGCACCCCGTGAAGCCCCTTGGCCGGGCTCTCCGTCACCACCGTAACTGCCTTTGTTGGTGTGGTGTGCAATCAACACCGTAGCGCCTGTGTGCTTGGCCAAGGTTTCAAGGGCTTCGATGAAACGGGTGGCATCTTCGTTGCTGTTTTCTTCACCGCCACGAAAGCGGGAGGCCGGATCAATGACGATCAGTTTCAGGTTCTCGATCTGACCGGCCAGGGCAGCGATGCGGCGCACGATGCAGGTGGCGGACACCTCGCCCGTGGTTTCGCGCTTGGTCAAAAGCGTGTCGTGTCCGATGGTGGAGAAGACATGCAGGCGTTCTTCAATGCCCGCCAACTGCGTGGCGTGACCCGCCAACTTGAACTGGCCAATGATGCGTTTTATGCGACGGTGAATTTCGTCCTCGTCGTCTTCAGCAAAGAACACCAGCACGCCGCCTGATTCGCCTATCTCCCAGCGTTCCGCCACAGGCAGGCTGCTGGCCACGCCCACGGCCAGTTGCAGCAGCCACTGTGACTTGCTGCTGCCACCCGGTGCGACGATGGCGCCGACCTTGCCGAGCACGATCAGGTCTTTGAGCAACCAACGACGGGGCGGCGGATCAGTTGCCAGGTAGCGGTCAATGCGGCCAGCGCTCAAATCAAACAGAGGCTCCCCCACCTGGAGTCCGGGGTAGCGCTCGGGGTGATTGCGCTGATCGGTGGCAAGGATGGAGCTGAAGGTGGAGTCGATCTTGTCGTCGTCCAGTGGTTCGAGGTTCTGCCCGTTCCATACATGGCACTGTTCGAGCGCTTTGCCAGCGGGGATGCGAGTTGCCAGGAGCGTGCCGATCAGCCGGGTCAGATGTTGGGTTCGCTCGCCATCCACACACTGGCGCTGCATGAGTTCTGCAAGGGTAGTGCCTGCAATGGCGCCACTTACGTGGGATTTCGGGGTGCGACGTGGTTTGGCAGCTTGGGTGGTGAGGCCCAGCTTTTGCGCCAGTTCAGCCCAGGTGTAGAAGGGTGTGGTGGTTGAATTCATTGCGCAGTTACCTCTGCGGTTGGCGAGACAAGGCGGGTTTGGAATGGGGTGCCTTTGAGGTGCCAGAACCCTGGCAGGCGCATCACGCGGGCAAGGTCGCATACGGAACGATCGCCTCCGAACTTGTCGGCCAAAGCGTGTTGACGGTCTCTGAAATCAGCCAGTGAAGCGCCTTTAACACGCCAGTAGGCATGCCACTTGCCAGGGCTGGATTCCACGACGATGTGAGGCGGTGCATCCGCCGTCAGAGCCGGGCCTATCGGTGAGCCGTCGAGATCGACAAATTGAGCGCGTACTCGCGTGACGTCAGAGCTCTTACGGCCAGCGCCATTGCCTTCGTTCACCATGACGAAGACGCCAGCACCTTGTTGCTGTAATCGTGCCAGCTCATCGGCTTTGTCGTCGAGAGCGCCGTGCAAGATGCGGCCAGGTAGCGCGCGCAACTCTTTGTTTTCCGGGAAGGTCTGAAAGGTGAAGACTCCGGCGGGGTCGAGCGCCTGCAGGAAACGCCGGGCCTGCTCCAAGTCGGGGTTCAGCAGCTCGACCATGACTCGATGCCTCCTGCTTCAGCGTTGACAGTTACCTCGGTGTGGTGAGCAGAGAGCATCGCCAGCAATTGCACTTCGATCTGGGCCTGGTTGGCTGGGTCGTAGGTGAACAAAGTGGTGCCGATGTATTCACGGTGTATGGCGCAAAACTTGCGTTTGGCTTTCTTCGCCTCTGCGACCATCTTCCCCGTGGTTTCATCGCATGCGGTGACATCGCTGGGGTTCAGGTCCAGCTTGACGGTGAGGGCGGTCCCGCCGCGTGCGGAAATGACATGCATGAACGTGAACATCAGGCACCTCCCCATTGGCGAACGAAATGGTGAATGCAGCACACGGTGTGTGCGGTAGCCACTTGCATGCAGCACGTTACGTTTGGGTGATGGAGGTGGCCCCGCGTACGGAGCAAGAAATCAGACAGAGGCATGGTGACCTCCCTTGCTGTCAACCCATGCGAAGAAGGCTGCCTCGTCGATCAACACACGGCGACCGACTCGGCGCACCACTTGGTGAAAGCCGTTGGTCTTCTCGAAGAATACGAGGTGGCGCAGCCCACCGATGGGCGGCCACGCGTGGTGCAGATTCCAATCGGTCAGCGGGATCAGCCGGGTGGGCGCTGCGCTGACCTGTGGTGCGCTGGATCGCGCGGGGGTAGGGTGGGTTTGGGGAGCTTGCTGCACGCGCGCGGTGCGGCGTGCCTTGGGCTGGGACTGGTCAGCAGCAGGACCGGAAAAGAGAAAAGCCATTTGGCATTCCTTCACGTTGGTGGACTTGGGTCACCCCGGTTGTTAAACCGAAGCAGCTTGGGTCCACCACGTGCCGGAGACAAATGGCTTCAACGCATGTGCGTAGTTATTGCACGGGCCGAAATGTAGCAGAGTCTTGTCAGATCACGCCGCAGGTCGTGGCTAACTGACCCTGTCGGTGGTGTGTGTTTCGCCTTGGGAGGGTGCAAAAATTTTGCGGTTCATAGACGCCACCACGCCGGCCGTGTGGCTGTTGGCGAGGTGGCTGTATCGCTTGACCATCTGCAACGTCTTGTGCCCGAGAACGGCGGCGATCTCCATCGTGGTGGCTCCGTTCATGGCCAAGTAGGAGGCGGCGGTGTGCCGCAGGTCGTGGAAGCGGAAGTTTTCCAGCTCCGCCTGACGCACGGCCGCCTCCCAAGGCTTTTTCAAGTCCATGGGCTTGTGCGGCAGGGTGCCGTAGAACACCAGAGGCGTGTCCAGCCTGCGCACCTTGGCCAGGTCTTCCAGCAGCAGGAGCGCCAGGCCAGTGAGGGGAATGGAGCGGGAGGTATCGTTTTTCGTGGCGGTCAGCAGGATGGTGCCGCGCCGCAGGTCAATGTCCGTCCAGCGCAGGTTCATGATCTCGCCACGGCGCATGCCGGTGGAGATCGCCAACACCACTACGGGCAGCAGATAGCGGTTGGGCGAGGCGCGGCAGGCCTGGAGCAGGCGCTCACGCTCTGCGTCAGAGAGAAACCTTTCCCGACCGCGGGCCTGGCGCGGTTTGGAAATCTTGCTGACGGGGTTGTCGGTGACCCATTGCCAGTCTTTCATGGCGACGGTGAAAGCATGGGAGATCGTCGCCAAGTAGCGCACCACGGTGGCATTCGAGCGGGGTTTCTTGCGGCGGGTGGTTTCTGCCAGCAGTTCGTTGCGGTACTGCACCAGCAGCGCTGGGGTGATGTCCGCGAGGGCAAGCAGCCCCAGCGTCTGCTTCCAGTACTTGAGGTGGCGCAGTGTATTGGCGGCGTTCTTCGGACGCTCCGGCAGGACTTCCTTCGCGTAGCGATCTGCGAGGTCAGCGAACGTGTGCTTCTTGGCCGCGGCGGCTTTGAGGTAGCGCCCTTCGCGCATGGCGACTTCGACGCTGTGTGCCCACTTGGTGGCGTCGGTCTTGCGCCGGAAGGTGGCGCACTCGATGGGGTAGCCCTTCAGACGGACTTTGGCGCGATAGGAGAGGGTGCCGTCGTCTGCGCGACGGGCTTCAATGGTAGCCATGAGCGATGCCCTTCAAGAAAGTGGATTGGCATGGCCAGCACCGCAGGCGTGGGAACGCGCTTCGGTGCCAGCAGCGTCGCTCCACTCCCGGCCAGGCTGGCCATCGGCTTCATCGCTGTGCTACTTGTTGCACGGGCTGGATATTACCAGTCACGGTTTCGTGCTGATTTGCAGATGCGTGTGTTGAGTTGGTAAGAAGTGTCCCACCAGTGTCCCATGGGACCAAACAAAAACGCCGGCGCTATATTTATAATAGCGTCGGCGCTTTGTGCCTTGCGGCTTTTGTTTGGTGGGTCCTGAGTGACTCGAACACTCGACCTACGGATTAAGAGTCCGCTGCTCTACCAACTGAGCTAAGAACCCAAACTTTTTATAAATCTGTCTGCATTGCTGCAGAGCCTCGAATTATGCACTAGTTTTTTGTGGCTTGGCAAGCAACCCAGAAAATTATTGCATGGCATTGCGGCTGGCGAGTTCGACAAACAGACCACTGTGGTCCAGTTCGCCCAAGCCATGATCTACGCCTTCGGCATAGAGGGTCTCGAACAGGGCTGTGATGGGCGCGTCGAAGCCGATCTCGCCGGCCGTCGCCAGGGCGTTGCGCATGTCCTTGAGCTGCACGGCCATGCGGCCGCGTGGGGCAAAGTCACGCTCCACCATGCGCTGGCCATGCAGTTGCAGGATGCGGCTGTCGGCAAAACCTCCCTGAATGGCTTCGCGCACCTTGGCCATGTCTGCGCCGCCCTTGGCTGCAAACAGCAATGCCTCGGCCACCGCGCCGATGGTGATGCCCACGATCATCTGGTTGGCCAACTTGGTGAGCTGGCCCGCGCCGTGCGGGCCCACATGGGTGGCGCGGCCGCAGGCGGCGAACACGGGCTGGGCCTGCGCAAAGTCTTCAGGGCGCCCGCCCACCAGGATGGCGAGTGTGCCGTTTTCTGCTCCCACCGTCCCACCTGATACAGGTGCATCCAGGTGGGCCAGGCCCATCTCGCCCAGGCGGGCGGCGTGGTCCCGTGCTTCGCGGGGCTGGATGGAGGCCATGTCGATGAAGAGGGCTCCTTTGCGCATCGCCTTGGCCGTTCCGGATTCGAACAGGACGTGTCCTACGACAGGGCCGTTTTCCAGCAGGCTGATCACCACATCGGCGTTCTGGACCGCTTCGGTGGGCGAGGCATGGACGGTGATGCCAAACGCTGTCAGGGGCTCCGCCTTGGCTCGGGTACGGTTCCACACCTGGACCTGATGGCCGGCTTCCTTGAGGCGGCGTGCGATGGGGCGGCCCATCATGCCAATGCCCAGGACTGCAATGCGAAGCGGGGAGGTGGTCATGGCGTCATTCATCCGGGATCGTTGTCTCTGTGTGCATCATGTGCCTTTTTGGTGCATCACCCTGTCACGGAGCTTGCAGCATGGCTAGATTGGAATGATGATGCCGCACAGCCTCAGGAGACCCTACCCATGACCTTGCCCCTGCATGACCCCGCCTGGCTGGAGCGCATGTACAACAACCGTGCTCTGGTGCCCGACCACATGGACTACCTGCAGCGCTGGGCACGGGATTCTGCGCAGGTGCGGGCCAACGTCCCTTGTGTGCTGGATGTGGCCTATGGCAGCGGTGCAGGGGAAACCCTGGACGTGTTTCCGTCTGCACGTACCACGGGCGGGCCGGTGCCTGTGCTGGTGTTCATCCATGGCGGCTACTGGCGGTCGCTCGACAAATCCGATCACTCGTTCATTGCGCCGCCTTTTACCCAGGCCGGGTTTTGTGTGGTGGTGGTGAACTATGCGTTGTGCCCAGGCACCCCCGAGGCGCCGGTGACCATTCCGCACATCGTGCGGCAAATGGAGAAAGCACTGGGTTGGGTGTGGCACCACGTTGCCGCCCATGGGGGCGACCCGAAGCGGATTACCGTTGCAGGGCATTCGGCGGGAGGCCAACTGGCGGCCCTGCTGCTCACCAGTGTGTGGCCGCTGATCGGTGACGGTCTGCCGGATGGGCTGGTGCGCAATGCGCTGTCGATCTCCGGGGTCCACGATCTGGAGCCCATCATGCACACCCCCATGTACCAGACGGTGCTGAACCTCACGGAGCAGCAAGTGCTGCAGTGCAGCCCGGCGCGCCTGCTGGAGCCCGCCATCGGTACGCTCTATTGCGCCGTGGGGGCGGATGAAAGCCCCGAGTTCCTACGGCAGAACCAGTTGATGCAGAACGCCTGGGGCAGCCACTTCGTGCCCCGTAGCGTGGCATTACCCGGACTGCACCACTTCAGCATCGTCGATGCGCTGGCCCAGCCGGGGCACGACCTGCACCACATGGCGCAGAACCTGCTGCGGGCCTGACCTCGCGTTGATCTCGGCCCGGGTGCTGGTTTACATCAGCAGGTGCTCACCCGCGTTGTCGCCGCCCAGGATCACATAGTTGACCTTGCGCACGTCCATCAGCTTGGTGCCGCCAGCGTAGCTGATGGAGCTTTGCACATCCTGCTCCATCTCGATCAGCGTCTCGGCCAGCTTGCCCTTGATGGGCTCCAGGATGCGCTTGCCTTCCACGTGCTTGTACTCGCCCTTGTTGAAGTCGCTGGCTGAGCCGTAGTACTCCTTGAACAGAGCGCCGTCCACCTCCACCGTCTTGCCGGGGGACTCTTCATGGCCTGCGAACAGCGAGCCGATCATCACCATGCTGGCGCCAAAACGGATGCTCTTGGCGATGTCGCCATGGCTGCGGATGCCGCCGTCGGCAATGATGGGTTTGGTGGCCACGCGGGCACACCACTTGAGGGCAGATAGCTGCCAGCCGCCCGTGCCAAAGCCGGTCTTGAGTTTGGTGATGCACACCTTGCCCGGGCCCACGCCTACCTTGGTCGCGTCGGCGCCCCAGTTTTCCAGGTCGATGATGGCTTCAGGCGTGGCCACATTGCCAGCAATCACAAACGCCTTGGGCAGGTGCTGCTTGAGGTAGCCAATCATGTTCTTCACGCTGTCGGCATGCCCATGGGCGATGTCGATGGTGATGTATTCGGGCGTGAGGCCCAGTGCCACCAACTGGTCCACGGTGTCGTAGTCGGGTCGTTTGACGCCCAGTGAGATCGAGGCGTAGCAGCCCTTGGCGTGCATGTCCTTGACGAACTGAATGTTGTCCAGGTCAAACCGGTGCATGACATAGAAGTAGCCGTTCTGGGCCATCCAGGTACAGATCTTTTCGTCCACCACCGTTTTCATGTTGGCGGGTACCACGGGGATGCGGAACGAGCGGCCGCCCAGCTCCACACTGGCGTCGCATTCCGAGCGGCTTTCCACGCGGCATTTGCGGGGCAGCAGCAAAACGTTGTCGTAATCGAAGATTTCCATGAGATTCCAAGCTCCTTTGAAAAGGTCGCCTGCGAAGGATTTCGCGGGCGTGGGCGCTTGGCTTGGGACCGGCTTTGTGGGCACTGGCGTGGTGGCCAGCTCCGAACCCCGCAGATTGCTCGGGCACAAAAAACCGGGCGTCAAGAAACTTGGGCCCGGTGATTGATTCTACCCGCCTGCCTGGCAGACCCTATAACCGTGCGGGTATGACCGTTATCACCGATGTCATCGGCAGGTGGACTGCGCAGCCGCCAGGACGCTGCCCTGAGCGTCCTGCACCCAGCCCACCATGCGCAGCCGCTCGGCCTGTGCGCCTTCCGGGATGCGCATGGACCGGGTTTCCATCCATTTCATTTGCTCTTTTTTTGATAGCTTTTCGCGCTTTTCCCACGTGCCGTGGAGCATGTTTCGAACCATATTTCGTGCCACTCTCGTGCCTTCGGTGCCTGCAGGCACGGATTCGACAAGCAGCAGGTAGAAGTCCATGGCTCCGGGCGTTGCGACGTTGCGCTGTGCAGCGCGCTGCACGGGCGTGAACGCGATGGCCGCGCCCAGGTAGTCGTTGAACGGCATGCCGTGGGCCACGCGCAGGCGGGCGGGCGTGGCGGCCTCGATGGCCGCAGTGTGGACATCGGTGGTGACAGGGGGCTTGCGGCCCAGGGTCTGCAGGCGGGCCAGGGCGTCGTTGGTGGCGGCGGCCGACAAGGGCGCTTCGTCACCGGCCTTGCCCGGCACGATCCAGTCCAGCACCGCCACGCCCGCCGTGGCAGAGGGCGCGGGGGTGGCCGCATCGCTCCAGCAGACTTCGCAGTCGGCACTGATGAAGCGCTCGAAAATGGCCACGGGCTGTGGGAAGCCGTCACTGCTGCAGCTGGCCTGGGCCAGCGCTGAGGCTGTGTAAGTGAGGACCAGGACGCTGGCCAGGGTGCGGGCAATGTTTTTCATGGTCGGGCGGGGGAGGGTGCCGGGGCGCTTTCTACAATGGCCGCATGTTCCCACAAGACCCGTTCCCGGGTGCACCCGAAGCCTTGGTGCCCCCACACGCTGCTGCGGCCTCGGCTGCATCGCCCCTCCTGGCCAATCTGAACGACGAGCAACTGGCGGCCGTCACGCTGCCCGCAGGCCACGCACTGATACTGGCGGGCGCAGGCTCGGGCAAGACGCGTGTGCTCACCACCCGCATTGCCTGGCTGCTGCAAAACGGCTACGCCACGCCCGGTGGCATTCTGGCCGTCACTTTCACGAACAAGGCCGCCAAAGAGATGGTGGCGCGTTTGTCCGCCATGCTGCCGGTGAACGTGCGTGGCATGTGGATCGGCACCTTCCACGGCCTGTGCAATCGCCTTTTGCGCGCGCACCACAAGGCGGCGGGCCTGTCGCAGTCCTTTCAAATTCTGGACACGCAAGACCAGCTCTCGGCCATCAAGCGCCTGTGCAAGCAGCACAACGTGGACGACGAGCGTTTTCCGCCCAAACAGCTGGCGTATTTCATTGCCAATTGCAAGGAAGAAGGCCTGCGCCCTGCCAACGTGGAGGCGCACGACAGCGACTCGCGCAAGAAGGTCGAGATTTACCAGCTGTACGAAGACCAATGCCAGCGCGAAGGCGTGGTGGACTTTGGCGAGCTGATGCTGCGCAGCTACGAACTGTTGCGCGACAACGACCCCATCCGCGAGCACTACCAGCGCCGCTTTGCGCACATCCTGGTCGACGAGTTCCAGGACACCAACAAGCTGCAGTACGCCTGGCTCAAGCAACTGGCGGGCAACGAGGTGGGCGGGCGCTTTGAAGCGCGCGGCAGCGTGATTGCCGTGGGCGACGACGACCAGAGCATCTACGCGTTTCGCGGTGCGCGCGTGGGCAACATGACCGACTTCGTGCGCGAGTTCGATGTGCAGCGCCAGATCAAGCTGGAGCAGAACTACCGAAGCTACAGCAACATCCTCGACTCGGCCAACCACCTCATCAGCCACAACAGCCGCCGCCTGGGCAAGAACCTGCGCACCACACAGGGCGCGGGCGAGCCCGTGCGCGTGTACGAAGCCAGCTCTGACCTGGCGGAGGCGCAGTGGATGGTCGATGAGATCAAGCAACTCGTGCGCAACGACGGCTTTGAGCGCAAGGAAATCGCCGTGCTCTACCGCAGCAATGCGCAAAGCCGGGTGATCGAATCGGCACTGTTCAATGCCAGCGTGCCCTACCGCGTGTACGGCGGCCTGCGCTTCTTCGAGCGCGCCGAAATCAAGCATGCGCTGGCCTACCTGCGCCTGCTGGAGAATCCACACGACGACACCAGCTTCACGCGCGTCGTCAACTTTCCGCCGCGTGGCATTGGCGCGCGCAGCATCGAAGTGCTGCAGGACGCAGCCCGCGCCGCAGGTTGCTCGCTGCACGACGCGGTGAGCGCCGTGCCCGGCAAGGCGGGCGCCAACCTGGGCGCGTTCGTCGCCATGGTCGATGTGCTGCGCGAGCAGACCCAAGGCCTGAACCTGCGCGGCATCATCGAGCAGATGCTCGAATCCACGGGCTTGGTGGAGCACTTCCGCACCGAAAAGGAAGGCGCCGACCGCATCGAGAACTTGCAGGAACTGGTCAACGCTGCCGAGAGTTTTGTCACGCAGGAAGGATTTGGCCGCGACGCCGTCGCCCTGCCGCTGGACGAACATGGCACACCGCTCACGCAAAGCGCCCAAAGCCCGGTCAGCCAGGGGTTGGACCCCAACGCACCGGTGCTGGACGAACCCCTGAAGCCCGCCGTGCCAGGCATCGTGGACGCCGACACCGGCGAAACCCTCTCGCCCCTGGCGGCCTTCCTGACCCACGCGGCGCTGGAGGCGGGCGACAACCAGGCCCAGGCCGGGCAGGACGCGGTGCAGCTGATGACCGTGCACGCCAGCAAGGGCCTGGAGTTTGACGGTGTGTTCATCGGCGGCATGGAAGAGGGCCTGTTCCCCCACGAAAACTCCGCCAGCGAGCGCGATGGCCTGGAGGAAGAGCGCCGACTGATGTATGTGGCCATCACCCGCGCCCGCAAGCGCCTGTACCTGAGCCACTCGCAAACCCGCATGTTGCACGGCCAGACGCGCTACAACATCAAGAGCCGCTTTTTTGACGAGCTGCCTGAGGCCGCACTCAAGTGGATTACGCCCAAGCAGCAAGGGTTTGGATCGTATGCTCCTAATTCAGGAGCTGGTAGCGCTTATCCATCAAGCGCTAGAGGCCAATTTGGCTTTAAATCCGAGACATTTGCCAGCCCACCGGTGCCCGTGCAGAAGACCACGCCGTCCCACGGCCTGCGCGCAGGTATCAACGTGTTCCACACCAAGTTCGGCGAAGGCAAGGTGCTGGCCATCGAGGGCACGGGCGACGACGCGCGTGCGCAGGTCAACTTCCCGCGCCATGGCACCAAGTGGCTGGCGCTCAGCGTGGCCAAGTTGACGGTGGTGGATTGATGCCAAGGTGATCGGTTTTGTCGGCAGGTTTCTGCGCTTGCATTTTGGTCCGCGCGTGCTCGGCATCGCCTTGAGCGTGGTGGCTTGCGCGTCGTTGGCACTCTGGGTGAGTGCATGGCTCTTTCTCATCTCCCAAGAGGACTTCACGCCCAAGCGGGGCACGCTCACCTATTACCTCGGGATTTCTTCGCTGGTGCGCGGCGCTCCTGCGGTGGGGGTTGCGACGGAGCCGGAGTACTTTGGAACAGTGGGTGACGGCAACAAGCAACCACGCTCGGAGGTGTCGTTTGAAGTTGCCCGCAACGATATGGGCCGGGCTGTGGTTGCCGTCAACGCCTACCTGCTGCAAAACGGCCTGCAAGAGCGTGCGTTGGAGCCATCGGAGCTGGAGGCTGTGCAAGCGCACAACGGCTACTTTGTGCGTTATGCCGAATACGCGTCTGTGGCGGATGGGGTTGTTGCTGTGACGGTGCAGCCGGTACGCCCAGGGGTGTTGTACAGCGTCACGGTCAGCCATTACGAGTGACTGGACCAAGGTGCCGGGTGCCCGGTGCGTGGCAATGGTTTGCTGGGTGCTCTTAAGCCACAGCAAGCTCACCCACCGTCGCTTCCGCCAGCGCCACCGCATCTGCCCCCGCCGCATACCGCAGGCGGTCTGACGCATCGTTCACCGCCGCCCACACACCCTCGGCCACATCCTGTTCGGTCGTCACGGCGGCTGGCTGCCCCAGGGCTGCAAAGATTGACTGGGCGTAGGGAGCGTAGGCGGACGGGATCAACCCCTGCATGCGCTCCGCGCCGTTGGCGGTGAACTGGGTGGTGGGCGCGTAGCCGGGCTCGACGAGTTTCACGCGGACGCCAAACGCCGCCAGTTCAAAGGCCAGCGACGCGGTGAACCCCTCGATGGCCGTCTTGCTTGCGGTGTACGCCGCCACCAGCGGCATGGGCGCCAGGGTGGCGCTGGAGGTGACGTTGACCACCAGGCCCGCACCGCGCTCGCGCATCTGCGGCAACACGGCCTGGGTCATCGCCATGGTGCCGAAGGTGTTGGTGTCGAAGATGTCACGCACCGTGGTCATGGGCGTGGCCTCAAAGGCGCCGAACAGCCCCAGGCCCGCGTTGTTCACCAATACGTCGATGGGGCCAGCGGCCTGTAATGCCTGGGCGATGCTGTTGGGCGCTGTGACGTCCAGCGGTAGAACGCGCACGCGGTCTGATGCGGGCAACACGTCAGCGCGCGGGGTGCGCATGGTGGCGATCACGTTCCAGCCCTGGGCGTGAAAGTGGCGGGCGGTGGCCAGGCCGTAGCCAGACGAGCAGCCGGTGATGAGAATGGTCTTCATGGTGAAACTCCTTGGGGATGGTGGATGGGAACAGATGGAAGGTGGTGCAACGATATCGGGCCAAGGCTGGATTAACTACAATCAAACGTCCAATTTTTGTTTGTAGGAGTCCGGCGGTGGTGGATCCCCTTGCCCAAGTGATTGCGCTGCTGCGGCCGCGCGCCGTGTTCTCCAAGGTGATCAGCGGCGCGGGCGCCTGGGCCGTGCGTTATGGGGAGTTCGGCAGTCCGAGCTTTTGCACCATGCTGGAAGGCCAGTGCGTGCTGGCCGTGGCGGGGCAAGAGCCGGTGACGCTGGAGGCGGGCGACTTTGTGCTGATGCCCGCGACGCCGGGGTTCACCTTGTCGGGCATGGAGCAGCCACTGGCGCAGCCGGTGTTCATGGACCCCCAACGTTTGCCAGCGCCCGATGGCGAGCACGGGCTGCGCCATGGCACGCCCGACGGCCCGCCGGACATGCGCATGCTGGGCGGCTACTTTGAGTTTGATTCGCCCGACGCCGCGTTGCTGGTGTCGCTGCTGCCGGACCTGCTGCATGTGCGCGGGGTGGCGCGGCTGCCGACCCTGGTGCAACTGGTGCGGCAGGAATGCCTGGCCATGCTGCCCGGCCGAGACCTGGTGCTGGACCGTCTGGTGGAGTTGCTGCTGATCGAGGCCCTGCGGTCGAGCGACGAGGCGGGTACGCCCCCCGGGCTGCTGCGCGGCCTGGCAGACGCCCGCGTGGCGGTGGGCCTGCGCCTGATGCACAGCGCGCCAGAGCAGTCGTGGACAGTGGACGCGCTGGCGCGCGAGGCGGCGTTGTCGCGATCCACATTCTTTGAGCGCTTCTTGCGCGCCGTGGGGGTGCCGCCCATGGAATACCTGCTGGCCTGGCGCATGGCGCTGGCCAAGAAGCTGCTGCGCGGCAGCGACGGCCGCATAGGCATCGACGAAGTGGCCGCGCGCGTGGGCTACAGCTCGGCCAGCACCTTCAGCACCGCATTCAGCCGCCATGTGGGGCTGGCGCCCGGGCGCTTTGCGCGCCAGCCGTAGGCGTGCAGGCGGTTTGCTCAGTTATTTATAGCTGCTAGCGCTTATCCAGCAAGCGCTAGAGGCACTTTTGGCTTCAATTTTCTACGCTGCCAACACCCAGTGGTTGTCCAGCCGCACGCCTCGCAGGCTGCGGCCATGCGCGTGGCTCACAGGCGCTGCGGCCTGCGCGTTCTGCAGGCTGGCGCCCAAGCCGCCCGCCCACAACGCGCCGCCGTGCACAGCCAGCGGGCAGACGTCGGGCAGCGGCACCAGCCCGCGCCATTCGCCCTGTGGCGTGTACGTGGCAATACCGTTGGCGCGCGGGCAGCTCACGGCCCAACCCGCAGGTGTGGCGGCCATGCTGCCGCCGTAGCCGTGGATGCTTTGCGCGATGTGCTCGGGCGTGGGCACCACCCGCAGAGCGGTGCCGTCGAACAGAGCCAGCACGGGGGCGGCGTCTTTGGCGGTGCTGTGGTCATGCTCGGCCTGGAGCGCGATGCCCAGGGTCCGATCATCGGGGGCCCAGGCCAGATGACGCAGGCTCAGGCGCTGATCTTGCAGGCGCCATTGGCCCAGCAGGCGGCCGGTGTGGCCGTCCAGCCGCACGATGGACGAATCCATGGTTTGCAGGTCGCGCTTGACGCGGCCGGTTTCGGGCGCGGTGGGTACGCCGCCGTTGGCAACGATGAGGGTGGGCGCGCCGTGGTTGGTGGTGCGCGTGTCCCAGGTCAGCTCATGGGCGTCGATGCCGTGGGTAGGCCATTCGGCCATTTTTTGCAGGGTGCGGGCGTCGCGCACGCCGACCCAGCTGGCGCCGGTTTCTGCATCCGTTTCGGTGGTGAACAAACGGGCCCCGTCTGCGCTGGCGATAACGTGGCCGTTGAAGCTGCGCTCACCGTCCTGCCACAGCCATTGCGGCTCCGCGCGTTGGCCGGGCCACCAGCGTACCAGCCAGTCGCCGGGGCGGCGGGCGGTGGCCAGCACCGAGCCATCGGGCAGTAAAAAGAGGCCGTGGGCGCGGGTGGGGACTTCGAGCGATGCGTGGATCTGCAACGGCTGCCCGGCGCCCGGTTGCGTGGACAGCAGCCCGATGTGGAAGTTGCTTTCGCGCTCCCACGCGGCAGCCAGATGCACGGCGCCGTTGTTTCTGGCGAACGCAACGGCTGGAGCGAACGCCCACGCACCCAGGCCCGCCAGCCCCGCCAGCGTTTTGCGGCGGTGGGGGTCAATCACCATCGGCGTCCGAGAATCCAATGCTCACCTGCAGCGCCGGTGCCACTTCGGATTCGGCCAGAAACTTGAGTGCGGCCAGATCCTTCGCGGTCTGCTGGATGGCGGCCTTGTTCTGCACACCCGCTTTTTGCACCTGCGCCATCGATGCATCGACCTTGCCGGTGGCCTGGTGCAGTTGGTCAGCCAGCGGGTTCAGGCCCTTGCCGCGCAAATACATCTCCAGCGGCACCAGCGCCTCGCCAGGCGCGGGTGTGGCGGCGTTCGCGGGCAGGGCGGTCACGCTGCGCAGGCCTGCCCAGGTGGCGGCCCAGGCGGCCAGGGTGTCGCCGCTGGCAGAACGGGGGTAGTCGGGGGTGCGGCTGCCAGATCCCGATCCAGCGGCGCGCAAGGGCTTTTCCATCTGCGCCCAGCGCAGGCGTTCGATTCCGCCCACCCATTGGTTCACAAACTCGCTGATGGCCTGGGTGGACTGCTCCTGTTCGTCCTCGGCGCCCCAGTCGGTGCCTGCGGCGGTGGTGAAGGCGGCTTGCAAGGCGGTGGATTCGCGTGCCACGTCTTGCGCCACTTCGTGTGCGTAGCTGCAGGCAGGGCTGCCGGGCTGCACGGGGCGGGTCCACAGCAGCCATTCCAGCGCGGGCAGGCCCTTGGCGGGGGTGCCGATGCGCTCGAAGGCCTTGGCGCCCTGGGGCTGGGTGACGATGGCTTTTTCGATCAGCGCGGGGCGGGTGGGCGTGAAGTCGATGGCGCGCTGGCTGCGGCGGGCGATGACGGGGCCTATCGACACAGCGGTCAACTGCTCCCATGCGCGCGCTGTGGCGTGCCAAGCTGTGCGCGCTGCGGCCAGAGCCGTCTTGCTGTCACTGGCCGGGGCCTGGCACAGTGCGGCCACGGAGGGCGCCAGGGCGCGGGCGCTCTGGTCAAAATCTTTGGCGCGGGGCAGGGCCCAATGCCCGTAGATGCCCTGCAGCGCGTGTACGGTGTCGTAGAACGGCACGGCCTCGCGCTGCCAGGCGGGGGCGGCAGCCGCTGTCTGGGCCTGCGCAGCTACGGGGGGCATTGCGGTCAGCAGCAGGGCGGCAGCAAGGAGGGATGTTTTCATCGCCGGGCCGCCCCAAGGTGAAAACGCGGCACCCTCGGGGGCAGCGACCCGCGCAGCGGCGGAGCGTGGGGGTCAATACTCATAGCGACTCCACAAATTTCACCAGCGCATCGCGGTCGGCCTTCTTCATTTTCAGCACCTGGTCCTTGGCTGCTTCGGCCTCGCCGCCGTGCCACAGCACCGCCTCCAGCACGCCGCGCGCGCGGCCGTCGTGCAGCAGGCGCGTGTGGCCGTTCACGTCCTTGATCAGGCCGGTGCCCCACAATGCGGGAGTCTTCCACTGGCGGCCGTTGGCGCCAAAGTCGGGCCGGTTGTCGGCCAGGCGTTCGCCCATGTCGTGCAGCAGCAGGTCGGTGTAGGGCCAGATGCGCTGGCCGTTCAGGGCTTTGCTGGTCAGCGTGGGGAAGGGGCCCTCTTTGGTCACGTAGCTGGGCCGGTGGCAGGTGGCGCACTGGGCCTGGGCAAACAAGGCCTGACCGCGTTGTACCTGCACATCGTTGACGTTACGGCGCGCGGGCGGTGCCAGCGTGGCCTGGTAGAAGATCACGTCGGCGAGGGTCTTGTCGTCGATCTCCACAGCCGGCTGGCCTTGCATGCTGGCGCCTTCCTTGCCACTTTTGCCGCTGGGTGCAGCCAAGCAGTCCTTTTGTGCGGGGGTGCAGGTCTCGTGCGCGAAGTGGCGGGACGTGATGCCCATGTCGCCCAGAAAAGCGCCACCCGTCTGGTGCGCGATGGTGGCCACATTGGCCTTCCAGCCAAATCGCCCTGTCATCGTGCTGCCCGAGGGCGCGTCCCACACTTTGTTGGCCTGGCCTTTGATGGGGCCAGGCGCGGCGGCCTGGTCGGCTGCGTTGGCCAGGATGTCGGCCTCGGCAATCGCTTCGAGGAGGCCCACGCCGATAATCTGCGGCGCAATGCGCGGGCTGCTCGTCACGTCCGGGTGCATGGGGCCGTAGCCCAGGTCGGCGAAGCCATACACGGGCTTTTGCAGTGTGTAAGGCATGCCGTCGGCAAACTGGCCTTTGATCGTTTCGTAGCGCAGCGTGACGCGCCCTTCAGGGCTGACGCCCTGGATGGCCGCGTTGTTGAACTGGTCTCCATACACCCGGTCGGGCTTGGGCCCGCCATGCGCGTCTTTGCCGGGGATGGACAGGCGGATCAGCAGGGCCACGGTCGGGTCCTTGGTTTCGCCCAGGCGGTTGAAGATCGCTGGCGGCTCGCCCCGGCCGTCCTGCACGTGGCAGCCACCGCACGAGCGCGCGATGAAGTGCGGGCCCAGGCCATCACGGGCCTTGGTGGATGCAGGGGCCTCGACCCAGTTGCGGCGAAAGAACGAGTTGCCGATGACAAAGCGCGTGCGTTCCTCATCGGTCAGGTTGGCGGCTGGGAACGAGAAGGCATTGCGCCCGGTGGCGAATACGGTGGTCTCGCCGCCGGTTTTTTCGCCCTGCGGGTCGGGTTGGGGGGCCGCCGTCAGCGATGGAATGCCCAGGCTGCCGAAGCCGGCGAGCGCGACGATGGCGGTGCTGGCAGCCGCCAGGCGCACAGCGCGCTGGCGGCGTTTGGCTCGCGAGATCTGCATGTTCAAGGCTGGACCAGCGTCAACTTGGTGATGCCAATGGCGTTGGCGGCAGCGACCAGGTCTTTGCTTTGTTGTGTGAGGCTGTCGATGGTCTTCTGGATGCGCTGGCGGCCTGGGGCGTCCTTGCCGCCGATGATTTCGCGATCGAACGGGGCCTGAATGCCTTCTGCGGCGACCACCGATGCGGCGATCTGCTGCGTGGTCTTGTCGGCCAGCGCGGCGTCCCTGGCGGCCACCAGGTCACGCAGCGAAGGGCCTTGCAGCACCGTGCCGTTGGCCTGCTTGTACTGGCCCAGCCACACGTTCTGGATGCCCAGTGCGTTGGTCACCGCATCGCGATGGGTGTTGTCCGAAAAGCACGAGTGCTCGTCTTCCTGGTCCTGGCTGTTCAGCGCCACTTCCAGCCGTTCGCCGGCCAATTCGCCGCGCGACAGCGAGCCCAGGCCCACCAGCATCTTGCGCACCGATTCCTGGCCACCTTTGACGAAGCGGGCGCGGTAGTTGTTCTTGGCATCTGGCGCCCAGGCCTTCACCAGCGTGGTGAGATCGTCAATGAGCAGCTCTGTCACCACGTTCAGGTATTGGCGGCGGCGGTCGGCATTGGGGGCCTTGCCATCCACAAAGTCTTCAAAGCTGCGGTTGCCCGGGCCGGTGTCTGACAGGTCCTGGCCCCACAGGAAGAACTCGATGGCGTGCCATCCCGTGGCAATGTTTTCTTCGCCGCCACGCTCGTTCTGCGCGGACAGGTTCTTCTTGTTGATGGTGAACTTGCGGTTGTTCACCAGCCCGGCCGTGGCCTTGCCTTGCACGCTGTCCACAAACGATTCGTCCATGGGCCAGGCGTTGATGCGGCCTTCCGGGCCGTTGTCGTTGTCAATGGGGCCGCCGTAGAAGCGGAAGGCTTCGGTCTGCCCGTAGAACTCGCGTGCGGCCAACCAGGTCTTGCGGGCTTCGGCCAGCGTTTCTGCAGAGGGCTTGGCGGTGAATGCCAGCACTGCGGCCTGCAGGGCCTTGGCAGCATTCAGCGTGTCTGTGTAGTTGGCATGCACCAGGTGGCCGTAGTGCGCGGCCACCATGTTGGTGTTCACCGCCTGTGCGTTGGCCGACGGGGCCGGCGCACCACCTGCCTGCGCTGCTGCGTGAGTGCCATAGGTGCACAGGGCCAGAGCGGCTACCAGGACCGAGGTCTTCAGAAAGGAATGGGGCATGCAGAGGTCTCCGGGGCAAAGGGGCGCGCAGGCCATGGCATGGAAGGCGGTTGGGCCTGCAAGGGCGCTGCGGTGGTCAACGAAGGGGCCGCACTGGCTGAGGGAGCCTGTGCACCACAAGGTGCGAGGGCGTGGCTGGGTGGGCGAAGGCAGGTTTTGATTATACAAATAGTAGTGATTCGTATTTGTGTATGTCCATCTCTGGTGCGACCACCAGCTTGCAGGGACCGGCTGTCATCAAACCGCCGCAAAAGCTTCACGGCGATGTCACCCACGGTTTCTACGCTCCATGGGTTTTGTAACCAACAACCCGAGGAACCCCATGAACCACCGTGTGGCTGCGCCAGAGCAGGCGATTGACTTCAACAACGAGAACTCCAACACCTCTGCCAACCCCAGCTTTGATGCGGTGCTGGGCGCTCGCCTGTCGCGCCGTGGCCTTCTGCGGGGCAGCGTGGGCACGGTGGGCACCACGGTGCTGGCGGGCTTTGGCGTGTCGGCCTGCGGCGGCAGCGACGACCCTGCAGTGACTCCACCCCCTGCCGGCCCCAAGCTGCTGGGCTTTGGCGCGGTGCCCAAGAGCCTGGCCGACGTGGTGGCCGTGCCTGCAGGCTACACCGCCAGTGTGCTGTTTGCGCTGGGCGACCCCATTGCAGCAGGCGTGGCTGCCTACAAGAACGATGGCACCGATGGTGACTTCGACAAGCGCGGTGGTGACCACCACGACGGCATGGAATGGTTTGGCCTGGGTGCTGACGGCAAGCGCAACGACAACGCCATCGAGCGCGGGCTGCTGGCCATCAACCACGAAGCCACCACCGACGAAAAGCTGTCATCCCACTTCCTGCATGCCAACGGCGGCACGACCACCTTGCCACGCCCTGCGGCCGAAATCGACAAGGAAACGGCGATCCACGGCATTGCCGTGATCGAAGTCGCCAAGTCGGGTGGCAAGTGGGCCTACGTGCAGAACTCTGCGCTCAACTTCCGCCTCACGGCACTGAGCCCCATCGAGATCTCGGGCCCTGCGCGTGGCAATGCGCAGATGATCACCAAGTTCTCCCCCACGGGCACCACCACACGCGGCACGCTGAACAACTGCGGCACGGGCAAGACGCCTTGGGGCACGTTCCTCACCGGTGAGGAAAACTGGTTTGGCTACTTCACGCGTGGCGCTGCCGACGATGCAGCACGCGGCAACGACAAGAGCGTCACGGCCCTCAAGCGCTATGGCCGCAACCAGGGTGCTGCATCGCGCCACGGCTGGGAGAGCGGCGGCTCCGCCGACCAGTACCAGCGCTGGAACAACAGCAAGACCGGCACCTCGGTGGACGGCAGCGACGACTACCGCAACGAGATGAATGGCATGGGCTACATCGTCGAGATCGATGCCTACGACAAGACCCGCATGGCCAAGAAGCGCACGGGCCTGGGTCGCTTTGCGCACGAAAGCGCGGCGTTTGGCAAGGTTGAGGCAGGCAAGCCGCTGTCGGTGTACATGGGTGACGATTCGCGCGGCGAATACATCTACAAGTTTGTGTCCACCGCGCTGTGGAATGCCGCCGATGCCAATGCCGCCGACCGCATGGCCGTGGGCGACAAGTACCTGGACAGCGGCAAGCTGTATGTGGCCAAGTTCAATGCCGATGGCACGGGCACCTGGGTCGAGCTGGCGCTGGCCAACACCGCCATCAGCGGCTATGCAGCCTACAAGTTTGCCGATGCAGCCGATATCGCCATCAACACCCGTCTGGCGGCCGATGCCGTGGGCGCCACCAAGATGGACCGCCCCGAATGGAACGCCGTGAACCCCGCCAACGGCGAGATCTATTTCACGCTGACCAACAACAGCAACCGCAGTGTGAACCCCACGGGTAGCCAGTACCTGCCAGACGCCGCCAACCCGCGTGCCTACACCGACATGAAGGGCACCTCGGCACAGACCGGCAACCCCAATGGCCACCTGGTGCGCATGAAGGAAGGCGCCTCGGTCTCGGCCTTTACCTGGGACGTGTACCTGTTCGGCGCCGAAGCCGGGGCCGACAAGGCGCTGGTCAACATCTCGTCGCTGACTGCTGACCAGGACTTCTCCAGCCCCGACGGCCTGGCCTTCAGCAAGGCCACTGGCATCTGCTGGATCCAGACCGACGACGGTGCCTACACCGACGTGACCAACTGCATGATGCTGGCCGCTGTGCCCGGCCAGGTGGGTGACGGCGGCAAGAAGACGCTGAGCTACACCAAGACCGACGGCACCAAGCTGGACATCGTGACCCCCGTGGGCAAGGCTGCCACCGAAAGCACGCTCAAGCGTTTCCTGGTCGGCCCCAAGGGCAGCGAAATCACCGGCGTGGCCGAAACGCCCGACGGCAAGGCCATCTTCGTGAACATCCAGCACCCCGGTGAAGGCACCGCCTTGGCCAATGTGGGCGACGCCACCAAGTACCAGAGCCAGTGGCCCGCCAACGCAGGTTACGGCGCAGGCAAGCGCCCCCGCTCGGCCACCATCGTGATCACCAAGAACGACGGCGGCGTGATCGGGACCTGATCCCCCGCTAGTTCGTTTTTTGACCGACCCGGCCCGCTGGCCAGGGGGTTGCCACCAACAGGGCAACCCACTGGCCAGTGGGCCTTGTGCGTTGCGGTCGGCGGTCAGTAGGTGCTGGTGTCGCCGGGGGGCGGTGGAACGGCGCGGGTGGGGGCAGTGGGTGCCGGCGGTGTGGTTCCCCGCGTTGTGCCGCCGGGCGCGGGGTAGTTCATCTGCCCGCTGCCGTCTTTGGTGCCCTTGCGCCCGGCAATCTGCCAGGCCGTGCGCTGGCCGATGAGGCCGGCCAGAAACTCCAGCTCTTCGTCGGTGTGGTTGATGGCACCTGCAGGGGTCAGAAGGCGGCCGTCGCGCGGCGCAGGCTCGGCCCAGAACGACTGGTGGTAGACCGACTGGCTGACCACGCTATCGTTGCCAGCGGCCAGGTCCACCGTTCCATAGCAGTTGCAGAAGTAGCCCCGGTAGTCCAGCTCGGGGAACACCTCGGCATACACACCGGTGCCCCGGATTCCCGCCGTGGCGGTGGGCAAAATCACCTGCCGGTCGGTGCCTTGCCCCCACACGCTGGCCACCGCGCCGGTCAGCACTCGCAGCACCTTGACGGCGGTCGGCGTGTCGCCCTCCAGCGCCAGGCGTGTGTTCTGCCGCACCATGAAAGCGCTGTTGCCCACGGCAAAGACGGCAGTGGAGCCCGGCCCCGTTTCGATGCGGTCACCGGCGGCGATGCTGCCCTGTGCCGTCAGCGCCTGCCCATTGCGCAGCACATCCCCGCGCACTTCGACGATGTTGCTGCGCGATTGCGCCTGCGCGGCCATCCACCCGCCAGCGGCCACCCATGCGGCGGCGGCCTGCAACAGGCTGCGCCGCCGGTGCCAGAGAAGCTCGTTGTCAGTCCGGCCCAGGAGCAGGAGAGTCGGGTGGTGGTGTGTCATGGGGCGGCTCGGGTTCTGGGGTTGAAGGGGGCTCGTAGCTGTCACGGAAGGTGAACACCACCGACGTGAAGAACATCGCCGCCATCATCAACGCGGCACCCACCATGATGCCGCCAGCCGCCGATGCCGCAAGCCCCGCCGTGGCCAGCAGTGCCGACACCAGCGCCACCACCAGCCCCCCCAGCAGAAACACGCCCAGCCAGCCCAGCCCATAGACCAGGAATGCGCTGAAGTTGCGCACACAGGCCACGATGCTGAAGAACAGCGCCTTGACCGGCGGCACGCCATGCCAGTGCACCAGCCCCGGGGCGTGCCAGAACAGCAGCGACAGCGGCAGGTACAGCACCATGGAGAGCCACATCGCGCTCTGGAACGCCGGGTCTTCGGCCACTTCCTTGCTGAGCTGGGCACCGCCCAGGTACACCTTGGCGAACTGCCCGCCGTCGATCAGGGCCGACAGGCCCATTACCGCCAGAAAGCAAGCCGCATACAGGGCGCCCAGCACCAGCATGTCACGCAGCCGCTGCTGCCCGGTACGAAACGCCACCAGCAGCACGGCCGGTGTGGGAAACCGCCCCTGCGAGGCTTGCGCTGCCGCCACCATCATGGCCAGGGTGGCCGATGGCAGCAGCATCAGCGCCACCGCAGGGCCGACCAGTGGAATCATGGAGGCCAGCGACATGGACGCCATGGTCATGAAAAACAGCGCTGCCAATGCCATGGGCTGCTTCCAGAACGTCCGTATACCAAGCTTGACCCAGGTCATGCCAGTGCGGGCGGGGACGATGTGGAGTTTCATGAAGGTGCTGCTGAAGAAAGGTGGGGCCTGCGCCCGGGCATTGCCGGCAGCCAGAAGGCCGCCCATGGCAGTGCAATAGCTTTGAATTTACCCCAGCGGCCCATTCCGGCCACTGCACAAGGGCTCAGGCGTGCACTGGGTGTGCAAGGCGAGCACGCAAGACGCGCTCGAAATGGGAGGGGTCGTGCGGCGTGAGCATCGAGGCTTCGCGCGGCAGGTAAAAGTCCCACAGGCGCGAGATCCAGAACCGCAAGGCACCGGCGCGCAGCATGGCAGGCAGCAGTTCGCGTTCGGCCGCGTTGAGCGGGCGCACTGCCTGGTAGGCGTCCAGCATGCGGGTGGCGCGCTCTGCGTCGTGCGCGCCGGTGGCCAGGTCGATGCACCAGTCGTTCAGACACACCGCCAGGTCAAACAGCCAAGTGTCCACGCCCGCAAAGTAGAAGTCGAAGAAACCTGTGAGCTCCTCGCCATCGAACATCACGTTGTCGCGGAACAGGTCGGCGTGCACGGGGCCCTTGGGCAGAGCGGCATACGTGGCGCTGGCCGCCACATGGTTCTGGTAGGCCAGCTCGGACCGCAGCAGGGCGGCCTGGGCCGAATCGATGTGGGGCAGCACCACGGGCACGGTTTCGTTCCACCAGGGCAGGCCGCGCAAGTTGGGCTGGTGCCGGTCAAACCCACGCCCCGCCAGGTGCATGCGGGCCAGCATGGTGCCCACGGCCGCGCAGTGCACGCCCTGGGGTGCGAGCTGGCTTTTGCCGCGCAGCTTGTTCACCACCGCAGCGGGTTTGCCACATACGGTGAGCAGGATGTCGCCGTTCTTGTCAGCACGCGGGTCGGGCACGGGCACGCCGCCGTGCGCCAGGTGTTTCATCAGGTACAGGTAGAACGGCAGTTGTGCCGCCGTGAGGCGCTCGAACAGCGTGAGCACGAACTCGCCCTGGTCGCTGGTCAGAAAGTAGTTGGTGTTCTCAATGCCACCCTCAATGCCGCGCAGCTCTACCAGCTCACCCAGTTGCAAACGGCGCAGCAGCTCGCGCGCCTCGGTGTTGGAGACTTCGGTAAAAACGGCCATCGCTCAGGGGGTTACAAATAAATGAAAAACTGGCAGAAGAAGGGCAGGGCGTGCAGCGGCTTCATGGGGGCAGCGCGGTGGCGCTGCCAAATACCGCAGTCGCCGCAGGGGCCTCAGAACTTCAGCACGTTCCAGACACGCGGGGCGGTGGTGGTCTCGGCGCCGCTGTTGCTGCCTGCGCGGCTGCGTGCGCCATCGGGCGACTGCACTTCATAGCCGGGCATGTTGCCGGTCTTGGGCTGCACCGAAATCGTCTGTGTTTGCCCGCCCACACGCAGCTCATCAACGCGGCTGCCCGCGTCTTCGACCTGGATGCGCTCGGTACGCTGGTTGGTGCGGCCTGCAGATTGCTCTTGATTTGAGAGCGCTTCGCGCTTGTCCGTCGTGCCCTGAGGGGCATTTTGGCTTGGATTTTGGGCCAGGGCGGTGCCGGAGGCAATGCCCAGCAGCAAAAGGAGGTAGAGAGCGCGCATCGGGCGATTGTAGAGCGCTGCCTGGGTGGAGTCCGGCCGTGCACAATCCGTGCATGACTGACAAAAAGACCCTGGTGCTGGTGGACGGCTCCAGCTACCTCTACCGCGCCTTCCACGCCATGCCCGACCTGCGGGCGGTGCCGGGCGACCCCACAAGCCCTGCCACCGGTGCCATTCGCGGCATGATCAACATGATGCAGGCCCTGCGCAAAGAGGTGGTGGCCGACTACGCCGTGTGCGTGTTCGACGCCTCGGGCCCCACCTTCCGCGACGCCCTGTACACCGAATACAAGGCCACGCGCTCGCCCATGCCCGACGACCTGCGCAGCCAGATCGAGCCCATCCACCAGGTGGTGGACCTGCTGGGCTGGAAGGTAGTGGCCGTGCCCGGCGTGGAGGCCGACGATGTGATCGCCACCTTGGCCCACGTGGCGGCCGCACAGGGCATTGAGGTCATCGTGTCCAGCGGCGACAAGGATTTGAGCCAGCTGGTCAACGAGCACATCACCATCATCGACACCATGAGCGGAAAGCGCCGCGACGTGGCAGGCGTGACGGCCGAGTTTGGCGTGCCGCCTGCGCTGATGGTGGACTACCAGGCCCTGGTGGGTGACACCGTGGACAACGTGCCCGGTGTGACCAAGGTGGGGCCCAAGACGGCCGCCAAGTGGCTGGAAGAATACGGCTCGCTCGACAACCTGATTGCCAATGCCGACGCCATCAAGGGCGTGGCAGGCAACAACCTGCGCGAGGCGATCGCCAGCGGCCAGCTGGCCCTGAGCCGCCAGCTCGTCACCATGAAGACCGACTGCGCGCTGGCCGACTACATCCCCGGCCTGCCCGCGTTTGACGACATCACGCTCGACGCGCCAGACAACGCTGGCTTGCTGCCGTTTTACGAACAATACGGCTTCAAGGGCCTGGCTGCTGCCATCAAGGGTGCTACTGCTTCTGCCGCCACCGCCCCCACCGTCGCCATGCCCGGCCAAAGCGGCGACCTGTTTGCCGACCATTCCGCCAGCACCGTGGCCGAAGAGGCCCAGCACCGCACGGTGGTGTACGACACCATCCTCAACTGGGCCGACTTTGACCAGTGGCTGGAGCGCCTGCACAAAGCCCCGCTCACGGCCATCGACACCGAGACCGACTCCCTCGACGAAATGCGTGCGCAGATCGTCGGCATATCTTTCAGCGTGCAGCCCGGCGAGGCCGCCTACATTCCCCTGCGGCACGAAGGCCCCGATGCGCCCGCGCAACTGCCGTTGGACGAAGTGCTCGTCCGCCTCAAGCCCTGGTTGGAAACCCCCAAGCACCACAAGCTGGGCCAGCACATCAAATACGACCGCCATGTGTTCGCCAACCACGGCATTGAAGTGCAGGGCTACGCGCACGACACCATGCTGCAAAGCTACGTGCTCGAAGTGCACAAGCCCCACAACCTGACCAGCCTGGCCGAGCGCCACACCGGCCGCAAGGGCATCACGTATGAGGACCTGTGCGGCAAGGGGGCGCACCAGATTCCGTTTGCGCAAGTGCCGGTCGACAAGGCCGCCGCCTACTCGTGCGAAGACTCCGACCAGACCCTGGACGTGCACAACGCCCTGTGGCCCCTGCTGCAGGCGGATGACAAGCTGCGCTTCATCTATGAGTTGGAGATGCAGAGCAGCGAGGCCCTGTACCGCATCGAACGCAATGGCGTGCTGATTGACGCCCCCACGCTAGCCGCGCAAAGCCACGAGCTGGGCCAGCGCATCCTGCAGCTCGAAACCGAGGCGTACGAAATTGCGGGCCAGCCCTTCAACCTGAGCAGCCCCAAGCAACTGGGCGAAATCTTCTTCGACAAGCTGGGCATGCCCGTGGTGAAGAAGACCGCCACCGGCGCCCGCAGCACCGACGAAGAAGTGCTGGAAAAGCTGGCCGAGGACTACCCCCTGCCCGCCAAGCTGCTGGAGCACCGGTCGTTGAGCAAGCTCAAAGGCACCTATACCGACAAGCTGGCGCAACTGGCCCTGCCACGCACCGGCCGCGTGCACACGCACTACGCGCAGGCCGTGGCGGTGACCGGGCGGTTGTCCAGCAACGACCCCAACCTGCAGAACATCCCCATCCGCACCCCCGAAGGCCGCCGCGTGCGCGAGGCCTTTGTTGCGCCCGCAGGCCGGGTGATTGCCAGCGCCGACTACTCCCAGATCGAGCTGCGCATCATGGCCCACCTGAGTGGCGACCACTCGCTGCTGCACGCCTTCCACGCCGGGCTTGACGTGCACCGCGCCACCGCTGCCGAAGTGTTTGGGGTGGAGGTCGATCAGGTCACCAGCGAGCAACGCCGCTACGCCAAGGTCATCAACTTTGGTCTCATCTACGGCATGAGCAGCTTTGGCTTGGCCAAGAACTTAGGGATCGAAACCAAGGCCGCAGCCGCGTACATCGACAAGTACTTTCAGCGCTACCCCGGCGTGAAGCAGTACATGGACGAGACCAAGGCTTCAGCCAAATCCATGGGCTACGTCGAAACCGTGTTCGGCCGCCGCCTGTACCTGCCCGAAATCAACTCCCCCAACGGCCCCCGCCGCGCCGGGGCTGAGCGCGCCGCCATCAACGCGCCCATGCAGGGCACGGCGGCTGACTTGATCAAGCTGGCCATGGTGGCGGTGCAGAAGGAGCTGGATGCCCACAAGCCCAGCATCCAGATGATCATGCAGGTGCACGATGAACTGGTGTTTGAGCTGCCCGAGAGCGAGGTGGACTGGCTCAAGACCCACATCCCGCGCCTGATGGCGGAAGTGGCGGCGCTGAAGGTGCCGCTACTGGCCGAGGTGGGGGTGGGGCCGAACTGGGACAAGGCACACTGAGCCGCGTGGATCAGGCCCCCTGCGTACCGGTGTTGGAGGCCCGCAGATCCTCGACCCCGGCAGCAGAAAGCCAGACCTGGGTGCTCAGGGAGCTTTCGATCTTTGCCACGATCTCTTCACGCGGCCCGCTGCGCCACGCCTCGGACGCGTAGAACTGGTCCTGGCTTTGCTGCAGGTCGCCCCGATCCTGGTATGCGCGGATGAGGAAGTAGCCATTGCCTTCGTGTGCAGAAATACCGTATGCCACCACGTCGGTCCCCCATTGCCTCAGCAAGGGGACGGACCGCTCGCTCACAAGCTGGTGGAAGGCCTCTGCAGTGTGGGCCTTGAGTTGGTAGGAGCGGATTTCGACGAGTCGCATGGGTGCGTTGGAGTCGGGTGAAAAAAAGGGCCGGTGCAGCTTGTGTACAGCCCGGCGCTGGTGCATTGCCACAGCACATGGAGAGGTGCACGCTATTGCGCAAAGAGAGCGTTGACGCTTGCGAAGGGGAGCGCACGGCTGAAAATTCTCTCACCTTCGCCCGCCATGAGCGCGGTGGTGTCCGCCTCCAGTTGTGCGTAGGCAGACAGGAACACGGCCGGACCTGCACTGAGGCGGCGCATGCCTGCCCGCCCCAGCTTTTCTGCATCCGGCAGCCCTGGCAGCAGCATCAGGTTGAGCGGCAGCCGCGTTGCTGAGGCGATCTGTTCAGCGTCTGCCGTTTGCACCAAGCCCGGAACAAAAAGCCCATCTGCGCCAGCGCTCGCATAGTCTTTGGCCCGCGCATTGACCATGGCCACCGCCTCGGGTCCCTCTGGGGCGAGGGAGCGCAGGTAAACATCGGTGCGGGCGTTGATGAACAATTCCGCAGCGCCGGTCCGCGACCGGATGGCCTGAATCTTTTCTGCAAGGATTTCGCTGGGTGCAGTGCCATCTTCAATGTTGATGCCTACAGCCCCGCATCGGAGGACTTCGGCCGCCAGCTCTGCCACCTCCTCGGGGCTGTCGCTGTACCCATCCTCGATGTCCACGGTCAGCGGCACGGCCAATGTCCGCACGATGCGGCGTATGGCAGACAGGAGTTCGCCCACGGGCAGCGCGCCGCCATCCTGGTAGCCCAAGGCCCAGCAAAGGGCAGCACTGGACGTGGCGACTGCCTTGGCCCCCGCCCTCGCCTGAATGTGGGCGCTTGCTGCATCCCAGGCGTTGGGCAATAAAAGGACTTCATGCCGATGGTGAAGGTCTCGAAAGTGGGCGGCCAGGGGGCTGGGCATTGTGGGTTCCTGAAAGTTGGGGATTGCCTAGGCTAGGGTGTGCTGGCGGGGATGTCTGGCCAGATCCGGACCTGTCCCTCAGGGGGCGGCACCCGGTGCAAGTGCATTCGCGGGCCATGCCCCATCAATGGCTGAGAAGCCCCACGATTGCAGCTCGAAGTTGCAAGCTGTTTCCAGTCAATTGCATGTTCACCGTACCATGCCGGGCCCAGCGCACTCGGCCGGCTTGCGGTCTAGGGCCCGTTGGGCAAGCCGTCAAAGGTTGACGATCAACTATCAATGCAACCCATGCAAAAAATCGCTCTCGTCGTAACAATTGAATTCAAGCCTGAGTCAAAAGCGTCATTTCTGCAATCTTTGCTGGATCACAAGCAGCGCTGCCTGGCAGGCGAACCGGGCACCCTGCAGTTTGAAGTGCTAACGCCCACCGAAAACGCCCATTCGGTCGTGCTGTTTGAGTTGTATGCAAGCGCTGAGGCGCTGGTGGCGCACGATGCGGGTGGCAGCTTGGCACTGTTCAAAGAGCAGGCAGGCCCGTTGATCACCAAGGTCTCACGCCAACACTGTTCTGTCCTGAACCCTTGAACTCAGCGCCTCCGAGCGCTCTATTCAACAACCTTTTCCAGGGTGCCGCGCTGGGCGGGTTGATGCGGGTTCGAGACCACTCGGGGTAGCTCGCTTTTTGTGGAGGGGTAGTTGCATCGCCAGAGCACTGGCAGTGCAATGTGGCAAAGCGCTTCGGTGGTATTCGCCCCAGCCCAGCGGCGGACAAACCGCGTCGCTAAACTCCCCAGGCAACTGCTGGCGATCCCGCCACTTTCCATCCCATTTGCCTGGAGCTGTGCATGCCCGATTCCACCCCCTACACCCCTCCCGCCATCTGGCAATGGAACAAAGCAAACGGCGGCCAGTTCGCCAGCATCAACCGGCCCGTTGCCGGGGCTACGCACGATAAAGAGCTGCCCGTGGGCAAGCACCCGCTACAGCTCTATTCGCTGGGCACGCCCAATGGCGTGAAGGTGACGGTGATGCTGGAAGAGCTGCTGGCGCTGGGCCACAGCGGGGCGGAGTACGACGCGTGGCTGATTCGCATCAACGAGGGCGAGCAGTTTGGCAGCGGCTTTGTGTCTGTGAACCCCAATTCCAAGATCCCTGCGCTGCTGGACCGCACCGACCCCGCCAACCCGGTGCGCGTGTTCGAGTCCGGCGCCATCCTGATGTACCTGGCTGAGAAGTTCGGTAGCGCCTTTTTGCCCAAGGACGGTGCGGCGCGGGCCGAGTGCCTGTCGTGGCTGTTCTGGCAGATGGGCAGTGCGCCGTTTGTGGGGGGAGGGTTTGGGCATTTTTATGCCTACGCGCCGGTCAAGATCGAGTACGCGATCGACCGCTATGCGATGGAGGCCAAGCGCCAGCTCGATGTGCTGAACCAGCGTCTGGCCGTGACCGAGTACGTGGCGGGCAATGAGTACACGGTGGCCGATATTGCGATCTGGCCCTGGTATGGCTTGCTAGTGAAAGGGCAGGCCTACAACGCGGGCGAGTTTTTGCAGGTGCATGAGTACAAGCATGTGGTGCGCTGGGCCGAACAGGTGGCCAAGCGCTCGGCGGTGCAGCGGGGGCGCAAGGTGAACCGCGTGCAGGGCGACCTGGCCAGCCAGTTGCGCGAGCGGCATGACGCCAGCGACTTTGACACAAAGACGCAGGACAAGATCGAGGCTGCGGCAGCAGCTTCTTCACCCGCACGCTGAGTGTTTTTGCAAGGCGTCACCATGATCACTTTGTACGACTGCACCACCGCGCCCAGCCCGCGCCGCGCGCGCATCCTGCTGGCAGAAAAGGGTGTGGCCCACGACACCGTGCAGGTGGACCTGCGCAATGGCGAGCAACTGGGCGATGCCTACCGCCAGATCAACCCGCAGTGCACGGTGCCCGCGCTGCGCACCGAAGAGGGTTTGCTGCTGACCGACAACGCGGCCATCACCGCGTATGTCGAGGCGCGCTACCCACAGCCTGCGTTGCTGGGCGAGACGCATGCAGAAAAGGCCGAGATTGCGAGCTGGAACTGGCGCATGGAGTTCGAGGGCCTGTTGGCCATTGCCGAGGCGCTGCGCAACAGCGCGCCCGCCATGGCCAACCGGGCATTGCCCGGCGCGGTGGACTACCCGCAAATTCCGGCCCTGGCCGAGCGGGGGCTGGTGCGCGTGGGGCAGTTCTTTCAGCTGCTCAACGAGCGCCTGGCGGACCGCGACTTCATTGCCACCGACCGCTTCAGCGTGGCCGACATCACGGCGGTGGTGGCGGTGGACTTTGCGCGTGTGGTCAAGCACAAGCCGGGCGAGCAGCACCCGCACTTGCTGCGTTGGCGTGCGGCCATGGCGCAGCGGCTGTCGATGTCGCTCTAACTATCGCGCTGCTCCAGTCCCCGTTTTAGTCGCAATGGGTGGATGCAAGGATTGCGCATCGGGCCTGTTCCTTGCATTGTTAGCCCATGCGCCTTCGCCACATAGAAGTTTTCAACGCCGTCATGCTCACCGGCAGCGTGAGCGCGGCGGCCCGCCTCATCAACGTCACCCAGCCGGCGGTCAGCCGCATCCTGGCCCATGCGGAACTGCAGCTCGGTTTTCCGCTGTTTCATCGGCTCAAAGGCAAGCTGGTGCCCACCACCGAGGCACAGACCCTGTACCCCCACATCGAGCGCCTGTTCACCCAGCTCGACGATGTGCAGCGCCTGGCCAACAGCCTCAAGGGCGACCAGCGCGAGGGCGAGTTGCACATCCTGAGCGTGCTGGCGCTGAGCTACGAAGTGCTGCCGCGTGCGCTGCGGTTCTTTCGGCAGAAGCACCCGGACGTGAAGGTCACCATCGATGCGCTGCATTCGCCGCAGATCGTGTCGGCCCTGGTGTTGCAGGAGGCGGATGTGGGCTTTGTGTTCAGCGCCATCGCTCACCCCGCGCTCACGCAAGAGCACTTGGCCGATGGGCGCATGGTGTGTGTGGCGCCCAAGGGCATGCTCAATGCCGCACTGGTGGCTGCGGGCGTGGTGCACCTGGCCGACTTGGCGGATACGCCGGTGGTGCGGCTCGATGTGCGTGACCCCATCGGCACGGTGGTCAACCATGCCTGCCGGGAGGCCGGGGTGGGCTTGCAGACAGCGATCACGGTGCAGACCTACCACGCCGCGCTGGCCCTGGCGCACCACGGCCATGCGGTGGCGGTGGTCGACACCTGCACGGCCGCGTCGGCCGACCGCAGCAAGGTGGAGGTGCTGGCGCTGGCTCCACACATTGCCGTGCCCATCAAGTCATTGCGCACCGTGAACCGGCCCAGCTCGCTGCTGGCCAGCGCCATGACGCAGTGCATGCGCCAGGCGGTGGCCGAGACGCTGGAGTCCGTCGGTCTGCGGGAGGCCGAATAGCGCCTTGTGCAGGACGCTGTTGCGCTCCCGCACCTTCGCCCGCGCGGTGTCAGGCCGCGGGCGCTACCAATGCGGCCACCTGCGCCGCCGTGCCAAAGGCCAGCGTGAAACCCAGCGCACCGTGGCCCGTGTTCAGCAGCAGGTTCTCCGGTGCGTGGGGGTGCCGTCCCACCAGCGGCACGCCCGTGGGCGTGGCCGGGCGCATGCCGGTCCAGGGGCGCAGTTCACGGAAGTCGCTGCAGCCCGGAAACAGCGCGCTGGTGGACTCGCACAGGCTCTGGATGCGCGCTGGGGGGATGTGGTCGTTGTGCCCCACCAGCTCGGCCATGCCGGCCACGCGCAGCCGCCGGCCGATGCGTGCAAAGACCACCTTGCGCGCAGCATCGGTCACGTTGACGCGGGGTGCTGCGCCGGGAGCTTCCGTGGTGTCGAGCGTGATGCTGTAGCCCTTGAGCGGATAGATGGGCAGGCGAAAGCCCAGGGTCTTTGCCGCCTGGTGGCTGGCGCTCCCCAGGGCCAGCACAAATTGCTGCGCCTCGATGGCGCCCGCGCTGGTCTGGACGGCTGCAATGCGCCGCGCATGGTGCACAAAGCCCTCCACGCGCGTGCCCAGCACAAAGCGCACCCCGCGTGCCGCCAGCAGCCGCTGCAGTCCCTGGCACACCGCCAGGCAATCGGCCGCGCATTCGCTGGGGGTGTAGATGGCGCCTGCAATGCTGCGGTGGTAGTGCTGCAGCGCGGGCTCGATCTCCACACAGCGCTGGGGCGAGACGGCTTCCTGCTCGCTACCCCAGGCGCGCTGCAGTTCCATCTGCTGCTGCGCTGCGGCGAGGCCCGCAGGGGTGCTGTACAGCACGAGCTTGCCAGTGTTGGAGAAATTGCAGTCCAGCTGCTCGGCCTGCAGCATGGCCTCAAAACCTTGGCGGCTGAGTGCGGCCAGGGTCAGCAGGTGTTGGGTGCTGCGCTCGGACGTGCGCCGGTTGCAGGCCCGCAAAAACTCCAGGCCCCAGCGCCACTGGTGCACGTCCCACTGCGGGCGCATCTTGAGGGGCGAGCGGGGTGACAGCAGCAGTTCGGGCAACTGGTGCCACAGGCCGGCATTGGCCAGGGGCTGCACATAGCTGTAGCTCAATTGCGCGCCATTGCCGCCGCTGGCGCCAGCACCGGGCTGAGCCTGGTCGATCACGGTCACCTGCATGCCGCGCTGGTGGAGCTCATAGGCGGTGGCCAGGCCCACGATGCCCGCGCCAAGGACACATACCTGCATCTTGTGTGTTCTACGTTGTTGACTGAAAGTCAATGTAGGGTGAGGGCGGGCCTTTGAACAATGCCAATGCCATGCGCAGCCATGCCGGGAAGTTATGCGTGTGCACCGATGGAAGGCACACAGTACGGAACAGCCGTGCGGAATGGGAAAAATGGCACTTGGATGGTGCGGCGGTGTGCACCAGATCGGCGGCATAACTTTTGGTCATGACGTACCCGTGCAAATGAATTGTTCAAGTGTGGCGCGAATTTTTACAGTGCCCCTGCGTTTCGATTTTTCAACCGTCCACCTGATTTTTCGCAAAGGGATTCCCATGAAGCTCTCCGCCGTCACCTCCGCCGCCATCGTGCTCACCGGCCTGCTGGCCAGCACCATGGCCAGTGCCGACACCCTCAAGAAGGTTGCCGAGTCGGGCAGGATCACGCTGGCCTACCGCGAGTCGTCGGTGCCCTTCAGCTACCTCTCGGGCCCCGGTGCCCCGGTGGGCTTTGCGGTGGACATCTCGAACGCAGTGGTCGATGCCGTGAAGAAGCGTGTGAACAACCCCGACCTCAAGGTGGGGCTGCAGGCGGTCACTTCGCAGAACCGCATTCCGCTGCTGACCAACGGCACCATCGACCTGGAGTGCGGTTCCACCACCAACAACACGGCGCGGGGCAAGGATGTGCAATTTGCCATCAACTACTTCTACACCGGCACGCGCCTCCTGACCAAGAAGACATCGGGCGTCAAGAACTACGCAGACCTGGCCAAGAAGAAGGTGGCCAGCACCTCGGGCACCACCAATGCACAGGTGATTCGCAAGTACAACCGCGACAACAACCTCGACATGGACATCGTGCTGGGCAAGGACCATGACGACTCCGTGTTGCTGGTGGAAACGGGGCGGGCGGAAGCGTTTGCGATGGATGACATCCTGCTGTTCGGCCTGATGGGCAACCAGCGCAACCCGGCCGATTGGACGGTGGTGGGCGAATCGCTGCAGGTGGAGCCCTATGCCTGCATGCTGCGCAAGGACGACCCGCAGTTCCAGGCGCTGGTCAACGGCGTGATCGGTGGGATGATGAAGTCGGGCGAGTTCGAAAAACTCTACACCAAGTGGTTCATGTCGCCCGTGCCACCGCGCAACCAGAACCTGAACCTGGCCATGAGCAAGGAACTGCGCGAGAACCTGGTGGCCCAAAGCGACAAGCCCGCACAGTAAGCCGGAGCGCGCATGTCTTTAGTGTCTGCAAGCCACCCCCACGCCCCGCAGGTGGTGGGGATTCTGGGCGGGATGGGCCCGGCCGCCGGGGCTGACTTTGTGCGCCTGTTCGTGCAGGCCTGCACCGACCGCATGGAGGTGCTGGGCATTCCGGTGCACGACCAGGCCTACCCCGAGCACTGGCTGGCGCAGGTGCCCATACCGGACCGCACGGCCGCGCTGAACGACACGCGCCCCGGCGCGCACCAGCCCGCAGACCCCATGCTGCAGGCCACCGGGCGGCTGGCTGCGCTGGGCGCGCGAGTGGTGGCGATTGCCTGCAACACGGCCCATGCCTGGCACGGCATCCTGCAGCAGCGGTTTCCACAGATGGTGGTCTTGCACGGCGTGCAGGAGGTGGTAGCCGAGCTGTCGGCGCGCAAGGTGCAGGGCGTGGGGCTACTGGCCACACGCGGCGCCTACGACGCTGGCCTGTACCAGCGTGAGCTGGAGCGTGCGCGCATCGGCTGCTTTGTACCCGACGACCATGAGCGCGAGCAGTTGATGCAGGGAATCTACGACGGCGTGAAGGCGGGCAACTATCCGCTGGCGCGACAGCGCTTTGAGGCCGTGTCGATTGCGCTGCAGGAGCGCTACGGCGTGTCCACGCTGATCATGGGCTGCACCGAGATTCCCCTGGCGCTGGCGGAGCACCCCCGGCTCGAAGGGCTCTCGCTGGTGAATCCCTCGGTGGTGCTGGCCTCGGCCCTGGCCCGGCATGCCTACTGGCACATCCATCCTGCGGGCTGAGCCCAGCGCACTGCCGTCGGCTTGGTGAGCGGCCGAATCCTTTTTCTTGCCATGTCCTCAGTCTGCCTGGGGTGGCGACTTCTTGATTGAAGGTGAACACCATGACAGTTGCGACGGTCGGAAAAAGGCTGGGCGGGAGCATGAGCGCGGCCGTGCTTGCGCTTGCGTTCAGCATGGCGGGTGGCGGCAAGGTGCTGGCACAGGCGGCGGCACCATCGCAGGCGGCGCCGTCGTCACCATCCCAGGGGAAGACGCTACAACGCATCCAGTCCAGCGGCGTGGTGGTCATCGGCCACCGCGAATCGTCCATGCCGATGTCCTATGTGGCCCACGGAACACCCATGGGTTACAGCGTGGATGTTTGCCTTCAGGTTGCGCAGGCGCTGGGGCGCCATCTCAAGCTGCGCGAGACCAAGGTGGCCTACCGCCTGGTCACTTCCAGCAGCCGCTTCGATGCCATTGAAAAAGGCGAGGTGGACCTGGAATGTGGCTCCACCACCAACACGGCAGCGCGCCGTGAGCGCGTGGCGTTCACCATTGCGCATTTCATTGCCTCGTCGCGCATCGTGGTGCAAAGCGACAAGCCTTATTCCCGCATCGAAGACCTGGATGGCAAGACACTCGCATCCACAGCGGGCACCACCAACATTGATTCGCTGGCGCGCGAGGCTGCCACCAAGTCGGTGCGCGTGCGCATCGAGCCCGCCAAGGACCACGCCGAGGGCTTCGGCTGGGTGGTCAGCGGCAAGGTCGAAGGCTTTGCGATGGACGACGTGCTGCTCTACGGCCTGCGCGCCAGCCACACCAAGCCGCAGGACCTGAAGGTCATCGGCAAGCCCATGACCATCGAGCCTTATGCGGTGGCGTTTGAGCGCAACAACCCCGAACTCAAGGCCGTGGTGGATGCCGAGCTGCGCCGTTTGGTCCAGACCCGCGAGCTGCACCGTCTGTATGACAAGTGGTTCACTCAGCCGATTCCGCCCCAAGGCATCAACCTGGGCATGCGCATGCCGCACCTGCTGGTGGATTCGCTCAAGTACCCGTCGGACTACGTGCCGCAGTAGGCACGGTGGCGCGCGGGGTGGGCCTTCAACGCCAGGCCGTAGCCACCAGCTGGCTGTAATGCACGCCTTTGCGCCCCAGCAACTGCTCGAACACGGCCGGATTGCCCACGTTGTCGCTGCCCAGCATGCTCAGGGTTTCGGTGCACCAGGGCACGCTGGGCACCGCATCGCCCATGCGGGCGCTGAGCTGCGTCAGCGCGTCGGGCAGGCGTAGCACGCGGGCGGGGCCGTGGCCCTGTTGTTGCCGCAGGCTGGCGACGAAATCTCCCATGGTCAGCGCTTCCGGCCCCGGGCATTCAATGAGGCCCTGGGTGGCTATGGCTGGACCCAGCAGCGCAACGATGGCAGCGGCCAGGTCGTGCACCGACACGGGCTGCACGCGCGCCGTGAGCATCGGGCCGGGGAACAGCGCCACGGGCAGGCGGGCCAGATTCATGAACAGGGCGCTGCTGTCGCCGCCTTTGCCAAACACCACGCTGGGCCGCAGGATGGCGGGGTTCAGGGCGCCCCGCGCGGCCAGGGCCTGTAAATGCACGTCGGCCGCGCGCTTGGTGCTGGCGTAGCGCGTGGTGCTGCCTTCAATGCCCAGCGCCGAGATGTGCACCACCCGTCTCACACCCGCCTGAGCACAGGCGTTGAACAAGGCCACGGGGGTGTGCTGATGGACGGCGTCGATAGGGCGTGCGCTGCTGTCGCGCAGCACGCCCACAGCGTTGACGACTGCGTCGATCCCCGCCAGGCGTGGCAGCCACGCATCGGGCGTGGTGTCGCGGGCAAAGTCCATGGGGATCTGCAGCGGCTGCGCGGTGCGCTGGCGGGGTGAAACCCCGCCGTGCACCGTGTGCCCTGCGCGGGTCAGTGCCGCTGCCACGGTGTGGCCAATGAATCCGGTGGAGCCGGTCAGCAGGATGTGCATCAACAGTGCCTTTGAAAGGAAAAGAAGGTCATCGGCGGGTGCGGGTTCTTGGAGCGGTGCACGAAAACGCTGAGGGCTCCGCTGCTGTCAGCGGCGCCGGGCCTGTTCATGCGCCCGGGTCAAACACTTCAAAGCGGTTGCGGCCCCCATACTTGGCGCGGTACAGGGCTGCATCGGCCGCCTGCACCAGTGTGTCAGACCCGGCCTCCGGGCGTGGGACCACACTCGCAATGCCCATGCTGAACGTGATGATGGGCGCCGTGGGGGAGCGGGGGTGGGCCAGGGCGGCATCCCGCAGGCTGTCCATGCAGCGCTGTGCCACGGTCACGGCCTCGGGCAACGGCACGTCGGGCAGCAGCAGCACAAACTCTTCGCCGCCATAGCGTGCGGCCACCTCATCCGCGCGTCGGATGGTGGCTTGCAGCAGTTGGGCCACGCGGCGCAGGCATTCGTCGCCAGCCAGGTGGCCGTAGTGGTCGTTGTAGAGCTTGAAGTGGTCGATGTCGATCAGGATGACGGTCAGCGGCAGGCCGTGCCTGCCGCAGCGCATCCATTCCGTGGCCAGACGGTCGTCAAACCGGCGCCGGTTGCCGATGCCCGTGACACCGTCGGTGGTGGACAGCAGCGCCAGCTTGGCGTTGGCGGCGGCCAGCTCCTGCTCCTTGCGCACCAGCTGGGTCACGTCGGTGCGCACACCGGCAATGCCGCCCTGGGGGGTGCGGCGTTCGTCGGCCTGTACCCACCGGCCGTCGGTCAGGTGCTGCAAAACGGACTGGATGGCGGCCTGGTGGTCGGCCACACGTTGGGCCAGCCAGGCCTCTTCGTTGCCCACTGCGTCCAGGTACTGCCCGCGCTCAACGCCGTAGCGGGCAATTTGCTCAAAGGTGCTACCGGGCAAGATCATGGGTGCCGAGATGGGGTACAGCCGTCGGTACTGCGCGTTGCACACCACCAGCCGGTCGTCGGCATCGAACAGCGCAAACCCCTCGGGCAGCGATTCGATGGCGTCCTGCAGCAGTTGCCGCGCCTGCTGGGCTTCGTCCTGCGCCGCTTCGAGTGCCTGGCGCTGTTCGATTAGGTCGGTGATGTCCAGGCGCACCGCCACCACATAGTTTTCAGGGGTGCGGGTTTCGTAAATGTTGATCCAGCGCCCATCGGCCAGCCGCTGCACCAGGTTGGACGTGCGGCTGCCGTGCTCTGACAGGCGCTCGGCAATCCAGGTTTCCTCGCGGCCGTTGGCAGAGGGGACCAGCCCCCGCTGCACCGAATACCGCAGGATGTCGGCAAAGCTTTTGCCCAGATGCTCTGCGTAGTTCATGTGGGGGTACATGCGCGAGAGCTGCTGGTTAAATAGCACCAGCCGGTCCTGCTCGTCAAAGATCTCGATGCTGACGGGCAGGGCCTCCACCGCGCGCTCCAGCAACTGGCGCATGCGCTGGCTTTCCTGGCGGGCTTCCTCTGCCTTTTGGCGCTGCTCGATCAGGTCGCTGATGTCCAGCCGCACCACCACGGTCATGCCCGAGGGGGTGCGGCTTTCGTGCATGTGCATCCATGCGCCATTGGGGTAGTGGCGCACCTCGGGGCCAGGGCGGTGGCCGCGCAGGGCCAGTTCGTGGGCCAGCCACAGCTCTTCCTGGCCGCGCGCTTCTTCGGGAATGCCGTGCTGGAGGCCTTCACGCAGCAGTTCTTCATAGGTCTTGCCCAGCGATGTCCGCACGGGCAGGTGCGGGCGCAGGTTGGCCATGAAGTTGTTGCACAGCACCAGCCGGTCGTTCTCGTCATAGATATCGAGGCCGGCGGGCATGGCGTCCACCGCCTCGTGCAGGCGGCGCTCAGCGCGTTCGGCGTCGGCCAGCGCCTGTTTCAGCGCGCGTTCCTTGTGCACGGTGTCGGTGATGTCGGTGCGCAGCACCACCACGCCGCCACCGTCGAGCGTGCGCTCGGTCAGCTGCATCCAGCGGTCGCCCCGCACCTCCTGCACTTCGGGGCCGGACGGTGACCGGTGGCGTTCCATGCGGCCCGCCAGCCAGGTTTCCAGGTCTGGTCGCGCGTCCCGGATCTCGCCCGAAGCGGCGGCCCGGCGCAGTACGTCTTCAAACCGTGTCCCATAGTCCACCGCCATCGTGATGCCCGGGGCCACCTCGCGGTAGCGTGTGTTGCACAGCACCAGGCGGTCGTCCGCGTCGTAGATGGCCAGGCCGTCGGGCAGGATGTCGAGCGTGGCCGACAGCTGTGCGCTGGCCTGCAGGGCTGCCTGCTGTGCAGCCTCTGCCGCCATCTGGCAGCGCTGCGCACGCCGTGCAAGCTGCCAGTGCAGGCCGGCCATGGCCCCCAGCGCCAGACCGGCAGCCACCAGCGCAGCGCGCACTGGCGCCTCCAGCACATGGCTGGCCAGCGCCCAGGCCAGCAGCCCCAGCCCACCCATGCCGCAGACCCCACACACGACCGCCGTCAGCAGAGCCGGAGGTTCTTCGCGCGCTGGCGGTGGAGCAGGGGGCATGGTTGGTAGGTCCCAGGTTCGCAGAAAGTCTAGCAGTGCGCCCCTGTTTGCGGTACCGGCAAATGCGGCAAGGCTCCAAACCGCCTAGACTGCGGCTTCCGTCCGTTACCGCCCTTGTTGGCCCCCTCTTCTTTCACCCTGGAGAAACCGATGCTCACTGAAGACCTCCACTCCGACGCACGCGCGCTTTTGCCTGGCCGCACCACCGAGGCGGGCGCCACCCGACGCACGGCGCTACAGACCGCCCTTGGCCTGGGCTATGCGGCGGCAGCCGCACCCATCATGGCGCAGACGGCCATAGCCACGCCCAGCGACGGCCTGACAGCCGGGGAGGTGAGTTTTACCGTCAACGGCTTCAAGGTGCCCGCCTACCGCGCAGCACCTGCTGGCAAGACCGGTCTGCCCGTGGTGCTGGTGATCCAGGAAATCTTTGGCGTGCACGAGTACATCGCCGACACCTGCCGCCGCTTTGCCAAGGCAGGCTACCTGGCCATTGCGCCCCAGCTGTATGCGCGCCAGGGCGACCCGTCGCAGTACACCGACATTGCCAAGCTCATGGCCGAAGTGGTCTCCAAGGTGCCTGACGCCCAGGTGATGGCCGACCTCGATGGTGCGGTGCAATGGGCCACTGCCAACGGCGGCGATGCCGCGCGCATGGGCATCACCGGCTTTTGCTGGGGCGGCCGCATCACCTGGCTGTACGCAGCCCATGGCCCCGTGAAAGCGGGCGTGGCCTGGTACGGCAGGCTGGTGGGCCAGGCCAGCGAGCTCACGCCCAAGCACCCTGTGGAAATCGCCCCCATCCTCAAGGCCCCCGTGCTGGGCCTGTATGGCGAAAAAGATACCGGAATACCCCTTGACACGGTTGATAAGATGAAAGCTGCCCTGGCCAGTGGCTCGCCGCAGGCCAAGGCATCGGAATTTGTGGTGTACCCCGACGCGCCCCACGCCTTCCATGCCGACTACCGCGCGAGCTACCGCAAGGAAGCCGCCGAAGACGGCTGGAAGCGGGCGCTGGCCTGGTTCAAGACGCACGGCGTAGTCTGAGAGGCTGAGAGTCTTTTGCCTATGCCCGCCTTGCGCGCCAAAGCACCGCTGCTCGTCGTTGCAAATGCTCGCCATAGCCCGAGCTATGGCTGCGCTTTGCGCCTCGATCAGCTGCGTTTTGACGCACCTTTCGGGCTCGGGCAAAAAACTCTCAGCCTCTGAGCCGGTACCCTGCAATCCGCCCGCAGCCGCCCCCTCACCGGGGCGGCTTTTTTAATCTCGCGTCCGGGGCGTGGGATTTGAACGAAAATAAGCTCTGTGGCTTATCTATAAAGCGTAAGAAGCTATGACTTTAGTAGCAATCATCTTGGCCACGCTGGCTGCGGGCATTGGCAGCGTGTGGCTGGCCGCACTGCTGATGCGGCTGGGCCTGGGCGGGCGCACCGACAGCGTGGGCCCCCAGCACCTGCTGAGCCTGGCGGCGGGCGCCCTGCTGGCCACGGCCTTCATGCATCTGCTGCCCGAGGCGTTCGAGAGCCAGGCGGGCGCTCACGACCTGTTTGCCACCTTGCTGGTGGGCGTGGTGTTTTTCTTCTTGCTGGACAAGGCCGAGCTGTGGCACCACGGGCATGAGCACAGCCACGCACAGCCCTCCACCCACGGCCACGTCCATGCAGACCACGATCACGCCCATGACCACGGCCATGCGCACCACCATCACCACGGGCCGCGCTCTGGCGGATGGGCGGTGCTCACGGGCGACAGCGTGCATTGTTTTGGCGACGGCATCCTGATCGCCTCGGCCTTCATGGCCGACATCCGCCTGGGCGTGATTGCCGCCGTGTCCGTGTTGGCGCACGAGGTGCCGCACCACATGGGCGACCTGGTGGTGCTGCGCCAGACCAGCCCCAACCGCCGCATGGCGCTGGTCAAGGTGTCGCTGGCGGGCGCCGTGACGGCGCTGGGCGGCGTGGTGGGCTACTTCCTGGTGGGGCAGCTGCAGGACTTCTTGCCCTACTTCCTGGCCGTGGCGTCGAGCAGTTTTGTGTATGTGGCGCTGGCCGACCTGATTCCCCAGCTGCAAAAGCGCCTCACGGCGCGCGAAACCATTGCGCAGATCGCCTGGCTGATTGCGGGCATGGTGATCGTGACGCTGGTGAGCGGGGCGGCGCACGCACACTGACGCCCTTGACCTGGCTCAAGGCCGCGCCAGGTGGTTGTGCCATTCTGGTGAGATGACTTCCACACACGCCGCCCCCGCCACCTTGGGCCTGCTCGCCCAGCCCACGCGTTTTCTGTTTTTTACGGGCAAGGGCGGCGTGGGCAAGACCTCGCTGTCCACGGCTGCGGCCATTGCCCTGGCGGATGCTGGTCGGCAGGTGCTGCTGGTCAGCACCGATGCAGCCTCCAACCTCGATGAAATGCTGGGCGTGCCGCTGTCCAACCAGCCGGTGGCCGTGCCCGGGGTACCGGGGCTGCACATGCTCAACATCGACCCCGACACGGCCGCCGAGGCCTACCGCCAGCGTGTGCTGGCGCAGCTGGAGGCCACAGCCACCAGCGACGAACGCGCGACGGTGCGCGAGCAACTCTCGGGCGCCTGCACCACCGAGATCGCGGCGTTCGACGAATTTGCAGCGCTGCTGGCCAGCGAGGGCAGCGCCATCGGCCACGTGTTCGGCCACGTGGTGTTCGACACGGCCCCCACCGGCCACACGCTGCGTCTGCTGAGCCTGCCCAAGGCCTGGACCGGATTCCTGGCGGGCAACGACCGGGGGGCGTCGTGCCTGGGCCCGCACTCGGGGCTCAAGATGCAGGAGGCGCGCTTCAACGCCGCCCTGGCCGCGCTGAGCGACCCGGCCCTGACCACCGTGGTGCTGGTCACCCGTCCCGACCCCCGCCCCATGCAGGAGGCTGCGCGCACTGCGCTGGAGCTGCGCGCCCTGGGCCTGGCCAACCAGCGCCTGGCCATCAACGGCGTGTTCCATGCGAGCCAGCCGGGGCATGACACCGTGGCCGATGCCATCGAGGCCCTGGGCCGTCAAGCCATGGACCAGATGCCCGATGCGCTGGCCCAGTTGCCACGCGACGAGGTGCCGCTGCGCGCCTTTGACACCGTGGGCCTGCCCGCGCTGCGGGCATTGCTGGGGGGCGGCGATGTGCCATTGGGCGCGCCTGCCTCCACGGCGGGTGTGCTGTTGCAGGCCGAACCCCTCTCGTCCCTGGCCGATGCACTGGCCGCCAAGGGCCACGGCCTCATCATGGTGATGGGCAAGGGCGGCGTGGGCAAGACCACCATCGCCGCCGCGCTGGCCGTGGGCCTGGTGCAGCGCGGGCACAGCGTGCACCTCACCACCACCGACCCGGCAGCCCATGTGCAAGCCCAGCTCGACGGCAGCCTGCCCGGCCTGAAAGTGGGCCGCATCGACCCGCACGCAGAGACACAGGCGTACATCGACAAGATCATGGCCACGCGCGGCAAGGCCCTGGACGACGCGGGCCGCGCCCTGCTGCTGGAAGACCTGCAGTCGCCCTGCACCGAAGAGGTGGCCGTGTTCCACGCCTTCAGCCGCGTGGTGAACGAGGCCCGCAGCGCCTTTGTGGTGCTGGACACGGCACCCACCGGCCACAGCCTGCTGCTGATGGACGCCACCGGCGCCTACCACCGGCAGATGACGCAGCAGTACGAAGGCAGCGCAAACTCCAAACACATCATCACCCCGCTCATGCGGCTGCAGGACGCTGACATGACCCATGTGGTCATCGTCACGCTGCCCGAAGTCACCCCCGTGAGCCAGGCGGCAGCGCTGCAGGACGACCTGCGCCGCGCCCACATCGAGCCCTGGGCCTGGGTCATCAACAAAAGCGTGGCGGCCACGGGCACCAGCGACCCGCTGCTGCAGGCCCGCCTGGTCGGCGAGCAACAGCAGGCCGCGCGCATTGCCAACGGCCTGGCGCAGCGCACTTATGTGCTGCCCTGGCTGGCTACGCCGCCGGTGGGGGTGGCTGCACTGGGCCAACTGGCGTCGGCGCCCCCAGCCACGATCCGTTGAGGCAAACAGGAAGTAGGACTAAGGGTACAAGTGCCAAAGAAAAATAGCCGCCAGCGCTTATCAGTAAAGCGCAAGCAGCTATATTTTTAATAGCGAATGCCGGGCGGCGCACCACCGCCTTGCGGCATCGCTGAGGTCAGAGCATGGTTTCGCGCTGTTGCTCGGCGCGCGATGCGCCAATGGCGGTTTCCACGTTCTTGACCTCTTCGGGAGGGGGCAGCACGGCAGGCAGGCCCAGCGCCTCCAGGGCCAGCTCGCGGCACCAGCCCTTGGTGTGGTACAGGTGGTGGTCTTCGTCTTTCTCCACCGCCTTGTGGGCCGATTTCAACGTCTGGCCCACGTCGCCCGTGGCCACCTCGGCCACCTTGCCCAGCAGTTCCCAATTGGCGTGGTCTTTCGTCTCGGCGTGCACCACACATTCACAGGCCACCAACTGGGCGGCGGCGGGGTTGCCCCCCTGTTTGGCCAGCAGCATGGCCTTGACCAGGGATTCGCCGATGTGTTTGACCACCGCCCGACTGGGCGACTGCGCATCGGGGTCCAGCCCCAGGGTGTCGCACAGGCTGCGCACCACATCCTGGTGGGTCAAGGTTTCTTCCAGATAGCTTTCCCATTCCTTCTTGAGATCGGGGTTCACGGCACAGGTGAGCGCGGTGCGGTACACCTGCTCGCCGCCGAGTTCGGTTTCCATCATCTGGAGCACAAGATCATCAAGCTGGTGGCTGTCATAGTGGGCTTTGGGCATGGTTTCTCCTTGGGTGGTGGGGTTGGGAACGGGATGGATGCGTCATGCGAGGGTGCGGACCTTGGGTTCGCGCTCCCACTGGCGGGTCTGTGCGGCGGCGATGAAGCCCTGCGCGTCGGCGGGGTCCACCACGCCTGCGTCGGGCTCGATGCCACCGGCTTGCAGGATGGCCTGGGTGCCCTTGCAGGCGGCAATCGCCTTGAGGTGGCCGAACGCGTCGCGGAACCAGTCCACGGCGGCGGCCTCTTTGGCCAGCAATGCGCCCATGTCGGGCGACAGAATGGAGGCCACAGCGTCAAACACAACCGATGGCGTGCCTTGCAGCTGTCCGTCGGCGGGCAACAGCGTGCCGTCTTTCAGCACGGCTCCGCCCACCTTGGGCGACACGATCTTGACGGTGGCGCCCACCTTCTCCAGCGCCTTGCGCAGGTTGGCGATCGTGTTGCCGTTGGAGCCATCGGCCACCAGGATGCCGATGCAGCGCCCCTGCAGCGTAGGCTTCATGCGGTCGATGATGCGCAGCGCGGGTGACGGGGGCAGGTCCTGCACTGGCTCGGCGGCAGTCGGGGCGGGGGGAAGCGCCTGCATGCCCAGGCCGTCGGCCACACGCTGGGCGAGGTCGTGGTCTACATGCTGCAGGTGGCCCACCACGGCTTCACGCACATGCACGGTGGCTACCTTGGACAGCTCGAATACCAAGGCCGACGCCATGTGGGCCTGCTCCAGCGGGCTCTGGCTGCGAAAGAACATGCGCGCCTGGCTGTAGTGGTCGGCAAAACTCTCGGGGCGGATACGGCCTTTTCCTCGGCCATCGCCGTCGTCGGCCTGAGCGAAGTGGCGGAAGCCTTGTGCCAGTGAGGCGCGTGGCGTGTCACCCTGCAGGCTGCTGGGTTCGTAGGCAACGCGGCCCTTGGGCACCTGCATCTGCATGTGACCGTCGCGCTGCATGTTGTGGAACGGGCACTTGGGCGCATTGATGGGGATCTGCGTGAAGTTGGGCCCGCCCAGGCGGGACAGCTGCGTGTCCACGTACGAGAACAGGCGGCCCTGCAGCAGCGGGTCGTTGCTGAAGTCGATGCCAGGCGGCACGTTGGCGGGGCAAAACGCCACCTGCTCGGTTTCTGCAAAGAAGTTGTCGGGCCAGCGGTTGAGCACCATGCGGCCAACAGGCTGCAGGGGCACCAGTTCTTCGGGGATGAGCTTGGTGGGGTCCAGGTGGTCGAAGGGGAAGCGCTCGGCGTCTTCTTCGGTGAAGAGCTGCACCGACAGCTCCCATTCCGGGAAGTCGCCCGCCTCGATGGCTTCGAACAGGTCGCGCCGGTGGAAGTCGTTGTCGGCCGATTGCAGCTTGACGGCTTCGTCCCACACCGTGGACTGGATGCCCAGCTTGGGACGCCAGTGGAACTTCACGAACGTGCTGTCGCCCCCAGCATTGACGAGCCGGAAGCTGTGCACGCCAAACCCCTCCATCATGCGCAGGCTGCGCGGGATGGTGCGGTCGCTCATGGCCCACATGATCATGTGCATGGTTTCGGGCATCAGAGAGACAAAGTCCCAGAAGGTGTCGTGCGCACTGGCCGCCTGGGGGAACGCGCGGTCGGGTTCCATCTTCACCGCGTGCACCAGGTCCGGGAACTTCATCGCATCCTGGATGAAGAACACGGGGATGTTGTTGCCTACCAGGTCCCAGTTGCCTTCGGGCGTGTAGAACTTGACGGCAAAGCCGCGCACGTCACGCGGTGTGTCCACCGATCCCGCGCCGCCTGCCACGGTCGAAAAGCGCGTGAACACGGGCGTCTGCACGCCCACTTCCGTCAGCACCTTGGCGGTGGTGTATTGCTTGAGCGAATGCGTGAGTTCAAAGAAACCGTGGGCTGCCGAGCCGCGCGCATGCACGATGCGCTCGGGGATGCGCTCGTGGTCAAAGTGCGTGATCTTCTCGCGCAGGATGAAGTCTTCGAGCAGCGTGGGGCCGCGTGGCGACGGGCGCAGGGAATTCTGGTTGTCTGCCACCGGGATGCCCTGCTGCGTGGTCAGCACCGGGTGCTTGCCACCAGCTTGCTGCTGCAACTCGCCTGCGTTGCCGCGAAATGTGTCTGACTGGGTGGAAGAGGGCAGGGCAGACGGCGATTTTTTTGCCGCGCCGCGCGAAGTGGGGGTTTGGGCCATGGGCGCTCCTGGGGGTTCTGGGTAATGAAACAAGACCAACCAACATCGTTGGACCCCCGTGCTTTTCGAGGAGTAGGACGCCGCCCCATCCGGACGTCGTCGTCGTCAGGCAATGGCCCGTTGCCTGTGCGCTAAAGCCTCTCGGTGTTTGCTACGCTTGCGCCCATCCTGCAGGGCCCATTGCCTTGTGGCGCGACCCTCTCCTTTGCCCTTGCCAGACTGATCCATGTTCTACGCCATCCCCCTCGAAAACCGGCCCACCTGGCGCAACCCGCCCTGGATGACGGTGCTGCTGATCCTGGTGAACATGCTCGTGTTCTGGGGCCCGCAGCGCTCGGAAGAAAAGGCGCAGGACCGGGCGGCCGCCTTCTACGTGGCCAGCCCCTTGCCCGCCATCGAAGTCCCGCGTTTTGTGGCCTGGCTGGAAGAGACCGGCGACAAGCACCTCAAAGAGGCCCGCGCCCTGCAAAAGGCGGGCGACCATCGCATGCTGTTGCGCTGGATGGAGCAGGAAGACGGCTTTCAGCAGCGGCTGAAAAGCCCGCGCTTTGTGCCACCCGAAGACCCGCAGTACACCGACTGGAAGGCCGCGCGCGCTCAGTACGAAGCCCGGATGCCAGCCCCCTTCACCCGCAAGTGGGCGCAGAACTTTGAAAAAGACGCGGAGTTGCGCCCCGTCACCTGGCTCACGGCCACCTTCTTGCACGGCAGCACCGGACACCTCATCGGCAACATGGTGTTTTTGTTTCTGTTCGGCTTTTCGGTGGAGCTGGCACTGGGCCGGGGCTGGTACCTGGCGTTTTACCTGCTAGGTGGCCTGGGCGGCTCGCTGCTGGCGGGCTGGGCCTATGCGGGCATGGGCAGCTACGGCCTGGGCGCTTCGGGCGCCGTGTCGGCCCTGATGGGCATGTACGCGGTGCTGTACCGGCTGCGGCGCGTGCGGTTTTTCTACCAGCTGTTTTTCTACTTCAACTACGTGACCGCACCGGCGTTGCTGCTGTTGCCCGCGTGGATTGCCAACGAGTTGCTGCAGCACTGGCTGAGCGGAAAGGGCGTGGCCTACATGGCCCACCTGGGCGGGCTGGTGACCGGCGCATCGCTGATGGCGCTGGCCATGCTGCTGCGCAAGAAACCGATGGAAGTGCCGGTGACGCAGGACGCCGCGCCCGACGACGGCTTTGACGCCCATGTGGCCAACGCCCAGCGCCTGGCGCAGGGCATGAAGTTCGAACAGGCCCTGGCCCAGTGGCGCGCGGCGGCCAAGCTGCGCCCACAAGACCAGGCGGTGCTCAGCGCCTGGTTCAAAACGGCATCGCTGTGGCCCGACGGCGAAGACTTCCACCGTGCCGCGCGCCGCATCTTTCGCCTGCACGCCCACGACGAGCAGACGCTGCAGTTTCAACACGCCAGCTACCGCACGTATTTTGAAAAGGCCAAGCCCGGTGCCCGTTTGCAGCCGGACGACATGGCCCGCCTCTCACGCCGCTTTGCGCGTGCGCAGCAATGGGGCGATGCCGAAAAGCTGTTCAACGCCTTGCACATGACTGCCCCCACGCACCCCGAGCTGGGCGACACGCTGGGCATGCTGGTGTCGGCCTTGTGCCATGCGGGGCGGCGCGAGCAGGCGGCTGCTTTGGGGCCGCAGCTGAAGCAGCTGGCGCCGGGGAGTGCCGCGCTGCGGGGCCTGGGGTGAGGATTGTTGTTGGTAAATTTGGTGCTGGCGCTTATTGAGTAAGCGCTAGAAGCTATTAAATTGGTAGCAATTTCCGAAATCGCACTGCTAATTTCTATCGGTTGGGCTGAGCTGGTCGTAGCCTGGTCAACTCGCCCATCAATGCCGATGCGCCACCTGTTCCAGATGCCCGGCAGGCCCCTGGCTGTATCCCCCCATCGGCCCTCCAGGCGCAGTGGGAGGCGCAGCCGGTGGCGCCCGCCGCACGCGCGGCACCACGCTCAACTGCACGGTGTCCAGCACCGGTCCCGGCACCACGTTCAGTGCCTTGCGCGGCAAATCAATCAACTGCTCGGCATGCCACACCCGCACCTGCGCGGCACCATCCGGCACGCCTGCAAAGCGGGCAATGCCATCGGCATCGGTCTTCAGCGTCCAGCCCGAATCCGTCACAAACACATGGCCGCGCATGGAGCCGTGCAGGTGGCATGACAACAGCACCACCCCCGGCATATCGAGCTTGACCTCGAAGGAGTTGGCAGGCTTGCCGTCGGCCTTGCCCGCCAGGCGCAGTTCAAAACCGCTGTTGGCTGTGCCCGCCGCGGCCGCCAGGCCCGCCGCCGCACCGCGCACGTGGTGGTCCCAGCGGTCCTGGTTGGTAAAGCGCACCGTGGCACCGGGCTCGACCACCGTGACGGCGGGCACAAAGCGCATCTTTTCCTGCTCGATGGTGGGGTTGGCCTGCAGCAGGCTGGGCGATGTGCCGCCCGTGCCACCGGGGTACACCACCACCACGGCTTCGGGCACGGGCTTGCCGTCGCGGTCCAGCACCTGGATTTGAACATTTCCGGCGCTAGCGCTTGCCCACAAAGCGCTAGCAGCTACAAAAATCATAGTATTTTTCATAGGTACATTCTCAGCGGATGGTGATCACATCGCGGTGCATGGGCGCCAGCAAGGCCAGCAGGCGGTTTTGCTGTGCGAACGGTATGCCCTGGGCATCCATGGCGCTTTGCAGCACCTCCACCAGGGCGTTGAAGTGGCCCTTGGTGATGTCCATGTCGGCATGGGCTGATTTCATGTCAGCGCCTTCATATTTGCAAGGGCCACCGCTGAGCTGGCAGATCTGGTCGGTCAGGCTTTCCTTGAGCGCGGCGGGTTTGGTGTCCTTGAAGTGGCCGCCGATGCGTGGGTCCACCACCAGACGGTTCACAAAATCGTCCATCAGGCGCGTGATGCCGGGCTTTTCACCCAGTGCCTGGTAGAGGCCTGCCGGGGCCGTGGCATTGGCGGCGCCGGTCTGGGCCAACGCTGGCTGGGCCAGCAGGCCGCCCAGGGCGAGTGCAAGGGCAATGAGGGTTTTGGGGTGGGTCATGGAAAAATCTCTTCAGAAAGCGACCTGGGCCGACAGGTAGTAGCCCGTCTGGCGGCGGTGGTTGGTGATGCCGGGCACGATGCGGCCCAGGTCTACATAGGCCAGCGTCAGTGACAGGTTCTTGCTGGGCGCCCAGGCGATGAAGATGTCTTTCCAGTCGTCCTCGCGCAACGCGGCGCCCAGGCCGGCGGCGGCGCCCAGCGCCTGCAGGTTGTTGGGTTTGAAGCGGACTTCGGCGCCCACCGCCAGGTTCTTGCTGATGAGGTACGCCACCGAGAACTCGGGCTGCAGGCTGCGGCGGTTCTTGCCGGGTGCGGCAGCGCCAAAGCCCAGCAGGCCGTTCTGGTTGGCGTTGGTGGAGCGCAGCGTGCCGTTGACCAGCAGGCTCTGCGCCAGCAGCAGCTTGGTGGCGCTCACATACACGTCGGTGCCGCTGGTTTGGGTGCCCAGAAAGTCGAGCACCGACCCGATGGAGCCAGGGCGCACGCGCTTGTGCTCCAGCCCCACGGCGATCTGCGGCATCCAGCTGTCGGCGTTCAGCACAGCATCGCCTGCCACCTTGACCTTGATGCCCGCGATATCCATCTGGATGTGCTGCCCGGGGGTCACGCCAAACGGCGCAATGCCATTGAGCGCGATGGCGGGTGATGCGTCAAAGTCCTGCCGCGCCAGCGACAGCTCCACCCGGTCATGCAAACCCACCGCAACACCGTAGCCATTGAGGCCGTAGTCCTGCGTGGCGGCGCGCGTGGCGTAGCCGGAAAAGCCCACCTCGCCTTCGGTGGCGTTGCTGCCGATCACCGCCCAGGGGGTGAGCCCGCCACCGGCCGACCCGGCGATGGTGCTGACGCCCCCTGTGAGCAGCAGTTTGCCGGTGTCGGCATGGGCCACGGTGGCGGCCAAGGCAAGCGTGGCGGACACCGCAAGCCAGCGTGGATTCTTCATGGGGTCGCTCCTGGGTTGTAAATAAATGCTACACCGATGGAGGTACGTCAGGGCGCCTCCAGCGGATGCACATTCCAGAGCGCTGCCGAGGGTCTTTGAACCACGCCGCCGCTGGCGCGGTGGCTCAGCCCGAAAAAGCGATCCGCTGCACCGTCCAGTACAGCGACAACACCAGCAGCGCCGCCGAGCCCCCCCGCACCACCACCGTGCGGTAAAGCACCCAACGCGCCAGCACCAAGGATGCAGCACACCACAGGGCCACCACCAGGAGCTGCCCCGCCTCGACCCCCAGGTTGAACCCCGCCAACGCCCACACTAGCGAGCTGCCTGAAATCCCTGCCTCCACCAGCACCCCCGAGAAGCCGAGGCCGTGGATCAGGCCAAAGCCCAGCGCCAGCCAGTGGCCCCGCAGGCCCCGGACGGGGAACAGATTCAGCAGCGCCGAGATACCAATGCTGATCGCAATGGCAGGTTCCACCCAATTGCCCGACACCGTCACCCAGCCCAGGCCCGCCAGTGCCAGCGTGACCGAGTGGCCCAAGGTAAAGAGCGTGACGGTGACCAAAAGCGCCTTCAGCCCGGTACGGCGATCCAGAGCGTCAGTCGTCCGGGACGCAGGCAGCTGCTTTGTCATCGGTTGCGGGCTGCGAGGCAGAGGCTGCCGCACCAGCGAAATGGGCAACAACAGCGCCAGCAAAAAGGCCAAGTGGTCATAGCCTTGCAGAATGTGGTGCACCCCTTCGGCCACAAATTGCAGCAGTGTTGCCACACCACTGCGTGGGGATGCGAGCTCCTGGGCGTCTGCACCTCCAACCCCTTGCGCACCTGGCTCCCCTTGGGATGCGACACCGCTGCCTGCGGACCGCAGGTCGGTGCTGGCGCGCCCATCGGGGGCCAGCACGGCCGCCAGCGGCTGGCCGCCGAGCACACCGCCCACCAGCAGACGGTGCGTGGGGTCGATGCCCTGCATCAGCCCGTAGCGCAGTGTGACTGCCTGGGCGGGCGCACAGGGGAGCGTGGCAGCCAGTCGCGCGTAACGGCCATCGGTGCGCTGCTCCAGCGCTTCAAAGCGCCAGGCAGGGGCCGTCGCCGTGCCGTCGCACTGCCACAACATGCCCTGGCCCAACCACTGGGCCATGGCGGGCACGGACTGCCGCACCTCCCCCCAGGTGAGCTGGCGGTCGCCATTGGCATCGAGCTGCTCCAGCGCGGCATCCACATCCTTCAACGCCACCGACAGCACCAGGCCTACCGATGCGCCCGCCCCTGCAGTGCCCAGGGGTGCCGGGGCATCCGCCACCCGCAGATAGGCGTCGCTGGCCTTGTGGGCCCGTGCGCTGGGCGCCAGCGCCGCGGCAAGCAACACGACCGCCACCATGGCCCGCAGGGGGGCCGTTATCCAGTGTTCGCAGCGCATCATTGGCCTCCCCGGGGTTGCCAGCGCGCCAGGCGCACGTCCTGCAGCCCGGTTTGCAGGAGGGCCTGCCGCACCGCCTGGTGGGCGGCAGCGTCGCCCGATTGTTCAGAGGTCTGCAGTGCAAGCCACCAGTCGAGTGGCTCTTTCTGCAGGGCAAGGTTGGTGCGGGCCGCCTTCCACGCGGCGGCGGGTTGCCCTTGCAACCACAACGCCAACAGGGCACGCTCCCGGGCATGGGCATCCAGCCCCTCACCGCGCGCCGCGATGGCGGCAAACCGCGCTTCCAGGTCGCGCGCCAGGGGCTGCCACGCGGCGTCCCCCATCAGCCGCAGGGCCTGCGCGCGCCGCAGCAGTACGGCATCGCTGTCGGGCTGGGGCCTGAGTACCTCCAGCGCGGCGCTCGCACGGTTGCGGCGCAACAGCTGGTCGGCATAGGCCAGCGCGGTGTAGCCGTCGGGGGCATCGGCCAGGCTGCGGCGGTAGGCAGCGTCGGCGGCATCATCGCGCCCTGCGCGCTCTTCGCTCTCGGCCAGCAGTGACCCAATCCAGGCCCGCTGGGTGGCATCCCCCGCAGCCTGCTGCCACAGGGCGGTGAGACCGCTGCGCGCAGCATCGTGCTGACCTTGAAGTGAACGGGTTTCAAGCAGGCAGGCGGTGGCATACAGCGTGGCGCCGTAGCGCGCCACGTTGCGACAGGCGGCCTCGGCGGCCTCATAGCGCGCGGCCACACGCTCCAGCGTGGCCAGCGTGAGCCAGCCCTGCACCTGCGCGGGGTTGGCCTGCAAGGCACGCTCCAGCGTGGCGCGCGCTGCTGCAAATTCATGGCGCCCTTGTTGCACGGTGGCCTGCAACACCAGCAGATCGGCGGGGGCATCGGCCTGGCCCCACCAGCGTGCCAGGGCCGCTTGAGCCCGACCCAGGTAACGCGGGTCCGCCGTCTCGCGTGACAACGTGATCCAGCGCCGGGCGATGGTGGCGGCGGCCTGGGGGGTTGCGGGGGCTGCGGGGGCTGCAGCCACGCGTTCAGGCAGGCGCTCGACCACATCGGCATCCAGGCCGGGGGGCAAGTCCTGCGGCAAGGCCGCTGCGGCAGTGCCAGCCCAGAACATCAGGTGCAGGGCCGCGCACACAAGGTGGGAAGGTTTCTTCATGGGCTCGTGACAACAAACGGGTATGGGAGGAGGCAGACTCACCCACGGAGGCCCCTGGCTACGCCCATTCAGGGCGCTGCCAGGGGCATCGCGCGAAGGTCAGAGCCGCGAATCGGGCTCTTCGGTCTCGGTGCTGGACAGCACCAGCTGGTCCACCGCTTGAGGCTCGGTGGTGTCCGACGCGCCGCTGGCCACAATGGGCTGCACGTAAGCGAACGCGTTCACCATCACGGGGCCCCCATTGCCAGGGTCTGCCGTGTTGTCACCGCCTCCGCCCCCGCCGCAGCCGGTGATGGCCAATGCCGCCACCGAGGTGAGCGCCAGGTGCTGAATCCGAAGGTTTTTTTGCATGGTGTGGCTCCTTCGGATCAGAAGTTCTTGGCACCGGGCAGCGGTGGGTTCACGTAGGGGAAGGCTGTGCGGTAGTCGGTGGCCTTCGTGATCGAGCCATCGACAAATGCAACGCCTCCTGCCGGGGCGTCACCGGGCTTGCAGCCCACCTTGAGTGCGTCCGAGGCACCGGTCACCGTGCACAGCGCACCCATGGCCACACGCAGGGAGACGTCCACCACATCGTCGCCCAGGCGGCGCCCGTTGGGGAAGCCTGCCGCATCGCCGGCGACCACGCCCAGGGAGCTTTGTGCAGCCACTGGCGTGGCCGCAATGCCGGTGTTCAGGCGCAGCATTTCGGCCAGGGGCCCGCCTGCGCCCAGGCCGGTGATGTTTCCGGGGCGGTTCACAGTGGGCAGGCCCGTGAGGAACGCCGTCATCAAATCAGTGCGCGGGAAGTTGGTGGGGGCCTTGGCGCCAAACAGCGTCTCGACCAGCGCGGGCAGCGTGGGGTGTGTCACATAGTCCGCAAAGTTGGCGGCATCGTCCTTGGGCTTGGACGCGTTGAACTTGTCCTTGTCTTTCAGGCCGATCACCACCTCGTTGACCAGCGGCATGCCCAGGCGCGAGACCTGCGTCCATGCGCCACCGGCCTTCTCGCTGGCCTGCAGGCCCGAGTCCGGCTTGCCGTTGAGCAGGCGGGCCTGGCGCAGGCTGGCAGTGGTCCAGCCGCCAATGACCTTCTCGCCCGATGCAGCCGTGAGGCAACTGGTGGGCACTTCCACGGACAGCGAGGTCACGTTCTTGTCGGCAATCTGGCCGGCACCGAAGGCCGCTGCATTCGACTCGCTGGTGATGACCGCAGCGGGCGCATTCACCAGGTCAAAGATGGTGCCCAGCGACACAGGGAACGGGTCCTGCCGCTGGCCCACAAACACCTTGCCGGGCGTGGAGCAGCCGGGGATGTTGATGCCATACACATATTTGCTGGCATAGGCGTCGTAGGCAGCGGCATTGCCCAGGGATTTTTCTCCGATGTAATCGATGGGCTTGGTGAAGGTGGTGCCCCCGCCAGCCATGCTGATCTGCTCGCGCTTGCCGGTGCGGCGGTCACCGCGCACGATGAACATCTCGTACTCTTCGCGGTAGGCCAGCGGGTCGGCCGCCGCGCCGCTGATGCCCCCGGCGTTGCGCAGCGGGATCGCTACCTTCTTGCGGGCACCGTCAGGGCCGATGTCGAGGGTGATGCCGTTGCCACCGTTGTTCAGCGTGTTTTTGAAGCGGAACTGGAAGGTGATGTCCTCCGCCGCGTCGCCATTGTTGTCGATGTGGATCTCATACAGCGCATTTGGGTCCAGGCTGAAGTAGTTGGGGCCGCCATAGGCATCCTGCAGCGGCAGGTAGTTGGCGATCATGGTGACAAAGCCCGCGCGGCCCGGTTCGTAGCTGTTGAACAGGTAGAAATCGGCGCCGTCAACCTTGGGCTGGGTCGTGATGAACGGTGCTTCGCGGTGGCTGGACGCCAGGCTGACGCCCGCTGCGCTGGCTGCCAGGGCAGCCAGCACGGCCAGACTGATTCTTCTCAATGGCATGGAGATCTCCTCGTAGGTGGATAGAGAGGTGCCAAGCACCCCACCACCTATACGGCGAAGAGAACCCTCTGGATTCAGCGGCTGCGACGATTCTTTGTGGAAGGCGTCCCGCCGCCCCATACGGCAATCCCACGCGGCAGCCCGCTGCGTGCCGTTCAGGTGGCTTTGCGGATCAGTGCGCCCTTGAACAGCACCGGCCCGGTCGGGCCTGTGGCGCTGGGTACGCCGCCCAGCGGCTCCAGGCTGATGGCCAGTGTGGGCACTTCCTTCACATCACCTTCCTGGGCCACCAGCTTGAGCAGCTTGTCATGCCCCAGCACACCGAGCGAGCGTGGGCCCTGGCCGGGTGGCAGCGCCCACAGTTGCAGCGACTTGTCCGCCCCCTCCTGAAAGCCGCCCACGCGCTGCAGCACCAGCTGGTTGTTCTTGGGGTCGAAGGTGACCAGCATCGACGCGTCCGCCTTGTCGTCGGCCAGCACGGCCACGTACTGAATCTGGGGTGTGGCCTGCAGTTGCTGCTGCAGCGTGGCAATCTGCGCGCCGGTGGTGGCACGCAGGCCACCATTGACCTGCACGCCGACCACCACGGCAGCCAGTGTGGCGATGGCCCCCGCAGCGGCAGCACCGCGCCACACCAGCAGGTTGCGCCACCAGCCACCGGGGGCCGCAGCAGCCGGGGGCACACGCGCAGCCTGCATGGCCGCCGCAGCCTTGTCGGCCTGCACGAGGTTGTCGATGCGGGTCCACACGGCGGGGGCGGGGTCGATGGCAGGTTGCAGCTCGGTCAGGCCCGACCAGCGGGTCTGCCACACCAGGGCGGCGGCGCGCACGGTGGCGTGTTCGCGTGCCAGTGTTTCAAAGCGGCGGCGGGCGCCGCCGCGCAGCGTGCCCAGGGCATAGCTGGCGGCCAGGCGGTCGAGCAGGTCGGGGTGTTGGGTGATGTTCATGGTGGACCTTCCGTGCTCAGGCGTAACGCGCCATGCAGGTGCGCAGTTGCTCCAGCCCCCGGCGGATCCAGGTCTTCACGGTGCCCAGCGGCAACTTGAGCTGCTCGGCCAGTTCGCCGTGACTCTGGTCACGCAGATAGGCCAGGCTGACCACCTCGCGTTGTTTGTGGTCGAGCTTGCCCAGGCAGTGGTGCAGCGCAAACGACTGCTCGCTGGCATCGGCCGTGTCCATGGGGTTGGGCGAATCGCCCTCCAGCGTCTGGGCCAGCTCGTCGTCCAGCTCGTTCATCAGGTCGGCCCGGTCGCTGCTGCGCTTGCGCAGCGCATCCAGCGCCCGGCTGCGTACGATAAGCCCCATCCACGCCATGGGCGGGCTGAGTGATGCGCGGTAGTTGCCGGCGCCGCGCCAGATGCTCAGGAAGGCCTCCTGCAGCACGTCCTCGGCCACATCGCGGTTGCGCACAATGCGCAAGGCCAGGCCAAAAAGCGGCGACGAGGTGCGCTCGTACAGCCTTTTGAGCGCAGAGTCTTCCTGCGCGGCGATGCGGTCAAGGAGTTCCATCAGTTCACGGTCTGGTTGGGGGGTGCTCATGCGCCCATTCTCTGGGATGGATCGGGTTTCAAGGACTTGCGGGGCTTTGCTGTAGCTGAATACGCCACAAAAGGGAGGATGGATTCACCGGGAACCCAGAAACAACAAAGGCCGCAGCGCGGCCTTTGCAAGGGCGAGTCGGCAAGACTCAGGTCGGATAGGTGCCTGGCAACAGAATGGAGCGGTCCACTGTGTTGATGTTGGTGTGGCCGCAGAACGCCATGGTGATGTCCAGCTCTTTCTGGATGATCTGCAGCGCGCGGGTCACGCCTGCCTCACCAAAGGCCCCCAGGCCATACAGGAAGCTGCGGCCGATCAGCGTGCCCTGCGCGCCCAGCGCACGGGCCTTGAGCACGTCCTGCCCGCTGCGGATGCCGCCGTCCATCCACACCTCGATGTCCTTGCCCGCCGCAGCGGCAATGCCGGGCAGCGCGGCGATGGAGGATGGGGCGCCATCGAGCTGGCGGCCGCCGTGGTTGCTGACGATGAGCGCATCGGCGCCGCTGTTGACGGCCAGGCGCGCGTCTTCGGCGTCCATGATGCCCTTCAAGATCAGCTTGCCGCCCCAGCGCTTCTTGATCCACTCCACATCGCCCCAGTTGAGCTGCGGATCGAACTGTTCGGCCGTCCACGACGACAGCGACGACAAATCGCCCACGCCCTTGGCATGGCCCACGATGTTGCCAAATGAGCGGCGCGGGGTGCCCAGCATGCCGAGGCACCAGCGGGGCTTGGTGGCCAGGTTGATGAGGTTGGCGATGGTGGGGCGGGGCGGGGCCGAGAGGCCGTTCTTGATGTCCTTGTGGCGCTGGCCCAGGATCTGCAGATCCAGCGTGAGCTGCAGCGCCGAGCAGTTGGCGGCCTTGGCGCGGTCGATCAGGCGTTCGATGAAATCGCGGTCGCGCATCACGTACACCTGGAACCAGAACGGGTAGTTGCCCGTGTGCTGGGCCACGTCTTCGATGGAGCAGATGCTCATGGTCGAGAGCGTGAACGGGATGCCGAAGGCCTTGGCCGCCTTGGCACCCAGGATCTCGCCGTCGGCATGCTGCATGCCGGTGAGACCCGTGGGCGCAATGGCCACGGGCATGGCCACGTCCTGGCCGACCATGGTGGTGCGGGTGCTGCGGCCCTCCATGTTCACGGCCACGCGCTGGCGCAGCTTGATGCGCTGAAAGTCGCTTTCGTTGGCACGGTAGGTGCCCTCGGTGTACGAACCCGAATCGGCGTAGTCATAAAACATGCGCGGCACACGGCGCTGGGCAATGACACGCAGGTCTTCAATGCAGGTGATTTTGGACAGATCGGGCACGCGGACACTCCAGAAAGGGGTTGCACAGGGGGCAGACAGGACTGCGCCGAATGGTAGGCACTTGCCTGCGGGTGGGCCATCAAAATTATTTGTGCGGGCTGCAACAAATTTCCAAGGCGGTGGGAGAGCGGGGGCCTTGGAGGGACAAGAATTTCAAGGAAATTGGCTGCTAGCGCTTATTTGGAAAGCGCTAATAGCTATAAAAATTATAGCAAGATCCCACGCCAGAACTCTGGCGGCTTATGGATCCTGCCCAGCCTCCACAGCGGCCAGCACCACCTCGGGCTCGGCGTCCGGGCCCCGGTAGAGCATGAAGCGCATGCGCCCGCCGCGTTTGGCGGCGTACATGGCGCTGTCGGCATGGCGCGAGAGCGCATCGAACGTATCGCCGTGCTGAGGGAAGAGTGCGATGCCGCCGCTCAGCCCCACCTGCAGAAAACGCCCCGCCAGCGCGAAGGGCGCGTCGCACGACGCAAGGATCTTGCGCGCCACTTGGCAGGCGGCCTCGGCGCCGTCCAGCCCCGGCAGCAGCACCACAAACTCATCCCCGCCCTGGCGGCACACGGTGTCGGACGCGCGCACGGCAGCCTTCAGGCGCTGCGCAAACTGCACCAGCAGCAGGTCGCCCACATCGTGGCCCAGGGTATCGTTCACGTCCTTGAAGCCGTCCAGGTCCAGGTACATCACGGCCAGGCACTTGCCGTCGCGGCGGGCCTGCGAGATGGCCAGCTGGGCGCGGTCTTGCAGCAGCACGCGGTTGGGCAGGTCGGTCAGTGCGTCGTACTGGGCCAGGTGGGCCATGCGCTCGGCCATGACCACCGATTCGGTCACGTCGCGCAGTACGGCCACGGCGCCGGTCACCGTGCCATGGCGGTCGGTGATGGGGCTGGCGGTTTCCTCCACCTGAAAGCGCTGACCATTGGTGCGGTGCAACAGCACGCCCCGCACGGGGGGAGTCGCCATGCCGCACTGGATGGCCGCACGCAGCGTGTTGGTCAAAGGCTCATCGTTGTCAGGGCTGCGCAGGCTGACCACCTCGTCCACGGTGTGGCCTGCCGCATCAAACGCCTGCCAGCCCGTCAGGCGTTCTGCCACGGGGTTGAGGTAGGTCACCATGCCCTTCGCGTCCGAGCAGACCACTGCGTCGCCAATGGCTTGCAGCATCAGGCGCACGCGCTCTTTCTCGTCGAACAGCTCGTTCTCCATGTGCTTGCGCTCGGTAATATCCGTCACTTGCACGAAGAGCCCGGTGACCACGCCGCGCGCGTCTGCGTCGGGCAGGTAGGAGACGATACTGTGCCGCGGCTGGCCTTTCGGGTTCTGGTCCGTACGTTCAAAGCGCTGCGGTGCACCCGCCAACGCCAGGTCGTAGTAGGGCTTGCTGGCCGCGTAGCGGGATTCGCTGAGCAGCTCGCTGATATGCCGGCCGCGCACAGGCACCGGGTAGGTGCCGAACTCCTCGAGTGCCGCCCGGTTGGCAAAGCGGTTGTGCATACTGGCATCCCAGTAGGCAATCATCGAAGGCACGTTGTCGAGGATGGTGCGCAGGTCATGCTCAGCCTCGGCCAAACGCGCCGAAACCTGCTGGCGCAGCACCAGCTCACGCACGAACAGCAGCGCCAACCCAAGGCAGCCAGCCATCAACAGCGCAGCGAAACCACCCAGGACCCAGGCACTGCTCCTCCACTTGGCCAAGATGGTGTCGGTGGACTGGGCCACGTTCAGAATCAGCGGGTAGTTGCCCACAGGCCGGAAGGAGTAGAGGCGCTCCACGCCGTCGAGCGCGGCCTTACCGACAAAAGAGCCTGTGCCCTCGGCCTGAAAACGCAGCAGGTTAGGCGTACCAGCGATGGTTTTGCCGACATCAGCATCACCATACGGAAAGCGGGAGATCACCACCCCGTCCCGCCGAAACATGTTGACCCCGCTGTTGGAGCCCAGGTCCAGCGAACCAAACAGTTCGTTGAAATAACTCAGGCGGATAGCGCCGACCACCACCCCGGCAAAGCTGCCGTCTGCATGGAAGTACGGACGAGAAATGGGCAGGATGTTCAGACCCGTCACCCGTGAAGGCACGGGCTTGCCGAAGAACAGCTCCCGCTCGCCCCGCTCACTGAATGCCAGAAAGTAGTCGCGGTCGCCCAAGTTGGTGCGGCGAGGGGTCAGGGAGCCCGAGTCCAGAATGACGTTGCCCTGAGCGTCCAGCACCAGCACATCGCCCGCGCCGCGCGCACGCAGCGAGTTGTCAAACACCACCCGCGCACGCAGGTCGGGGGGCAGCGCCCATACCTCGGGCCGTGCCACCTCGCGGGCCACGCCCTCCAGGGATTTGTCGAACGAGTCCAGCGACCAGGCCAGGCCCTGCTCCATGGTGCGGGCCAGGTTGGAGTTGGTCTGCACCGCGTAGCTCCATTCGTCGTTGCGAATGGTCCAGATGGTGCGGGCAAACAAGGCACCAATGCCCAGAGCCACCAGCAAAGCCAGCCATATGAGGCGGTGAGAGAAAAACTGGCGAAGGGAGGGCATAGGGATAGTTTGTAACTATTTTAAACAGCCGCCTTAACAGGGACTTGGCCCCAAGTCACACCGTATTCCTCGGACTTGTCAGCGTCAATGCGCACCTGCCCGGAGAGGCTGGGCCACCACACCTGCGCCACGCACCTCCAAACGGACCTCGTCCAGCACCTTGCCCTGCGCGTCGGTGAGCTGCACCACATGGCGCCCGGGCCAGGGCAACCAGGCCACCCGAGGGCCTCGGCCCAGGGGTTTGCCATCCAGCCGCCACTGCACCGCATTGCCCGTGGCGGTGAACTGCAGGCGCTGGCGCGCCGGGGGGATGTCGGGGTCCAGCGCAATGATGGTGCCCGGGGCGGGGGCGGTGATGCGCGGGGGCAGACCCGCAGGAGATACGGCCGCATCGGGCGCAGATTTTTTAGCATCATTTTGGCCACTAGCGCTTGATGGGTAAGCGCTAATAGCTACCGAATTAATAGCAAAAAACGCCTGCTGGGTGCCCTGCACAAACCACTCTTCCCGCGCGGCCTCCAGCGGCTGGCCGCCGCCGCGTGGGTCCGGGCTGCCGGGCTGCGGCGCCACGGGCCCAAATTGCACCGCTGTGCGGGCCAGGCCCACGGGGGCCTTGGGGGCGCGGCTGGGCTCGCGGGCATGCAAAAACCCCATCACCGCCGACCAGATGGGTGCCGCGCCGCTGGTGCCGCTCACGTCGTGCATGGCCGCGCCGCTGGCGTTGCCCACCCACACGCCCACGGTGTAGCGCTCTGACCAGCCCACGGCCCAGTTGTCGCGCATGTCCTTGCTGGTGCCGGTTTTCACGGCCGTCCAGAAGCGGGTGGCCAGCACGCTGTCGGTGCCGAAGGTGCGGGCGCGTGCGTTGCCGTCCGAGAGGATGTCGCCCACGATGAAGGCGGCACGGGCGTCCAGCGCAGGGGCAAAGCGCGGCTTGGCAACATCCGAGAGCGCTACAGCACTCGACCGTCCGCCGTTGGCGAGCGTGCGGAAGGCGTTGGTCAGGTGCAGCAGCGGCACCTCGGGGCTGCCCAGCGCCAGGCTGTAGCCAAAATAATCGCCGCTTTCGCGCAGCGGCAAGCCCACGGCGCCGAGCTGGCGGTGGAATGCGTCGGGCGTGACCATCACCAGCGTGCGCACCGCCGGCACATTGAGCGACGCGGCCAGCGCCGTGCGCACCGACACCCAGCCCTTGAACTGCCGGTCGTAGTTCTGCGGGATGTACAGGCCGCTGGCAGTGGTGATCTGCGCGGGCGAATCCTCTACCAGCGAAGCCGCCGTGAGGCGCCGCTCGGCAATCGCCTGCGCGTACAAAAACGGCTTGAGTGTGGAGCCCGGCTGGCGCAGCGCCAGCACACCATCGACCTCGCTGGCCTGGCTCAGTTGCCCTGAAGACCCCACCCAGGCCAGCACCGCGCCCGTGGCGTTGTCGAGCACCAGCACGGCGCCGTCTTCCACCTTGCGCCCGCGCAGCTCGCGCAGGTGCTGCTGCAGGCTCTGCACGGCAAAACGCTGCAGCGGCGCGCGCAGGGTGCTGGACACACGCTCGGGCACTGCGCCGTCTTTGCCAGAGCGCTGGCGAAGCAGGTAGCGGGCGAAGTGCGGCGCCACGCCTTCGCTCGCATCAAATGCGCGGCGCTGCAGGGCGGCGGTGGTGAAGAGGTCCAGCGCATCGCAATCCACACGGGCCAGGGCTGGGGTGGCGCGCTGCGCGGGGCGCGCGCCGCTGGTGGCCTGCATATCGCGCAGCACCCCGCACGCCCGTTGCGCCACCAGCGCGGGCCGGGCATTGGGCGCGCGCACCAGCGCAGCAGCCACCGCCGCCTCGCGGTCGTCCAGCCCGTGCGCGGCCTTGCCAAACAGCGTGCGGCTCAGGGCATCAATGCCCACCAGCTCGCTGCGAAACGGCACGAGGTTGAGGTAGGCCTCCAGGATCTGGTCTTTGCGCCAGCGCCGGTCCAGCACCTGTGCGGCCACCGTCTGCCCCAGCTTTTGAACCACGGTGCGCCCGCCAGGGCCCTGGCGCCAGTCACCGTCCAGCAAACCCGCCAGCTGCATGGTGATGGTGCTGGCCCCGCGCGTGCGCTGATTCCACAGGTTGCCCCAGGCAGCGGCCGATGCGGCGCGCCAGTCCACGCCGCTGTGCTCAAAAAAACGCTTGTCCTCGCTGAGCACCAGGGCCGTGCGCAGGGCGGGCGACACCTCCGCCAAAGGCACCCACTGGCCGCGTCGCACGGTGGCGTCGGTGCGCAGGCGCTGCAGTACCTCGCCTTCGCGGGAGAGGATGAGGGTGTCGGAGGGCTTGAAGTCGGCTCGCACCTCGTCAAACGCCGGAATAGCCCAGGCGGCCGATGCGCTGACTATCCAGAGAGTCCAGCCAGCGTACCAGCGGCGAACGCCGCCCCCCTGGCGCTCAGCCATTGGGATGCTCCCGGTCAAACCGGGTTTCGGCTTCGCTCAGGTGGCGCAGCAGCACGTGCGAAATCAGGTTAACGCCAATGCCACCAAACACCACGGGCAATACATAGAGCGCGATGGACAGCTCGGAGATGAACACCGCGTCGTCGGCCAGCGACGGCGTGGTTTTGGCCAGGGACGCGAGCGACTGCAGCAGGTACACGTCCACCCCTGCGATCAGCACCAGCGCCACACCAAAGCCGAGTACGGCCACGCGGGAGATGGACCGGGTCGCCAGCAGCAACCCGTAAATGCCCGCAGGCAAAACCAGCGAAAACGCCACCAGCACCCAGAACCGCAGTTCCACAAAAACACTGAGGCTCATGGCGTTGTGCTGAAGGGCAGGCTCAAAACGGAAGGTTGCATGGCGCTGCGGTTTACCGAGCCGCCTCCACCTTTACCCGCGCGTTGGGCACCTCGCCAAACATCTCGGGGGCGTACATGGCTTCCACCCGGCTGGGCGGCAAGGCAAAGTCACCCACGTTGTTCAGGCGCACGGTGTATTCCATCTTGACCGTGCCCTTGGGCAGGTATTCGTAGTAGCTGCGGAAGGCCTCGAAGCTGCGCTCCTCGAACGCGGGCCAGCCCGCGCCGCTGCGCTTCTCGCCTTGGGTGGCGATCTGCGAATCCCGGCCCAGGCCGCTGCCCAGGATGGTGGCACCGCCCGGAATCGGGTCGGTGATGGCCACCCAGGTCATGTCGGCGCTGGCGTTCACCTCCAGCGTCACACGCAGCACGTCGCCGCGCGTGTACTGGCCTGCGGGCAGTGACTTGTTGGCCTGCTCCACGGGTGTCACGGTCTTGGTGATGGCATATCCCGCAGCAAAGGGCGCCTTGAGCTGGATGGCGGCGACGGATTGCAGGGTGAGCCACGGCTTGCCAGGCCCTTGGTGGGTCACCGCCAGGTTCTCCTTGCCACCCGCTTTGCCCCAGGCCAGGAACATGTCGTTGTTCTTGAGGTTGCCGGGCGATGCGGGCGCGCCGAACCAGGTGGTCTGGTGTGCGGCGCCCGTGGCGTCACTGGCCTTCAAGCGTTCGACCTTGCTCCAGTCCACGCTGGCGGTGTTGCCAGACATCGCGGCTTTGGTGGTGCCCGAGACTGGCACGGCCTCGAACTTGGCGCTGAATTTTTCCAGCGCCAGCCCGCCCCACAGATTGGCGGTGGTGGTGTGCCAGGCGCCCGCCTGCTGGCGGCTGATGAAGCCGTTGGCGAGGCGGCCCATGTCGTCCTTCCAGGTGGGGTCGTCCATCACCGCGAGCATCAGGCGCGCGGTGTTCACGTCGCCGTTTTGCATCAGCCACCACCAGTAGTCGTCCTGCTCGGTGCTGAAGATGAGCTTGGTGCCCTGGAACGACAGTCGGCTGCGCAGGATCTGCATGGCCTCGGCCAGGCGCTGGTCGCGCTGCGGCACATCGGCCACGCGCTTCAAGACGTTGACCCAGTCGATCACCGTGTGCGTGGGCCACTGGTTGGGCGCGATGGTGATGCTGCTGACCATGCGGCCCTGGGCCTTGCCGTAGCGCGAGAGGGCTTCGAGCGCGGCCACCTTGCGCATGTCCAAGTCCTTGCGGGGGCTCCAGAAGCTGCGCTGGATGCGGCCTTCCACAAACGCGATCAGGCCACGCTCCATGGGCGCGCGGGCGGCGTCGGGCAATGCAAACGCGGGGTTGATGCTGGCGGCCTCGTGCGTAGCGGCCAGCACGTAGGCCGTCAGCGTGTCGCTGCCCCGGTTGCCATCCCCATCGCGCGGTGGGAAGTAGTTGGCCAGGCCGTCGCTGTCGAGGTAGGTGGGCAACTGCGCCACCACGGTCTGCCACAGCGCGCCGTCGCGCAGGCCCACGGCCTTGCTGGTCTTTTGCTCCAGGCAGGCAAAGGGGTAGCGGGCCCACCAGTCGCGCACGCCCGGCAGGCCTTCGGCCAATTTGGGCTGCAGCGACATCTTGAGGCCGCCCCGGCCGGGGATGGCGTCCGCTGGCGGGTTCACATCCAGGTTGAAACTGCCGTCCACCTGCACCAGCGTGGCCTGCTGCACCGTGAGTGGCACAGCCGGGATGATGCGCTGGCGGGCCTTGAGCGCATCGCGCGCGCCGCCCACCGTGTCCTTCGCCTCGATCTCCCACAGGATGGTCTCGGCGCGGGTCTGCGCCAGTTGCGCTGGCGCCGTCACGTTCCACGCGACCTCACGCGCTTCCTCCGGCGGGATGTCGATGGTCTGCGGCTTCAAGTCCAGCAGCGTGGCGCGCGGCGATACCTCCACCTTCATCGCCGTCTTGGTGGTGTTGCGCAGCGTGATCTGGGCGCGGAACTGGTCGTCCTCGCGCACCAGTGGCGGCAGGCCGCTGATGATCTGCAAGTCCTGCGTGGCGCGGATGCTGGTGCTGCCGGTGCCGAAGAGGCCGGTGGACGCATCGGCCACGGCCACGACCTTGAAGGTGGTGAGTGCGTCGTTCAGCGGCACCGTCACCTTGGCCTGGCCGTTGGCGTCGAGCTGGATGGAGGGCTCCCACAGCAGCAGCGTGTCGAGCAGCTCACGCGTCTGCGCGCGTCCCCCGCCACCGCCTGCAGGCACGGCCTTTTTGCCGTAGTGGCGGCGGCCGATGATTTCCATCTGCGCGGTCGATGTCTCCACGCCCCAGCTGCGCCGCTGCAGCATGGCTTCGAGCAGGTTCCAGCTGGTGTTGGGCATCAGCTCCAGCAGGGCCTGGTCCACAGCGGCCAGGGCCACCTCGGCATTGGCAGCGGGCTTGCCGCCCGGCAGGGTCGCGGTGATGGTGACCTGGGCCTTGCCGCGCACGGCGTAGCTTTCCTTGTCCGTGGTCACCTTCACGTCGATCTGGTGGGCCGCTGTGCCCACGCGAATCTCGGCCATGCCCAGACGGAACGCGGGTTTGGACAAGTCCACCAGTGCCGTGGGCGCTTGATATTCCTTGCCTTCGTACCAGAAGGACGTCCACCACTCGCGCGGCGCCTTGAAGCCCCAGGTAAAGAAGCTGTACCACGGTACCTCGCGCAGGCGGCCGCGCAGGGCCAGCACGCTCACGTACACATTGGGGCCCCAGTCAGGCTGCACCTTCAGGCTCACCGTGGGGTCTTGTCCGTTGAGCTGCACCACCTGGGTGTCGATGATGCCTTCGCGCTCCACGGCCACCAGGGCCGTGGCAAAACGGAACGGCATGCGCACCTGGAACTTGGCGATCTCGCCGGGCTGGTAGCTTTTCTTTTCGGGCAGCAGGTCGATGCGGTCGTGGTCTTCACCGCCAAACCACAGCTCGCCCTGGCGCGTCACCCATACGGAGGATGCAGCCACGCTGGTGTTGCCGTCCTTGTCGGTGGCGGTCACCACCAGTTCCACCTCGCCGGGCTCGTCGAGCTTGGATTCGCACAGCAGCAGGCCGCGTGCGTCGCTCTTGCCGCTGCACAGCGTGCCCAGGTCTTTGGTTTCGGTCTGGTTGTCGTAGCTGTAGAAGCCGCCCACCATGCGCTTGCGTGTGCTGGTGGTGATGCGGGCAATGGCCTGCACCTGCAGCGAGGTGTCGGCGGCGGGTTTGCCGTTGTGCTGCAAGGCCAGCGCCTGGTAGCGGATCTTCTGTCGGGCAGACACCCAGCCCTCGGTCTTGATGCCCGCCACCACACCGGCGGGCCACAGCGCTTGCGTGCTGCGGATGGTCTGCACCTCGCCATTGGGGTCGGCGTAGGTGGCTTCCAGCAGCAGCTCCTGCGGTTGGCGGGTCTGGGGTACGTTGTCGATGGTGACCTTGCCCGCACCGTCCTTGTTCAGCGTGAGCGGCAGCTTGTCGGCAATCACGCGTGCATCCTGGCGGGCCGCAGCTTCTTCGTCGTCACTGTTCGCACTTTCCTGCTCGCGCTTGCGGGGTGGTGTGAAGCGGAAGGCCTCGTAGTCGCTGTACTGCAGCGCCTTGCCGCGCACCATGGCCGACACGCGCACCGGCAGGTTGGCGGCCCCGCCGCCCGCCACGTAGTTGATCTGCACATCGGTGGGCACCGAGCGCACGCGCACCAGGGCCTTCTTCTCGACCGGGGTGATGCGCCCCTCCAGCACGGGCAGGCGGAACTCCTCCACCCGGAACTCGCCGGAGCCGAAGCTGCGTTCATCACCGGAATCCTTGCGCAGCTCCACCTGGTACACCCCCAGCTTGGCGGCGGGCGGGATGGCGAAGCTGTTCAGCGCACTGAGGCCACCCGTGGCAGTGTCGCGCCAGGCGACGGGCTGGGTGAACTGCTGGCCACTGCCCACATGGGTGATGACCAGGGTTTCGGGCCGTTCCTTGGGCAGCGCAAAACCCTGGCGGGTTTCCGAGCGCAGCACGTGTTTCATCGACACGGTCTCGCCCGCGCGGAACAAGGTGCGGTCAAAAATGGTGTGGGCGCGTTCGCTGGGGCGCGGGTCGCTGCTGGTGGGCACGTTGAAGCGCCAGGGCTCGATGCCGCGCTGCCAGTCACTCCAGGTAAAAGCCATGTCCTCCACGCCGCCCTCGTCCTTGTGGCGCGCGCTCACGAAGTAGGCGTTGCCGCCGTCGCCGTAGTCGCCGCCATCGCCGCAGCGGGTGGGGTCGGACGACAGGCCTTCGATGCGGGCCACGCCCTGGGCATCGGTCAGCGCGTTGGCCAGCTCATTGCCCTTGCAGTCGCTCACACGCACCGTGGCGCCCTGCACCGGCTGGCCCTTGTCCAGCGTGGTCACCCAGGCCATGGCGTTTTCGCGGCCGAGCTTGAAATGCACGCCCAGGTTGGTCACCAGGGCCGAGGTGCGCACGACCATCGTGCGGGCGTCCCCGTGGCGCTCATCCAGCAGCGAAGCGCCGAGCTTTTGCGAGGCGATCTCCACCACATGGAAGCCGGGTGGCAGCGGAATGCCCACCACCTCGAACGGGCGCGGGTCGTTGCTCGCTGGCTTGGGCAAGTCCAGCGTCTTCACGCCACCCTTGCCCGCCAGCAGCGAAAGCATGCGCGACTGCACATACTCCTTGTCTTCGTCCAGCACCTTGGGCAGCGGTCCGGTCACGTCGCGCCGCGCCTGCTTGCGATCCACCACGTAGCTGTCGTAGCGCTGCACCTTCTTGAACCACGCAATGATGTCGGCGTCGGTGCGCGGCTTGAGCGTGCTCACGGTGCCCGGCTGCAGTCCCTGCACGCGCAAAGCGGCTTCCACGTTGCGCAGTGTCACGGGCAACAGCGCTGGGGGGTTGTCAGAGCGCGGGCCTTCGGCAAAACGCTCGACGATGCCAAAAGGCGCGGCCGCAAACTTGGCCAGGGGCGGCATGCCGCCGGTGGCCACCTTGAGCGGGAAGTTGTCTGCGTTGCGCAGCGGGCGGCCCGAGGCGTCCTTGAAGTCCTTGGGCAACTCCAGTGTGAAGGCCGTGTTTTCGGCCAGGGGCGCCGCAAACTGCACGCTGTTGACCAGCGCATCCCCCTTTTGGCCCTCGATGCCGCCATCGGTTTGGGGCTTCAGGGTTTCCTTGGCGGACTTGAGGCGAATGGCGGTGGCCAGGCTGCGCGGCACCGGGGCGTTGAAGGACAGCTGCATCGGCCGGATGGGCAGGCACGCCGCCTGCGCGTTCTCGCGCTCGCAGCTGAACTCGGCCGCAAACGGCTCGCGCACCTTGAAGTCAAAGCGCTTCTCCACCGTGTTGGCCACGCCGCTGGGTGTGGCCACGCCCTTGCCAAACACGATCTGCATGCGCGAGCCCGAGGTGAACCGCCGGTTGCAGGCCAGCGTGGCGTACTGCAGGGGGTCTTTCGCCGCGCTTTTTTCTAGGCCCAACGTCTTCAATATTTCGGCGCGCTGCGCGCCTTCAATCAGCCGCACCGGCACGCGCTCGCCCACGCCTTCCACCGTGCACCACACATTGGCCTGAACGCTGGCGGTGGTGGCGGGCCCGTTGAACTGCAGCACGAAGAACTGCTCTTCGTCGATGGCCTGGTAGGGGTTGGGGCGGATGGTCTGCACAAACGGCCCGCCGCTATTGAATTGATAGCTTTTGGTGCCCGTCAGATCAGCGCCAGAGGCCGATTTGAACCCGGGTTTGACCGTTGCGGTGCAGCGCACGCCGGGTGGCAGGTCACTTTCAAAGTCGAAAACCCACTCGCGCTCGCCTGTCCAGCGGCCCGTGCCCTTGGTGGCGCTGGCATCGCTGCAGCTCAGGTTGATGGGCGCGGGCGCCTTGGGGTCGCCGAAGTTGACGGCCGCCGCATCGAACTTGGCCACCACTTGCCGCACCCGGGCCACTTCGCCCTGCGGTGAAAAACTGGTGATCTGCAGGGCGTGTGCGCCCATCGAAACCAAAGCCCCCGACAACAACACCAGGGCACGTTGCAAGACATTCATTTTTGACATCCCTCTATCCGACTCGACCGCGAGGGTAGCCGATATGCCGGGGACCGCCCCCTGCTGCGATGACACGGAAGGTAACAACTCGTTCGCAGCCCCCGCGCGCCAAGGCTGGCGGGCAGTGCGCACAAACCCCACCGGTATACTGCGCCGCAAAATAAAGCGGGAGAGAGGGAATCATGAAAAAGATCGTCTTGTTGGCGGCCTTGTGCGCGGGCGCCTGGTATTACTTTGTCGGCGGGCGCACATTGGACGAAAAAATGGTGCGCGCCTACTACGACCAGAGCGCGCACGCTCTCTACAAGCGAGACGCTGAGCTGATGTGCAAACAGCTCAGCAGCAAGGCCATCATCCAGGACGAGACGGTGATGAACGGCCAGACGCAGCGCAGCACACTCAACCACGACCAGCAGTGCGAGGCCTTCAAGGCCAGCATGCAGATGTTCGAGCAGATCGGTGACCGCATGGGCGGCATCCTGACGGTCGAGTTCGAATTCCACATCGACAGCATAGAGATCGAACCGGGCCGCAAAAGCGCCAAGGTCAAAGGCACCAGCCTGCTGAAGATGGGAGAAACCGTCATGCAGTTCAGCTCCACCTTCAACGAGCAACTCGTGCGCGAAATGGGGCAAATGAAGCTCCTGCGCTCCGACCAGCGCACCGTGGTGCGCATGGCGGGCGGGCGCGGGATGTCGCAGTCCGACTTCTTCTCCAAATAAGCCCGGGGCACCCCATGCAGCGCGAAACCGCAAAGACGCCCCGTCCGTTCTGGCACCAGATCAACACCTTTTTCGCGTTTCCGCTGCAACCCAAGCCGCTGATGTACAGCGTGCTGCTGGCGCTCTCCAGCTTGCTGTTCAAGCTGATCTTCTTTGTGCCCGACGCCCTGGGCATCCTGATTGTGGAGATCGGCATCCTGCTGGCCGTATCGCGCTACGGATTCAAAGTCACGGCCCTGGGCTCGCGCGGCATCTACAAGGCCGAAGACTACCCTTCCGAGCTGGACCCGGACTGGAAGAACCTTCCCTGGAAGCTGTTCGCCATCCTGATCGTGCAAGCCATGGCCGTGGGCTGGCTGCAGCGCCTGAACCCCGTGCTGGGCACGCTGGCCTGGCTGGCCATGTGTTTCCTGCTGCCCGCCACGCAGATCGTGCTGGTGCAGACCTGCAGCTTTACCGAAACCCTGAACCCCGCCAACGCCTGGAACGCCGTGCGCACCATTGGCTGGCCCTACCTGCTGCTGTGCCTGTTCCTCTTCCTGCTGAGCCAGGGCACCTTCATTGCGCTGGGCATGCTGGTGCCCATCTTCAAGGGCTGGATCCTGCTGCCCATCGTCAACTGGCTGCTGATCTATTTCAGCTGGGTCATGGCCAGCCTGCTGGGCTACGCGATGTACCAGAACCATGCAGCCTTTGGCATTGACCTGCTGCCCGGCGCGGGCCTGGACGACGACGGCGCCCCTGTGGACCGCCGCAGCCCCCGCCAGATCGAGCAAGACGCCACCGACGCACACGTGGCCGCGCTGATCACTGCGGGCGACATGGTCGGCGCCCTGGGCGTAGCCTACGAAGACCAGCGCACCCGCAGCGACGAAGTGCCCGCACAGCGCCGTTACCACCGTGTGCTGACGCTGGCCGAAGGCAAAACCGCCACCCTGCTGGACCATGCCCAGCGCTACATCCCGCTGCTGCTGCGCTCGGGCCAGGGCGGCGAAGCGCTCAAGGTCTTTCAAACCTGCCGGGCCAAGGACGCCCAGTTTGCGCTGCAGGACGCCAACGCCACCCTCAACCTGGCCAAAGCCGCCTGGAATGCCAACAACGCCAAAGACGCGCTGGCCCTGCTGCAGGGCTTTGACCGCCGCTTCAAAAACCACGACAGCGTGCCCGCCGCCTATGAACTGGTGGCCCGCGTGCTGCTGCAAGGCATGAACCGCGCCGACATGGCCCTGCGCGTGCTGGCCACGCTGGAGTCCCGCCACCCGGACACCGAGGCCACGCGGGAAACGCGGTGGCTGCTGCGCAACCATGTGCCGCAGGGGGCTGCGGGGGGTTAAGGATGACCTGCATAACCCTCGCGAGGCGGTGGTAGTGCGGATCGGGATGGGGCACAAGGCGTCTTTTTGCAGCCAATAGCCGGGCTATTGGCAAGAAAAGCAACGCAGTGGCCCGCCCGAGACCGCGCTATTACAGACCGCAGGGAGTTATGCAGGTCATCCTTAAGGGGTTTTGGGGATTTCTGCGCCCTGGCGCTTATCCATAAAGCGCGAGATGCTATGGTATTGATAGTGATTGCCGAGTGTTCCATGAACCGGCCGGGCCTCTTCTCTGAACAGGCATGCCTCACACACCAGCAAGCCAGCATGCCAGCCCAGGCTTCGGCAAGTTCGGCCCGAGCGGGTGGGGCAAAACCCCAACGTCCACTACAAAAATAGTAGCTTCTAGCACTTGATGAATAAGCGCTAGCGGCCTAAAACATCAAAAAATCCAAGACCAAACATCACCCCGGCATCCGCAACCCCGAAGACACCGAAGGCACGTTCGACGGCCGATGCTGCGACCCCTGTGGCTGCTCCACCCGCACCAGATGCGCGTCCGCAACTCCACCGTTCAGCCCCACCTCCCCACTCGCCGGTGCATGGCCCGCGCCCGCCCCGGCGCCCCCCGCCTTGGCAAGGGCACCAGGGGCTGTCAAAAACAGGTACAGCGCCTTCGCATCCACATCACTCAACTGCCCCAGCGACTCAAACGGCATCACCTGGATCGGTGTGCCATCCGGCCGCTTGCCAGTGCGCAGCATCGCCACAAAGCTGGCGGCATTGGGGTAGCGGGCCATGGCGCTGTTGGCGCCGGGGCGGATGTCGGCAGCGGCGGGCCAGTCCGGCGGGCCGCCCGGGATCTTGCCGCCCGACAGGTCTGCGCCGTGGCAGCCGATGCACATGTTGGCCACATACTGGCCGTTGGCCACCGTCACACCCGCAGGCACGGGGCGCGATGGCGCCAGCTGGTGGTCGATGCGCGCGGCTGCGTCGGGGATGGCGCCCAGACCGTACAGCACCCAGGCAGGGCGGGGCAGTTCCACCACGGCCTGCGTGCCCTCCTGCGGCTTGAACTGGCGCACGTAAGACACCAGGGCATTCAGGTCGTCGTTGGTAAAACGGTTGTAGTCCTCGCTGGGCATCACCAGCAGCGGGCGGCCATTGGGCTTGACGCCGTGGCGGATCACGCTGTTCCAGTCTTCGGGCTGGTAGCGGGCCACCACGCCAGCGGGGGTGATGTTGGGGCCCACGATGCGCGTGCCCTTGCCATCGTTCACAAACTCGCGGCCCGTGCCTTGCGCGCCGTGGCAGTCGGTGCAGCCGCGCGACGCATACAGGTACCGCCCGCGCTCAATGGTCTGCGCGTCGGTGGTGTAGGCCACGGGGCGCGGCTTGATGTCGATGTAGCGGTTTCGCTTTTGCTCGGCCAGGTACAGGCCGCTGGTGGCTGTGGCCACAACGACCACGCCCAGCAGCAGCGCGCCGCCTGCGGTCCATTTGATCCAGCGTTTCATGGTGGTATCCCTCTTCTTCGAATGAATGGCAACTGAACGAATCAGCGTGTTCAGGCGCCGGATTCTGGATTCGAAGAAGCGGTTTGTGACACCCTCCTGCCGCAGGGCGTGGCGCAGCCGGTGACATTTGTCACAAACGCGCCGCCAGTGTGGTGCGGCGCGCGTCAACGGCCCCGTTGCTCAGCGCTCGATGGTCTTGTTCCAGCGCGTGTTCCAGGCTGGGCGGTTGGCGTTGACGCTGTCCCAGTCCAGGGTCACGGCGTTTTTCATCCACTGGTTGATCTTGGCCACCTGCTCGGCGCCTTCACCCACGGCCGGGGCCTTGGGGTTGGTGGGGATCTGCGCGCCAAACTGCAGCACGTTGGCCTGCGCCAGGGGGCTCAGCAGAAATTCGGCCAGTTTTTGCGCCAGCTCGGGCTCGCTGTTCTTGGCGATCACGCACTGGCCTGTCATCAGCACCACCGAGCCTTCCTTGGGCTGGGCGTATTCCACCGGAATGCCCTTGGATTTGAGCGCAGCCACGGCCGTGGGCGTGAGCGGGAAGATCGCAGCCTCGCCCGTTTGCACCATCTCCGAAATCTTGGCCGAGCTCGGGATGTACTCCAGCACGTTCGGGCCGATGGTCTTGGCCCAGTTGGCAAAGCCGGGTTCCACGTTCTTGTCGTTGCCGCCCTGGATGCGGTTGAACATCAAGAAGCCGTGCAGTCCGAACGATGAGGAGGGCATCGACTGGAACACCACCTTGCCCTTGTACTTGGGGTCGGCAAAGTCCATCCACGAGGTGGGTGCGGCCCAGCCCTTTTCGGCAAACATCTTGGTGTTGTAGGCGATGCCCGTCATACCCACGCTGACTCCGCTGGCCAGGTCGTCCTTGAAGCGCGCGGCGGGGTAGATGTCGTTCAGATGCTGGTTGGGCTTTTGCTTTTCGCACAGGCCCATGCCCATGGCGCGCACCATGATGCCGTCGTCCAGAAACATCACGTGCATCTGGGGCTTGTCCTTGTTGGCCTGGGCCTTCGCCAGGATGTCCGAGGACGTGCCGGGCACCACCACCACTTTCACACCATGCAGCTTTTCAAACGCCGGGAACACGTACTGCGTGTACGCCTTCTCCATGGTGCCGCCGTTCATGCCGATGTACAGCGTCTTGGTCTGCGCGGTGGCGGTGCCTGTGGCGGCCACGGCGGTCAGTGCAGCGGCCGTCACAAGGGCGCGGCGGGTGCGGCTGGCAAAGCGGGGGGAGAAGGTCATGGTGGTTTCCTTTCTGGTGGGGAGGGGAGTTTTTTCGGTGGCAAACGGGGTCAGTGGGCAGCGGCAGTGCTGGCCACGTCAGCCACCGTCGTTGGGAGAAATCGCTCAATCGCAAAGGCATCAATCGGCGTGGTGCTGCGGCCATCGCGTGCCAGCTCTGCCAGCACCTCGCCCACACCGGGGCCGATCTGAAAGCCCGCACCCGCAAAGCCAAAGCCATGGATCAGGCCGGGCGTGGTGTGGCTCTTGCCCAGCACCGGCTGGCGGTCAGGCAGATAGCCTTCGGTGCCGCTCCAGGTGCGAATGAAATGCGCATTCTTGAGGGCGGGCAACAGCTCTACGGCCTGCACTGCCAAGGTAGCGATGGCGCTGCGCTCGGAGCGGGCGCGGTCGGCATCCAGCGCCACACCTGCGCCGCCGCCCAGAATGAGGTTGCCACGCGCCACCTGGCGGCAGTAGATGCCGCCGCCTTCCACACCCAGGCTCCAGTGCATGAAGAAGGGCAGGGGCTCGGTCACCGCCATGGCGGGGTGGCCGGAGTGAATGGGCACGGCCTCGCCAAACTGCGCGGCCAGCGCACCGGCCCAGGCGCCTGCGCAATTGATGAGCACGGGTGCACGCACCGCCACGGTGGTGCCCGAGCGCACGGTGAACAGCTGCCCGTCGTGCTCCACCGAGGTCATTGGAGTGCGCTCCAGAATCTGCGCGCCCGCGCGCTTGGCCGCCAGTGCAAACGCGGGCGACACCAGGCGCGGGTTGGCCTGGCCGTCATCCGGGCAGAGTGATCCACCCACAGCGCGCCCGCCCAGCCAGGGGCAGCGCTCGCGCAGTGTGGTGCCGGAGATGAGCTGTAGCCCCAAGTCAAAGTCGCGGCTCAAGTGGGCATAGGCTTCCAGCGAAGCCATGTCCGCCTCACTGCGGCCAATCTTGAAGTGCCCGCTGCGCTGGTATTCGCCATCGGTGCCAATCAGCGCGGGCAGGTCGGCCCACACCTGGTGGGCGCGCTGCGCCAGGGGCAGTTGGCTCACAGGCCGGCCCTGGCGGCGCACGCCGCCGTAGTTCACGCCGCTGGAGCGCGAGCCGCACAGGTCGCGCTCCAGCAACACCACGGCCACGCCTTTGCGGCGCAGTGCCAGTGCGGCCGATGCACCCATGATGCCGCCGCCCACAATGGCAACGTCGGTGTCGATCGTTGGGGTGGCGGTCATGCGCGGGCCTCCGCCTGGGGTTGCAGGTGGATGGGAATCGGCTTGATCGGCGCCTGTCCGCGCAGCCGTCCTACCGTGTCAATCGGCTTGCCTGTGGCGTGGGCCAGAATTTCTGCAGCGGCCACACCGCACATGCGGCCTTGGCAGCGGCCCATGCCCACGCGGGTCAGGGCCTTGAGGCGGTTCATCTCATCGGCTCCCGCATCGCGGGCACAGGCGCGCAGCTCGCCGGCCGTGATGTTCTCGCAGCGGCACACCACCAGCGTATCGGGCGCATGGGTTGCCCAGTCGGTAGGGAAGGGAAAGGCGCGCTCCAGCCCCTGCCGGAAGGGCATCAAGCCAGTGAGCTGGCGTTCCAGCTCCGCCGCGCGTGCAGTGTCCACCTTCACGCCGTGGTCAGCCAGCAGCGCCAGCGCTGCGCGCTCGCCCGCCCATTCGGCCGCATCGGCGCCCATGATCCCCGCGCCATCCCCCGCCAGGTACACACCGGCCACGCTGGTGCGGCCTGCTGTGTCGCGCTCAGGCAGGTGGGCGCGGTGCATGGGGGCCCAGGAAAAACGGCAGCCCAGCAGGTCTGCCAGTTGGGTTTCGGACCGCAGGGCGTAGCCAAAGCCCACGGCATCGCACGGCACGGTGTGCTCGTTCTGGCCGTCGGTCCACACCACGGCATCGACCCGTGTTTCGCCCTCCATGCGGACAGGCCGCACGCCGGTGTGCACCGCCACGCCGTGCGCGCGCAGCCAGCCCACGTAGTACATCCCTTTGGCCAGCACGGCTGGCTGCGTCAGCATGCCGGGCAGGGCGGCCAGTTGGTCGGCAAAGCGGGCGGTGTCTAGCACTGCAGTCACCTTCACGCCCGCCTTGGCGCCTGCCTTGGCATATTGGTACGCCACCAGGTACAGCAGCGGCCCGGTGCCCATCAGCACCACGTTGCGGCCAATGGTGCAGCCCTGGAACTTGAGTGCCACCTGCGCACCGCCCAGCGTGTACACGCCAGGCAGCGTCCAGCCCGGCACGGGCAGCGCGCGGTCGGTGGCGCCGCTGGCCACGATGAGCTGGTCGTAGGGCACCGTGCGCGTGGTCTGTGTGAGGCCGTGCAGTACATCGAGCAAACCACCCTGGGCGTTCCACACCAGGCTGTTGGGTTGGTAGTCGATGTGGGCGGCCAGGCCATCCAGCGTGCTGTGCAATGCCGTGGCGCGTGATGCTTCGGTGCCGTACAGCGTTTGCGGGCTACGGGCAAAGTGGGCAGGCGGGCGACGGTAGATTTGTCCGCCACCCCGTGCGGCCTCGTCTATCACCGTGGGCCGCACGCCATGCGCCACCAGGGTTTGCGCCGCACGGATGCCCGCAGGGCCTGCGCCCACGATCACGGGTTGCAAGGTGGGGGCGGTCATGCGGCCCCTCCGGTAGTCAGCTGCATGCCCGCCTGGATGAAGGTGGCGCAAGACCGTAGGCGTTCGCCGGTAGCCGTCATCACCCAGCAGTCCTGGCACGCGCCCATCAGGCAAAAGCCGGCACGGGGCTCATGACTGAACTCATTGCGGCGCAACTGGGCGCGGTGGGTGAGGATGGCCGTGAGCACCGTGTCGCCTTCGAGCGCAGCGGCGGGTTCGCCATCGAGTACGAAGGGCACGGGGGCGCGGTCTTTTTCGGCCACGCGGTGGAGCAGGGCTGTGTTCACAGTCATGGAAGTCGTGCCCATCTATTTGCGCCCTACGAGCACGCGGTCCAGGCCGTACACGCGGTCGAGAATCACCATCGCGCAGGCCGTCAGGGCCACCATCAGTGCCGACACCGCAGCCATCAGCGGGTCAATCGACTCGGTGGCGTACATGTACATGCGCACCGGCAGCGTCACCGTGCTGGGCGAGGTGACAAAGATCGACATCGTCACTTCGTCAAAGCTGTTGATGAAGGCCAGCAACCAGCCGCCCGTCACGCCGGGCAAAATCATCGGCAGCGTGATGCGTGTGAACACCGTGGCCTGGCTGGCACCCAGCGACAGCGCGGCATGCTCGGCACTGCGGTCAAACCCCACCAGCGCGGCCACCACCAGCCGCAGCGTGTAGGGCGTAACGATGAGCGCATGCGCAAACACCAGCCAGCCAAAGCTGCCCGTGCCCCCCAGCAGCGCAAACAGGCGCAGCAGGGCCACACCCAGCACCAGGTGCGGAATGATCAGCGGCGACAGGAACAGGCCGTTGAGAAAGCCGCGCCCCGCAAACTCGTAGCGTGTGATGGCAATGCCCGCCGGCACGGCCAGCACCGTGGCCAGCGTGGCCGATGCCAGCGCCAGCCACAGGCTGTTCCAGAACGACTGCACAAAGTCCGAATGCGCGAACACTGCCTTGAACCAGCGCAGCGAGAACTCAGTGGTGGGCAGCGTCAGCGTGTTGTGCGGCGTGAACGCCACGATGCACACCACCAGCAGCGGGGCGAGCATGAAGGTGATGACCAGCGCGTTGAACGCGAGGGCCAAAGGTCCGTTCTTCTGCATAACTTCAGCCCAACGCTTTCTTGTACCGGCCCTCAACCAGCCGGTTGTAGCTCAGCATCACCACCAGGTTGGCCACCAGCAGCGTCAGCGCAATCGCTGCGCCCAGGGGCCAGTTCAGCTCGTGCAGGTATTCGTCGTACACCACCGTGGCCACCATCTTCAGCCGCCGCCCGCCCAGCAGGCCGGGGATGGCAAACGAGCTGGCCGCCAGCCCAAACACGATCAGGCTTCCCGACAGGATGCCGGGCAGCACCTGCGGCAACACAATGCGCCGCAGCGTGGTGAAGGGTGTGGCCTGCAGCGACAGGGCGGCGTTCTCCACACCCGGGTCGAGCTTTTGCAGCGAGGTCCACACCGGGATCACCATGAACGGCAGCATCACATGCACCAGCGCAATCACCACGGCGATCTCGGTGTAAAGCATCTTCACGGGGCCAAATCCAAGTAGCCCGAACAGCCCATTCACCAGCCCCTCAGGCCCCAGCAGCATGCTCCAGCCAAAGGCCCGTACCACCACGGATACCAGCAGCGGTGCCAGTACCACCAGCAGCAAGATGGAGCGCCACGGGTTGCCCATGCGGCTCAGGATGTAGGCCTCGGGTGCGCCAATGGCCACGCAGATCAGCGTGACCAGCCCCGCAATCCAGAACGTGCGCCAGAAGATCGTGTGGTAGTACGAATCGGTGAACACATGGGCGTAGTGCTCCAGCGTGAACTCGCCTGCCTTCACCCCTGTGGCCGGGTCGAACGCGTTGAACGACAGCACGGCCGTGAGTGCCAGCGGCACCAGCAGCAGTACCGTGAACAGCAGCAGCGCCGGGCCGGACAACCACCAGGGCACGGCCTTTTTGTGCAGCAAGGTGGTGGCCAGGCTCATGGCGCCACCTCGGCGGCGTCTTCGGCCTCCAGCTCGGCCATGGCGGTTTCATCGGCGGGCAGCAGGCGCATGCAGTGGTCGGGCCAGTCCACGCCCGTGCGCTCGCCCTCGGCCAGCGCAGCGCGGCCGTCGTTGGGCACCAGCACCATCAGGTCGCCCACGGGGGTGCCCACACGGTACAGCCACTGGCTGCCCAGGAAGAACCGCTCGCACACCTGACCATCCATCCGGCCCTGCACGGCGGGCACCAGTTGCACTTTTTCAGGCCGCACGCTCAGCAGTACGGCGGCGCCGGGGCGGTAGCGGGCACCGTCCACCTCCATCGTGAGGGCGCCCACCTTCACCTGCGTGTGCGTGCCATTGGCATGCGTTGCCTGGCCGGGCAGCAGGTTGGCCTTGCCCACAAAGGTGGAGATGAAGCGCGTGCGCGGGTGCTCGTACACGCGATGCGGGTGATCGATCTGCGTGGCGCGGCCGGCCTCCATCACCACCACACGGTCGCTGATGGACATGGCCTCGCTCTGGTCGTGCGTGACCATGATGGTGGTGGTGCCCACCTTGCGCTGAATCTGCCGCAGCTCAAACTGCATCTCCTCACGCAGCTTGGCGTCGAGGTTGGACAGGGGCTCGTCCAGCAGCAGCACGGGCGGCTCGATCACCAGCGCACGTGCCAGGGCCACGCGCTGGCGCTGGCCGCCAGACAGCTCGCGCGGGTAGCGCGTGGCATGCTTTTCCAGGTGCACCAGCGCCAGCGCCTGGGCCACGCGCTCGGCGCGTTCGGCCTTGGGCACCTTGCGCATCTCCAGCCCAAAGCTCACGTTGGCCGCCACCGTCATGTGCGGGAACAGCGCATAGCTCTGGAACACGATGCCCAGGCCGCGCGTGTTGGCCTTGGCGTGGGTGATGTCCTTGCCATCGAGTTCGATGCGCCCACTGGTCACGGCCTCAAACCCCGCCACCATCTGCAGCGTGGTCGTCTTGCCGCAGCCCGAAGGGCCCAGCAGCGACACAAATTCACCCTTTTGCACCATGAGGTTCATGGACTGCACCGCGCAGGTGCTGCCATAGAACTTGGTCACATCCGTGAGCTTGAGAAACGACATGGCGAAAGCCTTTCCGGTAGTGGCATCGCACGGTTTGCCTGGGGGCCGTGCGTGCCACCTGCTGTGGAGTTGCAGGGATGGGCTGCGGGCCTTCGGTGTGCGTGCACCGGGGTGGTGCAAGTGCCATACAAAAGCTGGAACAGCCGATCGATTCAATAGAATCTATTGCAATAAACAAACCAGAATGCTTCGGGTATTCCATTAAACAGAATTTTTATTGAATTTATTCCGTTCAATGAAATATGATGCCTTCAGTTTGATCAACGAATTCCACAGGAGCGAGGTATGGAAGCCGCATCCACCGCCACCGGCGGCGTACCCCGGGTATTTGCCGTCATCCGGGCCCTGTCGGCCGTGCAGGTCGAGGGCGGGCGAGTCACCCAATTGGCGCGAGCTGTGGGCCTGACGCAGGGCACTACGCACCGTTTGCTGCAATCGCTGGTGGCAGAGGGCATGGTCGAGCAGGACGAGCGCAGCAAGCTCTACCGACTGAGCATGGACTTCTTCGCCCTGGCTGCCAAAGCGGGCAACCCCGGCGACCTGCGCAGCCTGTGCCGCCCCGCGCTGCTGCGCCTTTGCGCCAGCTTGGGTGACAGCATCTTTCTGTTGGTGCGCAGCGGGTTCGATGCGGTGTGCCTGGACCGCAGCGAAGGCCCGTTTCCCATCCGCTCCTTCACCGGCGACATCGGCGGCCGCGTGGCCCTGGGCGTGGGGCAGGGTGCGCTGGCCATCCTGGCCTTCTTGCCCGAGGCCGAGCGCGAAGAAGTCATCCGCTTCAACCTCTCCCGCGTGCGCGAGTACGGCGTGTTTGACGAGGTCTATCTGCGCACCGAGATCGAGCGCGTGCGCCAGCTGGGCTACGCCGGCCGCAACACCGGCTTGCTCGAAGGCATGGCTGGTGTGGCTGTGCCTATCCTGGACCGTGAGGGCCGTGCAGTGGCGGCGCTGAGCGTGGGCACTATCTCTGCGCGACTGAACGACGACCGACTTCCCACGGTGGTGGAGTTGCTCAAGCGCGAGGCGGCAGCCATTGGGCCCAAGATCAATCCATTTGATGCCACCCTGCGGCGGCCCGCACAAAGCCTGTCGAGCGTGCGCAACGACCACGCCATTCAGCCCGCAGAGCAGGATTGAAGAGTTAGACACGACACGTAGGCCCACACCCCATGTCCGCCACAACGCAACCGAATTCGCCGTCGCTGCACGCCCACCCGCACGCTTGCGCAGCACTGGCCGAGGCATTGTTCAACGATCCGTTCTACCAAGCCGTCACCATCGACCACGCGGCCAACACTGTTCGCCGCCTGCAGGTGCTGGCCCACTACTGCGCGCTGGCCATGGACGAAGCCCGCGCCGTGGGCGACGTGCAGGTGGCCGACCCCCACGGCGCCGCACTGTGGATCACACCCCACGCGCCAGCCGCAGACAAGGCGCAATACAGCGCCCAGCGCACCAGCAGCTTGCGCCAGTTGCTGGGTCCGCTCGGGTTTGACCACTACCAGCGCCTTTGCGCCGCCATGGAAGCGCAGGTGCCTGCCGATCTGCACAGCGCGTGGTACCTGTCGATACTGGGTGTGCACACCGCTGCGCGTGGCCACGGGTTGGCGCAGCGGCTACTGGCGCCCACCTTGGCCAGGGCCGACCAGGCCGGTGCATCGTGTTTTCTGGAAACTTTCAACCCCTTGAGCGTGCCGTTTTATAGCCGCCTGGGTTTCACACGGTCGGTGGAATGTGTGGAGCCAATCACCGGCAGCACTTATTGGCTGCTGGTGCGCGGTGCCGCCGTGCTTGGCAGGTAGCCAGCGTTCACGGCACCGCTGTTGCCAAGCCCGGGTAACCTAACTCCCGAAAACGCTTTTGCAGTCTTGCCTTTGCCTGCATGCTTGCTGCACACCCACGGAGGCCGCCTTGCAACGCACACCATCCGCATCAACGTCGCCTCCCCACCCACTTCCTCATTCACAGTCGCCGATCGAATCCGGTCTGCCCTTCAGCTTTGGCAACCCCGTGCCCTTGAGCACTCGCAGCAGCGTGATGCTGTGGGCCGCCAGCGCAATCGCCTTCGCCCTGTTGCTGGCGGTGCCGCGCTGGTTGCCCGACCAGTGGGGTGGCGCTTTGGCCGCGCTGCTGTTTGTGGGCGTTCAGTGGGCGGGGATGCGATGGGCGGTGGGCCCGGCATGGGTGGCGCTGTTCAGGCGACCCCGCTGGCGCGATGTGGCGCTGGGGCTGGCCGCAGTGCCGCTGGTGATCGGCTTGCCCGCGCTGGTGGCTGCATATGGGTTGGGCATGTCTCACCTCAGCGCCAACGCCAGCATCGATGCTGTTGCGGACTTGTCCCCAGCGCAGCTGGTTGGGCGGTTCGCACTGGTTGCCGTGCAGCTGCTGGGCGAAGAGCTGGTCACCATCCTGCCACTGCTGGCCACCGTGGCCTTGCTGCACCGCGCTGGCATGCCCGCCCGTTGGGCCGTGGCCTTGGCATGGATGGTTACGGCGCTGGTGTTTGGCGCACTGCACCTGCCCACCTACCAATGGCATCTGGGCCAGGCCTTGCTCGTTATAGGCACCGCTCGCCTGGCGCTGACGGCAGTCTTCATCTACACCCGCAACCTGTGGGCCAGCACCATCGCCCACATTGCCAACGACTGGACGATCATGGCCTTTGTGCTGGCCTCTACCCGCACCATTGCCTGACCCATTGACCCTGCCCACCGCCGCAAGGAGCTCCTGTGGACTTTCTCAAGATCCTCAAGTCATTTGAAGACTTTGTGTACGAGGCACTGATCTGGCTGATCCTGCTGCCCAAAACCCTGGTGCGCATCGTGCTGCGCCCGCGACAGATGGTGGCCTACGTGCAGGCCGAGCAAACCCGCGAAGGCGACGACCGCTACGGCGACGCCATCAGCCCGCCGCTGCTGCTCATCCTGTGCGTGCTGGTGTCCCATGTGTTCGACCTGGCCCTGCGCAAACAACCGGCGCAAGAGATGGGAACGCTCGCGGCCGCACTGCTCAAGTCCGAGCAAAACCTGCTGCTGTACCGCACCATGGCGTTTGGAATCTGGTCTCTGGCGGGCGCCGTCTGGTACATGCGCCACAGCCGCCAGCCCATCCACCGCGTCAACCTGCGCAACCCGTTTTACGAACAGTGCTACCTGGTGGCACCGTTCGCAATGGCCATGTCGATCAGCACCACGTTCGCACTGTCGGGTGGGCTGCTCTCTGCATTCGGAGTGGGGCTTGCACTGTTGGCCCTGCTTTGGTTTTTTGTCGCCGAGTGGCACTGGGTGCGCGAGCGGGCGGGGTTAGGCGCAGGCCGTTCAGCGGTGGTGGCTGGAGGGCTGGTGTTGATGGGGCTGGTGGCGAATACCGGCCTGGGGTATCTGCTGAGGCATTTGTGAGAGGTTGGTTAGAACGAATTCGATATAGGGCGCTGCCTCGTGCACGCTGGCGCACTTCACCGTAGGGCAGAATTCGGCCAGAAGCTGCCTTCAGTGATGACTACAGACAACTACACCCCTCCGTCAACGCTTCAAGAACTGATGCAGCGATACGCGCTGGGTGAACGGCATTTCCCGAACGTAGATTTGTCTGAGGCCAATCTTTCTCGCGTTACCCTTGATGGGGCAAGCTTCGGGCCGCATTCCTGGTTTTCCAGTGCAGACTTCACTGGCGCAAGCCTTCGCGGGACCAGCTTTAGCAACTGCAACGTCAAGTGCGCGACGTTCACTGGAGCCGATCTGACCAACGCGACTTTCGAAGATGCGGCTATCGAGTCGATAGGCTTGGATGGTGCTGTGCTAGTCGGAACGAACTTTGTTGGTGCGACGTTCTACGGCATTACGCTGGGGCCAGCCGACCAGTTTCCTTGAGAAGCAAGGGCGTTTCGCAATTCTGAACGACTGATTTAGGAGACAACGCCCGGCTGCTTTGGGCCCATGTCCGACATTCGACAACCTTCATGTGAACTGGTCATAAAACACCTCAATCTGGCTGGTAGCGACCAAAGCTTGGAGCGGAAAGACCAGCCAAGGAGTTGCGACCTCCATGTCATTGAGGCGAACTAACAATTGATCTCGCACATCCGGTTTCACCTCCTGCCGCCAGTTCAGCACTTGGCCCCAGGTCGAACTTCCGTTCAAGTGCAAGGGAAACCATGCGGACTGAACTGAAGCGCTATAGGCCGTTGGAAAGAGTCGCTTGTATGCCTGCAGGTTGTAGAGCCAAGAAACGCCGCGCACGGTTGTAGCGCGTGGCTCCGTGCGCTGAACATGCGATATCAGCTCTTGTAAATCGGCCCTCCTTGCGCTGGAATTCTCAATAGCAAGCGGACTGGAATTGATTCCATCTGGCGCAACAAAGTGGATGCGCAAGGTACCGTATGCATCGGGCGGATCATAAGAAAAACAGCCGAACGACCGTTTGACTTCGATGTAGGAAAGAGATTGTTGGAAATCGGCACACAAAGCGACTTGCTCGGCACGGTCATCAACCGCGCTTTTTACCTTGTTCAGAAAGAGTTTCCACCTACTTGCGCCAGTGTCCCCCCACAGATTCAGCCTGCGTCGCAAGTTGGTACAACGGTCAATGGCGACGTCGAGAGGCACTGCCGCTTTCGCTGCATAGTGCGTGGCAAATTTCAATTGCAGGGAGAAATAGTCTTCAAGCATGAATATGACGTTAGCACCGTCTTGCCAACTTTCGCTTCTGGCCGATAGCAACCGAGCGAGCTCCCGGTCCGGGCATGGATCAGCAGGTGTTTTGTGCCAATTTTGATGAGCTGTGGCCGCTTTGCAATATGGCGCTACAGGCCATTTTGATTGCCGCCTCATCCTCTTGGCGATATGCCCCGGTCTCTCGGTATGAGCGATCGGTCCTCACCCTTGCCGCTGCCCCGCACACTCCCCCACCACCCAATCCCTGAACGCATTCACCAACGGTGTTTGCGCCCGTGCCTCCGGGTACACCAAGTAATACGCATCGGTGCTCGTCAGCACCTGGTCTGACAGCTCCACCAAACTCCCGGCCGCCAACTCTTGCTCAATCAAAAAGCGCGGCAGCAGCGCCGCCCCGAGGTGCGACACGGCAGCCTGCGCAATCATGGCGAAGTGTTCAGACTGGGGGCCGCGCAGGGCCAGGGCCGTGGGCACGCCCACCAGCTCAAACCATTCGGCCCATTGGGTGGGGCGGGTGCTTTGCTGCAGCAGCACCACGCGCGTGAGGTCTTGCGGTGTGTGAATGTTTTTGCGGTCGCGGTAGGTGGGGCTGCACACGGGCACGGTTTCTTCGTGCATCAGGTATTCGCACACCGCGCCTGCCCAGTGCGGGGTGCCGAAGTGGATGGCCGCGTCAAACGGCGTGCCCGCAAAGTCAAAGGGCTCGGTGCGGGCCGAGAAGTTGACCATGGCCTCGGGGTGCAGTGCCACGAAGCCGCCTAGGCGCGGGATGAGCCAGCGGGTGCCCAGCGTGGGCAGCACGGCCAGGTTGAGCAGGCCGTCGGTGCTGGAGAACGCCATGGCTTTTTGTGTGCTGGCCGACAGTTGCTGCAGCACGTTTTGCACGTCGGCCGCGTAGACCCGGCCCGCGTCGGTCAGCACCACGCGCTGGCGCACGCGGTGGAAGAGGGCGGTGCCGATTTGCTCTTCCAACTGGCGGATCTGGCGCGACACGGCACTTTGGGTGAGGTGCAGCTCTTCGGCCGCGCGCGACACGCTCTGGTGACGGGCGGCGGCCTCAAAGGCCAGCAGGTCGGCGGTAGAGGGCAGGAAGGTTCGGCGCAGCAGGGTCATACTGGGTCATGCGTTGGGGGAATGATGGGTGACGCCAAAAATTGAGCCTTTTGAGCCCCTGTCGCTCATTGGGTATAGGGTAGCGGTCCTGATATTTTCAGGTACTTCATGCTGATTTGTGATCAAGTAGTTCCATTTTTTTGCTATCCAGCGCGGCGCGATTGGCGGATATTGGCGCATTCACTGCGTGTGTTTTCCCACGCTGTTTCCCTTTCTCTGCCTCCATCCAAGCTAGCGAGCCGCCATGTCCGCCACCCCTGTCGCCACCTCCCTCGTGTCCGAAGTCGATCAACTGCTGCAACGCCTGGGCGTGCCCCGCACGGCGTACACCGGCGGCACGCTGGCGGCGCGCTCGCCCATCACGGGCGAGGTGCTGGCCCAGGTGCCGCAGCAAAGCGCAGCCGACGCCACGGCTGCCATCGGCCGGGCGCATGCGGCCTTTTTGGCGTGGCGCAATGTGCCTGCACCGCGCCGGGGCGAGCTGGTGCGCCTGCTGGGCGAGGAGCTGCGTGCCGCCAAGGCCGACCTGGGCCTGCTGGTGACCATCGAGGCGGGCAAGATCCCGTCCGAAGGCCTGGGCGAGGTGCAGGAGATGATCGACATTTGCGACTTTGCCGTGGGCCTGTCGCGCCAGCTGTACGGCCTGACGATTGCCACCGAGCGCCCCGGCCACCGCATGATGGAAACCTGGCATCCGCTGGGCGTGTGCGGCGTCATTTCGGCCTTCAACTTCCCGGTAGCCGTGTGGTCGTGGAACGCCGCGCTGGCACTGGTGTGTGGTGATTCAGTGGTGTGGAAACCTTCGGAAAAGACCCCGCTCACGGCCCTGGCCACGCACGCGATTGCGCAGCGTGCCATCGCCCGTTTTGGTGCCGACGCACCCGAAGGCCTGCTGGAGCTGATCGTGGGCCAGCGCGACATTGGCGAGGTGCTGGTGGATGACGCCCGCGTGCCCGTGCTGTCGGCCACGGGCTCCACCGCCATGGGCCGCGCCGTGGGCCCGCGCCTTGCAGCGCGTTTTGCGCGCGGCATCTTGGAGCTGGGCGGCAACAACGCCGCCATCGTGGCGCCCTCGGCCGATTTGAATCTGGCCCTGCGCGGCATTGCGTTCGCCGCCATGGGCACGGCGGGCCAGCGCTGCACCACGCTGCGCCGTCTGTTTGTGCACGAGAGCATTTACGACCAGCTGGTGCCCCAGCTGGCCAAGGTGTACGCCAACGTGCAGGTGGGCGACCCGCGCACGCCCGGCACGCTGGTGGGCCCGCTGATCGACCGCCCTGCGTTTGACGGCATGCAAAAAGCGCTGGAGCAAAGCCGCGCGCTGGGCGCTGCGGTGCACGGTGGTGGCCGCGTGGAAGGCATCGGCGGTGCGGATGCGTACTACGTGCGCCCCGCTCTGGTGGAGCTGAAAGCCCATGAAGGCCCCGCGCTGCACGAAACCTTTGCGCCCATCCTGTACGTGGTGCGCTACAGCACCATCGACGAAGCCATTGCCATGAACAACGCCGTGGGCGCGGGCCTGTCGTCGTCCATCTTCACGCTCAATGTGCGCGAGGCCGAGCAGTTCATGTCGGCCGCGGGTTCGGACTGCGGCATTGCCAATGTGAACATTGGCCCCAGCGGTGCCGAAATTGGCGGCGCGTTTGGCGGTGAGAAGGAAACCGGTGGTGGCCGCGAAGCGGGCTCGGACAGCTGGAAGGCCTACATGCGCCGCGCGACCAACACCATCAACTACTCCACCGCATTGCCACTGGCGCAAGGCGTGACGTTTGACGTGTAACCCACGCGCTGGTTGCCCCGTTCATGTTGATCGCTAAGGACCTACACCCCATCGTCATCATCGGCGGTGGTGTCATCGGCAGTGCCATTGCGTACTTCCTCACGCTGCAGCAGCCGGGCTGCGAGGTGGTGGTGGTCGAGCGCGACCCGACCTACGCGCGGGCTTCGTCGGCGCTGTCGGCCAGCTCCATCCGCCAGCAGTTCTCGACGGACATCAACATCCAGATCTCGGCGTTTGGCATCGGCTTCTTGCGCAACGTGGGCACGCTGCTGGCCTGCCATGGCGATGTGCCCGACATTGGCCTGCACGAAGGCGGCTACCTGTACCTAGCCACCCAGGCGGGCGAGGCCACACTGCGCGAAAACTATGCGTTGCAAAATCAGTACGGTGCTGACGTGGCGCTGCTGAGCCCGCAGCAACTGGCCGAGCGTTTTCCCTGGCTGGCGCTGCAGGACGTGGTGCTGGGCTCGCTGGGCCTGTCGGGCGAGGGCTGGTTTGATGGCTACCTGCTGCTGACGGCGCTGCGCAAGAAGGCACAGAGCCAGGGCGTGCGCTATGTGGCCGATGAGGCTGTGGGGCTGGACACGGCGGCCAGCGACGGCGTGTTGCATGTGGATGCGGTGCGCCTGCAAAGCGGCACCGTGCTGCCTTGCCGCTACGCCGTGAACGCGGGCGGCCCGTGGGCGGCTGCCATTGCGGGCTGGGCTGGCATTGATCTGCCGGTGGTGGGCAAGCGCCGTACGGTCTTCAACCTGGCCAGCCCCGCAGCGCTGCCGAGCTGTCCACTGCTCATCGACACCAGTGGCATTTGGCTGCGGCCTGAGGGCAAGGGTTTTATCTGCGGCTTTGCGCCAGAGGTGGGCAACGACGCCGACTTTGCCCCGCTGGAGCCCGAGTACGCAGCGTTCGAGGACCGCATCTGGCCCACGCTGGCCGAGCGCATCCCGGGCTTTGAGGCACTGCGCATGCAGGGCGCCTGGGCGGGCTACTACGAGATGAACACGTTTGACCACAACGCCATCGTGGGCCTGCACCCGGCGTGCGACAACCTGGTGTTTGCCAACGGCTTTTCTGGCCACGGCCTGCAGCAGTGCCCGGCTGTGGGGCGTGGCCTGGCGGAGTGGATGTTGACGGGCGGCTACCAGAGCCTGGACCTGTCGCCGCTGTCCATTGAACGCATCGCGCGCAACCAGCCGTTGCTGGAGAAAAACGTCATCTGAGCCTTGAGCCCCCTGCGGCGATGCCCCGGCGCACCGCCCGTTCGATTTTTCCTTTTTTTGGTATTTCTGCTTTCGACGCTTTCCAACCTGCCAATCACAACACCACCGGAGACAACGACCATGGCAATTTCCCGCAAGACATTCACCGCGCTCGCCGCAGGGCTGGCACTGGCCTACACGGCTTTTGCACCCGCGCAGGCACAGACCCCATCCACCCCCACGCTGGAGAAAATTAAGGCATCTGGCAAGGCGGTGCTTGGCGTGCGCGAGACCTCGCCGCCCATGGCCTACGCACTCGGCGCCAACGAAAAATACGTGGGCTACCACGTGGAGCTGTGCGAGCGCGTGCTGAAAGAAGTCGCGCCCGACGCCAAGCTTGAATACATGGCCGTGACGGCGCAAAACACGCTGCCGCTGGTGCAAAACGGCACGCTCGACATCGGCTGCGGCCCCACCACCAACAACACGGCGCGCCAGCAGCAGGTGGCCTTTGCGGTGACCACCTACGTGAGCGAAGTGCGTATGGCGGTGCGCAAGGATTCGGACCTGAAGTCCATCAGCCAACTTGCCGGGCGCACCATCGCGGCATCCACCGGCACCACGGCCGTGCAGTTGCTGCGCAAGCAAGAGCGAGCACTGGGCGGCACCGCCATCAAGACCGTGCTGGGCAAGGACCACCATGAGAGCTTCTTGCTGCTTGAAACCGGCCGCGCCGACGCTTTTGTGCTCGATGACAACCTGCTGGCCGGGATGATTGCCAACTCCAAGGACCCCTCGGCCTACCGCATCGTGGGCGAGCCGCTGGGCGCCGAGCCCATTGCGCTGCTGTTCCGCAAGGACGACCCCACCTTCAAGGCGGCGGTGGACGGTGTGCTCACCAAGCTCATGCAAAGCGGCGAGATGGAAAAGATCTACACCAAGTGGTTTGTAAACCCCATCCCACCCAAGAACATGAGCCTGAACCTGCCGCTGGGCACCACGCTGCGCCAGCTGTTTGCCACGCCCAACGACAAGCCCCTGGAGACCTACCAGCAATGAACGCCGCCGTTCCTGCCACGGCCTTCCGCGCGGCCGACCGCATCAGCGCCATCGGTGTGTCCGACATCGTGCGCATCACCCAGGCCGCCAACGAGCTCAAGCGCCAGGGCCAGCCCGTCATCGTGCTGGGCCTGGGCGAGCCCGACTTTGACACGCCCGCCCACGTGATTGAAGCCGCGCAGCAGGCCATGGCGCAGGGCGACACGCACTACACGGTGCTGGACGGAACGCCCGCGCTCAAGGCGGCCATCCAGCTCAAGTTCCGCCGCGACAACGGCCTCGCGTTCGCCACCAACGAAATCACGGTGGGTGCGGGCGCCAAGCAGGTCATCTACAACGCGCTGATGGCCAGCCTGAATCCCGGCGACGAGGTCATCCTGCCCGCGCCGTACTGGACCTCGTACGCCGACATGGTGCTGATTGCCGGTGGCGTGCCTGTGGTGGTGCCCTGCAGCGAAGCCAACGGGTTTCGCATCACGCCCGAAGAGCTCGACGCGGCCATCACACCGCGCACGCGCTGGGTGTTCATCAATTCCCCCTCCAACCCCAGCGGCACGGCCTACAGCGCCGAGCAGTTGCGGCCTATTCTGGAGGTGGTGCTGCACCATCCGCAGGTGTGGGTGCTGGCGGATGACATCTACGAGCACATCCTGTATGACGGGCTCGCGTTTGCCACCCCCGCAGCCGTGCTGCCCGCACTGCGCGAGCGCACGCTGACGGTGAACGGTGTCTCCAAGTCGTACGCCATGACGGGCTGGCGCCTGGGCTACGGTGCCGGGCCCAAGGCATTGATCGCGGCCATGGCAGTGGTGCAAAGCCAGGCCACATCGTGCGCGTCGTCCATCAGCCAGGCCGCTGCGGTGGCTGCACTCACCGGCCCGCAGGATGTGGTGGCCGAGCGCTGCCGTGCGTTTCAGGCGCGGCGCGACCTGGTGGTGGCGGCCCTCAACGCATCGCCGGGCCTGCGTTGCCGCGTGCCCGAGGGCGCGTTCTACACCTTTGCCAGTTGCGAAGGTGTGCTGGGCCGCACCACGCCGGGCGGTGTATTGCTGCGCACCGACGCCGATTTTTGCGACTACCTGCTGCGCGAGTTCCATGTGGCCGTGGTGCCAGGCAGCGTGCTGGGGCTGGCGCCGTACTTCCGTATCTCGTACGCTGCCAGCATGGCCGACCTGCAAGAGGCCTGCGCGCGCATCCAGCGCGCGTGCAAGGCACTGTTCTGAGTTCTTGTTCTGTTTTGTGAAATGACCGTCTGACATGACTACCGCACCCACCACCTCCCGCACGGGCGGCCAGATCCTGGTCCGCCAGCTCATCACCCACGGCGTGAAGCAGCTGTTCTGTGTGCCGGGCGAGAGCTATCTGGCCGTGCTCGATGCCCTGCACGATGCCGACATTGCCGTGACGGTGTGCCGCCAGGAAGGCGGTGCGGCCATGATGGCCGAGGCGCAGGGCAAGCTCACGGGCCAGCCCGGCATCTGCTTTGTGACACGCGGGCCGGGCGCCACCAATGCGTCGGCCGGTGTGCACATCGCGCACCAGGACTCGACCCCCCTGATCCTGTTCGTGGGCCAGGTGGCACGCGGTGCCATGGGGCGCGAGGCGTTTCAGGAGCTGGATTACAGCGCGGTGTTTGGCACCATGGCGAAGTGGGTGGTGCAGATTGACGACCCGGCCCGTGTGCCCGAGCTGATCTCGCGCGCCTTCCACGTCGCCACATCCGGCCGCCCCGGCCCCGTGGTGGTGGCGCTGCCCGAAGACATGCTGACCGAAGCCGCCACCGTGGCCGATGCGCTGCCTTACCAGGTGACCGAAACGCACCCCGGCGCCGCGCAGATGGCCGAGCTGGCCCAGCGCCTGAAAGCCGCGCACCAGCCCGTGGCCATCCTGGGCGGCAGCCGCTGGTCCGAGCAGGCGGTGCGCGAGTTTGTGGCGTTTGCCGAGGCTTGGTCGCTGCCGGTGTATTGCTCGTTCCGGCGACAAATGCTCTTCCCGGCCAACCACGCTTGCTATGGCGGCGACCTGGGCCTGGGGGTGAACCCGCGCCTGTTGGCACGCATCCGCGAGTCCGATCTGGTGCTGGTGGTGGGCGGGCGCCTGTCAGAGATCCCGTCGCAGGGCTACGAGCTGTTTGCCATCCCCAACCCCACGCAGCCGCTGGTGCATGTGCATGCCGATGCCGATGAGCTGGGCAAGCTGTACCGGCCCGCGCAGGCCATCCACGCCACGCCGCAGGCATTCACGGCGGCGCTGGCGGGTGTGCGGCCTGCGGGGGCTGTGGCCTGGCATGCCCATGCGGAGATGGCACGGTCCGAGTACATCCTGTGGAGCGACACCAACCCCATCCAGATTCCTGGCGAGCTGCAGATGGGCCAGGTCATGCAGCATCTCAAGTCCACGCTGCCTGCCAACACCATCTTCTGCAACGGCGCAGGCAACTTTGCCACCTGGGTGCACCGCTTCTGGCCGTTTACCACCTATGCGAGCCAGCTGGCGCCCACCAGTGGCTCCATGGGTTACGGCCTGCCTGCGGGTGTGGGTGCCAAGCGCCTGTGGCCGCAGCGCGAGGTGGTGGTGTTTGCGGGCGACGGCGACTTCTTGATGCACGGACAGGAGTTTGCGACCGCTGTGCAGTACGGCCTGCCCATCATCGTGGTGCTGCTCGATAACGCCATGTACGGCACCATCCGCATGCACCAGGAGCGCGAGTACCCCGGCCGCATCAGCGCCACCCAGCTCAAGAATCCGGACTTCAAAGCCTACGCCCAGGCCTTTGGCGGGCATGGAGAGCGGGTAGAGCGCACCGAAGACTTCGCCCCGGCGCTTGCCCGTGCACGCGCGAGCGGTCTGCCCAGCGTGTTGCACTGCCTGATCGACCCCGAGGCGATCACGCCCACGGGCACGCTGCAGGGCATTCGCAGCGCGGCCATGGCCAAGCGATAGCCAAGCGATAGCACCGTCATGCCCGGTGGCAGCAGTCTGTCACTCTGCCGCGCACAATAGCGGGCGTGACCGTTTTAGCGCCTGATTTCCCCGATAACGAGCCCGCAACTGCAGCCCCGCCTCAGCGCCAGGGGCAGCGGCTGCGCCGCATCGCCCATCTCGATATGGATGCCTTTTTCGCATCTGTCGAACTGCTGCGCTACCCGCAGCTCAAGGGCCTGCCCGTGGTGATTGGGGGCGGGCGGCGCAAGGTGGATGAACTGTTGCTGCAAGGCCCGGATGGCACGGGCTTGCGGGAGCGGCATTTCATCCCGGTAGAGGACTTTCCGCTGCTCAAGGACTATGTCGGCCGGGGCGTGATCACCACCGCCACCTACCCAGCGCGGCAGTTTGGTGTGGGCTCGGCCATGGGGATGATGAAGGCCGCCAAGCTGTGCCCGCAGGCCATCGTGCTGCCGGTGGATTTTGACGAGGTGCGGCGGTTTTCACGCCTGTTCAAAAGCACCATCATGGAGATAGCCCCCGTGATGCAAGACCGGGGCGTGGACGAGGTGTACATCGACTTCACCGACGTGCCCGGCGGCCAGCGCGAAGGGGGCAGGGTGCTGGCGCGGCTCATCCAGAAGAGCATCTTTGACGTGACCGGGCTGACTTGCTCGATTGGCGTGGCGCCCAACCGGCTGCTGGCCAAGATGGCCAGCGAGTTCAACAAGCCCAACGGCATCTCCATCGTCTACGAGGAAGACCTGCAGACCAGGATCTGGCCGCTCAATGTGCGCAAGATCAACGGCATTGGCCCCAAGGCCGGCGAGAAGCTGGCACGGCTGGGCATTGAAACCATCGGGCAGCTGGCGGCGCAAGATGAGCAATGGCTGATGGGCCACTTTGGCAAGTCCACCGGGGCGTGGATGCACCGGGTGGCCTGGGGGCGGGACGACAGCCCGGTGGTGACCGAGAGCGAGCCCGTGAGCATGAGCCGCGAGACCACGTTCGACCGCGACCTGCACGCAGTGCGAGACCGCACTGAACTGGGCGCGATCTTCACCAACCTGTGTATGCGCCTGGCCGAAGACCTGCAGCGCAAGGGCTATGTGGCGCGCACCATCGGCATCAAGCTGCGCTACGACGACTTCAAGATCGCCACGCGCGACCACACGGCGAACCTCTACACGGCCGATGGCGCCACCATCCGCCAGCTGGCCGGGCAGTGCCTCAAACGCGTGCCGCTGGACAAGCGCCTGCGGCTGCTGGGCGTGCGGGCCAGCACGCTGGCGCGGCGGGGCGAAGAGCCCTTGCTGGAGCCACGGGCTGGGGCAACGGCAGAAACACGCCGGCGCAAGCCAGGCTCCGCAGATGGCGCAGATGGCGCAGAGGGTGTGGGTGGCACGGCGCAGCTTTTTTAGCGCGGGTTGACGTCGTTTCCTGCCAGTTCACGGCCCAGTGGGGTCGTGGCAATCGGCGTAAACACCCAGAGTGAGACCTGCCTGCACCGCCTGTTGCGTTCCTATACTCGCCCGCATATGGCCACTGCCACCGATGTTCCTTCCGCCAACCTGCAAGCGTTGATCCGCGCCGCAGCCGGGGGAGACCATGCCGCCTTCGCGCAGATCTACCAGCGCACCCACGTGCATCTGTTCGGCGTTGCCGTGCGTATGTTGGGGCAAGGACAGGCGGCCGAGGATGTGCTGCAAGAGGCGTATGTGAGCATCTGGAAAAACGCTGGAAGCTACCGCAGCGAAGTGGGCGGGCAGCCTATCCAGCCCATGACATGGCTGATCGCCATCGTGCGCAACAAGGCGCTGGACGCCTTGCGCGCCCGCGCCCGGCGGCCTGAAAGCGCCTGGAATGACACCACGGAGCTCGCAGGCAGCGATGGGGATGGCAGCGACGCGATGGGTGCTGCGTCTGCATTGGCCCCCGCACCCAGCGCGATGCATCTGCTGGAGCAGGCCACCCAGGCGCTGCGCATCGACGGCTGCATGAATGCGCTGGACGGAAGCTACCGGCAAAGCCTGGCACTGGCTTACTACCAGGGCCTGTCGCATTCCGAGGTGGCGGCGCAGATGGGCGCGCCCCTGGGTTCGGTCAAGGCCTGGATCCGGCGGGGCCTGGAGCGCCTGAAAAGCTGCCTGGCCGCGCAAGGGGTGGGCGCATGAGGTATACCCACCCCGCGCTGCTGGACCACCTGGCGTCTGCCTATGTGCTGGGCACGCTGGGCGGTGGCGCGCGCCGCCGCTTCGAGCGGCTGCTGCGCGATCGCGGCGACGTGCAGTTGCTGGTGGCGCAGTGGGAAGGGCGGCTGGGGATGCTGGCCCGTTCGGTGCCGGTGCAACAGCCACCGCAGCGCGTGTGGGCCGCCATAGAGGCGCGCACCCGGCCGCGCGATGTGAAAGACGCAGCCCCGCAGGGCGGTTGGGCCGGTGTGCTGTGGCGGCGCCATGGTGTGTTGCAGGGCTTGGCGGGTGTGGTGTTGGGTGTGGTGGCCACCGTGGCCCTGGTGGCTGCGGTGCCAACCTTGTTTGTGTCGAGCGACCAGGTGGCCTTGCGCGCAGGGGACAAACTGCCGCAGGCCTATGTGGGCCTGCTGACGGACGAGGCGGGCAACGGCAAGGTGCTGGTGAGTTCGCTGCGCCATGGACGCACGCTGACGGTGAAGGTCATCGGGCCTATCACGCTTCCAGCGATGCCAGCGACTTCAGCGACGACGGCGGGTGCAGCCCCCCAGCTGGTGTTATGGGCGGTGCCAGCTGACGGTGCCCCGTTTGTGCTGGGCACGGTGCCGGTGGCGGGTTCTGCGGTGTCGGTGTTGCCCGATACGTCGGAGAAGCTGCTGCTCAAGGTCAGCAAACTCATGGTGACGCTGGAGGCATCGGCAACGCCGCAGGTGCCCAGCAGCACCGTGCTTTTCACCGGCAACTGCGCCAAGCTGTGGTGAGCGGCGCAAGGCGCCCATCGGCTTTGCAGAAATAACTGTCCGGCGCTGCATCCGTTTTGCATTCCGTGTCGTTTATCTGAGGTGCCGGTCTCCGGCATGGGGCCAGCGCGGCCTCCGACCATTCCAACTTCACGTTTTCAGGAGCTTCCCATGCCTTCATTCCCTGTTCGCCCCTTGATGTCTGCGCCCCTGCTGAGCCTGGCGCTGGTGCTGGTGCCCGTGTTGGCACTGCCCGTGGCCCACGCGGCCGATATGCCCACCACGCCAGTGGAGAACGCACGCATTGACGACTTTGCCGTGGGCAAAAAAGCCATCGAAGCCAAGAACTGGGCGCTGGCGGCCAGCAGCTTCAGCAAGGTGGTGGCCCAGAATCCGCAGAACGCCGATGCCTATAACCTGCTGGGCTACTCCAACCGTTGGCTCGGCAAATACGACGAGGCGTTTGCGGCCTACAACAAGGCACTGGCGCTGGACCCCCGCCACAAGGGAGCGCTGGAATACTCGGGCATGGGCTACCTCAAGGTTGGCCAGAAGGCGCAGGCCGAAGCCCAGCTCGCCAAGCTGCAGGCCATCTGCGCGCAGTGCGAGGAGACCACCGATCTGGCCAAGGCCATTGCGGCCTACAAGCCGGCGCAGTAGGAGCGGCTAAAAAACCCTTCTGGCGTCGTTGCTGCGTCTTTTCGTACTACCCGTACTGCCTGCGACGTGGCGCCTCGCCAGAACCGCTGCGCTGGGTTTTGTTATCCGCTTTGTATCGTTTTCAGGCGCCTGATTTTTAGTGTGTAAGGCGCTGTTGGCCCGTTAGACTTGATCGGTATCAAGCGGTAACGAATAGCGTGCCGCGCTGCCTGCCTCTGCTGCAGGCCCATCAGGAGCCAACATGCGCATCAACCTGCCGGTGACCCAGCAGAACTTCGACTTTTCCGGCGATGAACTGCTGGTGTCCAGCACCAACACCAAGGGCGAGATTACCCACTGCAATCCAGCGTTCGTTCGCGTGAGCGGCTACAGCTACGACGAACTCATTGGCCAGCCGCACAACCTCATCCGCCACCCCGACATGCCCGCCGAGGCCTACAGGGATCTGTGGCGGACCATCGGCCGGGGCGAGCCGTGGACAGGGATTGTCAAAAACCGCCGCAAAAACGGCGACCACTATTGGGTGCGCGCCAACGTCACCCCCATCATGGAAGGCGGCAAGCCGCGTGCCTACATGTCGGTGCGCACCAAGCCCAGCGCGACCGAGATCGCCGCTGCCGAAGCCCTGTATGCCCAGATGCGCCGTGAGGCAGAGTCGGGCGCCTTCAGCTTCTCGCTGGCCGGCGGGCAGGTGCGCCACCATAGCCTGCGAGGTGCATGGCAGCGGCTGGTGCAATTGCCTTTGCAGATCCGCATGGTGCTGATGATGGTCATGCTGGTGGTGCTGGCCCTTGTACCCGATCTGTTGGGCCTGCGGGGCACTTTGGCCGTTGTGCTGCGGGGTGGGCTGCTGGCGCTGGGTGCGGGTTTTGTGCTGTGGCGGTTTCAGACCTGCGTGCTGCGCGGTCTGCGCGACGCTACGCGGTTTGCGTCGGACATTTCGGCTTGCAACCTGACCACCTCGGTCCGGTCGGACTATCCCGAGCCGCTGGGTGCACTCATGCAGCGCCTGCTGCAGACCCAGGTCAACCTGCGCGCAGTGGTGGGCGATGTGCGCACCGAGGTGCGCAACTTCATTGAATCGGCCGACGAGATCTCGCGCGGCGGCCTGGACCTGTCGGCCCGCACCGAATCGCAGGCCAGCAGTCTGGAAGAGACTGCTGCGGCCATGGAGCAACTGGCCAGCACGGTGCAGGAGACCTCCGAGACTGCCGCCAAGGTCTCGCGCGAGAGCGCACAGAGCAGCGACATCGCCAAGCGCGGCGGCCAAGCGGTGCAAGAGGTGGGCGCCGCCATGCAGCAGATGAAGTTGTCGTCCACCAAGATCAGCGAAATCGTGGGCGTGATCGAGGGCATCGCCTTCCAGACCAATCTGCTGGCCCTGAACGCCGCCGTCGAGGCGGCCCGTGCCGGTGAGCAGGGGCGGGGTTTTGCGGTGGTGGCGGGTGAGGTGCGGGCGCTGGCCCAGCGCAGCGCCAGCTCCGCCAAGGAGATCAGCGGTCTGATCGGCGTGACGGTGAACCAGATCGCCAGCGGTGCCCAGCAGATGGGCCATGCAGGCACCACCATTGAGGGCGTGGTCGATGCAGTGGAGCGCGTGAGCACGCTGGTGCAGCAGATCAGCAGTGCCACCAAAGAGCAGTCGCAAGGCATCGCCCAGGTCAACGAGGCGGTGACGCAGCTGGACACCGTGACGCAGCAGAACGCGGCGCTGGTCGAGGAGTCTGCGGCGGCGGCGCAGGGGCTCAAGGAGAGTGCGGTGTCGCTGGGCCGCTCGGTGGATGTGTTCCGGCTGGGGTAACGGGTAACGGGTAACGGGTAACGGGTAACGGGTAACGGGTAACGGGTAACGGGTAACGGGTAACGGGTAACGGGTGCTGTGGCGAGCGACCGCCAGCCACACAGACCTTGACGAATGCTTACTCGTAACTTACAGTGATTTTCCCGTTTTCCGGGAGATCACCATGACCATCAACGAGCTGCAACGCATCAAGCAGTGGCATGTCGCGCACAAGGCAGACCACCCGCTCGAATACCACCTGTGGGACCTGGTGTTGACGGTCTGGATGCTGGGCTGGGTGGGCTGGTTTCCCATCATCGCTTTTGGCGAGCCGTGGACTGCGCCGCTGTGCCTGATGGGTATCTTCGGGCCCAGCCTCTATGTCACCTGGCGAACGCGTGCCCACCTGCGCCACACCCTGCGGTGCGACTGGATCGATGCGCGGAGCTGATCGACGCGACTGACGGCGGCTGGGCCTACTGCCGTGCCGTGCGCACGTTGCGCGGCAGACCTTGCGGGTGGCTGGTGCGCAGCGGGTTGATGTCCAGCCCGCCCCGGCGCGTGTAGCGCGCGTACACAGTCAGTTTGATGGGTTTGCAGCGCCTCCACACATCCATGAAGATGCGCTCCACGCACTGCTCGTGGAACTCGTTGTGGTTGCGAAAGCTCACCAGGTACTGCAGCAGCCCTTCCTGGTTGATCTGCGGGCCGCTGTAGCTGATCTGCACACTGCCCCAGTCGGGCTGGCCGGTCACCAGGCAGTTGCTTTTGAGCAGGTTGCTGGTCAGGGTTTCGGTCACGGGTGCCTCGTTGAACGTGGCCGTCAGCAATTCGGGGGTTGGCTGGTACTGCGTGCATTCCACATCCAGGCGGTCCAGGCTCAGGCCGTCCAGTTCATGCACGGGTTCCTGGTCGAACAGCTCCGGCGCGATGAACCTCACGCCCACGGTGGCCGAGTGTTCCGCGCCACGCCACGCGGCTTCGCTGATGTCGGCACGGATGCGCGCCTGCACTTCGGCCGCATCGGCAAAACGGGTGTTGTTGAAGCTGTTGAGGTACAGCTTGAACGACTTGCTCTCCACGATGTTGGGCGTTTCGCACGGCACGGTGATGTGCGCCAGCGCCACCTGCGGCTTGCCGCGCAGGTTCAGCCACGACAGCTCGAATGCCGTCCACAGGTCGGCCCCGAAGAACGGCGCGGCGCCGGTGATCCCGATTTCGGCGCGCTTGCCAGAGCGGGGGATGGGGAACAGCAGCGATGCGTCGTACTGGTCCACGTAGGCGGAGGACTTGCCGAGTTGGGATTGTTCCGGGGTGTTCATAAATGCTATTAAATTTATAGCCAATAGCGCTTTATGGATAAGCGCTAGAGCCTGTTTTTACTTGAATTCCCGTTCGCGCAGCCACTTGGTGGCGATCCACTTCTCGCCCGCGATCACCGGCGCACCGCCGTGCAGCGTGCGGGTGGACGGGTGCGGGCGCTCATAGCTGAAGAACACCGCATTGCCGCGCTGCGGCGCGACCTCCAGGTGCACGTCGGGGAAGGTGGTGCCGCCGCCTTTTTCGGGGGTGTTCAGGTACATCACCAGTGTGCCCACGCGTTGCCCGCCGCGCTGGACGATGGTGGGTGTGCCGGGCTCGGCGGGGTCGAAGTAGTCGTAGTGCGGCTTGTACTCGGCGCCTGGGCGGTAGTGCAGCACCTGCAGGCCTTCGCCGTTCTCGATGGGCCAGTTCAGCAGGCGCGCAATACGTTCTTCGATGCGCTGGATCAGCGGGCTCTGGCCGCGCTGGAAGAACATGCCGTCGCTGGTGCGGTCGTCATTGATTTCCTCGCCGCCCGTCTTGGTGGCCACGGTGAGCGAGCGCGCCATGCGCGGCGCAGCGTCCGCGATGAGGGCGTCGCATTCTTCGGGCGAGAGCAGGTTGCCAAACACCACGATGCGCGGCTGGGCCATGGACAGCAGCACATTCACGGTGCGGTCGCCACAGTCCACCTGGGCGGGCGATGCATCCAGCTGGGGCTCGGGTACAGGCACGGCGGCGGGCTGGCCTTGTTGTACGGCCAGTTCGTTCAGATGGTCCTGCAGCGTGACCTCCAAGGCGTCGGCGGCCACGTCTTCATCCCAGCCCGCATCGCGCATGGACTGCAGCACCACGGGCGCGGCGTAGCCGGCCTGGGCCTGTTCGATGATCCAGCGGCGCAGCTCGGGCGTGATGGCCTGCCGCACGGCGCTGGCGCGCTGGTGGGTGGTTGGGGTGCTGCTGTCGGGGTGCTGCTCAGAACGCGATGCCATGGCGGTCCTTCAACGTGAATGGGGTTAGCAGAGTCAGGCGGTGGGCAGGGCCTTGCGCCGGAAGACCAGGCGCTCGGGCTCGGATGATGCCGGGGCAAAGGCATAGCCGTCCAGATCAAACCCTTCGAGCTTGTGCGGCGTGGCCACCCGATGCGTGATCGCATAGCGCGCCATCAGGCCCCGCGCACGTTTGGCATGGAAGCTGATGATCTTGTAAGCGCCGCCTTTCCAGTCTTCGAACACACATTCGATGACACGGGCCTTGAGCGCCTTGCGGTCGACGGACTTGAAGTATTCCTGCGACGCCAGGTTGACCACCACGGGGGTCGTGTCGGCGCGCAGGCGGGTGTTGAGGTGCTCGGCAATCTGGTTGCCCCAGAACTGGTACAGGTTGCTGCCTGCGCTGGTGGCCAGGCGCGTGCCCATTTCCAGGCGGTAGGGCTGCATGCGGTCCAGCGGCCGCAGCACGCCATAGAGGCCGCTCAAGATGGCCACATGGCTTTGTGCCCAGTCCAGGTCCTGCGGGGCGAGCGTGCGGGCGTCCAGTCCCTCGTACACATCGCCGTTGAAGGCCAGCAGCGCCTGGCGCGAGTTGGCGGCCGTGAAACGGGGGCGCCAGGCCTGGTAGCGCGCCACGTTCAGCGCGGCGAGCTTGTCACTCAGGTCCATCAGCGAAGCGATTTGCTGCGGAGATTGCTCGCGCAGCACCTCAATGAGCGCGGTGGATTGCGCCACAAACTGGGGCGTGGTGTGTGGCAGGCCTTCGGGCAAGGGCGTGTCGTAGTCGAGCGATTTGGCGGGAGACAGCAGGAACAGCATGGAGGCAGAAGGTCCGTGGATCTCGGAAGGTGAAGCAGGTGGCCGGGTGGGCTGCTGCGATTCTGGGGAGGCGGTGGCTCGAAATGGTACCTGTTGAAGGACTGTCTTCGGGCGCTTGCGGGCATTGGCAGGCTCCCGCAAAAAAAGAAGGCGGCCTGGGCCGCCTTCTTTTTGCATAGCTGCGGCTCCCGGAGGGGCAGCAGCTGTTTTCAGCGCATCAGGCCGAGGGAGCCTGCTCAAACGGCAGCTTCATGGCAGACAGGTCGCGGCGGGTTTCCACCAGCACCAGCGGGCCTTCGTCCAGCACTACCGCAGGTGGGCGCTCGCGCGGCACGCGGATGGGCTTGGGCTCGGCGGCAATCGCAGCTTGCACGGCAGCGATCTTGTCCATGTCGGAGTTGACCCACTGCAGGCCCGATGCGGCAGCCACTTGCTGCAGCTCGTCGATGGGCAGTGCGAACGCCTGGACGCGGGGCAGACCGTTCGCAGCGGGTACCACCGGTGCGACGGGTGCCGCAGCGGGTGCAGATGCTGCAACAGGGGCTGGTGCCGCCACAGGTGCTGGCGCGGCCGCCACCGGGGCTGCTACCGGCGCGGCGACAGGTGCAGCAACGGGGGCCGGTACGTGGGCCGGGGCGGGCACGGGTGCTGCCACAGGCGCTGGAGCGGGTGCCGCTGCCGCTGGCTCCGCTGCAGGGGCCGTGAAGTAGCTGCGGCGTGGCGCTTCGTCCTGCGCGGGTGCTGGCTCGGCCTGTGTGGGGTCGAAATCCAGCATCGCCGGTGCGGCGGCTTCGGCATTGCCGCTGTTGTCACGCGGACCGCGTTCGCCACGCTCGCGGCGGTCACGGCCGTAGCGGTCGCGCGAACGGCGCTCGCGGCGCTGTTCTTCTGCAGCGGCACCATTGCCGTTGGGCTGAGCGTCGTTGCCGGACAGGTCCAGATCGGGCAAGGCAGCCAGTGGCGCCGTGTCGGCAAAGTCGCCAGGCACTGCGGCAGCGGCCGTTTCCTGGGCTTCCACCGCGCGGGGTGTGCGCTCGCCACGTTCGCCACGGTTGCCCCGATCACCACGTTCACGGCGTGGGCCGCGTTCGCCACGGGGCTGCTGGGTGGGTTGGCCTTCTGTGCTGTTGCCGGGGTTGCCAGCGTTGGGGCCTTCCACCTGTGCGGTCACGGCGGTGTTGTTATCACCGTTCAGGCCTGCGTTCTGGTTGCGCGGCTCGGTGTTGTCGCGGCGGCCACGGCCGCCTCCTTCACGCCCTTCGCGTCCATTGCGGCCACCGTCGCGGCCTTGGCCTTCGCGGGCCTCGCCTTCGGGGCGGCGCTCGGCGTCGCGGGGTGCGCGGCCTTCGGCCGAGCGTTCGCCACGGCGGCCCCGGCCTTCGCCGTTGCCTTCGCGGTTGCCGTCACGGGGTGCGCCTTCGCGCTGGCCGTCCCGGTTGCCATCGCGGCCACCACGGCGGCCACGGCCTTCACCGTTGCGGCCATCGCGGCGGGGTTCGCCACGGGCGGTGGTCTCCGGGGCTGCTGCCGGTGCGGGCGCAACCACGGGGGCAGGGGCTGCCGGTGTGGTGCCAACGCCGAATAGGCTCTTGATCCACCCAAAGAAGCCTTGCTCTTGGGGGGCGGCCGCAGCCGGGGCCGGGGTTGCCACGGGGGCGGGTGCTGGCGCGGTCGCAGCGGCGGGGCGCTGGCCAGCGCGTGGTGGGCGGGCGGCGCCTTCGGCACGGGGCTCGGCCACCGGGGCGGGTGCGTCGGGCAACACGCCCTTGATCACCGGCGTCTGCTTGTTGGTGGGCTCTTGCGAGCGGCGCGTCACGGCGGTGGGGTCTTCCACTTCTTCGGCAAGCTTGTAGCTGGCTTCAATGTGATCCAGGCGCGGGTCGTCGTGTTTGAGGCGCTCCAGGCGGTAGTTGGGGGTTTCCAGCGTCTTGTTGGGCACCATCAGCACGGCCACGCGCTGCTTGAGTTCGATCTTGGCGATCTCGGTGCGCTTCTCGTTCAGCAGGAACGAAGCCACTTCCACCGGCACCTGGCAGTGCACGGCGGCCGTGTTGTCCTTCATCGATTCTTCTTGAATGATGCGCAGGATCTGCAGGGCCGACGATTCGGTGTCGCGGATGTGGCCCGAGCCGCCGCAGCGAGGGCAGGGGATGGACGAGCCTTCGCTCAAGGCGGGCTTGAGGCGCTGGCGGCTCATTTCCATCAGGCCGAACTTGCTGATGGTGCCGAACTGCACGCGGGCGCGGTCCTGGCGCAGCGCGTCGCGCAGGCGGTTTTCCACTTCGCGGCGGTTCTTGCTCTCCTCCATGTCGATGAAGTCGATCACGATCAGGCCGCCCAGGTCGCGCAGGCGCATCTGGCGGGCCACTTCGTCGGCGGCTTCCAGGTTGGTGCGCGTGGCGGTTTCCTCGATGTCGCCGCCCTTGATGGCGCGGGCCGAGTTCACGTCCACGGACACCAGCGCTTCGGTGTGGTCGATCACGATGGCGCCACCCGAGGGCAGCTGCACGGTGCGGGCGTAGGCCGATTCGATCTGGTGCTCGATCTGGAAGCGGCTGAACAGGGCGGCGTCGTCGCGGTAGCGCTTCACGCGGGCGGCATGCTCGGGCATGACGTGCGCCATGAACTGCTGTGCCTGTTCGTAGATGTCGTCGGTATCGATGAGGATGTCACCGATGTCGTTGTTGAAGTAGTCGCGGATCGCGCGGATCACCAGGCTCGATTCCTGATAGATCAGGAAGGCGCCCTTGCCACCCTTTGCGGCGCCGTCGATGGCGTTCCACAGCTTGAGCAGGTAGTTCAGATCCCACTGCAGCTCGGGCGCGGTGCGGCCAATGCCGGCGGTGCGCGCGATGATGGACATGCCGTTCGGGTATTCGAGCTGGTCCATCGCCTCCTTGAGCTCGGCGCGGTCCTCGCCCTCGATGCGGCGCGAAACGCCACCGCCACGGGGGTTGTTGGGCATCAGCACCACATAGCGGCCGGCCAGCGAGACGAAGGTGGTCAGGGCCGCGCCCTTGTTGCCGCGCTCTTCCTTTTCAACCTGAACCAGCAGTTCCTGGCCTTCCTTGATCACCTCATTGATGCGCGCCTGGCTGGGCGAGACACCGGGGGTGAAGTAGCTGCGCGAGATTTCCTTGAACGGCAGGAAGCCATGGCGGTCTTCGCCGTAGTCCACAAAACAGGCTTCCAGCGAGGGCTCGACGCGCGTGACGACGGCCTTGTAGATGTTGCCCTTGCGCTGCTCGCGCCCTTCGATTTCGATTTCGTAGTCGAGGAGTTTTTGTCCGTCGACGATGGCCAGGCGCCGTTCTTCGGGCTGCGTGGCGTTGATGAGCATCCGCTTCATGATGCGATTCCTTCAGTGTTTCGCGGACAGCAGCGGAGCAGCCAACCGTGACCCACGGAGAGGGCTGCGCGGGCTGCCGCCCACAGTTTCCAAACCAATACAACAAGCTCTACAGGAGCTGTGAATGCCTGGACTGACGCATCGAAACGAAGGGAATTGCCGGGGATGCCAATGATCTGCCGCGCTCTAGCGCAGCATCGGGAGGCAGGGGCGCGTGGATGGGGGCGAGTGGTAGGAACGCAGTTTTGCTAGCAAAAGAGTAGCTGATTGCGCTTGCTGGCTGTGCGCTGAGGGCGATTTTGAGCATGCAGCCAAAGGCCGCAGCCTCCGCCACAGGGTCACCATCCATGCCATCAACAACCACATGCTCGCTTTGATCCGCTGGCAGGCTGCGCCCGGGTAGGGAACATCTGCCAGCTTGGGGGATTCCGTATCAGTGTTTCAATCTGTCAGCCCGCCGCACGGCGTGCTGGCCACCACAGGCATCTGGCCTGCAATCTGCGCGCACGACGCCCGCTGGCATCGACCTGCCTGCACGAGGGGCAAGGGCTGTGTGGACTAAACTCCAGACAAATCAACCACTTACATAACAACGCGCAGGTGAAACACATTATAGGGGCCAAACCGCCCGCCGCCCCTGGGGGGCTTCCCGCAGCCCGCCTGGTGGAAGTGGATGCTGACTCCGCAGGCCAGCGGCTCGATAACTTTTTGATACGCCACTTGAAAGGTGTGCCTAAAACGCATGTCTACCGCATCATCCGCAGCGGCGAGGTGCGCATCAACAAAGGCCGCGTGAGTGCCGACACCCGCGTGGAAGCAGGGGACGTGGTGCGCCTGCCTCCTGTTCGAATTTCAGACAAGGTGGCCGAAAAGGCCGAGCGACCGGCGCCCGCGCGCGAATTCCCCATCCTGCTCGAAGACGAGCACCTGATCGCCATCGACAAACCTGCCGGTGTAGCGGTGCATGGCGGGAGCGGGGTGAGCTTTGGCGTGATTGAGCAGCTGCGCCAGGCGCGGCCGGCCTCCAAGTTCCTGGAACTGGTGCACCGGCTGGACCGCGACACCTCGGGCATCCTGCTGGTGGCCAAGAAGCGGTCAGCGCTTACCCACCTGCAGGACCAGTTCCGCGAGCGAGAAACGGGAAAGACCTATCTGGCACTGGTCACGGGCACCTGGCCTGCCAACAAAAAAGTCATCGACCTGCCCCTGCACAAATACCTGCAGGCCGACGGCGAGCGCCGCGTGCGTGTGACCACGGCCGATGACCCGGATGGCATGCGCTCCATCACACTGGTCAAGGTGCGCAGCACCGTGCCCGCGCGCGCTGCGCAGGGCCTGCCCGCCATGTCGTTGCTGGAGGTGACCATCAAGACCGGTCGCACCCACCAGATTCGTGTGCACCTGGCCAGCCAGGGCCACGCCATCGTCGGGGACGACAAATACGGCGACTTTGACCTCAACAAGCGCCTGCAGAAGCTCTCGATGAAGCGCATGTTCCTGCACGCATGGCGGTTACAGTTCAATCACCCCGCTTCGGGCGAGCGTGTGCAGCTGATTGCCGAGCTGCCCCCCGAGCTGGCTGAATTTGTCTCCCCCGCCTGACGATCCTGCGCGAAGAACCCCCTCCATGTCTGCCAAAAACTTCCGTCCGCGCCGCTTCGACCTCATCGCCTTTGACTGGGATGGCACCCTGTTCGACTCCACCGCCATCATCGTGCGCTGCATCCAGGCGGCGGTGCGTGACGTGGGTGGCACCGTGCCCACCGACAAAGAGGCGGCCTATGTGATTGGCATGGGCTTGATGCAGGCCCTGGCCCATGCGGCGCCGGATGTGCCACCCGAAAAGTACACCGAGCTGGGCAACCGCTACCGCTTCCGCTACATCCAGCACCAGGACGACCTGAGCCTGTTCGACGGCGTACTGCCCCTGCTGAACGACCTGCGTGAACGCGGCCACCTGCTGGCCGTGGCCACGGGCAAAAGCCGGCGCGGGCTGGACGATGCGCTGCACTCGGTGGACTTGCGCGGCGTGTTCGACGGCTCGCGCACCGCCGACCAGACCGCTGGCAAGCCGCACCCGCTGATGCTGCAGGAGCTGATGGCCGAATTTGACGTGGCGCCGGAGCGTCTGCTGATGATTGGCGACACCACCCACGACCTGCAGATGGCGGTCAACGCGCGCTGTGCGAGCGTGGGGGTGAGCTATGGCGCCCATGAGCCCGACGCCTTTCACGCGCTCCAGCCGCTGGCGGTCGTGCATTCGGTGCGCGAGCTGCACGATTGGCTGCTGCACAACGCGTGACGCCGGATATTGGAGCGGGACGAGCCCATGACCACACCACCCGATCAGCCCATTGCGCTGTGCAACAGTGCCGACCTCGTCGATGGGGGCTTGGCGGTTCCGTTTGATGTGCAGTACGCAGGTCAGACCTGCCGGGCCTTTGCGATCCGCTACCAGGGCCTGCCGCATGCCTACCTGAACCGCTGCACCCATGTGGCCATGGAGATGGACTACCAGCCGGACCGCTTTTTTGACGACACGGGCCACTGGCTGCTGTGTGCCACCCACGGGGCCGCCTACCTGCCGAGCACCGGCCAGTGCGCGGGCGGCCCGTGCCGCGGCGGGCTGGTGAAAATTGCTTTGTCCGAAAGCGATGGTGTGGTGCACTGGCATACTGCCTACAACCTGCAACCCGTAGAGTTCTAGAAAATCCAGATGAATTACCCTTGTGTGCTGTCGCCTGGTGCCAGCCAGCGCGATGCGCGGGCAGCAGTGTTGCAGTGCCCAGGACGTACGACATGACAGACCCCCAGCAGCCCGGCTCTTCGGGTTTTGACCCAAAAAGTAATCCCGCGCCCGACCTGTGGGCGCAAGCAGCTACAAATTCAGGAGCATCTGTGAGCGACTCATCGCGTGAACCCGGCTGGGAGCGCGCCACGCTGGAAAAGCTGGCCTTCTCCGCCCTCCAAGAACAGCGCAGCGCCCGCCGCTGGAAGATCTTCTTCCGCCTGGCATGGCTGTTGCTGATTGCCGTAGTTGCCTTTGCGGCCCTGCGCCAGGCATCGCCCAGTGCCAGCAAGAGCACGCCCCATACGGCGGTGGTGGACATCAAAGGTGAGATCGCCAGCGGCGCCGAGGCCAGTGCCGAGTTCGTGGTGGCCGCCATGCGCAGCGCACTGGAGGACGAAGGCTCGCAGGCCCTGGTGCTGCTCATCAACTCCCCCGGCGGCAGCCCGGTGCAGGCCGGCATCATCAATGACGAAATTGTTCGTTTGAAGGCCAAGCACAACAAGCCGATCTACGCCGTGGTGGAAGAAACCTGCGCCTCGGCGGCTTATTACATTGCCGCAGCAGCCGACGACATCTACGTGGATAAAGCCAGCATCGTGGGCAGTATCGGCGTGCTGATGGATGGCTTTGGCTTCACCGGCACCATGGAAAAGCTGGGCGTGGAGCGCCGCCTGCTGACCGCTGGCGAGAACAAGGGTTTCCTCGACCCCTTCAGCCCGCAGACCGAAAAGCAGCGCGCCTACGCGCAGACCATGCTCGACCAGATCCACCAGCAGTTCATTGCCGTGGTGAAAGCCGGGCGTGGTGACCGCCTCAAGACCACGCCCGACACCTTCAGTGGCCTGTTCTGGACCGGCCAGCAGGCCGTGGAAATGGGCCTGGCCGACAAGCTGGGCAACCTGGACTACGTGGCCCGCGAGGTGGTGAAGGCCGAAGACATCATTGACTACACCCGCCGCGACAACGTGGCGGAACGGCTTGTCAAGCGCTTTGGCGCGGCGATTGGTGTGGGCGCCGTGAAGTCATTGGCCGTGGCTGGACCTCAGCTGCGCTGACATTGTCCGACGCGGCCTTTGGGCCATGCACAAAAAAAGCCCCGGGTGGAGACTCCACACGGGGCTTTTTTGCATCTGGGCCTGCGTGGCGGTACGTGGTGTGACGCATCCTGCAGTGCCGGGCCTCCGAGGGCTGGCAGGAGGGGGGGTTTAGCTGTCCAGCCCGCCCGCCTTGCGCTGGCGCGAGCCGTCTTCCAGGATGGTGTCGTCGGCCACCAGCTTGCCCGTCTCGTCCCACTGCTTGCGGGCCGTAAGGCGCGTGCGTCCCCGGGCATCGGGGGCTGAATACTGTTCTTCAATCGCCAGCCGGCCGTTGTCGTGAAAGGCCTGCTGCGTGCCCACGGGCCATTGCTCGGCATTGAGCTGCTCGCGCCGCGCCAGCTTGCCATCGTCACGGTACATCTCGCGCTGCACGCGCGCCTGCTCACCGGCGCCGGTCCAGGTACTGCGCTCTCGCACCGATCCGTTGAGGTACCAGCGCTCGACCTGCACCTCCCGCCCATCGGCAAAACTGCGCTGCTCGATCAGCTGGCCGGATGCGCCGTAGCGCTTGGCGCTGAACAGCGATCCCCGCGTATCGCGCAGTGTGCGCTCGTCCGGCGCGAACACCCGTTCCTCGCGCAGCACACTTTGGCCGCCCTCAGTGGTGAAGCTGCGGTGCACACGCCGACCGTCCACCACGAGTTGCTGGGCGGCGACGATGCCGTCGCGGGTCCATTCGGTCGCGTTCAGCAGGCGGCCCTGGTCGTAGTGCAGCTGCGCGGTTTTGGCGCCGTTGTCTGCATGGAGCAGGGTGTCAGTGGCACCGTCGAAGCCGCAGAGTTTGCGGTCTTCGGGCAGCACGCTGGTGCGCGGGCAGAACAGGCGTGTGGGCTGGCCCTTGCTGTTGGTTTCCACATAGAACAGCTCCTGCCCGCCGCCGTGGAACGACACGCGCTCCACGCGGCCGGTGGCGTCAAAGCGCCTCACGGCCCCCTGGGTGCGGCCGTTGTCGGCGGCTTCTTCGCGCCGCACCTGGCCGTTGGGCCAGAACTCGGCCACCCGGCCGTGGCTGTTGCCGCGTTCGTTGACCGTGCGTTCGCGCTGCAGGCGGCCTTCGCGGTCGAACATGCGCTCCAGGCCCACGAACTTTCCGTCGCGCAGTTCCTGCTCGCGCTGGAGGTGGCCGGTGTCTTCTTCGCGGCAGCGCACCAGCCCGGACTGGCCGGCGGTTTCGGCACCGTTGGAAATATTGATGGGTTTGCCATTCAATTCACAACGAATAATGGCCTCAGCGCTTGAACTATAAGCGCTAACAGCTATAAAAAATATAGTGAATAGACGGTTCATGCTTAGCGGCCCATCGCAAACACGACAGGGGTGCGGTTGTCTGGGGGCGCGGGTTGCTGGCGCCATTGCCGCACGAGCTGGCTGCGGATGCGTGCGTCGGGCAGCGTCAGCCCGCTGGCCAGCGCCAGGCGGGTGTGGGGCTGCAGCGTTTGCACCAGGGCCTGCCAGAGGGCGGCGTTGCGGTAAGGAGTTTCGATAAAAAGCTGGGTCTGTCCTGTCTTGAGGGCCAGGCTTTCCAGCTCCTTGATACGCTGGATGCGCTCCTGGCTGTCCTGGGGCAGGTAGCCGACAAACGCAAAGTTTTGCCCGTTCAATCCGCTGGCCGCCAGCGCCAGCAGCAGCGACACAGGGCCCACCAGGGGCACAACGGGGATATCAAGGTCGTGTGCCGCGCGCACCACGGACGAACCGGGGTCGGCCACTGCTGGCATGCCCGCCTCGCTGATCAGCCCCATGTCGTGCCCATTCAGTGCCGCTGCGAGCAGCGGGCGTGCGTCGAACGGGGCTGATCCCTTGTCGCCATGGTCGCCTTTTTTGTGGACTTCGCGGGGAAGCTCGGTGATCTGCTGCTGCTGCAGGGGGGCTGCCAGGGGGTGCAGTGCGTCGATGCGTTTGAGGTAGGCGCGTGTACTCTTGGCGTTCTCGCACACCCATTGGGTCAGCCGTGCAGCCGTCTGAAGGGTGGCCGAGGGCAAGGCATTCTGCAGCGGGACCTGGGTGTCGCAGCCAAAGTCGAGGGGGGCGGGCACGAGATAAAGCGTGCCCTTGCGAGCGCCAGAGCGCGGTTCGGTGGGGGGATTTGTCATGGCAGCACCAAGCCTGCCGCGCGCAGCATGCGGCAGGTGCGGATCAAAGGCAGTCCGATGAGGGCTGTGGGATCGTCGCTGTGGATGGCATCCAGCAGCGCAATGCCCAGGCCTTCGCTCTTGGCGCTGCCGGCGCAATCGTAGGGTTGCTCGGCGCGCAGGTAGCGCTCGATTTCCGCGTCAGACAGGTCACGGAATTTCACCTCCACCGGGGCCAGGTCGATCTGCTCGAAACCCGTCGCGGCACACACCACGGCCACGGCGGTCTGGAACACCACGGTTTGGCCGCGCATCTGGCGCAGTTGCGCCACCGCGCGCTCGTGGTGGCCGGGCTTGCCCAGGGGCTCGCCAGCGAGGTCGGCAACCTGGTCGGAGCCTATTACCACCGCATCGGGGTGGAGTTGCGCCACGGCGCGTGCCTTGGCCAGCGCCAGGCGCAAGGCCAATGAGCGAGGGGCTTCGCCGGGCAGGGGGGTCTCATCCACCTCCGGGGCCGTGACGTCAAAAGGCAGGTTCAACCGCTCTAGCAATTCACGCCGATACCGCGATGTGGAGCCCAATACCAGAGGGCGTTTCAGGGGGGGGGATTGATGCATGCGCCGATTCTCTTACACTGCCGCCATGACCAAGGAATTCTCCCCCCAGCGCCTCGACGTGAAAGCCTTTGCACAGGCGGGCGGTCGGCTGGCGGGCCACGATTCACTGCTGAAGTACGAACGCCTGGCCCAGGAGGCCAAGGGCCTGCACCCGGACCTGATGGTGGACTGGGAGGCTGTGGGCGAAGTGCGCACGGCGCTGGGCGGCATGGGCCAAGTCTGGCTGCATATCAAGGTTACTGCGAGCTTCCCCATGGAATGCCAGCGTTGCATGACGCCGGTGGATGTGCCGCTGGAGGTGGACCGTGAGTTTCGCTTCGTGGCCGACGAGGCCACCGCAGAGGCTCTGGACGACGAAAGCGAAGAAGACCTGCTGGCCATGAGCCGCGAGTTTGACCTTCACGAGCTGATTGAGGATGAGTTGCTGATGGCCTTGCCCGTGGTGCCCAAACACGACGAGTGCCCTACCGCAGTACCACTGGCTTCTTCGGACGACGATTTTGAGGAAGCCAACGACGAAAAGCCCAATCCTTTTGCGGCGTTGGCCGCACTGCGCAAAGACAACAAGGGCTGATTGGACGACCCAAAAATCATTTGGGTTATAATCGTGGGCTTCACGCGAACCCCATCGTGTCTTTTTGGGCTGATCGCGTTTTTACCAACCTATTCCAGATCAGGAGCCATCATGGCCGTTCAGCAAAACAAAAAGTCCCCCTCCAAGCGCGGCATGCACCGCTCGCACAATGCCCTGAATGTGCCAGGCATTGCTGTGGAACCCACCACCGGTGAAACGCACCTGCGTCACCACATCAGCCCCAACGGTTTCTACCGTGGCCGTCAGGTGCTGAAGAACAAGTCTGAAGCCTGATCTTCGCCCCATCCAAAGGCCCGTTGCTACTGAAACCGTAGCGCGGGCCTTTGTTTTGACCGTCGTATTTATTTTTCCGGCCCTCCTGGCCGGCCGGACAAGTCGCCCATGATCACACTGGCTGTTGACTGCATGGGGGGCGACCATGGCCCCCGCGTCACGCTCGCGGCGTGCCGCCAGTTTCTCGATACCCACCCTGATGCCCGCCTGCTGCTCGTCGGCCTGGTGGATAGTTTGCAATCTTTTTCGCACGACCGTGCCACGATCATTCCTGCTACCGAAGTGGTGGCCATGGATGATCCTGTCGAGGTGGCTCTGCGCAAGAAGAAAGATTCTTCCATGCGCGTGGCGATTCAGCAGGTCAAGGATGGCGCGGCCTCTGCGGCCGTTTCGGCAGGCAATACCGGCGCGCTGATGGCTATTGCCCGGTATCTCCTCAAGACGCTGGACGGCATCGACCGCCCCGCCATTGCGACGCAATTGCCCAACGCCGCAGGTGGTGCCACCACGGTGCTGGACCTTGGGGCGAATGTGGATTGTTCCGCCGAACATTTGCTGCAGTTTGCCGTGATGGGCTCTGCCTTGGTATCGGTCCTTCGGGATGGCGGGGAGCCCACCGTCGGTTTGCTCAATATCGGTGAAGAGGCGATCAAAGGTAGTGAAGTAATCAAAAAAGCCGGTGAATTGCTGCGATCTGCAGCCAATTCCGGTGATTTGAATTTTTATGGAAATGTTGAAGGCAATGACATTTTCAAGGGCACTGTTGACATCGTGGTATGTGACGGATTTGTGGGCAATGTGGCCCTCAAGGCCAGTGAAGGGGTGGCATCAATGATCATTGGCGCCCTGAAAACGGAGTTCTCCCGCAACATCTTCACTAAAATCGCTGCGATCACCGCGTATCCGATCTTAAAAGCGCTCATGAAGCGCATGGACTACCGCCGTTACAACGGCGCGGCGCTCCTGGGGCTGCGCGGGCTGGTGTTCAAGAGCCATGGGTCGGCTGACACAATGGCGTTCGAGCAGGCTTTGAACCGGGCGTATGATGCAGCCCGCAACAACCTGCTCGACCGCGTCCGGACCCGGATTGCGCACGCAGCGCCGCTTCTGGTGCCTGCGGATGCCCAGCCCCAGCCTGGCGTTGCGGCGACGATGACACATTGATGAGACGCTACTCCCGCATTACCGGCACCGGCAGCTACCTGCCCCCGCGCCGGCTGACCAACGCTGATCTGGTGGCTGAACTGGCCCAGCGCGGCATCGAAACCTCAGATGAGTGGATCGTGGAGCGCACCGGCATCCGCGCGCGCCACTTTGCAGCGCCTGATGTTGCCTGCAGCGATCTGGGTCTGGAGGCTGCGCGCAATGCCTTGCAGGCGGCGGGCCTTCTGCCGACCGACATTGATCTGATCATCGTGGCCACGTCCACCCCGGATATGGTGTTTCCCTCGGCTGCCTGCATATTGCAGAACAAGCTGGGAGCCAATGGTTGCCCTGCGTTTGATGTGCAGGCGGTGTGCAGCGGTTTTGTCTATGCCCTGTCCGTGGCGGATGCCATGATCCAGACGGGTGCTGCCAACCGCGCGCTGGTCATTGGGGCAGAAGTTTTCAGCCGTATTCTGGATTTCAATGACCGCACGACCTGCGTGTTGTTTGGTGATGGTGCGGGTGCCGTGGTGCTGGAGGCGTCGGAAACGCCGGGCATCCTGTCCAGCGACCTGCATGCCGACGGCAAGCATGTCGGCATCCTGTGTGTGCCCGGCAACGTGTCGGGTGGCAAGGTCCTGGGGGACCCCGTCCTCAAGATGGACGGGCAGGCTGTCTTCAAGCTGGCGGTGGGCGTGCTGGAGAAGGCCGCGCATGCGGTGCTGGCCAAGGCGGGGCTGACCGAGGCCGATATTGACTGGCTGATTCCACACCAGGCCAATATCCGCATCATGCAGGGCACGGCCCGCAAGCTCAAGCTGTCCATGGACAAGGTGGTGGTCACGGTGGACCAGCATGGCAACACCTCGGCAGCCTCCATTCCCCTGGCGCTCGACCATGCGGTGCGTACGGGCCAAGTCAAAAAGGGTGAGACCCTGCTGCTCGAAGGTGTGGGCGGCGGCTTTACCTGGGGCGCGGTGCTCCTGAAGTTATAGCTTTTGGCGCTTGCTGGATAAGCGCTAGGCATCAATTTCAATCATATTTCTGGATTTTTCATGAAGTCTTTTGCATTTGTCTTTCCGGGACAAGGCTCGCAATCGGTGGGCATGCTCGACGGATGGGGTGATCACCCGGTGGTGGCCCAGACCGTGCAGGAAGCCTCGGATGCCCTGGGTGAAAACATCGGCCTGCTGATCAAGGAAGGTCCCAAGGAGGCGCTGGCCCTGACCACCAACACGCAGCCGGTGATGCTGGTGGCTGGGGTGGCTGCATGGCGTGTCTGGCGTGCAGAAGGTGGTGCAGCCCCGGTCGCTGTTGCGGGGCATTCTCTGGGCGAGTATTCGGCGCTGGTTGCCGCAGGTGTGTTGACGCTGGCCCAGGCGGCGCCGCTGGTGCGCCTGCGTGCAGCTGCCATGCAGGAGGCCGTGCCGGTCGGCACTGGCGCCATGGCTGCCATCTTGGGGATGGAGGCTTCCAAGGTCATCGCAGGATGTGCCGAGGCAGTGGCCTCGTTCGGTGTGGGAACGGCAGAAGTGGTTGAGGCTGTCAATTTCAACGACCCCGTCCAGACGGTCATTGCGGGCACCAAGGCCGGCGTCGAAAAGGCCTGCGAAATGCTCAAGGCGGCAGGTGCCAAGCGCGCACTGCCGTTGCCGGTGTCCGCCCCTTTTCACTCCAGCCTGATGAAGCCTGCCGCTGAGAAGCTGCGCTTGGCGCTGGCGGATGTGGCGCTTGCTGCGCCCCAGATTCCGGTTCTGAACAATGTGGATGTCGCGGTGCAGCAGGACGCTGAGGCGATCCGAGACGCGCTCTACCGCCAGGCCTTTGGCCCCGTGCGCTGGGTGGAGTGTGTGCAGGCCCTCAAGGCCCGGGGGGTCACCCATATTATTGAAAGTGGCCCTGGCAAAGTGCTGGCGGGTCTGACCAAGCGCATCGATCCTGAGCTGGTGGGTGCGGCACTGTTTGATATGGCCACGCTGGCCGAAACCCGGGAGTTGTTGGCATGACGCAATCCTCATCGGCCGCGCAAGTGGCGTTGGTCACAGGCGCATCGCGCGGCATTGGTGCGGCCATTGCGCTCGAGCTGGCGGTACGTGGCTACCAGGTGGTGGGCACGGCCACGACGGACGATGGCGCCGAGCGCATCAGCCAGGCCCTGGTGGCCTACCCCGGCTGCCGTGGTGCCAATCTGAATGTGAATGACGGAGCTGCCATCGAGGCGTTGATGGATTCCATCGTCAAGCAGCAGGGTGGTCTGCATGTGCTGGTCAACAATGCGGGCATCACCCGCGACACCCTGGCCATGCGCATGAAGGACGATGACTGGGATGCGGTGCTGGACACCAATCTCAAGGCAGTTTTCCGCGTGAGCCGCGCGGCGATTCGCCCGATGATGAAACAGCGATTCGGGCGCATCATCAGCATCACCAGTGTGGTGGGGGCATCGGGCAATCCTGGTCAGGCCAACTACGCGGCAGCCAAGGCTGGAGTGGCGGGAATGACCCGTGCACTGGCCCGCGAACTGGGCAGCCGCAGCATCACGGTCAATTGTGTAGCGCCGGGATTTATCGAGACGGATATGACGTCGGTGCTGCCCGAAGAACAGCAAAAAGCCCTCAACGCCCAGATCCCTTTGGGGCATATGGGCAAGCCGCAAGACATCGCACATGCCGTGGCCTACCTTGCTTCGCGCGAAGCAGGGTACGTGACCGGTCAGGAGTTGCATGTCAATGGCGGCATGTACATGTAATTGAGACAAGTTAACGCCGGTTCATCCGGACGGCGGGCTGCTGAGGGGCTTCTCCTTAAGCGGCTAGAATCGCGGATTCATTCACAACCCCCAGAGGGAAACCATGAGCGATATCGAAGCACGCGTCAAAAAAATCATTGCCGAACAACTCGGTGTGGAGGAGTCCCAAGTCACCAATGAAAAGGCCTTCGTGGCAGACCTCGGTGCCGACTCGCTCGACACGGTGGAACTGGTGATGGCACTGGAAGACGAATTCGGCATCGAGATCCCTGACGAAGACGCCGAGAAGATCACGACGGTGCAAAACGCCATCGACTACGCCAACACCCACCAGAAGGCCTGAGCGGCGCACTGCGCCTGACTCAAGCGATCAACAGAAGGTTTTTACGCATGAGCCGTCGTCGCGTTGTCGTGACCGGCCTGGGATGCGTCAGCCCCGTGGGCAACACGGTGGCCGAATCCTGGGCCAATCTCCTTGCCGGAAAATCCGGTATTGACCTCATCACCAAGTTCGACACGTCGAACTTTGCCTGCAAGATTGCAGGGGAGGTCAAAGGTCTTGACCTGGAGTCGTACATCAGCGCCAAGGATGCGCGCGCGATGGACAGCTTCATCCATTTCGGCATTGCAGCTGCTGCACAGGCGGTTGAAGATGCCGGTCTGCCCACGGGTGAAGCGCTCAGTGAAGAGTTCGCAACACGCATAGCCTGCGTGATCGGTTCGGGGATTGGTGGCTTGCCACTGATCGAGAATACCCACGCGGAACTGGTCAGTCGCGGTCCGCGGCGCATCACGCCGTTCTTTGTGCCAGCGTCCATCATCAATATGGTGGCGGGCCATGTGTCCATGCGCTTTGGCTTCAAGGGGCCGAACCTCGCGGTCGTGACGGCCTGCACAACCGGCCTGCATTGCATTGGCGAGGCTGGTCGCATGATCGAATACGGTGATGCGGATGTGGTGGTGGCGGGTGGCACTGAATCCACGGTGTCGCCGCTGGGCATTGGTGGTTTTGCGGCCATGCGCGCCCTGTCTACCCGCAACGATGACCCCAAGACCGCTTCCCGCCCCTGGGACAAGGACCGAGATGGTTTTGTTTTGGGTGAAGGCGCCGGGGTCATGGTGCTGGAGGAATACGAGCATGCCAAAGCCCGTGGTGCCAAGATCTATGCGGAACTGGGTGGTTTTGGCATGAGCGCCGATGCAGGCCACATGACGGCCCCCAGTATGGATGGTCCGCGCCGTGCCATGCTCAACGCCCTGCGCAATGCCGGCATGAATGCCGATCAAGTTGACTACCTCAACGCCCATGGCACTTCCACGCCGCTGGGTGATATTAATGAGACGAATGCCATCAAGGCGGCCTTGGGCGACCATGCTTACAAGGCTGTGGTGAGCTCCACCAAATCCATGACCGGTCATTTGCTGGGTGGTGCGGGCGGTATTGAGAGCATTTTTACAGTGCTGGCCTTGCATGAGCAAAAGGTACCACCCACCATCAATTTGGCGAATCAGGACCCCGAGTGCGATCTGGACTACTGCGCCAACACGGCGCGCGACATGAAGATCGACGTTGCAGTCAAGAATAACTTCGGTTTTGGTGGCACCAACGGGACGCTGGTTTTCAAGCGCGTCTGATTGTTGGGTCAGGTGCTCTGCCGCCCGACTTGGCGAGGCCGTGGTGTCTTGTTGCGATCCTGCAATCTTTGGTTGCTCAGCACGGGCCTATGTTCCGTGCTAAGCAGGCGGCACAGCCTCGGTAGCGTTTCGTGGGTGTGACTTCGCAGCGACCACCTTCGGTGTTTTACCCCCTGCGGCGCAGCCGCCTGTTCGGGGGCTTGCTGGGGGCATTGTTGCTGATCAGTGCAGCGGGGCTGGTTGCTTGGTTCGTGCGAAGTGGTGGTGCTGCATCTCCATGGCCCGCAGCGATGGCGGGTGGTCTCTGGTGTCTGGCTGCCGCCAGCGCCTTCCATTTCTGGTTCTGTCAATTTTCTGGTGGTATCCACTGGGACGGCCAGACCTGGACGCTGGTGGCTCCGAAATCCGGGGCGGCCTGTATGGCATTGTCCGGGCCTCCTGAAGTCCTTCTCGATTTGCAGTCACATCTGTGGCTGCATGTCATTCCGGTGGGGCACCGCCGCACCTGGCTGTGGCTGGCGTGTTCCGCGCAGCCCGAGCGTTGGCTGGATCTGCGGCGTGCGGTATATTCGCGCGCCAGACCGGGCGCTGACAACGCTGACGAAACCGCCCCGGCCAGCAGCCGTGGGCGTGAATCCTGAGTATCCATGACTGTAATTCCGCCTTCCCCTTCCGAAGATAGCGACCTCCAACTGGTGGAGCGCGCGGTAGCGGGCGATCAGCGTGCCTATGAGTTACTGGTCATCAAGTACCAGCGCCGTATCGAGCGTCTCATTGGCCGGATGGTGCGGGACACCGACATCGTTCAAGACATAGCGCAGGAAACGTTCATCCGGGCCTACCGCGCGCTGCACCAGTTTCGGGGAGATGCGCAGTTCTACACCTGGCTCTACCGGATTGCTGTCAATACCGCCAAGAAGGCGCTCATGGACATGAAACGCAATCCGGTCATCTCTGAGAACGCTTTGCGGGGGAACGAGGACGAAGATGAAACTTCCCGCCTCGGACACGAACTAACCAGCGACGAAACCCCCGAAACCGTACTCGCTGCCCGAGAAATCGCGCAAGCCGTGAATGCGGCTATGGAGGCGTTGCCCGACGATCTGCGCCAGGCGGTAACGTTGCGCGAGATTGAAGGGCTGAGTTACGAAGAGATTGCGACGGCCATGGATTGCCCCATCGGCACGGTGCGGTCACGGATTTTTCGGGCGCGAGAGGCCATTTCGGCAAAAGTGCGTCCTCTGCTTGAGAACCAGTCAGGCAAACGGTGGTGAGGTAATGAAATGAACAACGCTGTACGAAGTGATGGATTGGTGGGCGGTGCTGTGGTGGCTGAGATAAGCAGGCGCGAGCAATTGTCGGCACTGGCGGATGGTCAGTTGCATGGGGACGAGGTGGCGGACGCCCTGGCCTATGCGGCGCAAGCCGAAGGCCATGCCACTTGGCAGCTCTACCATTTGGTGGGAGATGTATTGCGTTCTTCCGACCTCGCGCAACCTGCCAATCCGAATTTCATGGCGCGGTTGCGTGATGAACTGGCCAAGGAAGGGCCTGTTGTACGTCCTGCGGCCGCTGCTGTGCAGCAGGCGGATGTGGTGGCCCCGGCAATGGCGGATGCTGCCAATGCGTCGGTCTTTCGCTGGAAAATGGTCGCGGGTTTTGCGTCTTTGGCGGCAGTTGCGGCGATTGGTTGGACCTCTCTGGCCACGTTGCAAGGCAATGGCGCACCCGGTGCCACGGGTGGAGCCCAGCTGGCCATCTCTCCCGAGTCGGGTGCGAATGGCCCCAGCTCCGGTGCCCCTGTGGTCGCAGTGGCTGATGCCGATGGCGGAGCGCAGGTGATGATTCGGGATCCCCGCCTGGATGAGTTGCTGGCGGCACACAAGCAGTTTGGCAGCACATCCGCATTGCAGATGCCTGCAGGATTTTTGCGCAATGCCACCTTTGAGACGCCCAGCCGCTGAGCCGGGAGTGGCTTGCTGGCGTGGTGAGATTGTGTGATGAGCTACCCGGGAGTTTTGTGCGTTTGGTTGAAAGCACTGCCGCAGCAGTTCAAACACGGGGTGGTTGCTGCCCTGTGTGTGACAGGACTCTCCGTATCGGCAGGGGTCTCGTCGGCTGAGGGGGGTGTTTCTTCTGCAGCAGAGGCGGCTCCCGCGCCTGTGGAGCGCAGTATTCTGCAGTGGATCGAGCGCATGCACAGCGCGCCCTGCGCGCGCCCGTATGCCGGTACCTTTGTGGTGCTGGCTGCTTCCGGAGCGATGGCCAGTTCACGCATCTGGCACGCCTGTGAAGGGGCGCAGCAGATGGAGCGCGTGGAGGCTCTCAGTGGCACTCCCCGGACCATTTTTCGGCGCAACGACGAGGTACGTACGTTCTGGCCACAGTCGCGTGTGGTGCGGTCGGATCGACGGGATGCCGCTGGGCTGTTTCCACGAGTTCCGGTGGTTGAGGGCACTTCCATATCCCAGTTCTATGCCGCACGCCCTGTGGGCCAAGAGCGCGTTGCAGGATTTGTTGCCGACGTGGTGTGGTTCAAGCCCGTGGACTCGCTGCGTTTTGGCTACAAGCTGTGGAGCGAGCGGGAGACCGGTCTGGTCGTGAAGCTGCAGACCTTGGGCGCGAACGGACGCGTTCTGGAGCAGGCTGCATTCTCGGAGTTGGACTTGAACGCCCCCGTTCGCGTGGAGCAGCTTTCACGCCTGATGGACGCGACCGCTGGTTACAAGGTGGTGGCGCCGGTTGTGGTCAAGACCACGGCCACGGCCGAGGGCTGGGTGCTTCGTCAGCCGGTTGCTGGCTTTGTTCCGGTGAGCTGCCATCGGCGCGCTGTGTCTGCTGACGACGGTGCGCAGGGTGTCTTGCAGTGCCTGTACTCCGATGGTCTTGCATCGGTATCGCTGTTCATCGAGACCTTTGATCCCCAGCGACACCCCTCCCAGCCCCAGGTCTCGGGTATGGGGGCCACGCAGCTTCTTGCGCAACGGGTCTTGCCCGATGTATGGCTCACAGTAGTGGGGGAGGTTCCTTTGCAGACCCTTCGCCTGTTTGCGGGTCAATTGGAGCGCACACGCTGACACTGACACTGAGGCCAGTGGGCGTGACGCTGGCGGCTGCTGTCTCTGAGCCAGCGCTGTGGCGGGGCCGTTTGCAGGGGCATGCGAAGTGCATTTGCGATGCGGGAACCAAATGGCCGCACACTCTTCACAGTTACACACAGTTTGATGACTGTATTTGCTACCAATCACGAAAGGTCGATGATGTCGAAGTTCGATGGAAATGCGCTGCGCTCCCTGGCATTTGCATGCATGTTCGCAGGGGTTGCTGGCGGCATGGGTTTGCCCCAAGCGGCCTTGGCACAACCTGCTGCAGCGGTTCGCGGTTTGCCAGACTTTACGGATCTGGTGGACCAGGTGGGGCCCTCGGTGGTCAATATTCGGACGGTAGAAAAAGCGTCGAGCCGTGCAAGTGCAAACGGCATGGACGAGGAAATGATGGAGTTCTTCCGCCGCTTTGGCGTGCCGATCCCCAATGTGCCCAGGCAGCAACGTCCTCAGCGGCCGCAAGACGATGAGCAGCCGCGCGGCGTGGGTTCTGGCTTCATCCTGACTGCGGACGGGTTTGTGATGACCAATGCGCATGTCGTGGACGGCGCTGATGAGGTGATCGTCACGCTGACCGACAAGCGCGAATTCAAAGCCAAGATCATTGGTGCGGACAAGCGAACCGATGTGGCGGTGGTCAAGATCGAGGCGACGGGCTTGCCCGCCGTCAAGGTGGGTGATGTGGGGCGTTTGCGGGTGGGCGAATGGGTGATGGCGATTGGATCGCCCTTCGGGTTGGAGAACACGGTGACTGCGGGCATTGTGAGTGCCAAGCAGCGCGATACGGGGGACTACCTCCCGTTCATCCAGACCGATGTGGCCATCAACCCGGGCAACTCGGGCGGTCCGCTCATCAACATGCGTGGCGAGGTGGTGGGGATCAACAGCCAGATCTATTCGCGCTCGGGTGGATTCATGGGCATTTCGTTCGCGATTCCGATGGACGAAGCCATCCGCGTGAGTGAGCAGTTGCGCGCATCCGGTCGGGTGACACGGGGCCGTATCGGCGTGCAGATCGGGCAGGTCACCAAGGACGTTGCGGAGTCCATTGGCCTGGGCAAGGCCCAGGGTGCGCTGGTGACCGGGGTAGAGGCGGGGTCACCCGCAGACAAGGCGGGCGTGGAGGCTGGTGACATCATCACCCGCTTTGACGGCAAGTCCATCGAGAAGGTTGCGGACCTGCCCCGACTGGTGGGCAATACCAAGCCTGGTACCAAGAGCACGATGACCGTGTTCCGCCGTGGCGCCTCGCGGGACCTGGGCATCACCATTGCCGAAATTGAGCCCGACAAGCCAACTGCCAAAACGGCGGAGCGTGAGGAGAAACCCAAGGCTTCGGCTGCTGCACAGCAAATGGGATTGGCGGTCACGGAACTTTCGGACACCCAGAAAAAGGAGCTCAAGATCAAGGGCGGTGTGCTGGTCGCGACCGCCACAGAGGCCGCAGCACGTGCCGGCCTGCGCGAAGGGGATGTGATTCTCGCGATTGCCAACACGGAAGTGTCTGGTGTGAAGGAGTTTGAGGCTGTGCTCGCCAAGGCCGACAAGAACAAGCCTATCAATGTGCTGTATCGGCGCGGCGAGTGGGCCCAATATGCCTTGATCCGTCCCGGACGATGACGAGTGGCGTTGTGGCAGATGTGGGAAGATGGTTGACCCATTTCCCCACGTTTGCAGCAGGCCTTTGTCGGAGGTGTGGGCATTTTGGTTTTTTTGTCTTTTCCTTCTTTCGATGTTGAAAGTTAGCCTTGGCTAACTTTATGAAGGTCTATCAACTGATTTCGATAGAATAGAGGCCCCTGTTCAACGCTAATTCATATATTAGCTGGACGTTGATTCACGATGCGGGATGTGACGGTGTCATGCACAGCCGATCCACAGCTCACCCACAAGTTGTCCAGCGTTGTAGTTGTGCAGACTGTGTATAAGTTGTTGATAAGATCCCTGTTGCACCCTGGCAACTCCCCTTGGATGCAGTCGGATGGGCTTTTTACTGCGGGCTTTTTGCCTACAATGAAGCTCCAACTATCGCAGTTGCCAATGATTGTTGGTTCAGGGCGCGTCGCCATTCGACGCGCCCTTTTTTCTTGTGTGCTCCGTTTTAATTCAATCACTTGACGCTTTCCGTTGATGAACCACATCAGAAATTTTTCCATCATTGCGCACATCGACCATGGCAAGTCGACGCTTGCAGATCGCTTGATCCAGCGCTGCGGAGGCCTTGCGGACCGTGAGATGGAGGCCCAGGTTCTGGACTCGATGGATATCGAAAAAGAGCGTGGGATAACCATCAAGGCGCAGACCGCAGCGCTGCAATACAAGGCGCAGGATGGGCAGGTCTACAACCTCAATCTGATCGACACACCGGGGCATGTGGACTTCTCGTATGAAGTGAGCCGCTCGTTGTCGGCATGTGAGGGCGCGTTGCTGGTGGTGGATGCTTCGCAAGGCGTGGAAGCTCAGACCGTTGCGAACTGCTACACCGCATTGGATCTGGGTGTCGAGGTGGTGCCGGTACTCAACAAGATGGATCTGCCCAATGCCGATCCCGACAATGCCAAGGCTGAGATCGAAGATGTGATCGGCATTGACGCGACCGACGCGATTCCCTGCTCCGCCAAGACCGGCATGGGTATTGATGAGATCCTCGAAGCCATCGTGGCCAAGGTGCCCGCGCCGCGCGGCAATGCCGATGGACCGCTTCGCGCGATGATCATCGACAGCTGGTTCGACAGCTACGTGGGTGTGGTGATGCTGGTGCGCGTGGTCGATGGCCGTTTGCTCAAAGGCGAGCGCATCAAGATGATGGCCAGTGGTGCGGTGTACAACGCGGACAACCTCGGTGTGTTCACGCCCGCCAACGAGCCGCGCAACTCGCTTGACGCAGGGCAGGTGGGCTACATCATCGCTGGTATCAAGGAGCTGCAGGCTGCCAAGGTGGGTGACACGATCACGCTCGAAAAGAAATTGCCCAACAATGCGGGCCCTGCCGCCGAGGCGCTCCCCGGCTTCAAGGAAATCCAGCCCCAGGTGTTTGCCGGTCTGTACCCGACCGAGGCGAGCGAATATGACTCGCTGCGTGACGCGCTTGAAAAACTCAAGCTCAACGATGCTTCGCTGCACTACGAGCCGGAAGTGAGCCAAGCGTTGGGCTTCGGTTTTCGTTGCGGGTTTCTCGGCCTGCTGCACATGGAAATCGTGCAGGAGCGTCTGGAGCGTGAGTTTGACCAGGATCTCATCACGACTGCACCCAGCGTGGTCTACCAAGTGGTCAAGGCCGATGGTGAAGTGATCATGGTCGAGAACCCCTCCAAGATGCCGGACCAGGGGCGGCTTGAGGAAATCCGCGAGCCCATCGTCACGGTGCATCTGTACATGCCCCAGGACTATGTCGGCCCGGTGATGACGCTCGCCAACCAAAAGCGCGGTGTGCAGATGAACATGGCGTACCACGGTCGCCAGGTGATGCTCACCTATGAAATGCCGCTGGGCGAAATCGTGCTCGACTTCTTCGACAAGCTCAAGTCGGTGTCGCGCGGCTATGCATCCATGGACTACGAGTTCAAGGAATACCGTGCGTCCGACGTGGTGAAGGTGGACATCCTTCTGAACGGCGAAAAGGTGGATGCACTGTCCATCATCGTGCACCGATCACAATCGCAGTACCGGGGTCGCGCCGTGGTTGCCAAGATGCGCGAGATCATCAGCCGCCAGATGTATGACGTGGCCATCCAGGCGGCCATTGGCGCCAATATCATTGCGCGCGAGACCATCAAGGCACTGCGCAAGAACGTGCTGGCAAAATGTTACGGCGGCGATGTCAGCCGCAAACGCAAGCTCCTTGAGAAGCAGAAAGCAGGCAAGAAACGCATGAAACAGATCGGATCGGTCGAAGTGCCGCAAGAGGCATTCCTGGCCATTTTGCAGGTGGAAGACTGATGCTCCAGTTCATGCAGATTTTCACATCCCTGGTGCTGGCCGCATTTGGTGGCTATATCGGGGCCTGGTACTTTGGTGCCATCGAAGGCAATTTCGCCTTGCTGTTGTTCCTGGCCACGGTGGTCACGGGCGCGTACTGGCTGGCCGAGCGGTTCTACTTTCTGCCCCAACGCCGCCGAGCCGCACAGGCCGTCGAAGATGCGGCGACCGCACGCCGTGCGGAGCTGGACCGCATGGGCATCCAGAAGGTTGATGTGGATGTGCAGGAGGCCAAGGGGCGGCTGCTCATGCAGCCTTGGTGGCTGGACTGGACGGCGGGGCTTTTCCCGGTCATCGTTGCCGTGTTTGTTCTGAGGTCGTTTCTTTTCGAACCCTTCAAGATCCCGTCGGGTTCGATGATTCCCACCCTATTGGTGGGCGACCTGATCCTGGTGAACAAGTTCACCTACGGCGTCCGCCTGCCGGTGATCCATACCAAGATCACCGAGGGCACCAAGCCTGCGCGTGGAGATGTTCTGGTGTTCCGCTATCCACCCCAGCCGAGCCTTGACTACATCAAGCGGGTGGTGGGTGTGCCTGGTGACGAGGTGGCCTACATCAACAAGCGCCTCACGGTCAACGGTCAGGCCATTGACACCAAGGCGCTGCCAGACTTTTTCGAAGAAGACTCGATGCGCTACTTCAAACAGTTTGAAGAGCAACTGGGTGCACAGCCCCATCGTTTGTTGAACAACCCGGATGTGCCCGCCTTTGTGCAAGGCGCCAGCAATTTTGCCTATCGCAAGAACTGCCGTTACAGTGTTGAGGGCGTTGTGTGCAAGGTGCCCGAGGGCCACTATTTCATGATGGGGGACAACCGGGACAACTCGCTCGATTCACGCTACTGGGGCTTTGTTCCTGAGGGCAATATCGTGGGGAAGGCCTTTTTTGTCTGGATGAATTTCGGCAATCTCAAGCGCATTGGGTCGTTCCATTGATGGATGACCTGCTTTTTTGGACACTGAGGGGGAAACACATGCATATCAATCGTTCTACCAGCCCATTTCGCCAACGCGGTTTGTCTTTCTTTGGTTTGGTGTTCGTCGGGGTGTTCGCCGTGGCTGTATTTGCGATTGGTGGACAGTCTGTCCCCATTTTTCTGGAGTATCAGGCGATCAAAAAGGCTGCAGCCAAGGCCGCGAAGGAGGGCTCTACGGTTGCTGATGTCCGTGCCTCGTTTGATCGCGCTGCAGCCATTGACACCATCAATTCGATCCAAGGTAAAGACCTGGAGATTGCCAAGCGCGGTGACAACAAAATCGTTGTGTCTTACAAATATTCCCGCGAGATTCCCTTGGCAGGCCCCGCTTACCTTGTCTATCGCTTTGAAGGACAGACCAACTAGTGCATCCCGGCCTTCAAGCGCTGCAGACCCGTCTGCAGCATGTTTTTTCCGATCCATCCCTTCTTCAGCGCGCTACCACGCATCGCAGTTTTTCGGCCGACCACAACGAGCGGCTGGAGTTTCTGGGTGATTCCGTGTTGAATCTGGCGGTTGCGAGCCTGCTGTATCGGCAGTTGTCAGCGTTGCCGGAAGGCGATCTCTCTCGCGTGCGTGCCAACCTCGTCAAGCAGGACACGCTGCACCAGCTGGCGCTGGGCCTCAAGATCTCCGATGTGCTGCGATTGGGTGAGGGCGAGTCCAAATCAGGTGGACAGCAACGTCCATCCATCCTGGCCGACGCGCTCGAAGCGCTGATTGGCGCGGTGTACCTGGATGCCGGCTATGCGAGTGCCGAAGCGTTGGTGCACCGCCTTTTTCAGGGCGTGGAGATCAACCCGCAGATGCAGGCTGCATCCAAGGACGCGAAAACTGCATTGCAGGAGTTGCTCCAGGGCCGCAAAATGAAGCTGCCGCAGTACAAGGTCGTCGGCACAGTGGGCGCTGCGCACCGTCAGACCTTCGACGTCGAGTGCGATATTCCTGAACTTGGCCTCACCGAACGCGGCATCGGCGGCTCCCGCCGGGCGGGCGAGCAGGCAGCCGCTGCTGCCATGCTGGCCACATTGAAAGCAAAGAAATTATGAATGATGCTACCAAAGATGTAGCGAATGAAGCCGCTCCAGCAAGCGCTGGAGCGCAAAATGACCTCGAAGCCATGCTGGCGGCAGCAGGCTCCCCGGCCGCCGTGCCCGGCCAGCGTTGTGGTGTGATCGCCATCGTGGGCAAGCCCAACGTGGGAAAGTCCACATTGCTCAATGCGCTGGTGGGGCAGAAGATCAGCATCACCTCGCGCAAGGCGCAGACCACGCGGCACCGCATCACCGGTATTCGTACGCGCGAGCAGACACAGTTCATCTTCGTGGACACACCGGGATTCCAGACGCGCCATGCCACCGCACTCAACAAGTCGCTGAACAAGACTGTGATGGGCGCGATTGGCGATGTGGACCTGATCCTCTTTGTGGTCGAGGCTGGCAACTTCACGCTGGCCGATGCCAAGGTGCTGTCGCTGTTCAAGCCCGGCATCCCCACGCTGCTGCTGGCCAACAAGCTCGACATGGTGCACCGCCGTGCCGAGCTGGCCCCCTGGCTCAAGAGCATGCAGGAGCGCCACCCGTTTGCCGAGTTTGTGCCCATGTCGGCCAAGAACAAGGGCGACATCGAGCGCCTGTTTGGCATCTGCGCCAAGTACCTGCCCGTGCAGGGCTGGTGGTACGGCGAAGACGAGCTGACCGACCGCAGCGAGAAGTTTCTGGCGTCCGAAACCGTGCGCGAGAAGCTCTTCCGCTTCACGGGCGACGAACTGCCTTACACCTCTACCGTGGTGATCGACAAGTTTGAGGAAGAAGCCAGCAAGCAGCACAAGCGGCTGGTCAAGATCGCTGCCACCATCGTGGTCGAGCGTGACAACCACAAGATGATGGTGATCGGCGACAAGGGCGAGCGCCTGAAGCGTATTGGAACCGAAGCCCGCCAGGAACTGGAAAAGCTCATGGATGCCAAGGTGTTCCTGGAGCTTTGGGTCAAGGTGCGCTCCGGCTGGGCCGACGACGAGGCGCGCGTGCGTTCGTTCGGTTACGAATAATTCCGTGCCCGCCTGCGACCCTGTCTTGCCCGGGCGGCACAAGCTGTCTGGCGCTTGCCAGCCGCATGCATTTCTGCGGGCCTGAAGCCAATGGCTGCCGCCAAGCGCATCTCCGATGAACCCGCCTTCGTGCTGCACAGCTACGACTGGAGCGAGTCCAGCCTGATCCTGGAGGTTTTCTGCCGTCAGCAAGGGCGTGTGGCGCTGGTGGCCAAGGGGGCCAAGAAGCCCAGCTCCAACTTCCGCCCGGTGCTGCTGCCGCTCCAGCCCTTGTTGGTGACTTACACGCTCACCGGCGATGGCAGCGCAGACATCCACACCCTCAAGGGGGCGGAGTGGGTGGGCGGCCATGTGATGCCCACGGGCGATGCCCTGCTGTCGGGCATGTACCTCAACGAGCTACTGCTGCGCCTGCTGGCGCGCGCCGATCCACATGCAGCCCTGTTCGATGCCTATGCCGGTGTGGTGCGCGTGTTGGCCAGCGAACACGGCGATGCGTTAGAGCCCGTGCTGCGCAGCTTCGAACTGTTGCTGCTGCGCGAGATTGGCTTGCTTCCTGGCCTGGATGTTCAGACCATGACGTTGGAGGTCTTGCAACCCAAGACGCGCTACACGCTGGTGCCCGAAGGCGGCCTGCGCGCCTCCTCCTCGGCCGACCGCGTGGGCCTGCTCGGCGGTCAGTGGCAGACGTTGCAACGCGCGCTGGACGACGCGGCCACCTACACCGCCACCTTGCGTGCCTGCGCGCCGGTGGCTGCAGAACTCAAACCCCAGCTGCGCGCCCTGCTGCAATACCATTGCGGCAGCCCCATGCTGCGCACCCGCCAGCTCATGATCGATCTGCAGGCCCTATGAACCAGACCTCACACACCCCCCACGCCACGGCCCTCTCGGTCAATGTCAACAAAGTCGCCCTGGTGCGCAACACGCGCCACCTGGGCATTCCCAGTGTCACCCGGGCGGCCGAGCTGTGCCTGCAGGCGGGGGCCCAGGGCATCACCGTGCATCCTCGGCCCGACGAGCGGCACATCCGCAGCCAGGACGTGTTCGAGCTGGCCACGCTGATGAAGGCTTGGCCCGACCGCGAATACAACATCGAGGGCAATCCATCTCAGAACCTGATGGACTTCATCCGCAAGGTTCGCCCGCACCAGGCGACCTTTGTACCCGACAGCGAAGACCAGTTCACCAGCGACCACGGCTGGAGCTTTCCGCAGGATGCCGAGCGCCTGGCGCCCCTGATCGCCGAGTGCAAAGCATTGGGCGTGCGCGTGAGCCTGTTCATGGACCCCGTGCCCGAGCAGATGGCCGCCGCCAAGGCCGTGGGCGCAGACCGGGTGGAGCTTTATACCGAGCCCTACGCTGCAGCCTGGGGCACGCCGCAGCAAGACGTTGAGCTCAAGCGCTACGCCGCCGCTGCTCAGGCCGCGCTGGATGTGGGGCTGGGCGTGAACGCGGGTCACGACCTCAACCGTGACAACCTCGCCGCCTTTGTGCGCGAGGTGCCCGGTGTGCTCGAAGTCTCGATCGGCCACGCCCTCATTGCCGACGCGCTGGAGTTGGGCTACGCCGCCACGGTGTTGGCCTACCTGGGCTGCATCCAGTCGGGTTGTGCCGCACAACCTGATTGCTCCTGATTTGATAGCTGTCAGTGCATGATGGATAAGAGCTAGAGCCCAATTTCATTCAAAAAATCATGATCTACGGCATTGGCACCGACATCTGCGACGTGCGCCGCATCGCGGCCAGCCTGGAGCGCCACGGCGAGCGCTTTGCCCAGAAGGTGCTGGCCGACGGCGAACTGGCCACCTGGCGCGAGAGGAGTGGCCGTTGGCCCGACCGCGGCCTGCGCTACCTGGCCACGCGGTTCTCTGCCAAGGAAGCGTTCAGCAAAGCCATCGGCCTGGGCATGCGCATGCCCATGACCTGGCGCCACTGCGAAGTGGCCAAGCTTGCGAGCGGCCAGCCCGTGATCGTGCTGCACGGCGCACTCAAGGAATGGTTTGACGCCAAAGGGCTGAAAGCGCACCTGAGCGTGACGGACGAGACCGACTACGCCGCCAGCTTCTGTGTGGTAGAGAAATTGGATTAAAAATGGCCTCTGGCGCTTGATGGATAAGTGCTAGCAGCTATGTTTGTAATAGCAACCTGATGTTTGACACCCTATGACCGAACACGCCCCCCTCATCCTCGACGTGGCAGGCACAGAGCTGACTGCCGCCGACCGCCGCCGCCTGGCCCACCCGCTGACCGGCGGCGTGATCCTGTTTGCCCGCAACTGGGAAAACCGCGTGCAGCTGCTGCAGCTGACCAGCAGTATCAAGGCCGTGCGTGACGATCTGCTGATCTGCGTGGACCATGAGGGCGGCCGCGTGCAGCGCTTTCGCACCGATGGCTTCACCCACCTGCCGCCCATGCGCGCCCTGGGCGAGATGTGGATGGACGATGGCAAGGGCGCCAAGGCCGTGCCTGGCAGCGGCGCGCTGCGCGCCACCAATGCCGCCACGGCGGCGGGCTACGTGCTGGGTGCGGAGTTGCGCGCCTGTGGGGTTGATTTCTCGTTCACCCCCGTTCTCGATCTCGATTGGGGTGAAAGCGGCGTGATCGGCGACCGTGCCTTTCACCGCGACCCGCGTGTGGTGGCGCTGCTCGCCAAGAGCCTCATGCACGGTCTGCTGCAGGCCGGCATGGCCAACTGCGGCAAACACTTCCCGGGGCACGGCTTTGTCAAAGCCGACTCGCACACCGAGGTGCCGGTGGACAAGCGTAGCCTGAAGGCCATCCTGGCCGACGACGCCGCGCCATACCCCTGGCTCAGCAGCACGCTCACCAGCGTGATGCCCGCCCATGTGATCTTCCCCAAGGTCGATAGCCGCCCCGCAGGCTTCTCGCAGCGCTGGCTGCAGGACATCCTGCGGCGGCAGATGCGTTTTGACGGCGCCATCTTCAGCGACGACCTCAGCATGGAAGGCGCTCGGCGTCTGGACGGCCAGGTCGTCAGCTACACCGACGCAGCCGTTGCAGCGCTGGAGGCAGGCTGCGACCTGGTGCTGTTGTGCAACCAGAGCGTGGGCGATGGCAAGGCCGTGGATGAACTCATCGACGGCCTGGAACAGGCCCAGAACCAGGGCCGCTGGCAGCCGAGTGTGGACAGCGAATCCCGCCGCCTGGCGCTGCTGCCCGAAACCCTGCCCCAGGCCTGGGATGAGTTGATGTACCAGCCCGCCTATCTGCAGGCCTTGGACCTGTTGCCCTGACGCCGTGAGAGCCCCTGGCCCGGAGTCTGGTGCGGCGCCCCTCGTCGTTACCGTGCTCGCCGGGTGTGCAACCCGCCTGCGCCCGCCGCCTAGCGTGCGACCCTGCCAGACCCTCACGCACAGCCGATTTCTCGGCTTCAGTGGACTAGGGCGTGTTGAAAGGCCCTGGCGTGACTGGAGGCGGGGCTGCCGGTGCACTTTCTGCGGCCTCTGCAGCGTTGGCGGGTAGTGCAGGCGGTGGTGGCACCCCCTGAAACCTGCGCACCACGCGTTGAAACACCAGCGCATTGGGAATCTGCAGCCAGGCGACCTGGTCCGCCGCAGCGCCATGGTCTTCGAGCGTGGTGTAGAGCAGGTTGATGTCCACCACACGTCCTTTGGCCCCGGGCTTTTCGGCGGTGTCCAGCACCTCGATGTAGTCGCCAATCTTGAAGGGTCGCACGGTGAAGATGAGCAGCGCGCAAAACAGGTTGGAGAGCACACTCCACGCCGCGAAAAAGGCCACGGCCCCGACAGTGGCAAACCCGGTGAACGCGGTCCAGAGCACGGTGGCCGACACCCCCATGCGTTCCAGCACCAGCAGCGCCGCACTGGCAATGATGAGCCAGCGGATCAGCCCGTTCATGGGCACCACCAGTTCGTCGGGCACCTGGTAGTGCGCGCTGGCACGGCGCACTATGCGGCGCAGCACCCGTTGCAGCAGCCAGGCGACAAACAGGATCAGCAGGATCTGCGTGCCGGGGATGATGACTTCGAGCCAGTCTTGTACCCAGTCGGGAAGGCGGGTTTTCAGCAGCTGCATGCGCGAAACGGCGGTGCGGGCGTTGCGCTCGGTGGCGTCAAACGTGAGGGCAGAAAAGAAACTCAATTGCGCAGTTGCTCCACGGTGTCCATCTGCATTTCAAAACTGAAGAAGCGATTGCGGCCCTGGGCCTTGGCGGCATAAAGCGCCTGGTCGGCACGCATGATCATGCTTTCGGCGTTCGTGCTGTCGTCAGGCACGCAGGTGGTGATGCCGCCTGACAGCGTGAGGATGTTGCCCAGCGGGGAATCTGCGTGTGGAAGGGCGCGCACCTTGAGCAGCTGTCCCAGGGCCCGCGCGAAGGTCATGGCACCCGAGCGTGGCGTGTTGGGCAGGATGAGGGCGAATTCCTCACCACCGTAGCGTGAGGCGATGTCACGCGGGCGCACGCACACCTCGCGCAACAGGCGGCCGACTTCCTTCAGGCAGGCATCGCCCTGCACATGCCCGCTGGCGTCATTGAAGAGCTTGAAGTGGTCCAGGTCGCACAGCATCAGCGTGAGCGGCGTACCGTCCCGGCGCGCAGCCAGGATTTCGTTGTGCAAAATGCGGTCAAACCCCCGGCGGTTGACCAGGCCGGTGAGCGCATCGATCTCCACCATTTCGTTGAGCCGCTGGTTGGCCAGATGCAACTCGGCCGACATGGAGACGAGCCTGCGGCGCATGTCCAGCAGCCGGCGCATGGCACGCAGTTTGGCCATCAGCACGATGGGCTTGACGGGTTTGACGAGGTAGTCGTCACCACCCACTTCAATACCGCGCCACACATCGAGTTCGTTGTCCAGGCCCGAGAGGAAGATGATGGGCGTCCAGTCGCCCGCCTCGCTCTCGCGCATCTGCTGGGCCACCCAGTAGCCGTCCCGGCCGGGCAGCCGGATGTCCAGCAGCACCAGATCGGGGCGGTGGGTTTTGAACAGGTGCAGCGCTGCGTTGCCCTCGGGCGCCTCAAAGATGTCTGACACCCCAGCCCGCCGCAGCTCGGCCACCAGCGCTGCGCGCACGGATCCCTGGTCTTCGACCACCAGCACCGAAAAAGCGTTGCCCGAGGGCAAGGGCTGGCTGGCCGGGTAGGGGGCGCTGCTGGAACTGAAGGGCACGGTAGTGTCTCCTTGGGGCCGTCAAAGGGCGGGTCCGGGATGCCCCGAGGGCATCCCGGACGCGCAACTCAGGACTCGCGGCGAAGCGCGGGGAACAGGATCACGTCGCGAATGCTGGGGCTGTCAGTCAGCAGCATCATGAGACGGTCAATGCCGATACCGCAACCCCCCGTGGGGGGCATGCCGTATTCCAGTGCGCGCACGAAATCGTGGTCGTAGAACATGGCTTCGTCATCGCCGCTGTCTTTGGCGGCCACCTGGGCGTGAAAGCGGGCGGCCTGGTCTTCGGCATCGTTCAGTTCGCTGAAACCATTGCCGAACTCGCGGCCGGTGATGTACAGCTCAAAGCGCTCCGTCACCTCGGGGCGCGCGTCGTTGGCACGTGCCAGGGGCGAGATCTCGGTGGGGTGCTCCATGATGAAGGTGGGCTGCCACAGCTTGTCTTCCACCGTTTCTTCAAAGTACAGCACCTGCAGGCTGGCCAGCGTGCGGGCCGAGAGCTTGTCCTTTTCTTCGGTCATGCCCAGCTTCTTCAATGCGCTGATGAGCCAGGCGGCATCGTCCACATGGGCGCCTGCTTCGGTGTGCTGGAAGATGGCTTCGCGGATCGTCAGGCGGGCAAAGGGCTGGGTCAGGTCCACCGCGCGGCCCTGGTAGGTCATCTGCAGCGAACCGGTGGCCTTGAACGCGACTTCGCGGATCAGCGTCTCGGTGAAGTCCATCAGATCCAGGTAGTTCCAGTACGCCGCGTAGAACTCCATCATGGTGAACTCGGGGTTGTGGCGCACCGAGATGCCTTCGTTGCGGTAGCTGCGGTTGATTTCGAACACACGCTCGAAGCCGCCCACGATCAGGCGCTTGAGGTAGAGCTCGGGCGCGATGCGCAGGTACATCTCCTGCTCCAGCGCGTTGTGGTGCGTCACGAACGGCTTGGCATTGGCGCCGCCCGGGATGGGGTGCAGCATGGGCGTTTCGACTTCAAGGAAGCCGTGGCTCACCATGAACTCGCGCAGCCCGCTCACGGCCTTGCTGCGCGCCATGAAGCGCTTGCGGGCGTGCTCATCGGTGATCAGGTCCACGTAGCGCTGGCGGTATTTCTGCTCCTGGTCGGCCATGCCGTGGAACTTGTCGGGCAGCGGGCGCAGGCTCTTGGTGAGCAGGCGCAGGCTGGTCACCTTGACCGACAGCTCGCCCGTCTTGGTCTTCATCAGCGTGCCTTCGGCGCCCACGATGTCGCCCAGGTCCCAGTGCTTGAAGGCGGCATACAGGTCTTCGCCCACGGCGTCGCGGGTTACGTAAAGCTGGATGCGCCCGCCCACGTCGCCCAGCGAGCCATCCTGCACGGTGGCGAAACTCGCCTTGCCCATCACGCGCTTGAGCATCATCCGGCCAGCGACCGAGACGTTCACCGGCGTGGCTTCGAGGGACTCGTTCGTGGCAGTGCTGTGTTCCAGGTGCAACTGGGCAGCCTTGTGGCCGGGCTTGAAGTTATTGGGGAAGGCAACCCCACCGCCAGTGGCCTGGACTTCGCGCAGAGCGCGGAGCTTTTCGCGGCGCTCTGCGATGAGCTGGTTTTCGTCCTGGGGAGCGGGGGCGTGGTTTTGGTCTGACATAGGTGCCGTGGGTGCGGGGGCGTGAAATGGGGGCTGGGTTCAGCCAAACCCCTCATTTTATCGGCTATGTGTTGCCGACAGGTCCTAAGAACCTGTTCAAGATCTTTTCGGGGATCGCATTGGAGTGCAATCGGGATGAGTGGATGCTTCGGATGCGCCGCATGGGCTTGTGCCCATGCAAGCAGCCGGGGCGTCCAATCGCCCGATTTCACTCCAACCCTTCGGGCAAGTGCCTTGCCGGGCGGTCTGCGGCGTTGCGGCGCTTGTGGATAGCCGGGCTATCCACTGCACCCCGCGCCTTGCATCCCATCCCGGCAAGGACCTTGTGCGACCCCGAAAAGATTTAGAACAGGTTCTTATCCCCTGGACGGCCGGTCGCCCCACAGCGCGGATGCCGTCCTCACGATGATCTTCAGGTCGCTCCAAAGCGTGTGCGAGCGGGCGTACTCGGCGGCGTAGCGCAGCTTGATGGGCAGAATCTGTTCCACGTAGGTGCGCTCTGGATCGCTGCTCTGGCCCAGCAAAGTGCTTTCGTCGCGAAATTCGATGGAGGCGCGGTCCGTGATGCCGGGCCGCACGCTGAGCACCAGGTCCCGCACGGAATCCGGGTAGAGCTCCACATAGTGCGGCACCTCGGGCCGGGGGCCGACAAGGCTCATATGGCCAAGCAGCACGTTGAAAAGCTGCGGCAATTCATCGATCTTGGTGCGCCGCAGCCAGTGGCCCGCCCGGGTGATGCGGGCGTCGGCCCCCACGGTAATCGCCGGGCCCGCAGCTTCTGCACGCGGGTGCATGGTGCGGAACTTGACGATGCGAAACAACCTGCCTGCGCGGCCCACACGCTGTTGGCGAAAGAATGCCGGGCCGGGCGAATCCCACACCACCCACAGTGCCACGGCCAGCAGCACGGGCGCGAGCAGCAGCAGCCCGAGGGCGGCCAAGAACAGGTCGAACAGCCGCTTGGGCATGTCAGCCCAGCACCTCGTGCAGCGCGGCAATCACACGGTCCTGATCGCTGTCACCCATGGCTGTGAAAAGGGGAATGCTGATCATGGCCTGGTAGGCTGCATCGGCCTGGGGGAACATCTCCGGCGTGAGCTGATAGCGGTCCCGCCAGTACGGGTGCCGGTGCAGCGGCACATAGTGCACGCTGGTGCCGATGCCCCTGTCCGACAGTGCCTGGATGGCCGCGTCACGCCCCAGTGGTGCGTCCGCCCGCAGCCGGATGACATACAGGTGCCATGCGTGGGTGTCGCCTTGGGGTGCATCGGCTGGCAAGGTCAGGGGCAGCGGCGCCAGCTGATCGTGGTAGCGGGTTGCCAAGTCCTGGCGCCGCTGCACAAATTGCGGCAGCCGCGCCAATTGCTCCACGCCCATGGCGGCGGCAACGTCCGTCATGTTGTACTTGAAGCCCGGAGCGACCACCTCGTAGTACCAGGCCGGGGTTTTGGAGGTGAAGCGGTCAAACGCATCCCGGCTCATGCCATGCAGGCGCATGGTGCGCATGCGTTGCGCAAGCGCCGGGTCGTGTGTGACGGCCATGCCGCCTTCGCCGGTGGTGATGGTCTTGTTGGCGTAGAAGCTGAACACCGTGACATCGGACTGCAACTGCCCCACCAGGGTGCCGTGCCAGGTGGTGGGCAAGGCATGGGCTGCGTCTTCCACCACCTTCAAGCCATGTTCTTTGGCGATGGCCAGGATGGCGTCCATGTCGCAGGCCAGGCCCCCGTAGTGCACGGGCATGATGGCTTTGGTGCGGGGTGTGATGGCCGCGCGCACCTTGGCCGGGTCGATATTGAGGGTCACCGGGTCCACGTCCACCAGTACCGGGTCCGCACCCAGGTAGCGCACCACCTCCACGGTGGCGGTGAAGGTCAGTGTGGGCGCGATCACTTCATCGCCGGGGCCGATGCCCAGGGCCTCCAGCGCGAGGTGCAGGCCCGCCGTGGCGGAGTTGACGGCGATGCTCTGCAGACCACCGCCGCCCAGGAAGGCGGTGAATGCCTGCTCAAACTCTTTGGTCTTGGGCCCGGTCGTGACCCATCCCGAGCGCATGGCCGCGCTGACGGCATCGATTTCTGCCGGCCCGATGTCGGGGCGGGCGAACGGGAGAAAGGGTAGGTCGGCGGGGGAGTTCATGGGCGTTGTGGTGCGTGCTAAAAGGGCCAGAGCGAGGCCGCGCTCAGCGTGGCTTCACGGCCCAGGTCAGGCGGTGGGTGCGCAGAAACCACAGCAGTGCGGATGCTGGCGCAATCGCTGGCGCGGGCAGGCGCCGTGCCAGCGGAGGTGCCAACGTAACGCGGCGGGAGTGTATCTGTGCCCCGGGAAACAGGATGCTCAGTTCGCGCAGTGGAATGCCCTGTACATCGCTGTTGGCGGGGTTGTTGACGACAAAGTCATAGACGAGAACACCGCCGCCGGGCGCGACCCATTGCCAGATCACGTCGGCCAGATGGCGGCGATAGCCCTCGTCGAGCAAGGAGCTGAAGAGTGTGAACGCCAGCACGGCATCCTGGCTGGCGGGCTGCACCGGGGCCAGGGCGGCATCCCCTTCCACAATGGCCACGCCTGCTGGCAGCGAGGCGCGCGCTGCGGCGGCACGTTCGGGAAGAAGCTCCAGGCCTGTCAGGCACGCGGGCGTGGCGCCCAGCCGCACGAGATCATGCAGATTGCCCGCACTCCCGCAGCCAACCTCCAGCATGGGCCGCTGGGTCAGGCTGCTCCAGCCGTGGGCCTGCCAGATGCGTGCCATGGCGCGCAGGCGCTCCTGCTGCGCCTGCAGCGCCGCAGCGTTGGCATACAGGCTGTAGCGCGCTTCGTCGGCCACTGTGTCGCGCCGGGCGTAGCGGGCCTTGACGGCCTGGGGTTCGTTGTCGGTCATCGGGTGATGCGTGCAAAGTCGGACGAAGGGGCGCGCGAGCGCGCAATGTCCCACAGTCCTCGCCAGGTGCCCAGGCCGTAGCCCACATGAAACGCTGCAATCGTCGCCGGGAGGCGGGGCAGCAGCCCCCCGTTGCGGGCCGACCGGGCTGCCGCCACGGATGCCGCCAGAAGATACCCGGCGTAGGCGATGCCCAGTGCAGCCAAGGGCCAGGCGGACCACGGCAAGGCAGCGGAGGCGCCCACTGCTGCGGCCACAAAAGCTGCGGGCACCAGTTGTCGCACGGAGCCCGGCTGCCCATGTTTGCGCATCACAAAAGGCCGCCAGTAGCCATATTGCCGTTGTTGCGCGAACAGGTGCCTCAGCGAATTGCGCGGGTGGTAGGTGGAATGGATGCGGCTGCTCTGCCAGATGCGTGCACCCCCCAGGCGCATGCGCAGGTTGTGCTCGTCGTCCTGGTTGCGCACCAGCGTTTCGTCAAACAGCCCGAATCGGTCAAACACGCCGCGGGGCCAGCATCCGAGGTAGACGGTATCCACCTCGCCTTCGTATTGCACATCGCGCGACCGTGCGCCACCCACCACCCAGCGGCATTGGAAGGCGGCGGCTATGGCGGCCCCGGTGGGGTCCGTTCCGTGGGCAACCCAGGGGCCGCCCACGTTGTCAGCGCTGGTGCGTTCAAGCGCCTCGATGCACTGCGCAAGGTAGTCGGGGGCAAACTGGCTGTGCACGTCCATGCGGGCAATGGTGCCGCCCCGTGCGCGGGCAATGCAGGCGTTGAGTCCGGTGGACACAATGCGGCCGGGGTTGTCCACCAGCACGAGCCGGGGGTCTGCGGCGCAGCGCTGCGCGAGGTGTTCGCGCGTACCGTCATCGCTGTCACCGTCTGCAATCAGCACTTCCATGCGCCAGCCTGCGGGCAGTTCTTGGCGCAGGGCGGAGTTGCAGAAAGCGTCGATGTGCTGGCGCTCGTTGCGGCACGGCACGATGACGCTGATCAGGTTGTCCAATTCAAGGCCTTGGGGCATGGGGTTCAAGGTGTACGGAGCAGTTGCTGGTACAGCGCGTGCATGCGGTTCATTTGCACCGCGCGGTCGCCGTCTTGCGCGATGCGGGCAGCATTTTGCAGCCCGGCTTGTTCCGCGATGGCGTCATTGGCAATCAGGGCTTCCAGCCGGGCGGCGAGCGCTGTGGCATCTCCGGCTGCAACCAGCCACTGAGCGTCGATCCAGTGCCGGTTGGCCTGCAGTTCGCTGGCCACCACGGCGAGGCCACACGCCATGCTCTCCAGCATGGCGACCGATGTTGCATCGCTGCTGGGCACCGACACAGATATCTTGCTTTCGCCCAGTACCCGGGTCATGCCCGCGTCATCGAGTCGGCCGTGGAACTGCACCTTGTTGTCCAGCTGCGCCGTGTGCACCTGGCTGCGCAGGGCATCTTCCAGACTGCCTCCGCCGAGCAGGTGCAAGCGCAGATCGGCGCCCGGCAATCGCGCCTGCAGCAGGGCGAACGCTTCGATGATGGTGTCGATGTTGTAGTTGGGTTCCCACGCGCGCAGGCTCACCAGCTGGCTGCCTTGCTTGTGACTCCAGGGAACGGGGTGGAAGCGTTGCAGTTCCACACCCCAATGGATTTCCTCGGCAGCGCCGGGCGGGCGGAAGTCTGCCACCGCGCTCATCAGGCTCGCTGAGTCGCCCGTGATGAGGTCAGCCTGGCGCAGTATCCAGCCGGTCAGCCAGTGCATCCAGGCGCTTTTGCCGGGGGTCACCAACAGGTCGCTGCCCCAGGCGGTCATCACCAGCGGATGTTTGCCGCAACGTGCGGCCAGATAGCCGTAGGAGGTGACGTAGTGGGCATGCAGGAGGTCAGGAGCCAGTTCGGCCACGTGGCGCCTCGTTTCCCGTACACGGAGCAGCCAGTCCAGTGATCGGTGCACAGGCCGGATGGCCCGCACCGTGACGCCATCGATGGACGCGGGGCGGGCCGTGATCAGCGAAACGCGGCACCCGCGCTGGAGCATCTCCCGCGCCCACCGCTGGACATGGGGGCTGGTGGCATCGCCCAGCAGGCACAGGTGTGTGGCCATGTCAGCTTGCCCGTGCCCAGGATTCGTAGTGTGGGCGCAGTTCCGGATGCTGCAACAGCAGGCGCTCATCCTGCTCGCGCACGTCGCCAATCTTGCGCGCTGGGGCCCCTGCCATGATGGCGAAATCGGGCACTTCGCCGCGCACCTGCGCGTAGGCGCACACCACCACCCCCTTGCCGATGCGTGTACCCGCTTCGATCAGGCTGTGGGGGCCAACAAAGGTGTAGGCGCCGATCTCAACGGGCGCGCTGATGTAGCCAGGCTTGGGGCCCTCGTGGACTGCGTAGCTGCTGCCCAGGAGGCGAATGGCGCGGTGGGAGCTGTGGGTGACGATGCTGACGAAGTTGGTGATCTGTACCCCTTGCCCAATCTGCAGGCCTGCCGTGGCGTCGATGAAGTTGAATTGCCCAATGAACACGTGGTCGGAAAGCAGCAGCCCCTCGGCGCCTTCGATGCAGGTGCTGGGGGCAATGCGGGTGTGGGGCAGGCCGCGGCCCAGGTGGTCGCTTTCCCCGAACACCATGCGGTAGAACAGCGCCTGCCAGAGGCGGCGGCGCCAGCGGTTAAGCACGGCTCTCATGGGGGATGTCCTTCCAGTTTGCCAACGCCCAGAAATAGTAGGCAAAGTAGGCCAGCATGCTCGCTGACACCCCCCATCCGGCACCGGTCAGCCCGCCCAGATGGAGGCCCAGCAGCAGGCCCGCGAAAAACAGGCATTGTCCAACCAACGCCAGGCGCAGCGCCCAGGCCTGCGCGCCCCAGGCCATGGTGACCACCGCGAGGGGCGATGCCATGAAATGCACGGCGATGTACGGCGCAATGGCCCGGGCCAGTTCCCCGGTCTGCGCCCATTGGTCGCCAAAGGCCAGGGAAAAGATGTCCGGGCCCCAGGCAAGCAGCACTGCCGCCAGCGGGCAGGCCAGGGCGGCCAGCCCCATCATGGCCTGGCGCACCAGGGTGCGCGCTTCGTTGGGGCTCTGCGCCTTCAGAAGGCGGGGGTACAAGGTTTGCGACAAGGCCCCGCCGATGAGGGTCGCAGGGGCCTTGAGGTAGCGCAGCGCCAGCGCCCAGAACCCCGCTGCGGCATCTCCGGTCCAGGCCGCCACCAGCACCAGAGTCAGGGTGTCCTGCAGCGCCCCCATGAAAGCGTGGGGTGTGTTGAGCAACGGAAAGTCCCGGTGCTGTTGGGCCATGGACCGGAGGGTGGCCAACGGCTGGCGCCACAGACCCACCCAGCCACCCGCAGGGGCAGGCCTGGCCAGCATCCATGCCGCGCCCAGGCTGGCCAATGTGGCGCCCAGCACCAGACCCAGCGGGCCGGTCTTCATGAATCCGAACAGCAATTGCAGGATGGCGCCACCGCCTTGTTGCAGCAGCCTGGCCGCCGACAGCAGACCAAAGCGCTGGGACCGAGTTGCCCACAGGGTGAGCCATTGCACAGCGCCGCCTGCGAACACCGCCAATGGCAGCGCCCACACCATCGGCATGCCGCGCCACAGGAGAAGCACGGCTGCGGCTGCAGCAGATGCCGTGGTGACAGCGAGCAAGATGCGAGCGCACAGCGCCATGAGCTGGGCGGCGCGCGGCTCGGTGCTTTCGAGGGGGAGTGCGAATTCATAGCGCGCACAGCCCACCACCGCCAGGTTGGTGGCCAGCGCCCACAGCAGTGCAAACTGTCCGAAGTCCTCAGGGCTGTAGAGGCGTGTGAGTGCGGGGCCCAGCACCAGCGGGATGGCGTGGGCTGCAACGCTGCCCGTGAGCAGGGTCAGCGTTGCCCGTACAAGTCCCGACTTCATGGCAGTACGGGTTGCGTTTCGGGGTGGTAGCCAGGCACCAGCTGTCGCAGCAGAGCGGTCATGGCGATGGGGTCGCCCGCTTGGGCTGCCTTCTGCAATGCCTGGAGCAAGGTCTGCAGCTCCTCCCATGGGCGGTATTCTTCACGCGCCCGCAGGATGCGGGGGTGGTCGGTGGGGAAGGGATTGTCCCCAATCAGCAGTTCCTCGAACAGTTTTTCACCCGGGCGCAGTCCGGTGAAAACGATTTCGATGTCTCCTTCGGGGTGCAGATCGTCGCGCACCGTCAATCCCGACAGGGCCACCATGCGCTCAGCCAGCTCCAGGATCTGCAGCGGCTCGCCCATGTCCAGCAGGAACACGTCGCCGCCCTCGGCCATCGCCCCTGCCTGCAGTACCAGCTGGGCGGCTTCGGCAATGGTCATGAAGTAGCGCGTGACGTTCGGGTGCGTCACGGTAAGGGGGCCACCGGCCGCGATCTGCTTGCGAAACAGCGGTATCACGCTGCCACTAGAGCCCAGTACATTGCCAAAGCGCACCATCGACAGGCGGGTGGGGCAAGTCCAGGCGGGTGAGCTGTCGGCAAGCTGCGGGAAAGGCGCTCGGGGCGACGCTGCAATTGCTTGCAGCACCATCTCTGCCACACGTTTGGTGGCGCCCATGATGTTGGTCGGGCGCACGGCCTTGTCGGTGGAAATCAGCACGAAATGGTTGGCACCGCACTCCAGCGCCACCTGCACCATGTTCAAGGTGCCAAACACGTTGTTCAAAATACCTTCGCCCGCGTTGGCCTCCACCATGGGCACGTGCTTGTAGGCGGCCGCATGGTAGATGGATGTGGGCCGGTATTGTCGGCAGATGTCTGCCATGCGCGCCTTGTGGGTGACGCTGGCGAGCAGGGGCACCAGCGCACATGCATGCTCGCCCTGGTGCACCAGCGCCGCCAATTCGTGGTGGATGGAGTACAGCGCGTATTCGCTATGGTCCACCAGCAGCAACTGGCACGGCCCTTCGCGCACGATCTGCCGGCACAGTTCGCTGCCAATGCTGCCGCCCGCGCCGGTCACCAGAACCACGGTGCCCGCCAGATTGCGCCCCAGCAGACCTGGGTCCGGCGCCACCGGCTCCCGGCCCAGCAGGTCTTCGATTTCAAGGTCCTGGAAGTCCGTGACGGTCACCCGGCCGCTGGCCAGGTCCGACAGGCCCGGCAGCGTGCGGATCCGCACGGGCAGCTCGCGCAGGCTTTCGATGATTTGCCGCCGTCGCTCGCGCGTGGTGCTGGGCAGCGCCAGCAGCACGTCGGTGATGCCAAGGCGGCGTACCACCTCGGGCAGCGCGTTGGAGGCGTGCACACGCACGCCGTTGATGCTGCGCCCGATCTTGCTGGCATCGTCGTCCACAAACCCCTTTAGCAGGTACTGGCGCATGCTGCCCAGCCCTGCAGCCGTCTGTGCGCCCGCACTGCCAGCGCCGTAGATCAGCAGGCGGTACGGCGCATGGCTGCTGCGCCCCGCCAGCGCCAGCCACCCCAGTGCACGGCTGGCACCCACCAGCAGCATGAACAACAGCGGCTGGAGGATGCCGACGCTGCGTGGTACGCCCTCCCACTGAGCCGCCAGCAGGCAGCCCAGCAAAAGCGCGCCGTAGATGGCCACGGCCTTGCCGGTAGTGATGAGCGCCGTGATCCCCGTGTAGCGGAAGATGGCGCGGTACAGCCCCAGTTTGGCAAAAATCGGAAAGGCAAGGGCCGGGGCCAGTGCATACGCGAGCCACTGCATGCCCTCAGGCCAGTGGGGCGTCTCCAGCCGCAGCGTGAAGGCAAGCCACATGGCGATGAGGCCCAGACAGATGTCCATGGCCACCACCACGAGGCGCTTGGCTGCGCGTGACCAGCCCAGGATGCGGTTCAGCATGGGCTATGAGAAGAAGAGGGGGTAGTTGCGATTCGGCGGCTCATTGCGTGGGCGCAATCCCGGTCCGCTCAAGGATATCTCCCACCAGTTCCAGCCGCACCAGCGGGTTGTCCAGCTCCATCAGGCGCTGCTTGAGTTCCAGGGGCACGGGCAAAAGCTCGCACCAGCGGTTGGCCACCCATCCGCAGTCGTCCAGCTGGGCTGCCGTGGGGACAATCGCAGTCGGAATTTCGGGGTCACGCTGCTTTAGGGTGTGCAGCACCTGGGCGAGGGCTGTCGATGCCTTTCTCAGGTCTTGCGGGATTGGCACCATCAGATCCGGGTCGATGTGCCCCACATCGGCGATCCACAGGCCATGGGGCAGGTGGCTGCGCTGGGTGATGCGAAAGCGCTGGCTGCCACGGCATAGCAGTGTGATCAGGCCAGGCTGCGGGGTGTCGATCTGCTCGATGACGGCCAGGGTGCCCACATCGTTGAACTGTTCTTCAGGCGCGCCCGCCTGGCGCACTTCGCGGCCTTGCGTGAGGGCGACCACGCCAAAGGGGGCGCCCGCCTGATGGCACTTGCGCACCATGTCCAGGTAGCGCACTTCGAACACGCGCAGGGCCAGCAGACCACCTGGGAACAGCACGGAGCCCAGAGGGAAAAGGGGCAAGGATGACAGGGTGAGGGGTTGTGTCATGAAAGGGGGGATACCTTGGCTCGCTATCATCCCATGGCGCAGCCTGCTTTCGCGGCGGCCCCTTATTTTTGTCTCATCCATGCTCTACCAGATCGCCTCTTTCCTGCTCGACGTTGTTGGTGGCCTGCTCACCGGGGCATGCCTGTTGCGGCTGTACATGCAGTGGCAGCGCGTGCCGTTTTCCAACCCCGTCGGCGGACTGGTTTTTGCGCTGACGGACTGGCTCATCATGCCGCTGCGCCGCGTGATCCCGCCGGTGGGGCGCTGGGATGTGTCGAGCCTAGTGGCAGCCGTGTTGCTGCAGCTGGCGCAGTATTTTTTGCTGACCCTGCTGCTGGGCGCCGCCTCGGCATGGGCCTGGCTGCCGTGGCTGGCATTGTTTGGCCTCGCGCGGGTGGCGGTGTCGGGGCTGATTGGCTTGTTGATCGTCTATGCCGTGATGTCGTGGGTGCAGGCGCGGTCACCCCTGGCCGATGTGATTGCCCGGCTGTGCGAGCCCATCCTGCGGCCGTTTCGCCGCATCATCCCGCTGGTGGGCGGTATCGACCTGTCGCCGCTGGCCGTGCTGGTGTTGCTGCAGGTGGCGATGATCGTGCTGGGCCATTTGCAGGCCAGCGTAATGAAGTAGCCCCCCTGAGTCGCCTTTGGCGCCTTCCCCCCAGGGGGACGACGGCCTTGCTGCGGGGCGGCCCTTGCTTGCCGTCCCTGGTTGGGGCCGCGCCGGTTTCGGCGGCTGCGCATGATGCGCGGCAAATGGATATCTATCTGATACCAAAAATATGATTCAAATTGACATCTAGCGCTTATCCATAAAGCGCTAGCAGCTATCAAAATAATAGTGTTTTCGCGGCTTTGGCGGGCGCATCACCTCAGCACGAGGCTTTGCGCACGCACCCACCCGGTGGTGTTACATCACTGCGTCAGCAGGCAAACGCTGCAGCATGGCCAGGCTGCTGGCCACGGTGTTGCGCAGTTCACGGCGGTCACAAATGAAGTCCACGGCGCCCTTGGTTTGCAGGAATTCGGCGCGCTGGAAGCCTTCGGGCAGGGTCACGCGCACTGTGGATTCGATCACACGCGGTCCGGCAAAGCCGATCAGGGCCTTGGGCTCGGCAATCACGATGTCGCCCACAAACGCAAAACCTGCGCTCACGCCGCCCATGGTCGGGTCGGTCAGCACGCTGATGTAGGGCAGGCCCTTCTTGGCCAGGCGGGTCAGCGCTGCGTTGGTTTTGGCCATCTGCATCAGGGACAGAAGGCCTTCCTGCATGCGTGCGCCGCCGGTGGCGGTAAAGCAGATAAAGGGCACCTTCTGCTCGATGGCGGTTTCCACGCCGCGCACAAAACGCTCGCCCACCACGGAGCCCATCGAGCCACCCATGAAGTCGAACTCAAAGCACGCTGCCACCACGTTGATGCTCTTGACCGCGCCACCGATGACGATGAGGGCATCGGTTTCACCCGTGTTTTCCAGGGCTTCCTTCAGGCGCTCGGGGTATTTGCGGCTGTCCTTGAACTTGAGGGCATCCACGGGCAGCACTTCCTGGCCGATTTCATAGCGGCCTTCGGCGTCCAGAAAAGCGTCCAGCCGCGCGCGGGCGCCAATGCGGTGGTGGTGGCTGCAATGGGGGCAAACGTTCTGGTTTTGCTCCAGATCGGCCTTGTAGAGCACCGTTTCGCAGCTCGGGCACTTGATCCACAGCCCTTCAGGCACCTGGCGGCGCTCGGTGGGGTCGGTTTGCTGGATCTTGGAGGGCAGAAGTTTTTCGAGCCAGGACATGGTGTTCTCCTCTTCAGTGGCTCGGCCTGCCGGGGCGCTGGGGCGCCGCAGGGGGCAGGCCGGGTGGAATCTGTGGCGCGCCGTGCCCCGATGAGGGCGGCGCGCCGGGCTGCATTATGCGTCTACGCGTCCATTGCCTTGCGGATGCCGCGCAGGAAGTCGATCGTGATTGGCACCACCTTGGCGTGCTCTTGGTCTTCAATCAGCTGGATGATGCGGCTGCCAATGACCACGGCGTCGGCCACCTTGCCAATCGCCTGGGCGGTGGCGGCGTCGCGAATGCCAAAGCCCACACCCACGGGGATCGTCACATGCTGGCGGATGCGGGGCAGCATTTGCTCCACGGCCGAGGTGTCCAGCGCGCCCGAGCCGGTCACGCCCTTGAGCGACACGTAGTACACGTAGCCGCTGGCCACGCGCGCCACCTGGGCCATGCGCTCATCGGTGCTGGTGGGGGCCAGCAGGAAGATCAGGTCCATGCCGTGCTCACGCAGGCTGGCGGCAAAGGTCTCGCACTCTTCGGGTGGGTAGTCCACGATGAGCACACCGTCCACGCCAGCGGCTGCGGCATCGCGCACAAAGGCACCTGCACCGTGCTTTTGGTCGTAGCGCTCCACGGGGTTGGCATAGCCCATCAGCACCACGGGTGTGGTGCTGTTGCGTTTGCGGAACTCGCGCACATGGTCGAGCACCTGCACCATGCCAATGCCCAGGCTGAGGGCTTTTTCGCCCGCCTTTTGAATCACCGGGCCATCGGCCATGGGGTCGGAAAAGGGCACGCCCAGTTCAATCACGTCGGCACCGGCCTCCACCATGCCGTGCATGAGTGCAGGGGTGATGTCGGCGAAGGGGAAACCAGCGGTCACATAGGGAATCAGTGCCTTGCGGCCCTGCGCTTGCAGGGCAGAGAAGGTGGATGCAATACGGCTCATTTACTTCACCACCTTGATGGATTGCTCGCCGCCCTTGACGGACTGCCCCTGGCAGCTGGGGCGGCAGTAAAAATCGGCGCCACTCAGGTCGGCCACGGTGCCAATGTCCTTGTCACCACGGCCCGAGAGGTTGACCAGGATCGATTGGTCAGGGCGCATGGTTTTGGCCAGTTTCATGGCGTAGGCCACGGCATGGCTGGATTCGAGCGCGGGGATGATGCCCTCGGTGCGGCACAGGTAGTGAAAGGCTTCCAGAGCCTCCTTGTCAGTGATGCCGACGTATTCGGCACGGCCGATTTCCTGCAACCAGGCGTGCTCCGGGCCCACGCCCGGATAGTCCAGACCTGCACTGATACTGTGGGTTTCTGTGATCTGGCCATTGTCGTCCTGCAGGATGAAGGTGCGGTTCCCGTGCAGCACGCCCGCGCTGCCCTTTTGCAGCGATGCCGAGTGTTTGCCCGACTCCAGCCCTTCGCCTGCCGCTTCCACGCCAATGAGGCGCGTTTTCTCGAACGGGATGTAGGGGTGGAAGATGCCCATGGCGTTGCTGCCGCCACCCACGCAGGCGATCACGGCATCGGGCTGGTCGCCCAGCGCCTTTTGCTCTGCCAACATGGCGGGCATCTGGTCGATGCACTCCTTGCCGATCACGCTCTGGAAGTCACGCACCATCATGGGGTAGGGGTGTGGGCCTGCCACCGTGCCGATGATGTAGAAGGTGTTGTCCACATTGGCCACCCAGTCGCGCATGGCCTCGTTGAGGGCATCTTTCAGCGTCTTGCTGCCCGATTCCACGGGCACCACCGTGGCGCCCAGCAATTTCATGCGGTACACGTTGGGGCTTTGGCGCTTGACGTCCTCTGCACCCATGTACACCACGCATTCCAGGCCATAGCGCGCGCAGATGGTGGCCGTGGCCACGCCGTGCTGACCTGCGCCCGTTTCTGCAATCACGCGGGGCTTGCCCATGCGCTTGGCCAGCATGGCCTGGCCAATCACGTTGTTGATCTTATGGGCGCCGGTGTGGTTCAGGTCCTCACGTTTGAGGTAGATCTGCGCGCCACCCATTTCGCGGCTGGTACGGGCTGCATGGTAGATGGGTGATGGGCGACCGACGAAGTGCTTGAGTTCGTAGTGAAACTCGGCCAGAAACTCGGGGTCGTTTTGGTAGCGCGCGTAGGCCTCGCGCAGTTCCTGGATGGCGTGGGTCAGGGTTTCGCTGACGAAGCTGCCGCCGTAGGGGCCGAAATGGCCAGAAGTATCAGGTTGCTGATAGGAATTCATGGGGGTTCTTTGCAAGTTGTGCATCGGCCGCCCGCACGGCGGCAACGAAGCGTTGGATCTTCAGTGCGTCTTTGATGCCCTTGATGGGCTTTCCATCGGGGCCATCGGCTTCGACGCCGGAACTGACATCAACCGCCAGCGAGAGACCCCGCGGACGGACTTGCAAAATGCCATCGGTCACGTTTGCAGGCGTGAGTCCACCAGACAAAACGAGGTGAGAGCTGACGCTTGGTGGAAGGAGTGACCAATTGAATGCCTTGCCGCTGCCGCCAAAACCTTCGACATGGGCGTCGAGCAGGATGGCCTGGGCGTGAGAGTAATCGTGGGCGTATTTTACGAGGTCAAAGCTGGCCGCACCGTCGCCCAGGGGAATTCGGGCGGCTCGCAGGTAGGGGCGTGCGCCTTGGTGGGTGGCGGCCAGGCAATCCTGGGGAGATTCATCACCGTGAAACTGGATCGTAGCGCCTGCTATCAAAGCGCTGGTAGCTATCACATTGGTAGCGGGCTCGTTCACGAACAGCAAAACTGGTGTGACAAAGGGCGGCAGGCGTCTGGCCAGTTGTGCTGCGCGTTCGGGTGTTACCGCACGCGGGCTGGGGGCATACAGCACGAAACCCACTGCATCGGCGCCTGCCGCCACTGCGGCATCCACGTCCTGCTCGCGGGTCAGGCCGCAGATTTTGATGCGGGTGCGTGCATGCGGCAGCTTGGAGATGTCTTGTGCGTTCATGGCAACCAATCATACGCAGCCGTGCGCTGGGGCAAGCCCCAGGCGGCGTCATAGACCGGGCCTTGAAAAAACAGCCCATCCGGCGAAAACGTGGGCGCTGCCGCATCGCGGGATTTGGCGGCGAGCACCTGCGCCACCCATTCAGGAGGCTGGTTGCCCTGGCCCACGGCAATTAGGCAGCCCATGATGTTGCGGATCATGTGGTGCAAAAACGCGTTGGCTTCGAACTCAAAGCGCCAGTAGCAGGGGCTCCAGCCCAGCTCCGGGTGTGGTTCTCCCAGACCCCGGCGCGTAATGTCGATGCGCTGCAGGGTCTTGACGGGGGACTTGGCCTGGCACGCCGACGCACGAAACGAGGTGAAGTCGTGCTCGCCCAGCAGGTAGTCCGCAGCTTGCCGCATCGCTTGGTGGTCCAGCGGATGGAAAACCCAGCCCACGCGACCGGCGTCCACACTCGGCCGCACGGGGGACTGCAGCAGCACATAGGCATAGCGCCGCGCGATCGCGCTGGCGCGGGCATGGAAGCCGTCCGGCACGGGCTGCGCCCATTGCACGGCAATATCGGCAGGAAGAAAGGTGTTGGTACCCCGTACCCAGGAGGAGGGCGGGCGGTTCAGCGGCGTGTCAAAGTGCACCACCTGCATCAATCCATGCACACCTGCGTCGGTACGGCCTGCACACAAAGTGCTGACAGGGTGCGTGGCAAAGCGGCCCAGGGCCGCTTCGAGTTTGTCCTGAATCGTGTTGCCCGACAACTGGCTTTGCCAGCCGCTGTAGGCCTGTCCGTTGTAGCTGACACCCAGCGCCACCCGCATCATGGGGCGGCCTGGGGGTGGGGAAAGCGCGCCGTGAGAGAACCCGGCTGCATCAGCCCAGTTCGGCCAGCATACGCTGGGCGCGGGTCTTGAGGGCGCCGCTGGATTCGGCCACCACTTCTTCGATCAGCGTGCGAGCACCGTCGGTGTCGCCAATGGCGTTGAACTCTTCGGCCAATGCCAGCTTGGTAGCCAGCGGATCATCCTGCGCCGCAGCCGAGCCGTCATCGACGAACTCGGGTGCCGGAGCGGGTGCCTTGGCCGCGGGGGCTGCCATGGGCTTGGACGGTGCGTTCAGGTCCAGAGACAGTTCGCCCAGATCAAATTCCATGGGGCCGGAATCCTTGGCGTCGCCTGCCAGCGGCATGGGGCCAGATGGCGCCATGCTCAGGTCGTCTGCGCTCGGGAAGTCGAGGTTGGCGACGGGCGGAGGGGCCATCATCGGGCCGGGGGCTGTATCTTGACCACCCCAGGCTGGTGCCGTTGCAGAGGGCAGCTCTGGCAAATCCAGTTCTGGGCGCAGTGTTTGTGGTTCATCGCTGGCATCGGCGTCCGTAGTGCGACGGGTGCCACCTGCGGCCGCTGCTGCAGCGGCAGCCGCTGCAAACCCGCCTGGGGGTGCTGGTGCCACCGAGGGAGCGTCGGTCAGTGCGTCATCTGGCAGGTCCAGATCGAGATCCAGATCGAGATCGGGGGGGAGTGCCGCTGTGGCCGCCGCATTGCCAGCACCGCCCGTGAAGGTGCTCGGGAAGCCACCTGGGGGCAGCGATGGAGATTCGTCCTCGGCCATGCCGGGGCGGCCGCCAGGCTGGTACAAGCGGTTTTCGGGGTCCAGGTCGCGGCCGAGTTCGGCAATGCGGTTCCAGTCCGGGCCTTCGCCCTGCGTCAGCTTGAACACATCCCCTGCCACCGCTTCCAGTGCCTTGCGATCCTGGCGCTTGGCGTAAATTTCGCCGAGCTTCACATGGACCGACACGCGGGCCGGATTGTGGCGAATCGCTTCCTTCAGGATTTCCTCGGCCTGAAGGTCGCGGCCATAGGCCAAATAAACGTCTGCCTCCGCCACGGGATCCACATCGCCGCCAGCATCGAGCTGGCTCGGGGAGTAGGCCATGGACGAGCCGGTCGTCATTTCGCTGTTGGCGGTATCCACGCGCTGTCCGCCGCTGGCACCGAAGAATGAATCAGGCTGGATGCGGCTTTCCAGGAACGAGCTGTCTACGCCAGCGTTCTGGCGGCGACGCTGCACCACACGGTAAGCGCCATAACCCAGCAACAGGGCCAGCAGGCCACCACCGGCCAGGGGCAGGATCGGATCGTCCATGAGGCCGGACAGGAAACTCGGCTCTTCAACAGGGGCTGGTGCTGGCGCAGGCATCCGTACGGGGGCTGCGGGTGCGGATGCGACGGGAGCCGGTGCAGAGGCGGGTTCGGAGGCCGCCTCGGCAGGAACGGCAACATCCGCTGGGGCACTGGCTGGGGGCACGGGGGCCGACGCAGGTGTTTCAGGCGCGGCGGGTGCTGTAGGCGTGGCGGGTGCTGTAGGCGTGGCGGGGACTGCGGGGGCCTGCACGGCCACGCCAGCGGGGGCGCTGGCACCGCCAGCGGGCGCGGCACTGCCAGCAGCGGCCGATGCTGCGCCCAGCTTGTTCAGGTCGGTAATGTTCTTGGACAGTTCGGCCATCCGGGTGGCGGCCTCGCTGGCTTGCTTGTCCTTGGCGAGCTGGTCCTCGGCGGCCTTCTGGCCCTTCACGGAGCCTTTGGACAGCGTCAGCTTGTCGGGTGCGGTCGTGGCAGGTTTCTTGTCCTCCACGCGGGTCTGCACCGTGCCCGACGCAGAGCGCTCGGCAGCGGCCACTGCCGTGGTCGGGGCGGCACCTGCCAGCTTGCGGCGGAATTCGTTGAAATCCTTGGCCTGGGCTGCCAGGATCTGGCGTGCCTCGGGGGCTGGGGTTGCCTGCGCCGCAACTTCATCGGGCATCTGCAGTACCGCGCCAGCTTTGAGGCGATTGACATTGCCTTGAATGAATGCGTCCGGGTTCGCACGCATCATGGCAACCAGCATCTGATCCAGAGACACGCTGGCGGGGCGGTAGGCATTCGCCAGGCGGCCAGCGGTGTCACCGGCCTGCACTTTGACGCCGTCTGCGGGGGCTGGACGAGGGGCAGCTGCTGCCGGGCGTGGTGCTGGAGGTGCAGCAGCGGCAGAGGATTCGGTGGCGCGCGGGGCAACCGGTGCGCGCACGGCGGGCGCCGATGGGGCAGCAGGTGCCGAGATCTGAGGGGACGCCGTCACATTCGGTGCTGCGCGGCGCAGTGCTGGCGGGTCAAACAGCATGGTATAGCTGCGCACAATGCGGCCCGAGCCCCAGTTGGCGTCCAGCACCAGATCAAGGAAGGGGTCGTTCACCGGGCGATCACTCGTCAGACGCAGCACGGCGGTGCCGTCTGGGCGACGCTGCAGCTGGATTTGCAGGTTGTTGATCGCGGGCGTGTATTCCATGCCCTGGGCGCGAAAAACTTCCGGGGTAGCCGTCGTAGCGCGCAGGGTGTCGGCTTCGGCGGGGGTGATCTGGGGCAGGTCAATTTCGGCGCGCAAAGGCTCGCCCAAGGCAGACTGCACGGTGATGCGGCCCAACGCCAGGGCCGAGGCGTCGCCAGCGTAAAAGCCAGCCGACGCTACGGCCGCAGCCGCCAGGACAGAAAATTTCCAACGATGCATGTTTGCCAACAACTGATTAGGTTTTTGTGCGGCTCGGTCGAGCGGTGCTTTTTTTCTCATGGTCTGGTCCCGCCCCGGCGCGTGAAAATATGTAAAAAGCACCATAGCATCAATGTTTTGCACTGACAAGCTGAGGTGGCTCCGAAGCTTTGAGCGAGGTTCAGACGCACCAGATTGGGGCATTCAAATGTTGCCAATTGCCAACGTGGCGTAACTGAGTGTGTCAAGGCGCCGGGCGTAAAAAAGCGCGCACGGCGAGGGCCGTGCGCGCTTTTTGGGGATTGCCGGCTTAGGCGTCGAGCAAGATGCGCAGCATGCGGCGCAAGGGCTCGGCGGCGCCCCAGAGCAGCTGATCGCCAATGGTGAAGGCGCCCACATATTCAGGGCCCATGGCCAGCTTGCGGATGCGGCCCACGGGGATGTTCATGGTGCCGGTCACCGCCACGGGGGTCAGGTCCTGGATGGTGGCTTCACGGGTGTTGGGCACCACCTTGACCCACTGGTTGTCGGCGGCGATCATGGCTTCGAGGTCGGCCACGGGCACATCCTTCTTGAGTTTGAAAGTCAGCGCCTGGCTGTGGCAGCGCATAGCGCCCACGCGCACGCAGAAACCATCGACGGGAATGGCGGAGGCGTTGAAGCCCTCGCCCATACCCAGGATCTTGTTGGTCTCGGCCATGCCCTTCCACTCTTCCTTGGACATGCCGTTGCCCAGGTCCTTGTCGATCCAGGGGATCAGCGAGCCGCCCAGCGGTACGCCGAAGTTGGCGGTTTCAGCGGCTGACAGGCTGCGCTGCTTGGCGATGACCTTGCGGTCGATTTCCAGGATGGCGCTCTTGGGATCGTCGAGCAGCGCGCGCACTTCGGCGTTCAGCGTGCCGTACTGCGTGAGCAGCTCGCGCATGTGCTGCGCGCCGCCGCCTGATGCTGCCTGGTAGGTCTGGGTGCTCATCCATTCCACCAGACCTGCCTTGTACAGAGCGCCCACGCCCATCAGCATGCAGCTCACGGTGCAATTGCCGCCAATCCAGTTCTTGCCGCCGTTGGCCAGGGCGTTCTTGATGACGGGCATGTTGACCGGATCGAGAATGATCACGGCGTCCTTGTCCATGCGCAGGGTGGAGGCGGCATCGATCCAGTGGCCGTTCCAGCCGGCGGCGCGCAGCTTTGGGAACACTTCAGAGGTGTAGTCACCGCCCTGGGCGGTGATGATGATTTCGCAGCGCTTGAGAGCCTCGATGTTGAACGCATCCTGCAGTGCAGTCTCGTTCTTGGCTTGGGCAGGGGCCTTGCCGCCTGCGTTCGAGGTGGAGAAGAACATGGGTTCGATCAGATCGAAGTCCTTCTCTTGTTCCATACGGTCCATCAGGACCGAGCCGACCATGCCGCGCCAGCCGACCAACCCTACCAACTTGCTCATTTCAACGCCCTTTCTAAGTAAGAAACAGTGCCAGACCGGACTGCTCGCCTGGCTCGTCTGGCCAGGAAGGGCGCACGACGAACCAGGCTGAGTCAGCCCTTAATGGTCGTGGTTTTGGTGATGGTTGCGCGCGCAGCCACACCGGCCGTGGCGGCGGGTGCAATGTTCAGGGCGAACGTGTGGGCGGCAAACATAGGCGAAGATTGTAGCGGATGCGGGCTTTGGGCTCTGTGCCGTTGTTCCAACAGGCATCTCTGGGGAGCGATCGGCGGGATAGACGGTAGAAAAAAGCCAATGACTTGGGGGAGAGCCTGCGCCCATGGTCTGCACCGCACTACAGTCCTGCCTATCGCTTTGTCTGCGATTCATCGAGAGTGGAAAAATGCAAGTCATCGTTGTGGGGTCTGGCAAGCTGGCCAGGGAGCTGTTGGGGGCGCTGCCGTCTGGGGACGCAGGGCAGGTTGTGCCCTGGGCTGCCGAGGGGCTGCCTGCAGAAAAATCGGTGGTGGTGCATGCAGGCTCGGGCCGGGAGCTACAAGCGGTGAGCGCGTTCTGTGAATCCACGTGCTCTGCGCTGGTGGAGCTGTCCACGGGATCAGCGCTGGAACACCTGGCTGTAGGTTTTCCCGTGGTCCTGTGTCCCAACACCAACCTTCTCATGCTCAAGTTCATGGCCATGCTGGAGCGCAGTGGGCACTTGTTCCGTGGCTATCGCATCGGGCTGACCGAATCGCACCAGGCTCAGAAGTCGTCGGTGCCGGGCACGGCCGTGAGCATGGCGCAGGCGCTGGGTCTGGTGCCCAGTGATATCCGGTCTGTGCGCGATGCCGAGGTTCAGCAGCGCGTGCTGCAGATTCCCCCAGAACATCTTGGCCGCCATGCCTACCACCAGGTTCTGATAGAGGATGGGGCTTGCAGCGTGACGCTGGAAACCCGTGTTTATGGCGATGCGCCGTATGCGGAGGGCGTTGCGCACATCGTGGCAGCCGTGCGCGAGCGGCCGCTGGAGAACCGGCGCTACGCCATCATCGAATTCATCGACAACGGGTGGCTGTAGGCGGTACGGGCAGTACCCCGGCTCCACAATAAAAAAGCGCCGGGAGTGTCCGGCGCTTTTTTTGTGACCGCTGAGCGGGGGATCAGGCGGTCAGCGCCTTCACCACTGCATCGCCCATCTGCGCCGTACCCACCTTGGTGGTGCCTTCGCTGTAGATATCGGGCGTGCGAAGGCCCTGCGCCAGCACCTTTTGCACGGCGGCTTCGATGCGCTGGGCGGCGGCTTCCTGGTTCAGGCTGAAGCGCAGCATCATCGCGGCCGACAGGATGGTGGCCAGCGGGTTGGCCACGCCCTTGCCGGCGATGTCGGGCGCACTGCCGTGGCTGGGTTCGTACAGGCCCTGGTTGCTGCTGTTCAGGCTGGCCGAGGGCAGCATGCCGATGGAGCCAGTGAGCATGGAGGCTTCGTCCGACAGGATGTCGCCGAACATGTTGCCGGTCACCACCACGTCAAACGCCTTGGGGGCCTTGACCAGCTGCATGGCCGCGTTGTCCACGTACATGTGCTGCAGCTCGATGTCGGGGTATTCCTTGTGCACGTCGGTGACCACATCCTTCCAGAACTGGAAGGTTTCCAGCACGTTGGCCTTGTCCACGCTGGTGACCTTCTTGTTGCGCTTGCGCGCGGCCTGGAAGGCGACGTGGGCGATGCGCTCGATCTCGGGGCGGCTGTAGCGCATGGTGTCGAAGGCTTCCTCGGCACCGGGGAAGTGGCCATCGGTGGCCACGCGGCGACCACGCGGCTGGCCAAAGTAGATGTCGCCCGTCAGCTCGCGGATGATGAGGATATCGAGGCCCGCGATCAGCTCGGGCTTGAGGCTCGATGCGCCCACCAGTTGCTCGTAGCAGATGGCGGGGCGGAAGTTGGCGAACAGGCCCAGGTTCTTGCGCAGGCCCAGGATGGCCTGCTCGGGGCGCAGGGGGCGGTCGAGCTTGTCGTACTTCCAGTCGCCCACAGCGCCGAACAGGATGGCGTCGGCTTCCTTGGCGAGCTTCAGGGTGGATTCGGGCAGCGGGTGGCCGTGGGCCTCGTAGGCGGCGCCGCCGACCAGGGCAGATTCCATCTCGAACTTCAGGTCCAGGGCTTCCAGAACCTTCACGGCTTCGGAGACGATTTCGGTACCGATGCCGTCACCCGGCAGAACTGCGATTTTCATTGAATTTGCTTTGATTTTGATAGCTGTTACCGCTTATGGATAAAGCGCTAGAGGCTAATTTAAATGATATTTTTTGATGCCTGCGGTGTCTTACGACACCATGGTGTGCGCAAGCCAGGGCTTGGTCGCCAGGCGCTGCGCTTCAAACGCCTTGATCTTGTCGGACTGGCGCAGGGTCAGGCCGATATCGTCGAAGCCGTTGAGCAGGCAGTACTTGCGGAAGGCCTGCACCTCGAACGGAATCTCTTCGCCTTGCGGACGCACGATGACCTGGCGCTCCAGGTCGATGGTGAGTTGGTAGCCGGGGAAGGCGTGCACTTCATCGAACAGCTGGGCCACCGTTGCCTCGGGCAGCACGATAGGCAGCAGGCCGTTCTTGAAGCAGTTGTTGAAGAAGATGTCGGCAAAACTCGGCGCGATCACGGCGCGAAAGCCGAACTGGTCCAGTGCCCAGGGCGCGTGTTCGCGGCTCGAGCCGCAGCCGAAGTTCTTGCGTGCCAGCAGGATGGAGGCGCCTGCATAGCGCGGCTGGTTCAGCACGAAGTCGGGGTTGAGCTTGCGGCTGGCCGGGTCCTGGCCCGGTTCGCCGTGGTCCAGGTAGCGCCATTCGTCAAACAGGTTCACGCCAAAGCCGGTCTTCTTGATCGACTTCAGAAACTGCTTGGGGATGATCGCGTCGGTATCGACGTTCTCGCGGTCCATCGGGGCCACCAGGCCCTTGAGTAAGGTGAATTTCTGCATGGGTGCCTTGTTACTTGTTGGCGGCGCGTTCGAGTGCGCCCCCTGCCCGTTGAACGTCCTGGCCTACGCCCTTGACGGTGTTGCACCCGCCCAGCAGCAAGGCGGCAGACAGTGCGATGAGGATGGCGGCGATTTTCTTCATGGCGGGCTCCTTCAGGCGAATTGGCGAATGTCCACAAAATGACCGTGCACGGCAGCGGCTGCTGCCATGGCGGGGCTGACGAGATGGGTGCGGCCACCAGCGCCCTGGCGGCCTTCGAAGTTGCGGTTGCTGGTGGATGCGCAGCGCTCGCCCGGCTCCAGGCGGTCGGCGTTCATGGCCAGGCACATGCTGCAGCCGGGCTCGCGCCACTCAAAGCCTGCGGCCACAAAAATCTTGTCCAGGCCTTCGCGCTCGGCCTGCTCCTTGACGAGGCCCGAGCCGGGCACCACCATGGCCAGCTTCACGTTGCTGGCCACCTTGCGGCCGAGGTTCTTCACCACAGCAGCGGCTTCGCGCATGTCTTCGATGCGGCTGTTGGTGCAGCTGCCGATGAACACCTTGTCGATGGTGATGTCGTTGATCGCCTTGCCGGGCTGCAGGCCCATGTAGGTCAAGGCGCGCTCGATGGCGCCGCGCTTGTTGGCATCCTTTTCCTTGTCGGGGTCCGGCACGCGGGCATCCACGCCCAGCACCATCTCGGGCGAGGTGCCCCAGGTCACCTGCGGCACGATTTCGGAGGCGTCGAGCTTCACCACGGTGTCGAACTTCGCGTCGGCATCGGAGTGAAGCGTCTTCCAGTACGCCACGGCCTGGTCCCATTCGACGCCCGTGGGCGACAGGGGGCGGCCCCTGACGTATTCAATGGTCTTGTCGTCCACGGCCACCAGGCCAGCGCGCGCGCCGCCTTCGATGGCCATGTTGCACACGGTCATGCGGCCTTCCATGCTCATCGCGCGGAAGACGGAGCCTGCAAATTCGATGGTGTAGCCGGTGCCGCCGGCCGTGCCGATCTTGCCGATGATGGCCAGCACCACGTCCTTGGGCGTCACGCCCTTGGCGAGCGTGCCGTCCACCTGCACCAGCATGTTCTTGGCCTTCTTGGCCAGCAGCGTCTGTGTGGCCATCACGTGCTCGACCTCGGAGGTGCCGATGCCGTGGGCCAGTGCGCCGAACGCGCCGTGCGTGCTGGTATGGCTGTCGCCGCACACCACCGTCATGCCGGGCAGGGTGGCACCGTTTTCAGGGCCGATGACGTGCACGATGCCCTGGCGCTTGTGCATGAAGGGGAAGAACGCAGCGGGAGAGATCTGCGCCATGTTGTCGTTCAGCGTGGTGATCTGCTCTTTGCTGATGGGGTCGGTGATGCCGTCGTAGCCGTTTTCCCAGCCGGTGGTGGGCGTGTTGTGGTCGGCGGTGGCCACGATGGAACTCATGCGCCAGACCTTGCGGCCCGCCTCGCGCAGGCCTTCAAACGCCTGGGGGCTGGTCACCTCGTGCACCAGATGGCGGTCGATGTAGAGGATGGAGGTGCCGTCCTCTTCGGTGTGGACGACATGCTCGTCCCAGATCTTGTCGTACAGGGTGCGTCCCATGGCGTGGCTTTCTTTCTGCATTTCAGGTGGGTGATTGGATTTTAGTGTCGGGGTCTGGCCGGGGTGACAGGTGTTCCACCAGCAAACGGGCCGTGACGGGCAGGGCGTCGAAGTCGCGAGCCACCACACGCAGCTCGCGGTGGGCCCAGGCATCGGTCAGCGGGATGGCTTGCAGGTTGCCCACGCCGCGCATCAGCGCAAATGCCCGGTCGGGCAGCAGGCCCACGCCCAGGCCGTTGTCGATCATGCGGCACATGGCATCGAGCCCTGTGACCTGGATGCGCTGTCGCAGCGGGCGCCCGGCGGCGGCGGCGGCGGCGCGCATGGCCAGGCTGATGCTGCTGTTGGCATGCAGGCCCACGATGTCCCAGTCCAGAACTTCTTCAAAATTGATAGCGTCCAGCGCAGACAGGTCGTGCGCCAGGGGTACAACGAGCACCAGATTGTCGGCGCGGTAAGGGCGGCTTTGCAATTCCAGGGCACCGTTGCCACTGGCCATGCCGATGTTGCAGATGCCCAGGTCGGCGGCGCCCTCCTGCACGGCATGCAGCACGTCGCTGGAGAGGTGCTCCTGCAGGTCGATCTTGATCTGGCTGTGCTCGCGCGCAAAGGCGCCCAGGTCTTCGGGCAGGAACTGGAAGATGGCCGAGATGTTGGCGTGCATGCGGACATGGCCGCGCACGCCGTCGGCGTATTCGCTCAACTCGCCCTGCATGCGTTCGAGGCCAAACAGCACGGTGCGCGCATGGTGCAGCAGGCTCTCGCCTGCGGGTGTGAGCGTGACGCCCCGGCTGTGGCGGTAGAGCAGGGCGGTGTCCACGGCGGTTTCCAGGTCCGACAGGCGCTTGCTGACGGCCGATGCCGCAATGAATTCGCGCTCAGCCGCGCGGCCAATGCTGCCGAGCTCGCACACCGCCACAAACAGTTGCAGCGAGGTTAGGTCGATACGGCGCGCAAAACTGCGCTCGGAGCTTTTCATGGGGTTTTAACTTCTCGAAATGAGAAGGTTGCCTATTTTCTCCCCATTATTGCCGCTTTGACATCGCGATACGCGATGGCGGCACTGCCCTTCTGCGCGAGGGTAGAACCGCTGAGGCCCAGAAAGCTACCGTGGCTCAGGCGGTGCAGGTGCTGGCGTGCTCTGGCACAGCGGCACGCCAGCGCAGCTCATGCTCAATGCGCTGACGCAGCAGATCGGCCGCGCCCATTTCACCATGCACCACGTACACCTTGTCCGGCGCGTGCCCCATGCTGCGCAGCCAGGCGATGAGCTGGTTGCCGTCTGCATGGGCTGATGCAGAGGACAGCCGAACCACCTCGGCCCGCACGGCCACGTCCTGGCCGTGGATACGGATGGTTTTTTCGCCCTCTGCCAGCCGCGCACCACGGGTGCCTGGGGCCTGGTGGCCGGTCAGGATGATCATGTTGCGGTGGTCGCCTGCGTGCAGTGCCAGGTGGTGCAGCACGCGCCCCCCGGTGGCCATGCCGCTGGCCGACAGGATGACCATGGGGCCATGAAGCTTGGCCAGCCCCTTGGATTGCTCGGGCGTCTGGACCATGGTGGCGCCATGCTCCAGTGCCTGCACCTCGCGGCCGCTCAGGCGGTGTTCCTGCATGTGGTGCTGGAACAGCCCCGTGGTACTGACGGCCATGGGGCTGTCCAGAAACACCTTGAGCGATGCGGGCACCACACCCTGCGCCTTGAGCAGGCCAATCGCGTGCAGCACGACCTGCGCACGCCCCACGGCAAACACCGGCACCACGGCAATACCGCCACGCGCTGCCAGGCGCTGCAGGGCGGGGCCCAGTTCATCGAGCGGGCCTTCGGGCGGGTGCTCGCGGTCGCCGTAGGTGGACTCGATGAGCACGGTGTCGGCCTGGGGCGGCGCGTCAGGCGGGTTCATGAGCAGGTCATCGGGCCGCCCCAGGTCGCCCGAAAACAGAATGCGCCTGCCTCCCACCTCCAGCAGCACGCTGGCTGCACCAAGGATGTGGCCTGCGGGCGAAAACGTCACACGCCAGCCGGGCAGGGGCTCAAACGCCTTGTGAAATGGGTGGATCTGGAACTGCTTGAGGCAGTGCAGCGCGTCGAGCCGGGTGTACAGGGGCAGGGCGGGGCTGTGGCTGCTGAGCTGGTGGCGGTTGAGAAAGGCCGCGTCTTCTTCCTGTAGGTGCCCGCTGTCGGGTAGCAGGATGGTGCACAGGTCGCGTGTGCCCGGTGTGCAGTGGATGGCGTGGGTGTAGCCGTCGCGCGCCAGCAGCGGCAGGTAGCCGCTGTGATCCAGGTGGGCATGGGTCAGCACCACGGCGTCGATCTGGTGCGGCGTGACGGGCAGAGGCTGCCAGTTGCGCAGGCGCAACTGCTTGTAGCCCTGGAACAGGCCGCAATCGACCAGGAGGCTCTTGCCGTTGTAACGCACCAGGTACTTGGAGCCGGTGACCGTGCCGGAGCCGCCCAGGAAGGTGATGTTGACGTTCATGTGCCCAAGCTCCCGGGTGATCATCGATGAGACCCATCCTACTGCGCTGTGCGTGCATCGCACGGGCCTAAGGGAGTTTCTTGCCCTGCGTCAAGAAAAAACCGCCTGGGCCAAAAGGCCACAAGCGGTTTTCGATGGGATGCCGGTGCGCGGTCAGCTGAAGAAGTTCTTCAGCCGGTCCGTCCAACTCTCGCCGCTGGGCGAGTGGCGGGCGCCGCCCTTCTTGAGCGAATCTTCCAGTTCGCGCAGCAGCTTGCGCTGGTGCTCGGTCAGCTTGACGGGTGTCTCGACTGCGATGTGGCAGTACAGATCGCCCGGGTAGCTGGCACGCACGCCCTTGATGCCCTTGCCACGCAGGCGGAACTGCTTGCCGGCCTGGGTGCCTTCAGGAATGTCGATCGCTGCCTTGCCAGCCAGCGTGGGCACTTCGATCTCGCCGCCGAGTGCTGCCGTGATGAAGCTCACGGGCACCTGGCAGTGCAGGTCGTCGCCATCGCGCTCGAAGATGTCGTGTTTCTTCAGGCGGATCTCGATGTACAGGTCACCCGGTGGGCCGCCGTTGGTGCCCGGCTCGCCGTTGCCGGTGGAGCGGATGCGCATGCCGTCGTCGATGCCCGCAGGAATCTTCACTTCCAGCGTCTTTTGCTTTTTGAGCTTGCCCTGGCCATGGCAGGTCGTGCACGGCTCGGGAATGATCTTGCCCGTGCCGCGGCAGTGGGGGCAGGTCTGCTGCACGCTGAAGAAGCCCTGGCGCATCTGTACCGTGCCTGCGCCCTGGCAGGTGCCACAGGTCTTGGCACTGGTGCCGGGCTTGGCACCGCTGCCGTGGCAGGTGTCACAGCTCTCCCACGACGGAATGCGGATCTGCGCGTCCTTGCCGCGTGCGGCTTCTTCCAGCGTGATCTCCATGGCGTAGCTGAGGTCGCTGCCCCGGTACACCTGGCGGCCACCGGCACCGCGCCCACGTCCGCCCTGCTGGCCAAACATGTCGCCGAAGATGTCGCCGAAGGCCTCGGCAAAACCGCCAAAGCCTTCTGCCCCTGCGCCGCCGGGGCCGCGCATGTTGGGGTCCACCCCGGCGTGGCCGTACTGGTCGTAGGCAGCGCGCTTTTGCGGGTCGGAGAGCATCTCGTAGGCCTCCTTGGCCTCCTTGAACTTCTCTTCGGCAGGCTTGGCTGCATCCCCCTGGTTGCGGTCAGGGTGGTGCTTCATCGCCAGCTTGCGATAGGCCTTCTTGATTTCTTCGTCCGAGGCGTTTTTCGGAACGCCCAGGATTTCGTAAAAGTCTCGTTTGGACATGGTCATTCTGAGCCCGGTTGGAACAGGAACGCCGCGCAAGCCCCGTCAAGGGCCCCGCGCGGCGGCTGGGGTCAACGGCGGCGTGCTCAGCCCTTCTTGACTTCCTTCACCTCGGCATCGACGACGTTGTCGTCGTCTGCGGGCTTGGCGGACGCGCCACCAGCCGACGCGCCTGCGGCCTCTGCACCCCCGGCTGCCTGAGCAGCTTGCGCTGCCTGGGACTCGGCGTACATCTTTTCGCCCAGCTTCTGGCTGGCAGCCATCAGCGCCGTGGTCTTTTCGTCAATCGCGGCCTTGTCTTCGCCTTTCAAGGCTTCTTCCAGCGCCTTGACTGCGGCAGTGATCGCGTCCTTTTCACCTGCGTCGAGCTTGTCGCCGTGTTCGGCCAGGCTCTTGTTCACGCTGTGCACGGCGGCTTCACCCTGGTTGCGGGCTTGCACCAGCTCCAGCTTCTTCTTGTCGTCGGCCGCATTCAGCTCGGCATCCTTCACCATCTGCTGGATTTCTTCTTCCGACAGGCCCGAGTTGGCCTTGATGGTGATCTTGTTTTCCTTGCCCGTGCCCTTGTCCTTGGCGCCCACGTGCAAGATGCCGTTGGCGTCGATGTCGAACGACACTTCGATCTGCGGAACACCGCGGGCTGCCGGTGGAATGCCTTCCAGATTGAATTCGCCCAGCAGCTTGTTGCCGGTAGCGATTTCGCGCTCGCCCTGGTAGACCTTGATGGTCACGGCAGGCTGGTTGTCATCGGCCGTCGAGAAGGTCTGTGCGAACTTCGTCGGGATGGTCGTGTTCTTCGTGATCATCTTGGTCATGACACCGCCCAGGGTTTCGATACCCAGCGACAGGGGTGTCACGTCCAGCAGCAGCACGTCCTTGCGGTCACCCGACAGCACCTGGCCCTGGATGGCGGCGCCCACGGCCACGGCTTCGTCAGGGTTCACGTCCTTGCGGGGGTCCTTGCCGAAGAATTCCTTGACCTTTTCCTGCACCTTGGGCATCCGGGTCATGCCGCCGACCAGGATCACGTCATGGATGTCAGACACCGACACGCCAGCGTCCTTGATGGCCATGCGGCAAGGAGCGATGGTGCGCTCGATCAGCTCTTCCACCAGTTGTTCCAGCTTGGCGCGGGTCAGCTTGATGTTCAGGTGCTTGGGACCCGATGCGTCTGCCGTGATGTAGGGCAAGTTGATGTCTGTCGAGGCCGAGTTCGACAGTTCGATCTTGGCTTTCTCGGCCGCTTCCTTCAGGCGCTGCAGGGCCAGCACGTCATTCTTGAGGTTGACGCCCGACTCCTTCTTGAACTCGTCAATGATGAAGTCGATGATGCGCTGGTCGAAGTCTTCGCCGCCCAGGAAGGTGTCGCCGTTGGTCGACAGCACTTCGAACTGCTTTTCGCCGTCCACATCGGCGATTTCGATGATGGACACGTCGAACGTGCCGCCACCCAGGTCATACACAGCGATCTTGCGGTCGCCCTTTTCCTGCTTGTCCAGGCCGAAGGCCAGGGCTGCAGCGGTAGGCTCGTTGATGATGCGCTTGACGTCCAGGCCCGCAATGCGGCCAGCGTCCTTGGTGGCCTGGCGCTGTGCGTCGTTGAAGTACGCGGGCACGGTGATGACGGCTTCCGTTACGGGCTCGCCCAGGTAGTCTTCAGCCGTTTTCTTCATCTTGCGCAGGATGTCGGCAGACACTTGCTGTGCCGACAGCTTGTTGCCGCGCACTTCGATCCATGCGTCGCCGTTGTCGGCGGCCACGATCTTGTAGGGCATCAGGTCGATGTCCTTTTGCACTTCTTTTTCGGTGAACTTGCGGCCGATCAGGCGCTTGACGGCGTACAGCGTGTTCTTGGGGTTGGTCACGGCCTGGCGCTTGGCCGAGGCACCGACGAGGATCTCGCCGTCTTCCTGGTAGGCCACGATGGAGGGCGTGGTGCGTGCACCTTCGCTGTTTTCGATCACGCGGGTCGTGTTGCCCTCCATGATGGAGACGCAGCTGTTGGTCGTACCCAGGTCAATGCCGATGATTCTTCCCATGATTTTTCTCCGAATGCTTGAATGGTTTGGATGGCTAGTAACTTGTGGATAACTTGGTGTGGTTCAAGTCTTCCGGGTCGATTTTTTTGAGGCTTACTTGGGAGCCGTCACCGTGACCAGGGCCGGACGCAGCACGCGCTCGGCGATCACATAGCCCTTTTGCAGCACAGCCACCACGGTGTTGGCTTCCTGCTCGGCAGGCACCACGCTGATGGCCTGGTGCTGGTGCGGATCGAACTTGGCGCCAGCGGCCGGGTTGATGGCAATCACCTTGTTGCGCTCCAGTGCCGACGTCAGCTGGCGCAGGGTGGCGTCGGCGCCTTCGCGCAGCTGCTGGGGCGTGGCTTCCTTGATGGCCAGGGCGGCATCCAGGCTGTCGGCCACGGGCAGCAGGCTCTCGGCAAAGCTCTCGATACCGAATTTGCGGGCCTTGGAAACCTCGTCTTCGGCGCGGCGGCGGGCGTTCTCGGCCTCGGCCTTGGCGCGCAGGAACTGGTCGGCCAGATCAGCGCTTTTGGCCTTGAGCTCGGCCAACTCGCCCTGCAGGCGTGCCAGCTCGTCAGAGGCGTGGGCAGCCATTGCGGCTTCGACTTCTTCGGGGGCGGGGGCGCTCTGTGCGGGGGTGGTTTGGCTGGTGTCGGACATGTCTTGGTCTGGGAGTAAATGAACGGTACGCGCGGGATCTGGGGGCGTGCCACCACAAATCAAGGTCTGCACCAGGGGCATAGTCTCACGAGCCCCGTATGCATCGCGGTTTGTTGTATTGCATGTCGGCCCAGCCACTGGTTTTACAAGGGGCTGGACGCATCTATGGCATCTTTTTGTACGCCTGGACAGGGGCGGCGAAGCACTGAGTGTACAAGCGACTCAGGCCGGGCTATAATCGCAGGCTTTCCCTTGCCACACCACTTCAAGACGCAGTGGGTGGTCTTACCCAAAAGGAGTATGCATGCGTCATTACGAAATCATTTTGTTGATCCATCCGGATCAAAGCGAGCAAGTTCCAGCCATGCTGGAGCGCTACAAGGGCATGATCACCGCTGGCGGTGGCAAGGTGCACCGCGTGGAAGACTGGGGCCGCCGTCAACTGGCGTACCTGATCAACAAGCTGGCCAAGGCCCATTACCTGTGCGTGAACATCGAAGCCGATCAGGCCGTGATGGCTGAATTGGAGCACGCCTTCAAGTTCAACGACGCCGTGCTGCGCCACCTGACGGTTCAGAAGAAGAAGGCCGATACGGGCCCATCTTCCATGATGAAGACCGTCGAGCGCGAAGAAGCCCGCAAGGCCAGCCAAGCTGAATATGCAGCGGCCGGTGGCGAGCGTGGCGAGCGCCCAGATCGCGCCGAGCGCTGATCTAGCCCGTTGGAGTGGAGAACCGCGTCGCCTTGACCGCCTGTATCGCAGAGGCTGAACCCCTGCGCTACACGCCCGCCGGATTGCCTGCCCTTACGCTGCGCCTCGAACACGAGTCCCAGCAAACCGAGGCAGGCCACCCCCGCGAAGTCAAGGCTGCCATGAAAGCCATTGCCTTTGGAGCGATGGCCGAGCGACTGGCACGGCAGAACATCGGAAGTCTCTGGACTTTCCATGGATTTCTGGCCAACCCGCGCAATGGCAAGACCGCAGTGCTGCACATCCAGGATATTCAACAAAATTAATTTTCAAGGGGTCCGCAATGGCCACGTTCAAGAAGTTCAACAAAGACAAGCGCCCAAAGCGCAACACCCAGTCCCTGCTGTTCAAGCGCAAGCGCTTCTGCCGCTTCACGGTGACCGGTGTTGAAGAAATCGACTACAAGGATGTCGATACGCTGCGTGATTTCATCGCCGAAAACGGCAAGATCATCCCCGCACGCCTGACCGGCACGCGCGCCATCTTCCAGCGTCAGCTGAACACCGCCATCAAGCGCGCCCGCTTCCTGGCCCTGGTGCCTTACAGCGACCAGCACAAGATCTAAGGAGCACAACCCATGCAAATCATCCTGCTCGACAAGGTTGTGAACCTCGGCAACCTCGGTGAAATCGTCAAGGTCAAAGACGGCTACGCCCGCAACTTCCTGATCCCCGCTGGCCGCGCCCGTCGCGCCACGGAAGCCGCCAAGGCAGAGTTCGAAGCCAAGCGCGCTGAGCTCGAAAAGGCCGCAGCTGCCAAGCTGGCAGAAGCTCAAGCCCAAGGCGAAAAGCTGGCTGGCACCACCGTCAAGCTGACGCAAAAGGCTGGCGTGGACGGTCGTCTGTTTGGTTCCGTGACCAACCACGACATCGCCGAAGAGCTGAGCAAGCAAGGCTACAAGGTTGCCAAGTCGCAAATCCGCCTTCCCAACGGCCCGATCAAGGTCGTGAGCGAAAGCACTGTCAGCGTGGCTCTGCACACCGATGTGGTGGTGGACGTGACCGTGTCGGTCTACGGCGAAACCGCCTGAGATTCACTTCGGTGTTTCACGCAAAGCCGCCTTCGGGCGGCTTTTGTTTTTGTGCGGCTCTGGTTTGTACATGGTTACCCACTGGTTGCCCCAACTTTATCCACAGACTTGTGCCATGACGGCGCGCCGCACGGGCGCTAGCATGCCGGGTTAGCTCCGAGGATTCCATGTCTGCTGTTTTTCCGCCCCTTGACGATGGCTTCACGCCGGTACCCGACCGTGAAATCGCCCAGTTGCGCGTGCCGCCGCACTCGATAGAAGCGGAGTCCAGCGTGCTGGGCGGGTTGCTGCTGGACAACAACGCCTGGGACCGCGTGGGCGACCTGCTGGTAGAAAGCCATTTCTACCGCCATGAGCACCAGATGATCTACTCGGCCATCGGCGCACTGATCAACGCCAGCAAGCCGGCCGACGTGATCACCGTGTTCGAGCACCTGCAGAACCTGGGCAAAGTGCAAGAGATGGGCGGGCTGGCCTATCTGAACAATCTGGCGCAATACGTACCCAGCGCCAGCAACATCCGCCGCTATGCGGAAATCGTGCGCGAGCGTGCCATCCTGCGCAAGCTGGTCACGGCCAGCGACGAAATTTCCACCAACGCGTTCAACCCGCAAGGCAAGACGGTCGAACGGATTCTGGACGAGGCCGAGTCCAAGATTTTTGCCATTGGCGAGGAAGGCTCGCGCACCAAGCAGGGTTTCCAGTCGCTGGATACGCTGGTGATCGACCTGCTCGACCGCGTGCAGGAGATGGCAGACAACCCTGTGGATGTGACGGGTGTGCCCACCGGGTTTGCAGACCTCGACCGCATGACCAGTGGGCTGCAAGCGGGCGACATGGTGGTGCTGGCCGCGCGCCCCTCCATGGGCAAGACCTCGTTCGCGGTGAACATTGCCGAGCACGTGGCGCTCAATGAGGGCCTGCCGGTCGCCATCTTCTCGATGGAAATGGGTGCCGCTCAGCTGGCGGTGCGTATCGTGGGTTCGATTGGCCGGGTGAACCAGGGCAATCTGCGCACCGGCAAGCTCACCGATGATGAGTGGCCGCGCCTGACCGAGGCGATTGAAAAACTGCGCACCGTCTCACTGCACATTGATGAGACCCCGGGCCTCACACCTGGCGAGTTGCGCGCCAACGCGCGGCGCCTGGCGCGCCAGTGCGGCAAGCTGGGCCTGATCGTGGTCGACTATTTGCAGCTGATGAGCGGCTCGGGCTCGGCGGCCAGTTCGGACAACCGGGCGACCGAGCTGGGTGAAATTTCCCGGGGCCTCAAGATGCTGGCCAAGGAACTGCAGTGCCCGGTGATCGCGCTGTCGCAGCTCAACCGCTCGGTGGAGCAGCGCACCGACAAGCGCCCCATGATGTCCGACCTGCGCGAGTCAGGCGCTATCGAGCAGGATGCCGACATCATCATGTTCATCTACCGCGACGACTACTACAACAAAGACTCCAAGGAGCCCAACGTGGCCGAGGTCATCATCGGCAAGCAGCGGAACGGCCCCACGGGTACCGTGAAGCTGTTCTTCCAGAAGAACCAGACGCGCTTCGAGAACCTGGCCATGGGTTCGGGTGACGATTTCTAATAAAAATAGCCACTAGCGCTTATTGGGTAAGCGCAAGTAGCTATCAAATTAGGAGTTTTGTTCGGGGTAGATGGTCTTGGTCGGAGTTCCGTTACGGTCGCAGCACCCACACCAGCAAACCCGCACATCCCACGGCAAGAACACCCACAGCCACAGTGAGCCGTTGCTGGCGTTGGCGCAGCACTTCTACCGCCTGCACCACCTGGGCATTCTGTTCGGCCAGTGACTGGATCAGCACGGCGGATTCCTGCTGCTCCTGCTCCAGCATTACCACCCGCTCGCGCAGATGTTCCAGCTGCAAGGCCACGGGAATGGCGGGTTCGCCCCCAGCGCCTTCGAGTGCTCCCGCAGCAGCTTCAGCGTTCCCTTTTCGGGTGGTGCCCAGCAGCTTCTTGGCCGCCTGGAGAATCTGGGGCGTCGCCTCGATGACGTCGCCCCAGGGCACCAGTTTCAGTGCTGCAACCCAGCCTGCAGCCAACTCAGAGCACCTCGCTGGCGAAATCTGCCAAGCGCGAGCGTTCGCCGCGCGCCAGCGTGATGTGCCCGCTGTGCGGCCAGCCCTTGAAGCGGTCCACGGCGTAGGTAAGCCCGGATGACCCTTCGGTCAGGTACGGCGTGTCGATCTGCGCGAGGTTGCCCATGCAGATGATCTTGGTGCCGGGACCGGCGCGGGTGATCAGCGTCTTCATTTGCTTGGGCGTCAGGTTCTGCGCCTCATCGATGATCACGTACTTGTTCAGGAAGGTGCGCCCGCGCATGAAGTTCATGCTCTTGATCTTGATGCGGCTGCGGATCAGCTCGTTGGTGGCAGCGCGGCCCCACTCGCCAGCATTGCCGCCGTCGCCCTTGGCCAAAAACTCCAGGTTGTCGTCCAGCGCGCCCATCCAGGGGCCCATCTTTTCTTCTTCGGTGCCGGGCAAAAAGCCGATGTCCTCGCCCACGCTCACCGTGGCGCGGGTCATGATGATCTCGGTGTAGCGGCGATCGTCCAGCACCTGGGTCAGGCCTGCAGCCAGGGCGAGCAGGGTCTTGCCGGTGCCGGCCGTGCCGGTCAGGGTCACGAAGTCGATCTCGGGGTCCATGAGCAGGTTCATGGCGTAGTTCTGTTCGCGGTTGCGCGTGGTCACGCCCCACACGGCATTTTTGGCCGAACCGTAATCCTTCAGGGTCTGCAGTACCGCTGTTTTCTCGCGGATTTCGCTCACGCGCGCAAACAGGCTGGGCTCGCCGGGGGCTTCGAAGTACACGAACTGATTGATCATCAGCTGCGGCACGATGGGGCCGCCAATGCGGTAATAGGTGTGGGCGCCGCTTTGCCAGCTTTCCACGTTCTTGCCGCTCTTGGCCCAGAAGTCGGGGGGCAGGGCCAGCACGCCAGCGTAGAGCAGGTCGCCATCTTCCAGCGTCTTGTCGTTCTGGTAGTCCTCGGCAGTCAGGCCCAGCGCGCGGGCTTTGACGCGCATGTTGATGTCTTTGGAGACCAGCACCACTTCGCGCGGTGCGTGCAGCTTGCGCAGGGCTTCGACCACGCCCAGGATCTGGTTGTCGGCTTTGCCCGGGGGCAGGCTGGTGGGCAGGCTGTAGTCCAGTGGCACCGTCTGGAAGAACAGGTGGCCGCCCGCAGCACGCTGGCCGGTGGAGTCAAGCTTGAGGCCCTTGGCCATGTCGGCGCCCTGGGCGGCAGCCAGGGCATCCAGCGTGCGGCTGGCCTGGCGGCCGTTGCGGGCCACTTCGGTCATGCCCTTCTTGTGGCCGTCCAGTTCTTCCAGCACGATCATCGGCAGGAAGATGTCGTGCTCTTCAAAGCGGAAGAGGCTGGTTGGGTCATGCAGGAGCACGTTGGTGTCCAGCACAAAGAGCTTGGTCGGGCCTTGTGGTGCGGATTTGCGGGTGCGTGTGGTGGTCGCGGTGGCCGGGGCGGCGCTGGCGGTGACGGAGGCAGGTGTGTCGGTGCTGCGTGCCTTGCGCGTGCCGGTGCTTCGGGCCACGGGGGCGGCGGAGGGTTGGGGTGTGCGTGCTCGGGTCTCAATCTGGACCAATGGAGCTGTGTCAGGCGCTGCCAGCGACGAGGCCACGCTGTCTGCCTTGCGTCCGGCGCGGGTAGGGGCTGTAGCGGTGGCGGTGCGCTGGGGCGTAGCAACGGCTTCGTTCGCCGAGGTGGTAGCTACGCGGGGGCGGGCTGCGACTTCAAAGGCTTCTGGCGCGAGGAGTGCAGCGCGCCGGCTGGGGGCGGGGGGCAGGGGCATGGTGGCAGGGCCTCGGTCGGTAAAGGGGTAACGGGTGGGTCAGAAAGCAAAAAGCCGCCTGGAGGCCAAGGCGGCTTTTTGGAGGAGGGCAAACGTTGCGATAACCAGGGGCATAAAACCATTATGCCTACTCCGGATGTCTTGCCTGGGCAAAACAAGCGGGGTGTCGCGCCGATGCCCCAATGTGCAGATCAGGCGGCCTTTTTCAGGGCCTTGATGGATTTGACGGCTTTCAGGACCTCGTCCACGTGGCCGGGAACCTTGAGGCCGCGCCACTCTTGCACCAGCAGGCCATCGGGGCCGATCAGGAAGGTGCTGCGCTCAATGCCCTTGACCTTCTTGCCGTACATAATCTTGTTCTTGACCACACCGAACATGTGGCACATCTTTTCTTCGGTGTCGGCGATGAGTTCGAAGGGCAGTTCCAGCTTTTCCTTGAATTCGTCGTGCGACTTCATATTGTCGCGGGACACGCCGAAAACGGCAGCGCCTGCCTTCACGAAGTCCTTGTACTTGTCGCGAAACTGCATGGCCTCCGTGGTGCAGCCAGGCGTGTTGTCCTTGGGATAGAAGTAGAGAACCAGAATTTGGCCAAGGTGGGAGGTGTTGGAGACCTTGAGTCCACCGGTAGCGTTGGCTTCAAATTCAGGGAGGGGTTTGTTGACAACGATCGCCATATCACTTCAATCTCTCAGGATGTAGTCGTTGGTAAGCCGGGGGAGCTAGTGTGTTATTGCTCTTGGTGGTGCCCCCGACCGCAACCGGCGATTTTACCCCGAATTCACTCTTCGGCCAAATGTAAGACAGTGTGTCCGGCCCGCAGTGGCGGGCATTTAGGCAAGGGCTTGCATAGGTGCAAGCGCCGGATTTGCAGCTTGCCGCGGCGGTTGCGGGCCTGCAGCTCAGGCTTCCAGAATCAGTGCTGCCACCACTTTGCGCCCTTCACTGGCCAGGATGTTGTACGTGCGGCAGGCGGCAGGGGTGTCCATGGTTTCCAGCCCCAGCCGGCGGGCGATGAGCGGCGCAAGCCACGCCGGTGGCGGGAACCGGTTGCGTGTGCCGCTGCCAAAAATGACCAGCTCTGTCTCCAGGGCTGCCAATTGCGCGAAATGTTCGGGGGTCAGGTCTTCAAAGCGCGTGCAGGGCCAGGCCTGGCGCAGCCCCGACGAGCCGATGATGACGCTGTGCGTGATCTTCTCGGCATCCACGCCGATCCAGCCGGGGCCGTAGCCGCTGATGGTTTGTGCGTTCGAGCGGTCGGGCTGGAATTTCATGGGTGTTGGCGTCGGTTGCAGGCGCTGGCGCTGCGGGTAGGCCCGGCGCAGGGCCCGGGCGCGGTTGTGATCTGTGGTCAAATTATAGGTTTCGCCAAGGTGCCAGCCGCTCTGGCCGCCACCTGACCCCACTGCACCACCGTCAGCGCATGAAAACCGTCCAAAAATCCGCCAAGCTCGCCAACGTCTGCTATGACATCCGGGGGCCCATCATGGACGCGGCCAAGCAGATGGAGGAAGACGGCCACAAGATCATCAAGCTCAACATCGGCAACCTGGCGGTGTTCGGTTTTGATGCACCGGAAGAGATTCAGCTGGACATGATCCGCAACCTGCCCAATTCGGCGGGTTACTCGGACAGCAAGGGTATCTTTGCGGCGCGCAAGGCCGTCATGCACGAGACCCAAAAGCAGGGCATCAAGGGTGTGATGCTGGACGACATCTACCTGGGCAACGGCGCCAGCGAGCTGATCGTGATGGCCACCAATGCGCTGCTGGACAACGGCGACGAGCTGCTGCTGCCTTCGCCCGACTACCCCCTGTGGACCGCCGCCGCCAGCCTGTCGGGCGGCACGCCCGTGCACTATGTGTGCGATGAAGCCAATGGCTGGATGCCCAACCTTCAGGATATCCGCGCCAAGATCACGCCCCGCACCAAGGGCATCGTGGTCATCAACCCCAACAACCCGACGGGCGCGCTGTATTCGGACGAATTGCTCAAGGGCATCGTTGCCATTGCACGCGAGCACGGCCTGGTCATCTTTGCCGACGAGGTGTATGACAAGGTGCTGTACGACGGCGCCAAGCACACGGCCATTGGCTCGCTGAGCGAGGATGTGCTCACACTCACCTTCAATTCGCTGTCCAAGAGCTACCGCTCGTGTGGCTACCGCGCGGGCTGGATGGTGGTGTCGGGCGACAAGAAGCCTGCCAAGGACTACATCGAGGGCCTGAACATGCTCTCGAACATGCGCCTGTGCGCCAACGTGCCCGGCCAGTGGGCGGTGCAGACGGCGCTGGGTGGCTACCAGAGCATCAATGAGCTGGTAGGCGAGGGCGGCCGCCTGCGCAAGCAACGTGATCTGGCGTACGAGCTGATCACGGCCATCCCGGGCGTGACCTGCGTGAAGCCCCAGGCGGCGCTCTACATGTTTCCGCGCCTCGACCCTGCCGTGTATCCCATCGAGGACGACCAGCAGTTCTTCCTGGAGCTGCTGCAGGAGACCAAGGTCATGCTGGTGCAGGGCACAGGCTTCAACTGGGCGGCGCCGGACCATTTCCGCATCGTGTTCCTGCCACACGAAGACGATCTGCGCGACGCGATTGGCCGCGTGGCGCGCTTCCTGGAGCAATACCGCAAGCGCGTGCAAATGGCGGCGGCTGCGTAACTTGCACGTTGAGCGGTGCAGAAACTCATTTTTTCATAGCTGCTAGCGCTTGATGGATAAGCGCCAGAGCCCATTTTGACTGATAAAAATCCCATGAAACCCATCCAAGTAGGCCTTCTGGGCATCGGCACCGTCGGCAGCGGCGTGTTCAACGTGCTCGCGCGCAACCAGGACGAGATCAGCCGCCGCGCTGGCCGTGGCATTGAGATCACCATGGTGGCCGACCTGGACGTGGAGCGCGCCAAAGCGGTAGTGGGTGCTGACATCCAGGTCGTCAACGACGCCCGCGCCATCATTGCCAACCCTGACATCGACATCGTCATCGAACTGATTGGTGGCTATGGCATCGCCCGCGCGCTCGTGCTCGAAGCCATCGCCGCTGGCAAGCACGTGGTCACCGCCAACAAGGCGCTGCTGGCCGTGCACGGCACCGAGATCTTCGCGGCTGCATCGGCCAAGGGCGTGATGGTGGCCTTTGAGGCGGCCGTGGCGGGGGGCATCCCCATCATCAAGGCGCTGCGCGAAGGCCTCACCGCCAACCGCATCCAGTGGATCGCCGGCATCATCAACGGCACCACCAATTTCATCCTGTCCGAGATGCGCAGCAAGGGGCTGGACTTTGATGTGGTGCTCAAGGAAGCACAGCGCCTGGGCTACGCCGAGGCCGACCCCACCTTCGACATCGAAGGCGTGGACGCCGCACACAAGGTCACGCTGATGAGTGCCATTGCGTTTGGCATCCCCGTGCAGTTTGACAAGGCCTATGTCGAAGGCATCACCAAGCTCGGCGCGGCCGACATCAAGTACGCCGAGCAACTGGGCTACCGCATCAAGCTGCTGGGCATCACCAAGCGCGCGGACAAGGGCATCGAACTGCGCGTTCACCCGAGCCTCGTGCCCTCCAAGCGCCTGATCGCCAACGTCGAAGGTGCCATGAATGCCGTGGTGGTGCAGGGCGACGCCGTGGGCACCACGCTGTACTACGGCAAGGGTGCGGGCAGCGAGCCCACCGCCAGCGCCGTGATTGCCGACCTGGTGGACATTGCGCGCCTGCACACGGCCGACCCCGAGCACCGCGTGCCGCACCTGGCCTTCCAGGCCAACACGCTGGCCGATGCCATGGACACGCTGCCCGTGCTGCCGATGAGCGAAGTGGTCACCAGCTACTACCTGCGCCTGCGCGTGGCCGACCAGGCCGGTGTGCTGGCCAAGGTCACCGGCCTGTTGGCCGAGGCCGGTGTGAGCATCGACGCAGTACTGCAGCGTGAGGCTGACGAAGTGGGTGGTGAAGGATCTACGCAAACGGACCTGATCATCCTGACCCACGACACCCGCGAAGGCACCATGGACGCCGTGATCGCCCAGATGCAGGCCCTGCCCACGGTGCTGGCGCCCATCACGCGCATCCGCAAGGAGGAACTGAACTGATGCTGTACATCTCCACACGCGGCCACGCCGACCGCAAGCATTTCTGCGACATCCTGCTCGAAGGCCTGGCGCCCGATGGCGGCCTGTACCTGCCCGAGCACTACCCGCAGGTCAGCGACGCGATGCTGACAAAGCTGCGCAAGGCTTACCACGAGCAAGGCTACGCCGAGCTGGCGTTTCAGATCCTGTCGCTCTACATCGATGACATCCCCGCCGCTGACCTGAAGGCCCTGTGCGCCAAGACGTACACCGCCGAGGTGTTTGGCACGGGCGAGATCGTGCCCCTGCGCCACCTCGAAGACGGCCTGTGGCTCGAAGCCCTGTCCAACGGCCCCACGCTGGCCTTCAAGGACATGGCGATGCAATTGCTGGGCAACCTGTTCGAATACGAACTGAACCGCCGCGGTGAAGAACTCAACATCCTGGGCGCCACCAGCGGCGACACCGGCAGCGCGGCCGAGTACGCCATGCGCGGCAAAAAGGGCGTGCGCGTCTTCATGACCAGCCCGCACGGCCGAATGAGCGCGTTCCAGCAGGCGCAAATGTTCAGCCTGCAGGACGAGAACATCCACAACATCGCCATCGAAGGCGTGTTCGACGACTGCCAGGACATCGTCAAGGCCGTCAGCAACGACCTGGCCTTCAAGCGCAAGTACAAGATTGGCACCGTCAACTCCATCAACTGGGCGCGCCTGCTGGCGCAGGTGGTGTACTACTTCGCGGGCTACATCCAGGCCACCGAGACCAACGACCAGAAGGTCAGCTTCACGGTGCCCAGCGGCAACTTTGGCAACGTGTGTGCGGGCCATGTGGCGCGCATGATGGGCCTGCCCATTGACAAGCTGGTGGTGGCCACGAACGAGAACGACGTGCTCGACGAGTTCTTCCGCACCGGCGCCTACCGCGTGCGCGCCGCAGCCGACACGCACGAGACATCGAGCCCCTCGATGGACATCAGCAAGGCCAGCAATTTCGAGCGGTTCATCTTTGACCTGCTGGGCCGCAACGGCCAGCGCACGAACGCGTTGTTTGCCAAAGCGCTGCCCGCCTATGGCCGGTTTGACTTGAGCGCCGAACCGCTGTTTGCCGATGCCGCCACCAAATACGGTTTTGAAAGCGGCAAGAGTACGCACGCCGACCGCCTGGCCACCATCAAGGACAACTTCGAGCGCCACGGCGTCACCATCGACACCCACACGGCCGACGGCGTGAAGGTGGCGCGCGAACACCACCAGGACCCCAAGGTGCCCATGATCGTGCTGGAGACCGCGCTGCCCATCAAGTTTGCCGAGACCATCGTCGAAGCCCTGGGCCATGCGCCCGAGCGGCCCGCCAAGTTCGCGGGTATCGAAGACCTGCCCAAGCGCGTGCAGGTGATGCCGGCCAACGTGCAGTTGGTCAAGCAATACATCGAGCGCCACTGCACGCCCGCCCTCTAGGGTGGGCAATCCGTAGCCGCTCTGTCGCTGCGGATGCGGATGCGGGAGCGGCTCAGGATGCTGGGTTTGAACTAAAAATGCCCCTGGCGCTTGTCTGGTAAGCGTTAGCAGCTATAAATACAATAGCTAACCAAGGAGCAGTGGATGAAGGTTGTCGGTTTTGCCGGTTTTTCCGGCAGTGGCAAGACCACGCTGGTCGAGCAGTTGATCCCCGAGCTGCGGCTGCGGGGGTTGCGCGTGTCGGTGGTCAAACATGCCCACCATAGTTTCGACATCGACCACCCGGGCAAGGACACCTACCGCCACCGCGAGGCAGGGGCCTTTGAGGTGGTGGCCGCATCGGACAAGCGCCTGATGCTGGTCCGCGAGTTCGAGCAGCCCGCCACGCTCAGCGTGCACCACCTGCTGGCCGAGCTGTACCAGGGCGTGGACTGGGTGCTGGTGGAGGGCTTCAAGGACAGCGACCTGCTCAAGATCGAGGTCTGGCGTGCCCCCGAACCCGGCCAGGTGGCCAAGCCCGTGCGCTACCCCGAAGACGATTTTGTGGTCGCCGTGGCCACCGATGCACTGCAGGGCCTGCCTGTGCCCACCCAGTTGCCCCTGCTGGACCTCAACAGCCCGGCGCAGGTGGTGGACTGGCTGCTCCAATACGAACACCGCTTTGAGTACAACTGGGATCTGCATGGAGGCCTGGTGCCATGCGCCCCCCAATGAAGCCCCTGAAGCCGCTTGACGAGGCGCTGGCCGACCTGTTGGCCAGGGCCACGCCGTTGCCAGAGGCTGAGACGGTTACCACGTTTGACGCGGACGGCCGCGTGCTGGCGCAAAACTGTGTTTCGGCCCTGCAGGTGCCGCCGCAGGACAACAGCTCCATGGACGGCTACGCCGTGCGCTGCGCCGATGTGGCGGCCGTGGGTGTAGCGCTGCCGATCACCTTGCCTGTTTCGCAGCGCATTGCTGCGGGCAGTGCGGGTGATCCGCTCCTGCCAGGCACCGCCGCCCGCATCTTCACCGGCGCGCCCGTGCCCGAGGGGGCGGATGCCATCCTGATGCAGGAAGACTGCGAAGCCCTCGCCACGGGTGACGGCCTGGGCCAGGTGCGCATCAACGCCGTGCCCCCACAGGGCCAGTGGATCCGCCGCGCGGGCGAGGACATCACCCGGGGGGCCGTGGTGCTGGCAGCGGGCACACGCCTGACCCCGGCCGGGCTGGGCCTGGCCGCCAGCATCGGCTTGCACGAACTGCAGGTGGCCCGTCGCCCCCGCGTGGCGCTGTTCTCCACGGGCGATGAACTGGTCATGCCCGGCGAGGTGCCGCCTGAGCAAATGCGCCCTGGTGCCATTTACAACAGCAACCGCTTTTTCCTGCGCGCCATGCTGCTGCGCCTGGGCTGCGAGGTGACGGACTTTGGCATCGTGCCCGACCGGCGCGACGCGACCATCGACGCCCTGCGTAGCGCGAGCGCAGCGCACGATCTCATCCTCACCAGCGGCGGCGTGAGCGTGGGCGAGGAAGACCACATCAAGCCCGCCGTCGAGTCGCTGGGCACGCTCGACCTGTGGCAGATCGCCATGAAGCCCGGGAAACCGTTTGCCTATGGCCAGATCCCGCGTGACGGTGGTGCCGCCCACTTCATGGGCCTGCCCGGCAACCCGGTGTCGAGCTTTCTGACCTTTGCGCTGCTGGTGCGCCCGTTTGTGCTGCGGCTGCAGGGTGTGGTGGACGTTGCTCCTCAACCCATAGCTGCTCGCGCTGATTTTGCCTGGCCCAAGGCCGATAAACGCCGCGAGTTTCTGCGCGTGCGCCACAACGCGGCAGGTGGGCTGGATCTGTTTCACAACCAGAGTTCGGGCGTGCTCACTTCGGCCGCCTGGGGTGATGGTGTGGTGGACAACCCGGCGGGCCAGACGATTGCATCCGGCGACACGGTGCGGTTCATTGCCTTTTCGGAGCTTTTGTCATGACGGTCACCGTGCGCTACTTTGCCTCCATCCGCGAGGCCATTGGGCAAGGCAGCGAGGCGGTCGATACCGCTGCCACCACGCTGGGTGCGTTGCGCGATGAGCTCATTGCACGCGGCGGCGCCCATGCCAGCAGCCTCGCGCGTGGCCGGGCCGTGCGCATGGCACTCAACCAGACCTTGAGCGATGAATCCGCCACCCTGGCCGATGGGGCCGAGGTGGCGTTTTTCCCGCCGGTGACGGGCGGTTAGCCCGGGCGCTCTCGCGCGCTCTGGCAAGTCACCTCAAAGCGCCTTCAAACGATCCTGCAGCGCCTTCGAGGCCGGCATCATCGGCGCGCGCAGTTCGCTGCGCATCCACCCTGCATGCGCCAGCATGGCCTTGAGCGGGGCAGGGTTGGGCTCTGCAAAACACGCTTCCACCCAGGGTTGCAAGGCCTGCCACAAGTGGCGGGCTGCGGGCAGGTCCCCCAGGCGCAGCAATGCCATCAACTCCACAAAACGCGGCGTCTGCCAGTGTGCACAGGCAGAGATGGCGCCTGCACCGCCGAGGGCCAGCGTATGGAAGATCTGCGCGTCTTCACCGGTCAGCACCTGCAGCCGTCCATCGGCGATCAGGGCCTGCGTCTTGGCCGTGTTGCCGCCGCAGTCCTTGATGGCCTCTATGCGCGGATGCGCCGCCAGCGCCAGCAGCGTCTGGGTGGTGAGCGTGGCGCCCGTGCGGTACGGAATGTCGTAGATCAGCAGGGGCACCGCGCTGGCGTCGGCCAGGGTGCGGAACCAGTGCAGCAGGCCCTCCTGCGAGGGGCGGATGTAGTGCGGGGCGGACACCAGCAGACCTGCAACCGGGTAGTGTGCAAGGGTCCGCACCTGTTCCAGCACCTGGCCCTGGTGGTAGCCCGATACGCCCATCACCACGGGCAAACCCTGGGCGGCGCTGAGCACGGTCTCCAGTACCTGCAGTTGCTCGGCCTTGTCGAGGGCTGCGGCCTCACCGGTCGAGCCGCAGGCAACGAAGCCCGCAACGCCGTCGGCACGCAGCCGGGTGGTGAGGGCGGCAAGGGCCGGGTGGTCCACGGCGCCGTCCTTGAACGGTGTGACCAAGGCGATCCAGAGCCCGCTGAACAGCGGCTGGTGGGAGGTAGCGGTATCGGTGGCAGACATGCGAAGCGTCCTTTCAGGGTTCGACCAGGGGAAGAACCGTCCGGAGGGAGCGCGCGCGGAATGCCGGGGAGTGAAACGAGAAAAGGAAATTTCTCTACCAGGTGGTTCCGTCGCTCATCCGGACGGAACCACAGCTCCGGTCAGATGAGCTCTGGTTTTTTGGTTTTGCCCACGCACTGCAACGCCACCGCAAGTGCGGCGGTCATGGCAAAGGGGGTGTGCGTGGACATGGGCCGCAGTATAGCCAAGCGCCCACCGTGTCCCAAAGTTGGTCAGCCTGCCTGCGGTGGCTGGGCCGCGTCGGCTGCAGATTCAGGCTGCGGCGGAACCAGCACGGGGCATTGCCACACCAGCAGCTCGGCCAGCCGGGTGACGATCCATGTCGCTTCGGCCACCGCCACGCCAGATTCGGCCGTGCACAGCCCCGCGTGGATGCGCTGCAGGATCTCGGTCTCGGAAGGCGCCTGCACGTGGTACAGCGTCTGCGCGTGCTCCACCAGGTGGCCTGCCAGGTCTTCGCACAGTTCGTAGCGGGCGCGCACGCCGTCCGCCTTTTCCGTCAGGCGCCCTCGGGTGTCGGTGTACACCGCCATGAAGGAGGGCGGCACGTGGATCTGGTTGTCGTCGTACATGGCTTGTTGGGTGGTGGGCGCGGTTCGGGGGCAGTAAAAAAAGCCCGCCAGAGCGGTGCAGTCAGGGGTTGTGCACACCAGCGGCCTTATTGTGCGTGGGTGCTTGTGAGCGGGCTTGCAGGTGGTGCTGCGCCATGGCCGCTGTCTCTGCAAACCAGCCCAGCAGGTGCTGCAGCCAGATTTGCAGCTCCGCCTGAAAGCGGGGTGTGAGCGCGACGAGGCCCCGGGGCGCGTCCTGGGTGAGGTGGCCCTGCGCTGTGGCTTCATTGACCAGGTTGCGCACATGCGAGTGCGAAAAACCCAGGCGCTGCGCAAGCTCGCTGGCCCGCAGGGGAAACGGCGTGGACCCTTCTTCTCCAGGGCGGTGCACCCGGCAGTGTTCGCGCAACAGCAGCATGGCAATGCGGCCACCGCCGTCGCGCTGGTCAAACCAGTCCCAGCCGCCAAACCGGCCCCGGGTTTCGGCCAGGCGATCCAGGATGTGGTCGGCCCCGGCCAGAAAGGCGGCAAAGTAGTCCGTATCGCTGTCCAGCCGCTGTGCATGGCCTGGGGGCAGGGCGCCCAGGGCCTCGGCGCAGTGCAGGTGGTGCCGCACCCAGGTGCGCAGGCCGTCCAGCAGCCGGGGGGTGGGCACCAGGTAGCGCACCCGGCGGTCGCCGGGGTCAATGTCCACCGCCACCATGCCCGCAAGGCGCAGCACCGCAAAGAACGTGGCCAGCGTGCGCGCACCCCCGGGCATGCGCCGCTGGAGCAGTGCCAGCGTGGGCCGGGGTGCCCCCCGCAATTGCCATTGGTAGTGCTGCACCACCAGCCGCCCCGCCGCATGCGACTGCAGCGCTCGGCCAAAGATCTTGTTGATGAGGCGCTCGTTCCAGTGCAGCCGCAAAATGCCGTCGCAATAGGCCTCTACGGCCTGGGCATAGGTGTCCGGGGCTCGGGAGTCGAGCGCCTCGAAGGATTCTTGCAGGTCCATGGGGCGTGTTGCGGTGCAGGGTTGCTGATTCAGTCCGGCGTGAACAGGCGCTCGAACTTGGCCTGGTCGGACGCCAGCTCAAAGGTCACCACCTGGCCCATTTTCATGTCCGACAGGCGGCAGGCGCCAAACAGGGTGGTTTTGCCCGCCAGCTCCATCACATCCAGGTCGATGAGGGCGTAGGGGTGGGGCACGAACACCTGGTGCTCGAACACGTTGCGGACCGTATTGCGCGGGGACGGGTAGAGCTTGTAGTGAGCGGTCTGAATCGTTTGTGTGGCCATGGGCTTAAGTTGCGGTGGAGGCTGTAGTGCGAGCAAGTGCGGGTACAGTGCGGGCGAATCGTACAGACAAACCTTTTGACCTATTTATGGCACGCAACAAAAGTGAATGGCCCGCCAAGGTGCTGGCGCTGGTCCGGGGCGGCAACCTGCCCGCCGCCATCGCACAGATCAAGGTCGCGCCCACCGTCGGTGACGTCACGCGCCTGCAGACCCTGCTGGCCCAGTTGCCTCCGTCGCCCGCACTGGCGCAGTTGAACAAGGTGGTGGAAGAAGAGCGTGCCCTGCTGGCCGCGCCCCGGTTGCACCGCTCGCCCTGAAGACTCTTTTTGTCTGACTTCCACACGCCCCGTAGAGAGTTTTTTGCCATGACCCTGCCCCGCGTTTCCATCCAGACCGAGGACTTCGACCTGTCCACCGAAGTCGCTGCGCTGCGCCGCGAAAACAAAGGCATCGGCGCAGTGTGCAGCTTTGTGGGCACAGTGCGGGATCGCAACGAAGGCGACCAGGTGTCGTCCATGGAGCTGGAGCACTACCCCGGCATGACCGAAAAATCCATCGAAGCCATGGTGGACGAGGCCTTTCGGCGCTTCGATATTTTTGGCGCCCGCGTGATCCACCGCGTGGGCCTGCTGCAGCCGCTCGACCAGATCGTGCTGGTGGCGGTGTCCAGTGCCCACCGGGGCCAGAGTTTTCAGGCCTGCGAGTTCTTGATGGACTACCTCAAGACCCAGGCGCCTTTCTGGAAGAAGGAAGAAACCGCCCAGGGCGCGCGCTGGGTGGATGCCCGCGTGTCTGACGACGCGGCGCTGGCGCGCTGGGGCATTGTGGCGAACAACGCCTAGTCAGTCGCTGCAGCGGGCGCCCTGCGGCGTTGCGGATACGCATCCTGCCAGGCACGGCATTCACATCCATGCAATGTTTGGACTTGTGCGCAGCCACGTCCATTTCGAGAATCGCCTCCTGCCCAGATAGGGCCTGAACAGGGAGGAATTCTTCATGAAATCTGTAGCACGAGCGCTGTGGCGCGCGTGGAGGCTGAGCCTGGCCGTCGTCGGTTTGTGCCTGGCGGTCTCTGGGCAGGCCCGTGCTGATCTGGCTTTCGGGGCCGCGACCAGTTTGCGCCTGGGTGGGCTTCCCAGTGAGATGGCGACGGGAGACCTCAATGAAGACGGCCGGCCCGACCTCGTGGTGGTGGATCGCCTGGGCAGTACCGTCAAGATCCTGCTCAACACAGGCGGGGTTGCAGGTTTTTCCGAGGCGGGAGCATTCAGCGTGGGCTCTGCTCCCTATGGCGTGGCGGCGGCGGATTTCAATGGTGACGGGCATCTGGATGTTGCCGTGACCAGCTTCAACAACGGAACCGCCACGATTCACCTGGGGGATGGCAGCGGTGGTTTGTCTGCTCCGGTCACTTTTGGTGCGGGGCTCAATCCGCGCGATCTGACAGTGGCGGATTTCGACGGTGACGGGCGGCTCGACCTGGCCATTGCCGTCTTTTCCGGGGCGCAAAAAGGCGTCTCCGTCTTGTGGGGTGATGGTGACGGGCGGTTTGACGGTCGCCCCCGCACTGACATCGGTTTGGGTGTTGCAGGGCGCCATGTTGTTTCGGGCGACTGGAACGAGGACGGTCATGTGGACATTGTTGCGGGGTCGGGCGACGGTGTGTTTTTGCTGCTGGGCAATGGCGCGGGCGGTTTTGCGGCGGCCCAGCGCGTGACCGGTGACGAGTACGTCCCGTTTGTGGCTGCAGGGGATGCCAATGGCGACGGCCACCTGGACATCCTGGCACTTGTGCAGAACACCTCCGCCAGCCCTGTCCTCCTGCTCGGAGATGGGCAGGGTGGCTTTTCGCGCAGAGGGGTGGGCCCTGCCTTTGGGCGCTTCAGCGGCGGGCAGATCGTGGACGCCACGGGCGATGGCCGGGCCGACGTGGTGCTGTCCCGCTTTAGCGGCACGGTGGTGGTTGTGCCGGGCCTTGCCGGCGGCGGATTCAGTGCCCAGGGGCTGGAATACCCGGTGGGCGAATCTGCCAGCCCCCCGGCAGTGGCGGACTTCAGTGGCGACGGGCATCCAGACATCGTCGTACTGGACGACCAGCGTGGCTACCTGGCCAACCTGCAGGGAGACGGCGCGGGCCGATTCGCTGCAGCACGTGCCTACGGAATCCCAGAGCGTTACACCCAGGCGATAGCCGTGGCCGATTTTGATGAAGACGGGCGCGCCGACGTCGCCGTGACGCACCGTGACGATGATGCTGTCTGGATCATGCGTGGCGATGGTGCTGGTGGATTTGAATTAAGCACCCGGCTTGATGCCGGTGCGGGCGCGGGATCCGTGGCTGCTGGCGATCTCAATGGGGACGGGCATGTGGACCTGGCCGCGGTGAACGAGGTTGACAAGACGATCATGGTCTTCCTCGGCAATGGCCGGGGCACCTTCACGGTGGCCGGGCAGCGGTCCTTCATTGGCCTGGCCCCGCGGTCAGTGGTGATTGGCAATTTCCGGGGGGCTGGCTACCCCGCGTACGCGGCCGTGTGGGCGCCAGAGACGGCAGGTGTTTACGAAGGCATCCAGTGGGTCGGCGTGAGCCCGCAGGGCTCCATCGAAATGTTGGATGTGGCGTCGTGGGATGACGTGAAGGGGTTTGCCCCGCTGGATGTCGACCAGGACGGCCGTGCCGACATCGTGGCCGCAACGTCCGTGGGCACCGTGGGCACCTCGCTGTCCTCAGCCTCGTATCCGGGCGATCCCGTCTATGTGCCGGCGGGCGTAGGCGCCCTGAGCGCGATTGCCGGTTGGAGCCAGACGGGCCGGGCAGGGGTGTTTGCCTCCGCAGGAGTGCAGATTGCCTCGTTGGCTGCCGCGCCCGGGCAGGCGCTGAGCATGGTCGGCACCTACGGCGCGGGAATCTCTGCCAGCGTTCTTGCCGCCTCTGACTTTGATGGCGATGGCGGGCCCGATCTGGTGGCCGCTGACGCAGCTTCGGGCGAGCTTGCCATCGTGCGTGGCCAGGGTGCCCCCGGTGGGCTGGGTGCGCCGCTCCTGCGGTTTGTGGGCGGCACGCCCGAGCAGATGGTGGTTGCCGACTTCAACAGGGACGGCCTGTTGGACATTGCCATCGCCAATGGTCTGGGGGGCATCACCGTGCTGGTGAATGCCTCGCCATCCCCCATTGCCGCGCTCGCGTCGCTGGCGTTGTCGCAGGGGGCGCTCAGCCCGGCATTTGCCGGTGGCGTGACGGCGTATACCGCCACGGTGCCCCATGGGGTGGCCCAGCTGTCGCTGACACCGGTGGCGGCCCAGGCCGGGGCGTCCATCACGGTCAACGGTGTGGTGGTGACCAGCGGAATGACGACTGCGCCGCTGCCGCTGGCGGTCGGTGCCAATGTCATCCAGGTGGACGTGGTGGCTGAGAACGGCGTGGCCCGGCGCACCTACACCGTCACCGTGGAACGGAGTCAACCCGCCCTGCACACGGTCACCGCCACAGCGGGGGCTGGCGGCAGCATCAGTCCGGCTGGGGCCGTCAACGTGGCCGAAGGCCAAACGGGCGCCTTCACCGTCACGCCCGCTGCGGGCTACCGCATTTCGGCCGTCACGGGCTGCGGCGGCACGCTGGCGGGCAGCACCTACACCACGGCAGCGGTGACGGCCGCTTGCACTGTGCAGGCGCGTTTTGAAACCCTGCCCACACCCACGAACACCGGGTCGGGGCCGGTCAACGTGGGCGTGGTGGATGGCAGCGCGGGTTGCCAGCTGGACCTGGCGGGCACCGGCCCGGTGGCGGCACCGGCGCCGTACCCCGGCGCCACTTTGCCGCACGGGGCGTTCCGCCTGCGGCTCATCAACTGCCAGCCGGGTGAGAAGGTGCGTGTGGCGGTGACCTTTCCAGACCTCACGGGCTTCACGGTGAAGAAGTACGGCCCCACACCCGACAGCCCCTTGTCCAGCCGCTACTACGACCCCGTGAACCTGCAGATCAGCGGCAACACCGTGACCTACGACGTGACGGACGGTGGCTGGGGCGACAACAGCTTTGGCGCGCAGGACGGCACCATCAACGACCCGGTGGTCCCCGTGCTGCTGGCGCCCAGCCCGGCGGCCATCCCCACCCTGTCGACCTGGGGCCTGGGTGGGCTGGCCGCGCTGCTGGGGCTGCTGGCGTTGCGGGGCGGCCGACGCACGTCTGCGCGGTTTGTTGGAGCGGTGGCTCAAACAAGATTTTGAGCAAAATTGGCTGCTAGCGCTTATTGGTAAAGCGCTAGCAGCTATAAATTTTGTAGTGATTGTGCATGGGGCGGATGGAAGGTTTCGGCTGCACCAGGACTTCGTCGGCTCACTGGGTTGCGGTGAGGCATCGCCAGGAACCACAAGCAGTCGTCGGGCCGTCCTACAAGGCGGCAGGGGGGGCATCGATAAATTAGCGCTACCGCTGGCAGTGACTGTTGAACGCCACAGTTGCAGCCAGAAAGAAACTCTCCGCACAGTTTCATCTTCGCGTGCGCTTCATCTCCTACAAGGCTTCCCATGAAAAAATCCCTGCTGCTCGCTGCACTTATCGTTACTTTTGGTCTTGCCGCTTGCGAGAAAACGGTTGTGACCCCTCCCGCTACTGCCCCCGTGGTCGTGGTCCCGGGCCCGGCAGGCCCTGCTGGCGCTACGGGCGCAACCGGCTCGACCGGTGCCACGGTGGCCGTTCCCGGTCCTGCGGGCGAAACGGGTGCCACTGGCGCCACCGGTTCTTCGGGTGCTCCAGGTTATGACGGTGCCAAGGGTTCCACTGGCGGTACCGGTGCCACGGGCGATACGGGAGCCGATGGCAAAAAGGGCGATACCGTGATCGTCGTTCCCGCCAAGTAATTTCTCGCGGACCCTGAAAAAAGCGCAGGCGGTATTCCGCCTGCGCTTTTTTGCTTTGCGGGCTCAGCGCAGGCGGTCTGAGCCGGCGGTGATCAAATGAATCGGTTCAAGGCATCAGGGCGCCTGGGCGAAGATTGATCTGGCGCAAGGCCTGCGCTGGGGCGTCGTCTTGAAATTCCAGAAGATTTGCCCCAAGTGCAGCGCAATTCGGAGGACATCCACCATGCGTCTCGACAAATTCACCACCAAGTTCCAGGAAGCCCTGAGCGATGCACAGAGCATTGCGCTGGGCAACGACCACGCCTACATCGAGCCCGTGCACATGCTCGTGGCCATGCTCAAGCAGGACGACGGACCCAAGGCGCTGCTGCAGCGTGCGGGCGCCAACGTGCCCGGCCTGCTGGCAGCGGCGGAAGCCGCCGTCAAGCGTCTGCCCCAGGTACAGGGCAACGACCAGGTGCAGGGCGGCCCCGAGCTGGGCCGCGTGCTGCAAGCGACGGAGAAAGAGGCCATCAAGCGCGGCGACCAGTTCATTGCCAGCGAGCTGTTTTTGCTGGCCGTGATCGATAGCAAGGGCGAAGCCGCCAAGATCGCCAAGGACAACGGCCTCACGCGCAAGAGCCTGGAGGCTGCGATTGAGGCCGTGCGCGGCGGCCAGAAGATGGACAGCGCCGAGGCCGAAGGCCAGCGTGGCGCGCTGGCCAAATACTGCCTGGACCTGACCGAGCGCGCGCGCATGGGCAAGCTCGACCCCGTGATCGGGCGCGACGATGAAATCCGCCGCGCCATCCAGGTGCTGCAGCGCCGCACCAAGAACAACCCCGTGCTCATCGGCGAGCCCGGCGTGGGCAAGACCGCCATCGTTGAAGGCCTGGCCCAGCGCATTGTGGCGGGAGAGGTGCCCGAGAGCCTCAAGGGCAAGCGCGTGCTGTCGCTCGACATGGCTGCGTTGCTCGCAGGCGCCAAGTTCCGCGGCGAGTTTGAAGAGCGCCTCAAAAGCGTGCTGAACGAGCTGGCCAAGGACGAAGGCCAGACCATCGTCTTCATCGACGAGTTGCACACCATGGTGGGCGCGGGCAAGGGCGAAGGCGCGATGGATGCGGGCAACATGCTCAAGCCCGCCCTGGCGCGCGGCGAGCTGCATTGCGTGGGCGCGACCACGCTGGACGAGTACCGCAAATACATCGAAAAGGACGCTGCGCTGGAGCGCCGCTTCCAGAAGATCCTGGTGGGCGAGCCCACGGTGGAAGCCACCATTGCCATCCTGCGCGGCCTGCAGGAAAAGTACGAAGTGCACCATGGCGTGGACATCACCGACCCGGCGATCGTGGCCGCGGCTGAGCTGAGCCACCGCTACATCACCGACCGGTTTTTGCCCGACAAGGCGATCGACCTGATCGACGAGGCAGCGTCCAAGATCAAGATCGAGATGGACTCCAAGCCCGAGGTCATGGACAAGCTCGACCGCCGACTGATCCAGCTGCAGATCGAACGCGAAGCCGTGCGGCGCGAGAAGGACGAGTCCTCTCAAAAGCGTTTTGCGTTGATTGAAGAAGAGATCGGCAAGCTGCAAAAGGAAATCGCCGACTACGATGAAATCTGGCAGTCTGAAAAGGCCCAGGCACAGGGCAGCGCCCATGTGCGCGAGGCCATCGACAAGCTCAAGTTCCAGATCGAGGAATTCACCCGCAAGGGCGACTTCAACAAGGTGGCCGAGCTGCAGTACGGCAAGCTGCCCGAGCTGGAAAAGCAGCTGAAAGAAGCGCAGGCGCAAGAGGCGGGCAAGGACGGCGCCCCTGCCACGCGCCGCCTGTTGCGCACACAAGTCGGTGCCGAAGAAATCGCCGAGGTGGTGAGCCGTGCCACGGGCATCCCCGTGGCCAAGATGATGCAGGGCGAGAAGGACAAGCTCTTGCAGATGGAAACCAAGCTGCACGAGCGTGTGGTGGGCCAGCAAGAGGCGATTGCTGCGGTGGCCAACGCCATCCGCCGCTCGCGCTCGGGCCTGTCCGACCCCAACCGGCCCACGGGCTCGTTCCTGTTCCTCGGCCCCACGGGCGTGGGCAAGACCGAGCTGTGCAAGGCGCTGGCGGGCTTCCTGTTTGACAGCGAGGACCACCTGATCCGCATCGACATGAGCGAGTTCATGGAAAAGCACTCCGTGGCCCGCCTGATCGGTGCGCCGCCCGGCTATGTGGGCTATGAAGAGGGCGGCTACCTGACCGAGGCCGTGCGCCGCAAGCCCTACAGCGTGCTGCTGCTCGACGAGGTGGAGAAAGCGCACCCCGACGTGTTCAACGTGCTGCTGCAGGTGCTGGACGATGGCCGTCTGACGGACGGTCAGGGCCGCACGGTGGACTTCAAGAACACGGTGATTGTGATGACGAGCAACATCGGCTCGCACCTGATCCAGGCCATGGTGGGGCAGGACTCTGACGACATCAAGGAAGCAGTGTGGGGCGAGCTCAAGAACCACTTCCGGCCCGAGTTTTTGAACCGCATCGACGAGACCGTGGTGTTCCACGCGCTCGATGCGCAGCACATCGCCTCCATCGCCAAGATCCAGCTGCAACTGCTGCAAACCCGGCTGGCGAAGATGGATTTGGAGTTGCAGGTGTCCGATGCTGCCTTGGCAGAATTGGCCAAGGTGGGGTTCGACCCGGTGTTTGGTGCGCGGCCGCTCAAGCGGGCGATCCAGCAGCGCATTGAGAACCCGCTGTCCAAGCTGCTCTTGGAGGGACAGTTCCCGCCCAAGAGCGTGATCGCTGTGAGCGTGAACCCGGTACTGGAACCGGGGGTGTTCCAGTTCAGCGCCGCGCCGCAGGGTTGATCGGGACCAGGGGAGAAGGGGGTAACCCCTTTTTCCCTGTTCCCAGATGTGAAGGAGAGGTGACGTTTGAATGATTTTGTTGCGGGCGTTGTGCGCCTTTTTGTGCGGGTAGTGGTCATCGCCATGGGCTTGGTGCTGTTTGCCAGCCTGCTGGTGGCGGTGATGGTGCTCGCGCTGGTCTGGGCGTTGCGCGCGGGCTGGGCTCGCCTGACTGGCCGCCCCGTGACCCCGTGGGTCATGCGCATGGACCCGCGCACGGGCTTCAGCACGGTGTTTCGCTCTACCGAGCGCTGGTCCTCGGGCCGCCGTGGCGCCGCGCCAGCGGCGCCTGACGCCAGCGAAGAGACCGCAGCATCGCGCCGAGGTGGCATCCTGCCTGGCGCCGCAGAGGTCACCGACGTCGAGGCGCGCGAAGTGCGCTGAAGGGGGCGCTCCTGACCGGGCGCTGCCCCGTACCATGCCCCATCCAGCGCGGAGCCACAGGGAGCCTGCACCGGTGTCGCCTCTGCTTTTTTCGTGACGCGCCTGTCGGGGTGTCTTCTATGATCCAACCATGACACCCGCCGATATCCACGCCCATTTCGATCTTCAACGCCAGGCCAGCCGAGCGCATGTGGATGTGCCACTGCTGGTGCGCCGCGAGCGGCTGCTGCGCATCTCCAAGATGCTCAATGAGCATGGCCCGGTGCTGGCGGCAGCCGTGCAGGCCGACTTTGGCATGCGCTCGCCACGCCTGACCGAAGTGGCCGACTTCTTTGTGCTGCGCACCCTGCTGTCGCACACGCTGAGCCACCTGGCCAGGTGGATGAAGCCCCGCAAGGTTCGCACGCCCATCTTCCTGCAGCCCGCCAGTGCGCACATCCAGCGCCAGCCGCTGGGCGTTGTGGGCGTGATTGCACCGTGGAACTACCCAGTGCAGCTGGCCCTGGCGCCCGCCATCACGGCGCTGGCGGCGGGCAACCGCGTGATGCTCAAGCCCAGCGAGCTGACACCCCACACCTCGGCCCAGCTGGCGTTGCTGGTGGCCCAGTTTTTTTCACCTGACGAGTTCTGTGTGGTGCAGGGCGATGCCAACCTGTCGGCCCTGTTTGCCTCCCTGCCGTTCGATCATCTGGTGTTTACCGGCTCGACCGCCGTGGGCCGCAAGGTGGCCCAGGCGGCGGCGCAGAACCTGACACCCACCACGCTGGAGCTGGGTGGCAAGTCGCCCTGCATCATCGACGGCCACTGCGACATGGCGGATGCGGCGCTCAAGATTGCGCACGGCAAGCTGCTCAATGCGGGGCAAACCTGCATTGCTCCCGACTATGTGCTGCTGCCGCGCGGCCGCGAGGGCGAGTTTGCGCAGGCCTACCGGGCCGCGGTAGCGCGGCTGTTCCCCACCATCGAGGGCAACGCTGACTACGCGTCCATCATCACGCCGCGCCACCACGCCCGCCTGCGCACCATGCTGCAGCAGGCACAGACGCAGGGGGCCGAAGTGCAGACCATTGACCCCGCTGCTGGCAAGCCCGTTGTGAACACGGTGGGCACCCTGGGCGACGGCGCCAGCCGCCAGATGCTGCCCACGCTGGTGTTTGGCGCTACGTCGCAGATGCAGCTCATGCAGGAAGAGATTTTTGGCCCCATCCTGCCCGTGATCTCTTACGAACGGCTGGACGATGCCATCGCCCACATCAATGCCGGGCCGCGCCCGCTGGCGCTGTACTGGTTTGGCCAGAGCGAGGCCGTGCGCGACGATGTGCTGCGCCGTACCGTGAGCGGCGGCGTGACGGTGAACGACACGCTGATGCACATTGCGCACGACAACTTGCCCTTTGGCGGTGTGGGTGACAGTGGCTGGGGCGCCTACCACGGCGAGCAAGGCTTCCTGCGTTTTTGCCACCAGAAGTCGGTGCTGGTGCAGTCGCGCTGGTCCATGGGCTCGCTGTTCTACCCGCCCTATGGCGCCCGGTTTGACCAGGTCATGGGGATGCTGCGGCGCTGGTTGTAGCCGTCCCCTCGTCGTCGTCCTGCGGCATGCTGTCCGGTGGCACGGGCTGCGGCTGGGTGATGAGCTGCACCATGGCATCGCGCAGCTGGCCGGTGGACACCGGCTTGTGCAGGAGCAGGGCCGAGGTGGACTGCGCATCGCGCAGGCGCTGGGGTGACGTATCCCCCGTCATGATGATGGCGGGCACGCTGGTGCCCAGGTAGGCGCGCAGGGCCTGCAGCACCTGCTTGCCGGTCTCTTCGTGGCGCAGGCGGAAGTCCGTGATGATGATGTCGGGTGTGATGTCTTCCAGGCATTCGAGCGCATCGGCGCTCGACTCGGCGGTGATGCACTGGCAGCCCCAGCTGTGCAGCAGCGATTGCATGCCGAGGCGCACGGCCTCATCGTCGTCAATGGCCAGCACCTTCAGGCCCACGAGGCTGACGGTATCGGGCGCAGGCGCGGTGTCGTCCTCCAGTGCACCCTGCCAGCGGTCAAGCCACAGCCGGAACACCGAACCCCGCCCCGGCTGCGACAGCACCTCGACCGAGGTGTTCATCTCGCGCGCAAGTCGCTGCACGATGGCCAGCCCCAGCCCCAGACCTTTGCGGCGGTCGCGCTCGGGGTTTCCGAGCTGGTGGAACTCCTTGAAGATGTTGTCCCACTGGCTCCGGGGGATGCCCGGCCCCGTGTCCCAGACCTCCAGCGCCAGGCGCTTGCCGCGCGTGCGGCACGCAATCAGCACACCGCCTTTGGCCGTGTAGCGCAGCGCGTTGGAGATGAAGTTGTGCATGACCAGCCCGACCAGCGAGCGGTCGGCAAAGGCCGCTGCCGAAGTCTCCCGTGTGCGGTACACCAGCCCCGCCGTGTCGGCCTGTACGCCGAACTCCTGCTCCAGCGCCGTCAGCAGCGGCTGCACGGCAAAGGCATCGGGCCGCACCTTCACCACACCGGCTTCCAGCCGCGAATAGTCGAGCAGGGTGGTCAGCATCTCGGCCGCCGCGCCCGAGGCGGCATGGGCATGCCCCAGCACGGTGAGCTGGTGGTCGTTGAGCGGGCTGCGCTGCAGCGATTCGAGGAACAGGCCCATCGCGTGCAAGGGCTGGCGCAGGTCGTGGCTGGCAGCGGCCAGGAAACGGGATTTGTCGCGGTCGGCCTTCTCGGCGGCCTCCTGGGCCGCGAGGGCGCGTTGCGATTCGGCGCGCAGCTGGTTCACAAGCCGGTCGTTTTCCAGCTTGAGCGCAATGCTGCGCCGTGTGGCCCGGTCGGCGGTGCGCGCCTGCATGCCCGTGAGCGCGTAGTAGACACCGGTGAGAAACAGCGCGGGCCACATCACAGGCCCGCCAGCCAGCGCCACCGCCATCATCACGCCGCCGATGGCACAGGTGAGGTAGGTGACATAGGCGCGGTACAGCGGGGCCCCCAGCCCGAGTGCGCCCGACGACACTGTGCTGATGATGCCGATGGCGTAGATGACACTTTCGGGGGTGCCCCAGTAGAGCACCACATACCCCAGGCTGCCCCAGCTCAGTCCCATGGCGGACATGCAGGCGATCAGTTTGCGCGCCGCCTGCTGCGCCGGGTCGGTGAAAGGCGCAATGCTGCGCAGCGTGAGGTACACCCCGGCCACCACGAGTGCGTGGGACACCAGCCACACCGTGATGGCCTGGGGCTCGGCCACCCGCGCCATGACCCACAACGTGCCGAGCGCGGTGGCCAGCGACGCGAGCAGCGTCATCGGAAAGTTGTGCCGCAGCAGGGCCACCTGCTCGCGCAGCACCTCATCGCGCTCCCACGCCGGCCACCCCCAGCGGGTGGGGGGCTGGGCGGCATCCGGCTGCACCGGCAGGGCCTCAGAGGGAGTCATGGAGCTGGGGGGTGGACAGGCCGAGGCGCTGGGCCGCCAGCAAGGCGGCGCTGCGACTGTTGACGCCCAGCTGCGCAAAGATGGCCGCCACGTGCACACGCACGGTGTTTTCGCTCAGGCCCAGGTCGCGTGCTATGACCTTGTTGGGCTTGCCGGTGCACAGCAGCGACAGCACGTCGAGCTGGCGAGCGGTCAGCGACGGCGTGTCCGGCCCGCGCGTGGTGGCGCTGTTGCCGCTGTTGATCGGAAAACACGGCTGCCCCGACAAGGCGCACGAAATGGCCTCCAGGATGTCTTCGGCGCTGGCGGATTTGGGCAGGAAACCATCGGCGCCACGGGCGCGCGCTTCATGGATCGCATCGGGCGCCACGCTGGCCGAAACGAGCACGATGCGCGCCCGGGGGCAGGCCTGGCGCAACAGGCGCAGCCCATCCAGGCCGCTCATGCCGGGCAGCTGGATGTCCAGCAGCACCAGGTCGGCATCGGCCAGTTGCAGTGCGCAGGCTTCGGCAATCGAGCCCGCCTCGGCAATCGTGCCCACGCGGGGGTGGTCCTGCACGATCAGGCGCAGCCCGGTGCGAAACAGGTTGTGGTCGTCCACCAGCAAAAGGCGGGCAGTCATACAGCAACAGCCCCGGCGCAAACCGAGGTGCAACACCCGCCTTGCCTTGGGATGAACCGTTTGCCTGAGCTCTGTTTTGCGTAAGTCATGAGCAAGTATTGCGCACAACACACTGTTGCGGACTAGTCCATTTGTGCGATGGACGCTCCGTTGTGCACTTTCTAGACTTTCCGTCAAGCATTGAAAAGCACCTGAGGGGGTGCGTACCAACCATCCATCAATGCGCAACCTTCGTTTTTCAAAGGGTTTCCCATGACTGCCAATGCACTTCACCCAGGTTCAGCCGCTTCCGATGTGTCCCGCCACCACGGCGAACGACGACCGGCGGCCATCGCTTCGCCGCAGGGCAGCACGGGGCTGGGGGGCAACACGCTGGCCCAGATCGTGGAAGAAAACTGCCCGGGCACGCAGGCGTCGGCTGGCGTGGTGATCGAGCACCTGGACGCCCAGGCAGGCACCTGGCAGTTTTCGATGGACGAGGGGCAGACATGGCGTGCCATCCGCACCGATCTCATCAACCGCGATGGCAATCTGGGGCTGGCGCTGGACTGCGATGCGCGGCTGCGCGTGCTGCCTTTTGGGGGCCACCGCGTCAGCGGCGTGCGCGTGGCTTTCCACACGGTGCAGCGTCGCCACGGGCAAGGCAACGGCAGCTACCGCGCCTATGCGAGCGACGAGCGCGAGGAAGGGTGTTCGCGCACCGTCACGCTGGTGCTGGGGCTCTCGGCCATCAACGGTGCTCCCCCGGCCGTGCATGTACCGCGCCCCCGCAACAAGCGCGCGCTGGTGCAGCGTGCAGCGGCGGCAGCCGGTGCGGCGGGGACTTCGCTCTCGGGCTCCATGGCGCTGGCCTGAGATCCTGCTTGGCGCCCGCTGCTGGGTGTTGCTTGCGGCGCAGCCCGCAGCGGCAGCCGCTTTACCGGCGCCGCAATGCTACGTACACAGGCATTTGAGAGGGCCCCACAGAGGGTTTGCGAGGGGGCCGGACAGGGGGAAAAACCGTTTGCGGCGACAATGCCGGTCCTTTCGTTTTTTCTTTCCCTGTTTTCGTTCGGTTTTTTCATGTCCAGTATCCAGGTTCGTCCCGCCACGCTTCGCGATGCCAAAGCCATTGCCCAGATCCATACCGTCTCAGCCCAAGAGGTCTACAAAGGGCTGGTGCCAGACGAGCAGTTGAAATCCATGTCGGTCGAAAAGCGCCAGGCTTACTGGCGCGAGGCCATTGAATATTGCGAGCCCCAGGTCCAGGTGGCCGTGGACGGCGAGAAGATCGTCGGTTTTGTCGGCTACGACCGCTCGCGCGATGAAAAATCCCGCCCCACCACTGGTGAAATCTGGGCCATCTACGCCGCACCTACCCACTGGAACCAAGGCGTGGGTCTGGCTCTGTGGGATGCTGCCCGCGACGGCCTGCAGGAAGAAGGTTGCACCAACGTTACGGCGTGGGTGCCGCTGCGCAACGAGCGCGCCATCCGGTTCCACGAACTGGCGGGCTTCAAGCGCGAACTCTCCACCGCCAAGACGGCTGTGGTGGGGGGCGTCAAGATCGAAGAAGTGCGCCTGAAGCGCCCCATCAACGCGTAGTCACGCAAAGGCACTCAATGATCGAATGGAGCCGCCAGGGCCAGATTCAACAAGCCCAGTGGCGCTCTGAGAGTGGTGCCCCGGCCCCGCGCCGGGTTGTCACCGCCGACGATACCTTGGCCGCCGACACAGCCTACCGCATGGCCTGTGAAGGCACGGGTCTGCTGTGGCAGGGCGACTTCCAGAACGCCCGCATGCTGCTGCAGGCGCTGATGCGCCGGGCCGATGCCAAGTCCGGCAAGGCGGGCAAATCGGCCAAACCCCGCAAGTCCGCCGCCAAGGCCGCCGAAAAAGCTGCTGCCGCCACCCCCGCCGAGGCCTTTCACCTGCACCGCCAGGCGCAGGCGCAGCGCGCGCGGGTGCTGGCGTCGGTGCTTATCCCGCTCGAAGGCGACTACAGCATTGACCTGCGCCGTGCGCCCGATTGGCGCCACGCCTGCACCGAGGCCTGGGGCCCGGCCACGGGCGAGCGCTCGGTGGCCACTCTGCGTGAGTTGCTGGGCCTGGTGGGCGCGCACGAATGGCGCAAAAAGGGTGTAGAAGTGCCAGCGCTTGGCGCTCCACCGCTCAACCGCATCCACCCGCACTACGGCGTGTTCTCGCCCGTGCGCGGCGAATACGTGGGCCTGGTGGCCGACACGGCTCTGCCTAGCAAGACATTGGCCTTTGACATTGGTGTGGGCACGGGGGTGCTGTCTGCCGTGCTGGCACGCCGTGGGGTGCAGCGCGTGGTGGCCACCGACCAGGACCCGCGCGCCCTGGCCTGCGCGCGGGAGAACCTGCAGCGCCTCGGTGTCATGCCACAGGTTGAGCTGCTGCAGGCCGACCTGTTTCCGCCCGGCCGCGCGCCCCTGGTGGTGTGCAACCCCCCGTGGGTGCCCGCACGGGCCAGTTCGCCCATTGAGCACGCGGTGTACGACGAAGGCAGCCGCATGCTCAAAGGCTTTCTGGCGGGTTTGTCCGACCATCTGGAGCCTGGCGGCGAGGGCTGGCTGATCCTGTCGGATTTGGCCGAACACCTGGGGCTGCGCCCACGCACGCAACTGCTCGAATGGATTGCCGATGCGGGGCTGGTGGTGCGTGGCCGGCACGATGTGAAACCGCACCACGCCAAGGCGGCCGATGCGGGTGACGCCCTGCACGCTGCCCGCGCGGCGGAGGTCACTTCGTTGTGGCGGCTGGCTGCAGCCTGACCACGGAGTCATTTTCACAGGACCTTCGCAAGTCGGGATGCAACAGCCGCCTCGCCATGGGGTGAACCGCTTGCCTGAACCCTGTTTGCGCAAGACACGTTTCAAAAAACCTACCCCTCAAGCCAGTGCTGAGGGTTGGGTCGAATCAAACGGCTCGGAGGCCGAAGGCGCAGAAGGCAGCAACTGCTCGAACCTTTCGCGCAGGCTGGCAGCACGTTCGGCCCCCGCGGTCATCGCTACTTCTTCAAACATGGCTTCGCCCACGTCCAGCATGCTCGCGCGGTCCTTGGCGGCGCGCAGCGCCTCGCGAAACTGCTGCGCCAGCACGGGGTCGCGCCGCACAAACAGACGCTCGCAGGTGTCGAACAGGTACATGCGTGCGCCGGCCAGCGAGCGCAGGGCATCGCCGGGCTCCGGGCGCTGGATGGATGGCTTGTTGTGTGCAGCGGTTTGCGCGGCGGAGGGCGGCGGTAGCTCGGCCGGGCCGGCCAGGTAACCCTGGCGCATGAGGTTGTCGACAATCTGCGCGCCGATGCCGTTGTACATGGCCTGCAAGTCGGACAGCGGTTTGCCATCCACCAGGAGCAGCAGAGAACGCTCCCGCAGGCTCAGGGTGCGGACGCCGGGCAAGAGTTCCAGGCGGGCTTTTTCGGTTTTTTGTAGCAGCATGGGGTTCTCCATTCACGGGTGAATGGCGGTGATTGCAGCAAGCCGCCATGACGCTGTGATGACCTCGCTGCCGCACAATGGCGGTCTGCCCCTGGTCGTAGCATGGCTGCAAAAGCAGTATTTGCTATATATTTAATAGCTGCTTGCGCTTATCCATCAAGAGCTAGGGCCCTTTTTGATTCATATTTTGGCTGTGTGCGGGCCGCGCTCTGTGCTGGGGTGCTGGGCCCGGTGGCCTTTCTCGTGATGACCTTGCTGCTTGCCCCCATGGAGGGGCTCCTGGATTTTGTGCTGCGTGATGTGCTGACCCGCGTGGGCGGGGTGGACCGCTGCGTCTCGGAGTTCATCCGCATCACCGGCACGCTGCTGCCGGACAAGGTGTTTCTGCGCTACGTGCCGGAGTTGCACAACGGCAGCCGCACGCTGGCCGGTGTGCCGGTGCGTGCGCAGCTGCTGGGCTCTGATCCCGTCTGCATGGCTGAGAACGCCGCACGCCTGGCGGCCCTGGGGCCCGAGGGGATCGACCTGAACTTTGGTTGCCCGGCCAAGGTTGTCAACCGCCACGGCGGGGGCGCGGCGCTGCTGCAGGAGCCCGAGCGCATCGCCACCGTGGTGGCCGCTGTGCGCCGCGCAGTGCCCTCCCATTTGCCCGTGTCCGCCAAGATGCGCCTGGGCTTCAACGACACCGGTCTGATGCGCGAATGTGCGCAGGCCATGCAGGCGGGCGGCGCTGCCGAACTGGTGGTGCATGCCCGCACCAAGGCCGACGGCTACCGGCCCCCAGCGTATTGGGAGCACATCCCCACCATCCGCTCTGCGGTCGGCATCCCCGTGGTGGCCAATGGCGAGATCTGGACCGTGGCCGACGCCCAGCGCTGCCGCGAAGTGTCGGGCTGCGATGCGCTGATGCTCGGGCGCGGCATGGTGGCTGACCCCGGCCTGGCCCGGGCCATCCGCGCGTCGGATGCGGGGCAGCCCGGCGCGGACACGGTGGCCTGGGCCGACATGCTGCCGCACCTGGCGACCTTCTGGCAACTGGTGTGTGACGACTTGGAGCCACGCCAGCGGGCGGGGCGGCTCAAACAATGGCTCAACCTCCTGCGCAGGCGCTTTCCGGAGGCCGAGGTCGCCTACCAGCGCGTGCGCACGATGACGGACCAGCGGGCGATCACCGCGTGGGTGGATGCATTGCAGCCAGCCTAGGGTTGATCTAGGGATGTCCTGCATAACCCTCGCGAGTCAGTGGTAGTGCGGATCGGGATGGGCCGCAAGGCGTCTTTTTGCAGCCAATAGCCCAGCTATTGGCAAGAAAAGCAACGCAGCGGACCGCCCGAGACCGCGCTATCACCGACCGCAGGGAGTTATGCAGGCCATCCCTAGAGCAGGTGATCCGGCGCCAGCGGGCCCAGCAGTTGCAGCATCAGCCGCAGTGGCGCGCTGGCATCGGGTTCGGTGGTGGCATCTGGCAGGCCGCTGCCCTCGGGGGCATGCCACACCAGTTGGCCGCCATCGCGCAACTGCACATGCCAGGCGGCTTCGCGCAATGCCGTTTCGATCTGCGTGGTGGCGCGGCGTGACAGGTCGCTGCTGCGGATCAGCAGCGCGATCTCCGTGTTCTGCCGCTGCGAGCGGATGTCCAGGTTCATCGAACCCACCACCAGCAGGCGGCCGTCCATGATCAGAATCTTGGAGTGCAGCATGGCGCGTGAGCTGCCGACAGAACTGGCCGCACCGCTGATACCATCACGCCCCCCCGTGCTGCCCGTGGAGCCCAGTGCCCCGCGCAGCACGCCCGTGAGCTCGCTGCGCATTTCGTACAGCTCGACGCCCATGGCCAGCAGATCGGGCCGGTGGCGCGCATAGCCTGCGTGGGCAATGGGCGCATCGTTGGAGGCCAGCGAGTTGGTGAGCACCCGCACCCGAACGCCCCGCGCGCGTGCGGCTGCAAAGGCCTGCTTCATGTCGGGCCCTGGCACGAAGTAGGGCGAAATGATGAGCAGATCGCGCCGCGCCTGTCCCATGAGGTGCAGCAGCCCATCCACCACGGTATCGGTCTGGGCATCAATAGTTGCAGGGTCGGGGGTAGACCCTGCTGCAGGGGCTGATGGGATGCCGTTGGTGGGATTGGGCGCTGACGATTCGGGGGGGGCAGCAGCCCCGGCAGCAACGGCCAGGGCTTCGGTGGGGGCCTTAGCTGGCGCACGCGCAGCGCCCCGCGACACGACGGCGAGGGGGGTGGCCCGGGCCGGGGGCTTTTCAGGCAGCGCGGCCAGGGAGGTGCCATCGGGCGGAATCTTGGCAGGCTTGTCCACCAGCACCGCTGCCGGGGCCCAGGTGAACTGCGCTTGCGCCAGGTCCATGGGCTGGTAGTCCCAGATGCGCGCACGCTGGGCGGCGGTGGTTCGCCGGCCGTCTTGCACGGGCTGGCTGTCCGGTGCCAGGGCGCCACCCTGGCCTGCGATACGCTCGCGCTGCACGGCATCCGGGTTGCGCATGCGCTCGCGCAGAATGTCCAGTTCCTCCCGCGTGACCAGCGATTGCACGGGGTAGGCGCGCTCGTTGTTCCAATAGCTGTCGAAACTGCGGGAGAGATCCTGCACCACAGGCCCTGCGGCCAGCACGTCCAGGTCCACAAAATTGCCGGAGTCGGCATTGCCGAAATAGGCATCCCCCAGGTTGCGGCCCCCGGTGACGCCCATGGCGTTGTCGGCGATGAAGAGCTTGTTGTGCATGCGCTGCTGCACCCGCGAAAAGTCGCTCAACGCGCTGAACATGCGCCCCAGCGGCGAGCCCCGTGCCCCGGTGAGCGGGTTGAACATGCGCATCTCGATGTTGGGTACAAAGGCCAGGCGCATCACCTGCGCATCCCGGCCCACGCTGTGAAAGTCGTCCAGCAACACCCGCACACGCACGCCGCGCCGGGCTGCGGCCACCACACTGAGCAGCAGGCGCTCGGTGCTGGCGTCGGCATGGATGGCGTAGTACTGCAGGTCCAGCGTTTTCTGCGCGGCATCTACCAGCGCCAAGCGGCTGCTGTAGGCTGCCTGTGGCCCGCTGAGCAGCAGGAACCCCGAGGGGTGGCGGCCGACTGCCGATGCCCGGCGCTCCTCCACGAGTTGGCCCAGGGGCGTCCCTGCGGGGGAGGCCAGGGCGCTCGACACCGGCCGCTCCACGTCCTTGGGCAGGCCGGCGCAGCCGCTGGTTGCGCCTGCGACGATGACGGCCAAAAGCGCCAGCCAGCCGTAGCGGGCCGTGTTGCCCAGAAACGCTGGAATGGCAGGGGTCGATAAAAGCATGGCGCGATTGTGACCGTGTGGCGGTGGCCGCGCTTGTCAGACGCGGCGCCAACTCCGCCACAGCGGCTGCCAGGTTGGCAGTGGCCTTCTCAGCGCCTCGCCGGGCTTACCAGCTCACTTCGCGGTCTGGCGTGGCGCTGATCTTGTGGATCGACAGGTCAGCCCCGTCAAATTCCTCTTCCTGCGTGAGCCGCAGGCCCACCGTGCTCTTGAGAATGCCATACACCACCAGGCCACCTACCAGCGCCCAGGCCACGCCCAGGGTGCTGCCGATCAACTGGGCCGAGAAGCTCACACCACCGAGCCCACCCAGCGCCTTGCTGCCGAAAATGCCTGCTGCCAGCCCGCCCCATGTGCCGCACAGGCCATGCAACGGCCACACGCCGAGCACGTCATCGATCTTCCAGCGGTTCTGGGTGAGCGTGAACATCACCACAAAGATTGCTCCCGCCACGGCACCCACCACCAGCGCTCCCAGCGGGTGCATCAGATCGGAGCCCGCGCACACAGCCACCAGCCCGGCCAGCGGGCCGTTGTGCACGAAGCCCGGGTCGTTCTTGCCCAGCACCAACGCCGCCAGCGTGCCGCCCACCATAGCCATCAGCGAGTTCACGGCCACTAGGCCGGAGAGCTTGTCCACGGTCTGTGCGCTCATCACATTGAAGCCGAACCATCCCACCACCAGCACCCAGGCGCCCAGCGCCAAAAACGGGATGTTGGAAGGCGGATGTGCAGAGATGGCCCCGTCCTTGCGGTAGCGGTTGGCGCGCGAGCCCAGCAGGATCACGGCCGGCAGGGCGATCCACCCGCCAATGGCATGCACGACGATGGAGCCCGCAAAGTCGTGGAACTCTTCGCCCGTCAGTCCCTTGATCCAGGCCTGCACCCCGAAGTGCTGGTTCCAGGCAATGCCTTCAAAGAACGGATAGACAAACCCCACAATGACCGCCGTGGCCATCAGCTGGGGCCAGAACTTGGCCCGCTCCGCGATCCCGCCCGACACAATCGCCGGAATGGCAGCCGCAAAAGTGAGCAGGAAGAAGAACTTGACCAATGCGTAGCCGTTCTGCTGCGCCAGCGATTCCGCACTCACAAAGAAATGCGTGCCGTAGGCCACGCTGTAGCCCACCACAAAATACACCACGGTGGACACCGAAAAGTCCACCAGGATCTTGACCAGCGCATTCACCTGGTTCTTTTTGCGAACCGTGCCCAGTTCCAGAAAGGCAAACCCTGCATGCATGGCCAGCACCATGATGGCCCCCAGAAGAATGAACAGGGCATCAGTGCCCTGTTTGAGTGCTTCCATAACGTCCTCGCGCGATTGGTTGATCTGTTCTGGTGCGTTTCGAGCCTGGCTACCAGATTTGCACCAAGTTGAAGCAAAAATCGCGCCAAAGAATGGTGCGTTGTTTTGCACTGTTTTGGTGTGATGTGGAGGGGCGGGGGCAATGGGATTTGCCGGGACAGGTGGTTGAGCTGGGTGACGGTAGCTATCTGGCATATCTTCGTGCTGCGCAGATGAGTGCCTATGGCGCGATGGTGCAGAGCATTGTTTTGCAGGCATTCCCACTGGGATACGCTGTGAGAGTCCACCTGCTGCTGTTCAGCCTCGCCTCACCCGTTTGTCTTTCACCATCCGCACTGCGAAGCCCGTGCCTGCGGGCAGGGTGGAGGTGTTAGAAACTGTCGCGTCCCTGCACCCGTGCCACAACGCGCAAGTCCGCGCCCAAGGTCTCTACGGACTTGAATTCCAGCGCCAGCCCATCGGCCAAGGCCGTCAACGGGCCAAAGTCTGCAATTCCCCGTCCCGCACCCAAAAGCCGTGGTGCCAGGTACAACAACAGCTCATCGACCAGGCCTTCTCGGACCAGAGAACCATTGAGCTTGTGCCCGGCCTCCACATGCAACTCGTTGATGCCCCGCTGGCCCAGGTCCTGAAGCATTGCCGAAAGATCGACCTTGCCGTTCGCATTGGGCAGGTAGATCACCGTGGCCCCACAGGCTTGCAAGGCGGCCTTCTTGGTTTCGTTTTCGGAGGCCGTGTAGACATAACAATCGCGCCCTTTCATCAGCAGATTGGCGTCGGTCGGCAACTGCAACTGGCTGTCTACCACCACCACATGGGGCTGGCGTGGCGTAGGCACTTCGCGGACGTCAAGCCGGGGGTTGTCATCCAGCACGGTGCCAATGCCCGTCAATACAGCACACGCCCTGGCCCTCCACGCGTGTCCATCCGCCCGCGCAGCGCGGGACGTGATCCACTGGCTGGCGCCATTGTTCAGGGCCGTAGTGCCATCCAGCGAGCTTGCAACTTTCAGCCGCACCCAGGGTGTACCTCGGATCATGCGGCTGAAAAAACCAATGTTGAGTTCTCGGGATTCTTCAGCCCCCGGGCCGACCACGACCTCCACCCCTGCCGCACGCAGCCGGTCAAACCCGCGCCCGCCCACCAAAGGGTTTGGGTCCGCCAACGAGGCCACCACTTTGGCAACACCCGCTTGGATTAGTGCATCGCAGCAGGGGCCAGTTCGCCCATGGTGGGAACAGGGCTCCAGCGTCACATAGGCTGTGGCGCCTGACGTGCCGAACCCCTTGCCGCTGGCGTCGCGCAGGGCCATGACTTCAGCGTGTGGCCCACCCGCATGCTGCGTGAACCCTTGGCCTATCACTTCGCCGCTTGGAGAGACAAGCACGCAGCCAACACGAGGGTTGGGGTTGGAAACAAAAAGCGCTTGGGTGGCGAGCCCAAGCGCTTGGTGGATATGGGGGGGCGCTTTATGAATCATGGCGCCCAGGATGGTAGCTCAGCGGCTATTTGTTCCAGCAAGTGGCGTCGAAGCCAGCGTCGGTTTGGATTTTCCCGTTGGCACCTCGTATCCCTGTGTGGGTCAATGTGTAGTTGCCGCACTTGTCGCCTGCCTGGGGAGTACCAGCCTTAGGTGTTGCCGTCAGTGTGAATGACGACGTCGTGGCAGGGCCACCAATGGCGATGGTGTAGCGCTTGGTCTGATCAGCGGCCCACGTCAGGTTGGCGGGAAGCGCGGTAGGGTAGGTGCCCGTAGCCGTAGACGCGCGCTCCAGCCACTGTTGGGCCTGCAGCAGCCCTGCCCTTGCATCGGCGCGGTGTCCGCGCCGGATGTATTCGGCGTAGCTCGGGATAGCGACGGCCGCGAGGATGCCAGTGATCGCCACCACGATCATGATCTCGATGAGCGTAAATCCCCGATGATGATGTTTCATAAAAAACTGCTCTTGATTGAGATTGAGCTTAACGCAGTTGCCGCCAGCTGGGGCGCATGCTTTGCTCTGGGAACGTTTGGTTGTCTAGGTTGTCGTCGGTACCGTCCGCCTTTTTGCCTGTGAGACGGATGATGCTCCCGCGTTGAATCATTGTTTGAGAGCCTGCGGTAATCGACACACGCGAAGCCCCCATGTCGGAGGTCAGGTTGTACTTCCCGTCGCCGTTCGTGTCCATGATCTGCACACTGGGACGCTTGCCGTCCATGATATTGATCAGGGTAAAAAACTGACGTTCCTTGTCCACAGAACCTGCTTCACAGGCCTCCACGCTGGGGTCCAGCAGGGATCCCTTGGCGGGGACTTGCGAAAACACGGCCAGCATATTGCTGCTGTCGTAAAACTCCATGGGTTTGAGTAAACGTTCACGTGTCTCAGGCAGATCCATGTACCAACCTTTATTGGTAGTCCAGTCCAGCGTGGTGGACGCATCAATGGTCCAGAACTGGTGTCCATCGCGTGTAAAGACCGAGGTAACCGGAATTTGGCGCTGTACCAAATTTGCCTGTGTCACCGAAGTCGGCAGATCGTCCGTCGACTTCACCAGCTCGTCACACGCTGTGTCAGAAGTGGATGCACATACTGCGATGCGGTCTTTCTTGGCTCCTACCAGCTTGTAGCTTGTGTTGTCCAGCACGGAGTACAAGCTTTGCTTGTTCGCATTCTGGGGGTCATCCGTGGCAATGTTACGCCCCGTCCCAAAAGCCACCATCATGCCGCCAACGGGCACAGTTTTCTTCTTGCCACCGCCAATGTCGATCTCCTTCTTGCGATCATTTGCGCGCACCGTAGGTACTGCGGTGATGGACTGTGCCAGCGTACGCGAATTGGGGGAGCCCTCTGTACCACCCTTGGCGGTGAAAAGTGGAACCCCGTTGGTGGCATGGTTTGTGGTGGTACCTGCCGAACTGCCCCAGCGTGCAACGCCCCAGTTGTTCTCATCACTGTCTGCAATGAGAAACTTCCACACATTGCCTTTGAGGTCGCCGGCATAGACAACGTCAGGGCGGCCATCACTGTTGATGTCCACCAGACGTGGCGCCGAGAGGCCGTTGTCGGTTGTGTTGGTGTGGCTGCCTGTTGCAGTTGTGCCTGTCGCTACCAGTCGCAGCAGTTTCTTGTCGCCATCCAGATATTGCACCAGCAGCACAGGGCGCTCGCTCTTGCTGTTGTAGCCATTGCCCATCACCGCAGCCCAGCGGTTATTGTTCATCCGCACAATCTGTGTGGTGCGTTGGGGGTTGGTGTCGTCAATCACAGGCTTGGCGAATATGTGGCCCATGTCGGCTGCCGCCAAGCAAGCTTCCTTGTTTGCCACGGGAGTGACCCCTGCATCTTCACAAACCGCCACGGTGGCCACGGACTCGCTGGCATGTCGGGTTTTGTCCATCAACACCAGTTGCTGGGCGTTGCCCTCTGTAAAGTTGCCTGGGGCTGGCGCTGTAGTGCCCGGACTCGTGATGTCCAGCACAAAGTAACCTTTGCCACCGGCGCCCAACGTGCCTACGAGCATGGTGCGCCAATCAGGAGCATAGATTCCATAATCGGGATCGCTAGGGTCTTTGCCCCCATTGACATCCACATCACCGCTCATGGCAGAACCATCGACGTAATAACGATGATTCTGGTTAAAAGCCGGATCTGTCAAACGGCCCACCGCTGGAATGACGCCCCGTGGCACGTAGGCCAGCTTCTCTGTGCCGTCATTGGCGGAAAAACCATGCAGCATGCCATCGTTTCCACCCACATAGATCATGGGCAGGCGATTTTTATTCGATCGGGTAAATGCGGCGTAGCCTTTCCACACGTAGTTACTGGAGGGTGCGCCGACGTACCACACCTCGGAATTCACGATGCTGCCTTGGCGAGACTTTCTTTCACGGAAGGGCTTTGCGGCAGGATAATCAGGCGGGCTTTCTGTGCCTTCTTTGGAACGGTCCCCACGCACGTAGTTCAATCGATCCTGGCCCAGGGCATCGCTCGTGCCATCGCTCTTCAAGTTGAGAAAGTTCTTTTGCGCGGTGCTGAGATTGGTCTCGTCAGTTGTCCATTTGAACGGGGTTCCATGCTGGTTCTTGTCATTCCAAGTCAAAATCAGCCGCGCACCTACATCGAAACCTCCTGCATCAAGCAAGTCAGCGGTTGTTTTCCCTGCCCAGCCTACAGCAGGCACCGTGGTGCCATCCGTCTTGACGGTCTCTGCTTCAACCCAGCCTCTCCAGCCTTCCTTGGGGACATAGTTGGCTACATACTTGCCCACATCGTTGCGTGAGGCATTGCTTCCGCTGGTGGCGGTGGACCCCCGGTCGGGCTCGTTCTGGGTATTGATCTGCTGGATGATCATGCGGAAGGCTTTTTCCAGGTCTTCGCCCTGTTCCACCGCAAAGAATCTACCGCGCCCGTTGAGTGCAGCGTGCCACAAGTCCAATGAACGCTTGTTTTCGTTATCCAATTGAGGCCACGTTTGTGTGCCATTCACCAAATTAGGAAAGCTGCCGTCATACCCAAAAGGAACCATTGTTGTGGGGCGCGTGATGGTTGGTGCGCCTGGCCATGTGTATGCCATGGAACTAAAGCCAATGGTGTAAGACACCATGTGAGCCCAACTGGCAGGGTTGTACTTTGGGTTCCAGTATTTAGGCAGGGCTACACCGCCGATTGTTTCCGTCGCAGGGGCTTGGTCGTATTCAGCGATGGGGGTTACAGAGCCTGTGAGGCTAGCTGCTGGTTGAAGGCGGTCTGCCCAACTCTTAAACGCCCAATCGGCCAAGGTGTCGCTGAAGGTGTCGTGATAGAGCTGGTTGGGTGGTCTAGCCGCTGCGCTGGTACTGCCGTAAACCGTGCCATCAGGCAGGGTCTTGTTGACGTTACGGCTATCTTGGGATCCCCCGGATACGGCGCCGTTCCATCGGCCATCGGTCATAAAAAGGTGGTAATTGCGACGGCAGCCAAGGTAGGGGGCTCCAGTTGTTCCTGGCTTCGAGGCCCAGGGGCCGTTCTGATGCAGCCCAAGCCTCATATATTCGTCAGCGTTCTTGAACATTCTGTGAGATGGCGTGCTGCTTCCAGGCCTCAGGTTGTTCACAAAACTGAGAAAATTACTCCGATGGGTGGAATCTAGCACCTTCATGGAGTTGGTGTTGGACTGTGCTGTCGTCCCGGTATTAAGTGTTCCTGGAGTGCCATTGTTTGCGTTCATCGCCTGCCACGCCAAGCGAATTTTTCCCTCAGGCAATAGGGAAGTGTCGTTGAAGACCTCTTTGAGCGCATATTTCAATACGTTCATGCGTCGGTCTGTCGTGCGCCAAATTTTCCTATTCGGATCGTCTGCGGTGGGGGCTGCAACGGTCGGCACGGTATTGTTTGTTGCGCCTGTTGCATTTTCCTGATCAAGCCGAAAATCCATACTCCCCGAATCGTCCACGGAAATAATCACATTGGGTGCCACATAGGGCTCTACCGTGCCGGGTGGCGACTGTGCAAAATCCAGCGCCCAGCTAGCGTGCGGTGCCAGTGCTGCACCGACGGCCATGGCAATCAGGGTTTTTTTAAAATGTGTGCGGTTACGAATGGCGTGGGGCATGGTGTGCTCCTGTTCGAATAGGGGATGAATTGGCTTTTGATGCTTGTGTATCAAGCGTGAAAAGCTATCATTTTTGAGTAAAAATCAGTCTTTGAGCTTCTGGCGGGCGTAGGTTTGTTGCAGCACCGCTTGGGTAATCGGCACGTCCACACCTGCTACGCGTCTTACCTTGCGCCCATACGCAATAGCGGTAATGCGGTATACGACGTTGGGTTTCATATTCAGCGGCAGGTGATTGGCGCCGCCTGCAATCAACGCTGATTTGTCTGCGTTCGGGTCGTAAGGCAATATCTCTATCCAGTACCACCCGCCCCGGTTGTTTGCGGAACGATCTCGCAAAATGGGATTGCCTTTGGGCTCATTTTCGTCGCTACTTAGCTGTGCGCCGCTGTATTGACCGTAGCGCGCACCCACAGTGTCAACCGCCATTTCAGCCAGCGTGAAATCGACAAGGGGGTCTGTTTTATCGCTGACGTTGTTCCAAAAATCCTGTCTTCCTGTCCGTTTCAGGCAAAGAGCGTTCAGGCAGCGTGGGCCTGTGGTGATATTTTCCAAGTCTGCCCACAATGCAGCAGCTTCCTTGGCTTCTAATGGGATTTGTGCAACAGCGGACTGGCCTCCGCGGCAGGCCGTGGCGGTTGGAATCCTGCAGTCACTGCCATCGGCCTTTTCGCCGCGTATGTCGAGTTCAGCGTCTTGTATCAGTGCCTGGGCCGCTTCAAAAGCACGCTGGTAATCGGCGTCGTTGCCAACCACCATTTCGTTGAACACCGAAGTGCGTGACGCCCACAGTGCCAGCAGCATCGAGAGCATGACAAAAACAATCACAACAAACAGTGCGACCCCGCTTTGGCGCCGCTGTTGCGGGGGGAGGGAGAGAGGTAGGGACAAGCGTTGCATGGCAGTGCCGTGTGTGGATTAGCCTGCCAGCCCTTGGCTGCGCAGTTGGTAGACGTTGCGGAACACCAAGTGCACGCGCCGGTTCCGGGGTTCTGCGAGCGTGTTCAGGTCAATTGCCGTGGCGCCATCGCAGTCTGTGTAGGTGCTGCCTGCAGGTAGACTGAGCTTTTCGTTGCCAAAGAGCACTAGACAGACTTCCACCGCGAAAACCTGGGCCCAGCCGGGGGTGCCTGGAGCGCCTACTGTGGCGGCGTCTACATAGCGCAGGTTGGGGTTGCCTGTGCCAGCTGCCGTTTGCATCAGGTAGCGGACCTGGAAGTTGGCGACATTGCGGACAATAGGCTGGATGTCATTTCCGGTCACGGTAGGGCCGTTGCAGCGGAGTTCATTGGCTGCAACATTCAACACAAATTGACTTTGGATGAGTGTGGGAGTGCCCTTGCCTGCCAGGCAGTTGCGTAGCACGGATTCTGGATCCAGCGGATTGGCTGGATCTTTGGCGAGATATACAGTCTCTGTGTAGTTGCGGTAACCGGTGGTGAGCTTGTATTCGCTGGCCCCAGGGGAGTCCAGCCCACTCAGGGTATCGGTTGCCAAGGTGAATGTGTTGGTCCCGTCGGTAAAGTCGGTTTCAAATGCCACTGGTTCTGCAACCAAAGGGGGGGTGGTGTCAGTTTCCAACTTGGTCGCCGACATTTTGAGTTTGATGGAGCCTGACTGTCTCAATTGCGAGCCAATCACGCGGAAAGCATACGAGGCTTGCTGCTGCAGGTCGCTGACATCACTCACGCTGCCCGTAACGCCGCGTGACACCATCAGTGCGCCCATCGCCACGGCGATCGTGAGCAGGCCAATCGTGATGCCGACCAGCAGTTCGAGCAGCGTCACGCCACGCTGTGTGTTTGGCCTCGAAGTGGAATATTTCATGCCGAGCTTGCCTGATAAAAAGAGAGGAGCGGGTGAAGTCAAACGTTGTCAGGATTTGGGGCCTGGGCAGAAGTACTGCACGGTGACATCGGCAAAGTAAGGAGCGCAGCGACTGCTGACGGGTATGTATTGGAGGTGGCAGGTGTACCTGGGGGTGGATGTGGGGCTGACGTTGCAGGTCGGCATCCCAGCATCTCCACCCAGGTTGGTTGCCGTTGTCAGCAAATCTGCGAGGTAAGAGTTGTCGGTACTGCGCTCGTTCTCACGCCAGCGGATCATCACGCCCAACTGGCGGCGGCTACCGGCGGTCGTTTCGGCCGGAGCAAAAAAGACGCTGGCGTCTCCCAAAGGAAGAGTGCGCTCAAGAGTGCGTTTCCATTCGCGCAGGTCATAAGCGGCAAACTCTGCATGGGTGCAATTGGTGGCGCCTTCGCAGAGTTTGGAAGCCTGAGGGGTTGGCGCTGGGCCTGGGCGCCAGTCAACGGTGTAGCTGTCAATGCTCACCAAGGCATTGGGGTGGGTCTTCATGCGCTCGCTCAGATCTTCAATCAGGCGAATGGCCTGTGCACGGTGCACGCTGGTTTGGGTGTCACTAAGGGTACGCATCTGTACACCCAGAACGCCCAGAATGCCCAATGCGGCAACAACGATGGCGACCAGGGATTCGATCAGCGTGATGCCTCGCTGATTAGGATGAGCAGTGTGCTGCATAGTCTTTAGCCGGACGTGCATGGCATATCTTCGGATTTAATGGTTCTGATGCGTCCCCCGGAGCTCATGCACAGGCCGCGAGCGGCCGAGTCAGAGATGTTTTTATTGTGAGGGACCAGGCTGAAACCGACAAATGGGCCTGACACCCGGCCCCAGCGGTCAAATTCGATGCTTGCAGCACCGCCGACGCGCGTCACGTCAATGTTCGGCGGAGTAGGGAAGCTTTGCAAAACTTCTTCACCTGCATCTAATGCTCCATTGCTGTTGGTGTCGGTAAAAACAAACCAGCCGCAATCCCAATTTGCGTTGCCAGGAGCGAGCAGGCAGCCACCGGTGCCAGTGGGGTGCTTGTGGACTGTGACGGTGCCGCCCCGTTTGATGGCTTCTGCGCGTGCGTAGTAAAGGGTGGATTCAAGCCCCTTCACCGCCTGCTGCACGCGCCAGCGCTCTATCAGCGGTGTGAAACTGGGGAGGGCCAGTGCCGCGAGAAGGGCCAAGATGGAAACGACCACCATCAGCTCAATGACGGTGAACCCATGGGGTGCCCGTGGGGTGCTCGGCTTGCGGATACTCCGCCGTAAGCGAGATAGAGATTGCATGTTCTGCATGGGCGAATGCTATTTGGATAGTTCTGACGCTGCGTGTGTGTGCTTGATGAGTGGCGCCCGCGTAGTGATGAGCGGCTCGCCCAGGGCCACGCCCTGTGGTTTGCGACTATTGCGTGTAGCCTCTGCACGCCCCTGCATTGTGTAAACCTTTGCACTCTCGATACATCCTCCGATCACGTTCGGTGCGTGTTTCTTCGGAGGTGCTTCGTTGGTAGGTCACTTTGCTCACGCCTTTCTTTTTTGCAGGATTGCTCGCTGAGGCCGTTTTGCTGTCGGAGGTGCCTTTCGCAAGTGTGACTTCTGGGTTGGTCAGCAAGAACAACGCGAATGCGACGGTGGAAAGTGTGGGAAATCCGCTTCGGGGTGAAAGGCTTGCGAGTCTGCGCGCCGATGTTGCGTTGGCTTGTGTCATGGGAGGCTTACAGTGTGGATCGGAGGTGCGGTTTAGCGCGAGTGTTCTAGATCGCATGGTGCTTGGCAAGGTTAAATTCTTGCCAAGGCTATAATCACGAGGTTTTGCATGGTGCAAGACGCACGCCTGCAGCCGTTCCAGCCGCTGGCGCAAGTAAAAACCACGGCCCAGCTTCCTTTGCGGGCCTTATCAAGGAAAAACAATGATCGCATCCTCTATCAAGGCCGAAGTCGTCAAGGCGAACGCCCGTGCTGCCAATGACACCGGTAGCCCAGAAGTGCAGGTGGCCCTGCTGACCGCCCGCATCAACGAACTGACCCCCCACTTCAAGACGCATGCCAAGGACCACCATGGTCGCCGTGGCCTGCTGCGCATGGTGAGCCGTCGTCGCAAGCTGCTGGACTACCTGAAGGCCAAGGACGCTGACCGTTACACCGCGCTGATCGCCAAGCTGGGTCTGCGCAAGTAATTGCAATCGCATGCGAAAACGCCTGGGTTAGTCCGCTAGCTCAGGCGTTTTTTACTTCGGAGTCGCAAAACAGAGCGAAGCTGTGTCATTCCAATGAAGTTGCCGCCATGGGTTGGTGTGCAGGTTCCCTGGAATGGCATCGTGTTCTGAATTGCTCTCCAAGCCAATCTGGTAGAGCGCTACCAGCTATTAAAACAGGAGCTGAACATGAGCATTTTCAACAAAATCACCAAGACCTTCCAGTGGGGTGACAAGACCGTCATCATGGAAACGGGTGAGATCGCCCGCCAAGCCTCCGGCGCTGTGCTGGTGAACATTGATGACACCGTGGTGCTGGCCACCGTGGTGGCATCCAAGGGTGCCAAGCCAGGACAGGACTTCTTCCCTCTGACGGTGGACTACATCGAGAAGACCTACGCTGCAGGCAAGATCCCTGGCAGCTTCTTCAAGCGCGAAGCCAAGCCCAGCGAGCACGAAACCCTGACCAGCCGTCTGATCGACCGTCCGATCCGCCCGCTGTTCCCCGAAGGTTTCTTCAACGAAGTGCATGTGGTGATCCACACGGTGTCGCTGAACCCAGAGGTGGACGCTGACATCGCAGCCCTGATCGCTACCAGTGCAGCCCTGGCCATCTCTGGCATCCCGTTCAACGGTCCTATCGGCGCCGCACGCGTGGGCTACATCAACGGCGAATACGTGCTCAACCCTGGTCAGACTGCGCGCAAGAACTCGCAGATGGATCTGGTGGTGGCAGGTACCGAGGCCGCCGTGCTGATGGTGGAATCCGAAGCGCAACAACTGTCCGAAGAAATAATGCTCGGCGCTGTGGTGTTTGGCCACGAGCAAGGCAATGTGGCCATCAACGCCATCCACGAACTGGTGCGCGATGCTGGCAAGCCCGTATGGCAGTGGGAAGCCCCTGCCAAGGACGAAACCCTGATCGCCAAAGTGGTGGCCCTGGCCGACGACAAGCTGCGCGCTGCCTACCAGATCCGCAACAAGCAAGCCCGCACGCAGGCTTGCCGCGAAGCTTATGCGGCCGTGATGGCAGCCTTGAAGGCTGAGGGTGTCGAGTTCGACGCTGTCAAGGTTGAAGGCATGCTGTTCGATATCGAAGCTGGCATCGTGCGCAGCCAGATCCTAGCCGGCGAGCCCCGCATCGATGGCCGCGACACGCGCACCGTGCGCCCTATCGAAATCCGTGGCAGCGTACTGCCCCGCGCCCATGGCTCGTCGCTCTTCACGCGTGGCGAAACCCAAGCGCTGGTGGTGACCACGCTGGGCACCGAGCGCGACGCTCAGCGCATTGATGCGCTGGCTGGCGAGTATGAAGACCGCTTCATGATGCACTACAACATGCCTCCCTTTGCCACCGGTGAAGTGGGTCGCATGGGTTCGACCAAGCGCCGCGAAATCGGCCACGGCCGTCTGGCCAAGCGCGCTCTGATTGCCGTGTTGCCGACGAAGGAAGAATTCCCCTACACCATGCGCGTGGTGTCCGAAATCACCGAATCCAACGGCTCGTCGTCGATGGCCTCGGTCTGCGGTGGCTGCCTGTCGCTGATGGACGCGGGCGTTCCGATGAAGGCGCATGTGGCGGGTATCGCCATGGGCCTGATCAAGGATGCCAACCGTTTTGCCGTGTTGACCGACATTCTGGGTGATGAAGATCATCTGGGTGACATGGACTTCAAGGTGGCGGGTACCACGGCTGGTATTACTGCGCTGCAGATGGACATCAAGATCCAGGGCATCACCAAGGAGATCATGCAGGTCGCCCTGGCCCAGGCCAAGGAAGCGCGCATGCACATCCTGGGCAAGATGCAAGAGGCCATGGGTGAAGCCAAGACCGAGGTGTCGAACTTTGCGCCCAAGCTTTACACGATGAAGATCAACCCCGAGAAGATCCGTGACGTGATCGGCAAGGGCGGCGCGGTGATCCGTGCGCTGACCGAAGAAACCGGCTGCCAGATCAACATCGAGGAAGACGGCACCATCACCATCGCCGCCGCTGACGCAGCCAAGGCCGACGAGGCCAAGAAGCGCATTGAGCAGATCACGGCCGAAGTTGAAATTGGCAAGATCTACGAAGGCCCTGTGACCAAGATCCTGGACTTCGGCGCACTGATCAATCTGCTGCCCGGCAAGGATGGTCTGCTGCACATCAGTCAGATTGCCCACGAGCGCGTTGAACGCGTGGGCGATTACCTGACCGAAGGCCAGATCGTGAAGGTCAAGGTCATGGAAACCGACGAGAAGGGCCGCGTCAAGCTGTCGATGAAGGTGCTGGCCGATCGTCCTGCCGGCGGCAGCGACCGTCCTGCTCCAGCAGAGCGCGGCGACCGCGAACCACGCCGCGACCACGGTCGTGATGGGGGCCGCCAGCCCGCGGATCAACAGCAACAGCAACAGCAACAGCAACAGCAACAGCAACAGCAACAGTCCTTGCCCTCGGACAGCGGTTCCGGGCAGATCGTCGGCTGATCGGATTTTTTGCTATTGATTTGTAGCTGCTTGCGCTTGTGAATAAAGCGCTGGCAGCCAGAATCACTCAAAAATTAACCGTCCCATGAATCGCAATATGCGTGCTGTCGAGATCACTTCCTTTGGCGGTCCCGAGGTACTGCGCCTGGGTGAACGCCCCGTGCCGCAGGCGGGTGCCGGTGAGCTGCTGATCCGTGTGGCTGCCAGCGGTATCAATCGCCCCGATGTGCTCCAGCGGATGGGGCACTATGCCCCTCCGTCTGGCACGTCTGACCTGCCGGGCCTGGAAGTCGCGGGAGTGGTGGAGTCGGGGGATGCCGCAGCCATGGCCGAGGCGGGTATCCGGGTGGGTGACCGCGTCTGTGCGCTGGTGGCGGGTGGTGGTTATGCCCAATGGTGCGTGGCGCCTGTGGTGCAGTGCCTGCCGGTGCCTGATGGCTTTAGCGATGTTGAGGCTGCATCACTGCCCGAGACGTTTTTCACCGTGTGGAGCAATGTGTTCGACCGGGGGTATCTGCAGGCGGGTGAAAGCTTGCTGGTGCAAGGCGGTACCAGTGGTATTGGTGTGACGGCTGTTCAATTGGCGCGGGCCTTTGGCGCAACGGTCATTGCAACTGCAGGTAGCGACGAAAAGTGTGCGGCATGCCTGCAGCTGGGGGCCCACGAGGCCATCAACTACAAGACGCAGGATTTTGTGGCAGAAGCCAATCGCATTACGCAGGGCAAAGGCGTGGATGTGGTGCTGGACATGGTGGCAGGTGACTACGTGGCGCGCGAGGTGCAGTGCCTGGCTGAGGACGGCCGCATTGTCATCATTGCGGTGCAGGGTGGCATCAAGAGCGACTTCAATGCGGGTTTGGTGCTGCGCCGCCGGCTGACCATTACTGGCTCCACCTTGCGTCCGCGTTCTGTGGCATTCAAGGGGGCGATTGCGCGTGCATTGCGCGAGCATGTGTGGCCTCTGCTGGTGGCGGGGCGTGTGCGGCCCGTCATTCACAGCACATTTGCGGCGACAGAGGCTGCTAAGGCCCACGCGCTGATGGAGTCAAATCAGCACATTGGCAAGATTGTTTTGACGTGGTGATCATGAAAAACAAGAGAAAACTCATCGCAGGCAACTGGAAGATGAACGGCAGTCTGGCTGCCAACGATGCTTTGCTGAAAGGCATCTTGGCGGGGCTGGCTGACGCGGTTTGTGACGTGGCCGTTGCGGTGCCGGCGCCCTATCTGGCGCAGGTGCAGGCTGCTGCGTTGGGGTCTTTGGTGGCGGTGGCTGCCCAGGATGTATCGCAGCACGAAGCAGGTGCCTACACCGGAGAGGTGTCGGCCGCCATGTTGAAAGACTTTGGTGTGCGGTACGCGCTCGTGGGGCATTCAGAGCGCCGCCAATACCATGGTGAAACCGACGTGGTGGTCGCCGAGAAAGCGCAGCGCGCACTGGCGGCAGGTATCACGCCTATCGTCTGCGTGGGCGAGACTCTTCAGGAGCGCGAAGCTGGGCAGACCGAGGTTGTGGTCAAGCGTCAATTGGCGGCTGTGATCCACCTCAATGGTCACTGCATCAGCGAAGTGGTGGTGGCTTACGAACCGGTCTGGGCCATTGGCACGGGCCGCACGGCGTCGCCTGAGCAGGCGCAGGCAGTGCATGCAGTGCTGCGGGCACAGCTGTCTGCGGCCAGCGAGCATGCGGATCGAATCCGCCTGCTGTACGGCGGCAGCATGAATGCGGCCAATGCCGCCCAGTTGCTGTCCCAGCCGGATATCGATGGCGGCCTTGTTGGCGGTGCCTCGCTGAAAGCGCCCGATTTCCTTCAAATCATTGCGGCCGCCCGGTGAGGCTGCCCTTCAAACTATTCAATCAGGAGTGAACAGAGAATGAACGTGATCGTGAATGTGGTGTTGGCTGTGCAGATGCTGACGGCCTTGGGGATGATTGGCCTGATCCTGATCCAGCATGGCAAGGGTGCCGATATGGGCGCAGCGTTTGGCAGTGGCAGTTCCGGAAGCCTGTTTGGTGCCAGCGGTAGCGCCAACTTCTTGTCGCGCACTACGGCGGTGCTGGCTGCGGTGTTTTTTGTGGCAACGCTGGCACTGGCCTATTTCGGCAATGCGCGTCCTGCCAGTTCGGGTAGCGTGCTGGAAAATCCCGCTGCTGCAGTGCCTGCAGGTGCGCCTTCGTTGTCGGCTTCGGATGCTGCTGTGGCTCCTGCCGTGCCCGCCTCGGGTGCAGCGCAGATCCCCACCAAATAATCTGCACTAAATTGGGCTCCGTAAGCCGAAGCAGGGTTTTTCCGGAGTAGAATTCTGGATTGTCTGGAAAGCCAAAACCGCAAGGTTCCTCATGCCATCCAGATGCAAAAATCAGCCGTCGTGGTGAAATTGGTAGACACGCTATCTTGAGGGGGTAGTGGCGAAAGCTGTGCGAGTTCGAGTCTCGCCGACGGCACCAAAACAAAGGCCTGCCTGCATGACCCGGCTCGGGTCCTGACGGGCAAGGCCACAGCGGTGAGCACATCCTCAAGATGAACCTCGATCAGTACCTCCCCGTCCTTTTGTTCATCTTGGTCGGCATCGCCGTAGGCGTTGTCCCCCTTGTACTCGGCTACATACTGGGCCCCAACCGCCCGGATGCCGCGAAGAACTCTCCCTACGAATGTGGCTTTGAAGCCTTCGAGGATGCGCGCATGAAGTTTGATGTGCGCTACTACCTTGTGGCCATTCTCTTCATTCTGTTCGATCTCGAAATTGCATTCCTCTTCCCGTGGGCGGTGACGCTGCATGAGGTGGGGATCGCTGGTTTCGTGGCGGTCGTTATTTTCCTGGCCATTCTGGTTGTGGGTTTTGCCTACGAGTGGAAAAAGGGTGCCCTGGATTGGGAATGAGCGAGCCTCAACAAGGATGATGCAATGATTGAAGGCGTGATGAAGGAAGGCTTCATCACCACGAGTTACGACTCGGTGGTGAATTGGGCCAAGACCGGCTCTCTGTGGCCGATGACATTCGGCTTGGCTTGCTGTGCCGTCGAAATGATGCATGCTGCGGCGGCGCGTTACGACATCGGTCGTTTTGGGGCGGAAGTGTTCCGCGCGAGCCCGCGCCAGTCTGACCTCATGATTGTGGCCGGCACGCTGTGCAACAAGATGGCGCCTGCGTTGCGCAAGGTGTACGACCAGATGTCCGAGCCGCGTTGGGTGTTGTCGATGGGCTCGTGTGCCAACGGCGGCGGTTACTACCACTACAGCTACTCCGTAGTGCGTGGTTGCGATCGCATTGTTCCGGTGGATGTCTACGTGCCAGGTTGCCCGCCCACGGCGGAGGCGTTGATCTATGGGATCATCCAGCTGCAGCAGAAGATTCGCCGTACCAACACCATTGCTCGTGTCTGAAGGGTTGATGATGACCGCTGTTGCCATTCGGCCTGAAAAACTCAAAGACAATATTGCCGCCGCCCTGGGGGTGATGGTGCGTCAGATCACGGTGGCGTTGGATGAGGTCACCTTGGTCGTTGATGCGGCTGATTACCTCGAATCCATGCGCGTGTTGCGTGACGCTGAAGGTTGCCGCTTTGAGCAACTGATCGATTTGTGTGGCGTGGACTATTCGGCATATGCCGATGCCGTGCGTGAAGGCCCCCGCTATTGCGTGGTCTCGCACCTGTTGTCCGTCAGTCTGAATCAGCGTGTGCGGGTCAAGGTGTTCTGCGCCGATGATGATTTTCCGGTGGTGGCCTCGGTCTCCGACCTGTGGAACTCCGCCAACTGGTACGAGCGCGAAGCGTTTGATCTGTTCGGCATTGTGTTCGACGGCCACAACGACCTGCGCCGTATCCTGACCGACTACGGCTTCATTGGCCATCCCTTCCGCAAAGACTTTCCGCTGTCTGGTCATGTTGAGATGCGCTACGACGCAGAGCTGCGCCGGGTGGTTTACGAACCCGTGTCGATCGAGCCGCGGGAGATCACGCCGCGCATCATCCGCGAAGACAAGTACGGAGGCCTGCACTAAGGCGCCCGCGCCCCATGTGAACCACCATGGCTGAAATCAAGAACTATTCCCTGAACTTTGGTCCGCAGCATCCGGCGGCGCACGGTGTGCTGCGCTTGGTGCTGGAGCTCGATGGCGAAGTCGTACAGCGGGCCGACCCGCACATCGGCCTCCTGCACCGTGCCACCGAAAAGCTGGCCGAACACAAGACCTACATCCAGTCGCTGCCCTACATGGACCGATTGGACTACGTTTCGATGATGTGCAATGAGCACGCCTACTGCCTGGCCATCGAAAAGCTGCTGGGCCTGGAAGTGCCCCTGCGTGCGCAGTACATCCGCGTGATGTTTTCGGAAATCACGCGCCTGCTGAACCACCTGATGTGGCTGGGTTCGCATGGCAACGACTGCGGCAGCTCCACCATCCTGATCTATACCTTCCGCGAGCGCGAAGACCTGTTCGACATGTACGAAGCCGTCTCTGGCGCGCGCATGCATGCAGCGTATTTCCGTCCAGGCGGTGTGTACCGTGACCTGCCGGACTCCATGCCGCAATACAAGGTCAGCAAGATCAAGAACGCCAAGGCCCTGGAGGCCATGAACCAGAACCGCCAAGGTTCTTTGCTTGATTTCATCGACGACTTCACCAAGCGCTTCCCCGGTTGCGTAGACGAGTACGAGACCCTGCTGACCGACAACCGTATCTGGAAGCAGCGCACCGTGGGTATTGGTGTGGTGCCGCCCGAGCGTGCGCTGAACCTGGGCATGACCGGCCCCATGATCCGTGGCTCCGGTATTGCCTGGGACCTGCGCAAGACCCAACCGTACGATGTTTACGACCGTGTGGACTTCGATGTACCCGTGGGCAAGACAGGTGACTGCTACGACCGCTATCTGGTGCGCGTGCAGGAAATGCGCGAATCCAATCGCATCATCAAGCAGTGTGTGGATTGGCTCAAAGCCAATCCGGGTCCTGTCATTACTGACAATCACAAGGTGGCTGCGCCCGCTCGTGAATCCATGAAGTCCAACATGGAGGAGTTGATCCACCACTTCAAGCTTTTCACTGAAGGGTTTCACGTGCCCGAGGGTGAGGCTTATGCTGCGGTGGAGCATCCCAAGGGCGAGTTTGGCATCTACCTGGTGAGCGACGGCGCCAACAAACCGTACCGCCTCAAGATCCGTGCGCCTGGTTTCGCGCACCTCGCCACGCTGGACGAAATGGCACGCGGCCACATGATTGCGGACGCCGTGGCCATCATCGGCACCATGGATATCGTGTTCGGAGAGATTGACCGATGATTACCGAATCGACCCGCGCGCGTTTTGCGCGTGAAGTGGCCAAGTACCCCGCCGAGCAGAAGCAGTCTGCAGTGATGGCCTGCCTGTCTATCGTGCAACAGGAGCAGGGGTTTGTCAGTGCTGAAAGTGAAGCGGTGATTGCCGAGTATCTGGGTATAGCCCAGATCGCCGTGCATGAAGTCACGACCTTCTACAACATGTACAACCAGCAGCCGGTGGGCAAGTACAAGCTCAACGTGTGCACCAACTTGCCTTGTCAGCTGCGCGACGGACAGAAGGCGCTGCACCACCTTGAAAAGAAGCTTGGTGTGACCATGGGCGAGACCACGGCCGATGGCCTGTTCACCCTGCAGCAGTGTGAGTGCCTGGGCGCCTGCGCTGATGCGCCCGTGATGCTGGTCAACGACCGCACGATGTGCAGCTTCATGGACAACGACAAGCTCGACCAGTTGGTCGACGGCCTGCGTGCGGCGGAGGGACAAGCATGACCACCGCTGCACAGATCCTCTCGCAGTTCCAGGCCACGGGCGTCCAGACCTGCTTCCACGACCGCCACATCAACCCGCAGATCTACGCGGGCCTGGATGGTGCGAACTGGAGCATCAAGGACTACGAAGCGCGCGGCGGCTATGCTGCGCTGCGCAAGATCCTGGGCACCGATGGCGGTGAACCACTCACGCAGGACCAGGTCATCGCCACTGTCAAGGAATCCGGCCTGCGCGGCCGTGGCGGTGCGGGTTTCCCCACCGGCCTCAAGTGGAGCTTCATGCCCCGCTCGTTCCCAGGCCAGAAGTACCTCGTGTGCAACTCCGATGAAGGCGAGCCTGGCACGTGCAAGGATCGCGACATCCTTCAGTTCAACCCGCACATCGTTATCGAAGGCATGATCATCGCGGCCTACGCGATGGGCATCTCTGTGGGCTACAACTACATCCACGGTGAAATCTTCCAGACCTACGACCGCTTTGAAGAAGCGTTGGAAGAAGCGCGCGCAGCCGGTTACCTGGGTGACAAGATCCTTGGCAGCAACTTCAGCTTCCAGCTGCATGCGGCGCATGGCTTCGGTGCCTATATCTGTGGCGAAGAAACTGCGCTGCTCGAATCGCTCGAAGGCAAGAAGGGCCAGCCGCGCTTCAAGCCGCCGTTCCCTGCCAGCTTCGGTCTGTACGGCAAGCCCACCACCATCAACAACACGGAGACCTTCGCGGCCGTGCCGTGGATCATCCGCAATGGCGGCCAAGCCTACTTGGAGTGTGGCAAGCCCAACAACGGTGGCACCAAGATCTTCTCGGTTTCGGGCGATGTGGAAAAGCCCGGCAACTACGAAGTACCCATGGGCACACCGTTTGCCAAGCTGCTCGAACTGGCCGGTGGCGTGCGCAAGGGGCGCCAGCTCAAGGCAGTGATTCCCGGTGGCTCCTCGTCCCCGGTGCTGCCTGCCTCCATCATCATGGAATGCACGATGGATTACGACTCCATTGCAAAGGCTGGCTCCATGCTCGGCTCGGGTGCCGTCATCGTGATGGACGATTCCCGCAGCATGGTCGAGAGTCTGCTGCGCCTGTCGTACTTCTATTCCCACGAATCCTGTGGCCAGTGCACGCCATGCCGTGAAGGCACGGGCTGGATGTGGCGCGTGATCGACCGTATTCAGCACGGTCAGGGGCGCGAAGGCGATCTGGACCTGCTCAATTCTGTGGCAGACAACATCCAGGGGCGCACGATCTGTGCGCTGGGCGATGCCGCTGCCATGCCTGTGCGCGCCATGATCAAACATTTCCGTCCCGAGTTTGAGGCACTGATCCGGAACAAGGCCCCGCAGGCCGCGACCTCCGTCTGATCGCGAGAAAACATATGGTTGAAATTGAACTGGACGGTCAGAAAGTGGAAGTCGCCGAAGGCTGCATGGTGATGCATGCGGCCGAGAAGGCGGGCACCTACATTCCGCATTTCTGCTACCACAAGAAGCTTTCGATCGCCGCCAACTGCCGTATGTGCCTGGTGGATGTGGAAAAGGCTCCCAAGCCCATGCCAGCGTGCGCTACGCCGGTGACGCAGGGCATGATCGTGCGCACCAAGAGTGACAAGGCTATCAAAGCCCAGCAGTCGGTCATGGAGTTCCTGCTGATCAACCACCCGCTGGATTGCCCCATCTGCGACCAGGGCGGTGAATGCCAGTTGCAGGACCTGGCCGTGGGCTACGGCGGCTCTTCTTCTCGCTACGAAGAAGAAAAGCGCGTGGTGCCTGTCAAGGATGTTGGCCCGTTGATTTCCATGCAGGAAATGAGCCGTTGCATCCACTGCACCCGTTGCGTGCGCTTCGGCCAGGAAGTGGCCGGCGTGATGGAGCTGGGCATGATCCATCGCGGCGAGCACTCGGAGATCACAACGGTCACCGGTGATACGGTGGACTCCGAGCTGTCGGGTAACATGATCGACATCTGCCCCGTCGGTGCGCTCACGAGCAAGCCTTTCCGATACAGCGCCCGCACTTGGGAGTTGTCGCGCCGCCGTTCGGTGAGCCCCCACGATTCGACCGGTTCCAACCTGATTGTTCAGGTCAAGAACCACAAGGTCATGCGCGTGGTGCCGTTCGAGAATGAGGCTGTCAACGAATGCTGGATTGCCGACCGTGACCGTTTCTCGTACGAATCGCTCAACAGCGACGAACGCCTGACCCAGCCGATGCTCAAGCAGGGCGGGGTGTGGAGGCAGGTCGATTGGCAGACCGCACTGGAATACGTCGCCAACGGTTTGAAGAACATCAAGAATGACCACGGCGCCAACAGCATTGGCGCTCTGGTCAGTCCGCACAGCACGGTCGAAGAGTTGTACCTGGCTTCTGCGCTGGTGCGTGGTCTGGGCAGTGACAACATTGACTACCGCCTGCGCAATGCTGAATTTGCAGCGCCCGAAGGTATCCGCTGGCTTGGCACGTCCATTGCCTCGTTGTCCACGTTGCAGAGTGTGCTTGTGGTGGGCTCCAACCTGCGCAAGGACCATCCGTTGTTCGCCCAGCGCATTCGCCAGGCAGCACGCCACGGCTGTCAGGTCAGTGTGGTCGATTCGGCCCTGGCTGACTGGGCAATGCCTGTGAAACACTCCCTACTGCAGCCTGCTGCCCAATGGGTGGCGGCGCTTGGCGGCATCGCTGCTGCGGTGGCGCAGGAAAAGGGTGCTTCTGCGCCTGCGGGGGCAGGTGCCGTGACCGAGGGTGCCTTGGCGATCGCCCGTACCCTGCTGGGTGGCGAACGCAAGGCGCTGTTGTTGGGCAACGCAGCTGCGCACCATGCACAGGCTACGCAATTGCTGGCGCTGGCCAACTGGATTGGTGAGAACACGGGGGCATCCGTCGGCTACCTGACGGAAGCCGCCAATACGGTGGGTGCTCAGTTCGTGGGGGCTCATCCTGTCAATGGTGGCTTGAATGCGGGCCAGATGCTTTCCGGTGGTCTGAAGGCAGCCTTGTTGCTCAATACTGAGCCGGTGTACGACTCCGCTGCGGGCGCCAGTGCTGCTGCCACGCTGTCTGGTGCAGACATGGTGATCACGTTGAGCCCCTTCAAGGCCAACATGGAGTTCAGTGACGTTTTGTTGCCAATTGCCCCGTTCACCGAAACGTCTGGCAGCTTTGTCAATGCGGAAGGCCGTCTGCAGAGCTTCCACGCCGTGGTGCGCCCTCTGGGTGACGCCCGTCCTGCATGGAAGGTTCTGCGCGTTCTGGCCAATCTGCTGGGTGTGCCGGGCTTCGACTTTGAAACCTCGCAGGACGTGCTGGCCCGTGCCACGAATGCCCCAGCGGGCACGGTCACGCAATTGGCGGCTGCTCAGATGTCGAACGCTGTGAGGACGGTGCCAGTCGCTGCGACAGCCGCAGCAGGTGAACCCGTGGTCGCATCCATCTATCAACTGGACGGCCTGGTGCGCCGTTCCACGTCGTTGCAGCTCACTGCCGACGCGCGCATGGCATGTGAAGGAGTGGCCGCATGATCGACGCGATCTACAACGCGGGCCTGAACCTGCTTTCTTTTGGGTGGTGGACTGGCATCGTCTGGCCGGTGCTCTGGATCCTGATCAAGATCGTTTGTATCCTGGCGCCTTTGATGGGTGCGGTTGCCTACCTCACGCTGTGGGAGCGTAAGCTCCTGGGCTTCATGCAGGTGCGCCATGGCCCCAACCGCGTGGGTCCCATGGGGTTGCTGCAGCCTATCGCTGACGCGTTGAAGCTGTTGACCAAGGAAATCATCCAGCCCACGGCGGCCAGCAAGGGCTTGTTTGTCCTCGGACCTGTCATGGCCATCATGCCGGCACTGGCTGCCTGGGTGGCTATTCCCTTTGGCCCCGATGTGGCCTTGGCCAATGTGAATGCAGGTCTGCTGCTGGTCATGGCCATCACCTCGATTGAGGTCTATGGTGTGATCATTGCAGGCTGGGCCTCGAACTCCAAGTATGCTTTTCTCGGTGCGCTGCGTGCGTCCGCACAGATGGTGAGCTACGAAATTGCCATGGGCTTCTGCTTCCTGGTCGTGATCATGGTTTCCGGCAGCATGAACCTGACCGAAATCGTGATGGGGCAAGGGCGTGGCATGGCTGCGGATAAGGGCCTGACCTTCCTGTCCTGGAACTGGCTCCCGCTGCTGCCCATTTTCCTGGTCTACCTGATCTCTGGGGTTGCTGAAACGAACCGCCACCCGTTTGACGTGGTGGAAGGCGAGGCGGAAATCGTGGCCGGCCACATGGTGGAGTATTCCGGCATGGGCTTTGCGATCTTCTTCCTGGCTGAGTACGCCAGCATGTGGCTCGTTTCCATCCTGGCTGCACTGATGTTCCTTGGCGGCTGGCTGCCCCCCATCGACAGTGCGTTGTTCAACTGGATTCCTGGCTGGATCTGGCTGGGTATCAAGACCTTCCTTGTGGTGTCCATGTTCATCTGGATCCGGGCGACCTTCCCCCGTTTCCGTTATGACCAGATCATGCGTCTGGGCTGGAAGATCTTTATTCCAGTCACGCTGGTGTATTTGTTGTTTGTCGGCGGGTGGTTGCTCTCGCCTTGGAATATCTGGAAATAAGCGGGGACACAAATGACTGCTGTTGCTGCTGCTGCACCTTTTTCGTTCAAGGATTTCTTCAAGAGCTTCATGCTCGTGGAGTTGCTCAAGGGCATGGCCCTCACGGGCCGCTATGCCTTTCGCCGCAAGGTGACTGTGCAGTTCCCGGAAGAGAAAACGCCTCTTTCACCCCGTTTTCGCGGTCTGCATGCGCTGCGCCGCTATGACAACGGGGAAGAGCGTTGTATCGCCTGCAAGTTGTGCGAGGCCGTTTGCCCCGCCATGGCGATCACGATTGAGTCGGACGTCCGTGCCGATGGCTCCCGCCGCACCACTCGCTATGACATCGATCTGACCAAGTGCATCTTCTGCGGTTTCTGCGAAGAAAGCTGCCCGGTGGATTCCATCGTGGAGACGCACATCTTTGAATACCACGGCGAAAAGCGTGGCGATCTGTATTTCACGAAGGACATGCTCCTGGCCGTGGGCGACCGGTACGAAGGCGAAATTGCGGCAGCCAAGGCTGCGGACGCAAAGTACCGCTGAGCGGTGCAGGCTTCAGCCTCTTTGCCAGACTTTCTATAAAGACCCGATTCATGGACGCCAAGACTGGTTTCTTCTACCTCTTCTCGGTTGTGCTGCTGTTTGCAGCCTTCCGGGTGATCACTGCGCGCAATCCTGTGCATGCCGTGCTCTATCTCATCCTCGCGTTTTCGCAGGCGGCAGCGGTGTGGTTGCTGCTCAAAGCCGAATTCCTCGCCATTGCCTTGGTGCTCGTGTACCTGGGCGCGGTGATGGTGCTGTTCCTGTTCGTCGTGATGATGCTTGATATTCACATCGACACGGTGCGCAAAGGCTTCTGGAAGCACTTTCCCCTGGCCGCCACGGTAGGCGCTTTGATTGCGCTGGAAATGGCCGCTGTGCTGATGGGCGGGTTTCGTGGCATGGACGAGCCCAAGGCCGTCGCCACCATGGTGGATGCTGCGGGGCAGGTGGTCCCGTATTCGAATACCAAGGCGTTGGGCAAGCTGCTTTACACCGAATACCTTTATCCCGTTGAAATCGCAGCTGTGATTCTGCTGGTGGCCATGATTGCCGCCATTGCGCTCACCCTGCGCCAGCGCAAGGACAGCAAGGCCATCAATCCTTCGGTGCAGATCCGCGTCCGTGCTGCGGACCGCCTGGAAGTGGTGAAGGTCGCAGCGACCCAGAAGCCGGTGGACGAGGCACAGGCAGAGCCGGCCGTCGAGGAGAAAAAAGTATGACGCTGACATTGGGACACTTTCTCTCGCTGGGTGCGATGTTGTTCGCGCTCGCGGTGATCGGGATTTTCCTGAACCGCAAGAACCTGATCGTGCTGCTGATGGCCATCGAATTGATGCTGCTGGCGGTGAACATGAACTTCGTGGCTTTCTCCCACTACCTGGGCGACATGCACGGCCAGGTGTTTGTGTTCTTCATCCTGACCGTGGCGGCAGCCGAATCGGCCATCGGCCTGGCCATCCTGGTGCTGCTGTTCCGCAACAAGTCCAGCATCAACGCGGAAGACCTCAACACCCTCAAGGGTTGATGGGCTACCCGTATTCCCAAGGTTCTCAAGAATGAGTCAAACCCTCTCTGCTTCAACGCTCCTGGCCGTGCCACTGGCTCCGCTGGCGGGTGCTTTGCTGGCCGGCATCTTTGGTACGACCTTTGGTGGTAACTGGATAGGCCGACGCCTGAGCCATACCCTGACGATCCTGGGCGTGCTCGTGGCGTTCGTGTTGTCTGCGATGACGCTCAAGAGCGTTGCGATCGATGGCGCGCGTTTTAACGAGACGCTGTACACCTGGATGGTTGTTGGTGGTCTGAAGATGGAAGTGGGCTTCCTGGTGGACAGCCTCACCGCCATGATGATGGTCGTGGTGACCTTTGTGTCGCTGATGGTGCATATCTACACCATTGGCTACATGGAAGAGGACGACGGCTACAACCGTTTCTTCGCCTACATCTCGTTGTTCACGTTCTCCATGCTGATGCTGGTGATGAGCAACAACCTGCTGCAGCTGTTCTTCGGTTGGGAAGCCGTGGGCCTGGTGTCTTACCTGCTGATCGGCTTCTGGTTCAACAAGCCTTCGGCGATCTTTGCCAACATGAAGGCCTTTCTGGTCAACCGGGTGGGCGACTTCGGTTTCATCCTGGGCATTGGCTTGATCGCAGCTTACGCTGGCACGTTGAACTACGGCGAAGTGTTCGCGAAGACGGGTGAGCTGGGTGGTCTGCCATTCCCCGGCACCGACTGGATGCTGATCACCGTGATCTGCATCTGCTTGTTCATTGGTGCGATGGGCAAGTCGGCCCAGTTCCCGCTGCACGTGTGGTTGCCCGACTCGATGGAAGGTCCAACCCCTATCTCGGCGCTGATCCACGCGGCAACCATGGTGACCGCGGGCATTTTCATGGTGGCGCGCATGTCGCCCCTGTTTGAACTGTCTGATACGGCCCTGAATTTCATCCTCGTGATTGGTGCCATCACGGCGTTGTTCATGGGATTCCTGGGCATCATCCAGAACGACATCAAGCGTGTGGTGGCTTATTCCACGCTGTCGCAGCTGGGTTATATGACCGTAGCGCTGGGCGCATCGGCTTACTCGGTGGCCGTGTTCCACCTGATGACCCACGCGTTCTTCAAGGCGCTGCTGTTCCTCGGGGCCGGCTCGGTCATCATGGGCATGCACCACAACCAGGATATCCGCTGGATGGGCGGCGTGCGCAAGTACATGCCCATCACCTGGATCACCTCACTGCTGGGTTCGCTGGCGTTGATCGGTACACCGCTGTTCTCGGGCTTCTACTCCAAGGACAGCATCATTGAGGCCGTGCACTTCAGCCAACTGCCCGCAGCCGGTTTTGCGCACTTTGCCGTGCTCGCAGGTGTGTTCATCACGGCGTTCTATTCGTTCCGCATGTATTTCCTGGTCTTCCATGGCAAGGAGCGCTACGACCAGAACCCGGATGCGCACCATGACGACCACCATGGTCATGATGATCACCACGGGCACGATGCCAAGCCACACGAATCCCCCTGGGTGGTGACGGTGCCGCTGGTGCTGCTGGCCATTCCTTCGGTGGTGGTGGGCTTCATGTTCATCCAACCCATGCTGTTTGGTGACTTCTTCAAGGACGTGATCTTTGTAGATGCGGCCAAGCACCCGGCCATGGCGAAGTTGGCAGAAATCTTCCACGGTCCGGTGGGGATGGCACTGCATGGTCTCCAGACAGCGCCTTTCTGGCTTGCTTTGGCGGGGGTAGCTGCTTCGTACTACATGTACATGGTCAATCCTGCGCTGCCTGCGGGCATCAAGGCACGTGTCCAGCCGCTCTACACCTTGCTGGAAAACAAGTATTACCTCGATTGGATCAACGAGAACATCCTCGCCCGTGGTGCTCGTGCGCTGGGTGTCGGGCTGTGGAAGGTAGGCGATCAGGCCATCATCGACGGCGCTCTCGTGAACGGTTCTTGGAAGTTGGTGCGTGGAGTTTCCGGCATCGTGCGCTGGATGCAGTCGGGCTTTATCTTCCACTACGCGCTGGTGATGATCCTGGGTGTCTTCGCGCTGATGACCTGGTTTGTCTGGGGCGATGCTCTGTTGCAGCTCATCAAATAAGGAAAACAACAAATGGGTCTGTTGAGTCTTGCAATCTGGGCACCGATTGCCTTCGGTGTACTGCTGCTGGCCATTGGGCGGGATGAGCATGCCCGCGCGGTGCGGTGGCTGGCGCTGGTGGGGGCCGTGGTTGGCTTCCTGGTGACGTTACCCCTGTACGATGGGTTCCAGCTGGGCACGGCGGCGATGCAGTTTGTCGAGAAGGCAGCCTGGATCGAACGCTTCAACATCCACTATCACCTGGGTGTGGATGGCATCTCGTTCTGGTTCGTGCCGCTGACGGCATTCATCACTGTCATCGTCGTAGTGGCTTCCTGGGAGTCCATCACCGAGCGCGTCAACCAGTACATGGGGGCTTTCCTGATCCTGTCGGGCCTCATGATTGGCGTATTCACGGCGTTGGACGGCATGCTGTTTTACGTGTTCTTCGAAGCCACGCTGATTCCGATGTATCTGATCATCGGTATCTGGGGTGGCCCCAACAAGATCTACGCGGCGTTCAAGTTCTTCCTGTATACGCTGCTCGGTTCGCTGCTGATGCTGATCGCGCTGATCTTCCTGTACAACCAGTCAGGCGGCAGCTTCGACATTGCCACGTGGCACCAGTTGCCGTTGAGCCGTACGGCGCAGACGCTGCTGTTCTTTGCCTTCTTTGCGGCGTTTGCTGTGAAGGTGCCGATGTGGCCGGTGCACACCTGGCTGCCCGACGTGCACGTGGAGGCGCCCACCGGAGGCTCCGCCGTGCTGGCCGCCATCATGCTGAAGCTGGGCGCATACGGCTTCCTGCGTTTCTCCATGCCCATCGCCCCCGATGCCTCGCGCGAGTGGGCTTGGCTGATGATTGCCCTGTCGCTGATTGCCGTGATCTATGTGGGTCTGGTGGCCATGGTCCAGAAGGACATGAAGAAACTGGTGGCGTATTCGTCTGTGGCGCACATGGGCTTTGTGACTCTGGGCTTCTTTATCTTCAACGATCTGGGCGTGTCTGGCGGTCTGGTGCAGATGATTGCCCACGGCTTTGTCTCGGGCGCGATGTTCCTGTCCATTGGCGTGCTGTATGACCGCGTGCATTCGCGTGAAATCGCCGCTTACGGCGGTGTGGTCAACACCATGCCCAACTTCACGGCCTTTGCGCTGCTGTTTGCGATGGCCAACTGCGGCCTTCCAGGCACTGCCGGCTTTGTGGGCGAGTGGATGGTGATCCTTGGCGCTGTCAAGGCCAACTTCTGGATCGGTCTGGCCGCCGCCACTGCGCTGATCTTTGGTGCCGCCTACACGCTGTGGATGTTCAAGCGCGTATACCTGGGGCCAGTGGGCAATGACAACGTCAAGGGCCTGACCGACATCGACAGCCGCGAATTCCTGGTGCTTGCCTTGCTGGGCATTGCCGTACTGGCCATGGGCCTGTATCCCCGTCCGTTCACGGACGTGATGGACACCTCGGTGGCGGAACTGCTCAAGCATGTTGCGCTATCCAAGCTGAACTAAGAGATTCAAGAAGATGATTGACAACATCAGCTGGCTCGCGATTTACCCCGAAATCGTGCTGTTGACCATGGCCTGCGTGATCGCGCTGGTCGACCTGGGCGTGCACAGCGCCCGCCGCACCGCCACCTACGTGCTCACCCTGCTCACGCTCGCCGTGGTGGCTGGATTGCAGGCCATGTACGCCAGCAGCGGCAACACCTTCTATGGGTTTGGCAACATGGTGGTGAGCGATGCCATGGGCAACTGGCTCAAGTGTTTTGCCACGGTGGCCATGATGATCACGCTGGTCTATGCCCGACCCTACGCGGCAGATCGCGGCATGATGCGTGGCGGCGAGATGTTCACCTTGTCGATGTTTGCGCTGCTGGGCATGTTCATCATGATCTCGGGCAACAACTTCCTGGTGATCTACCTGGGCCTGGAGCTGCTGACCTTGTCGAGCTACGCGCTTGTGGCCCTGCGCCGTGACAACGCCACGGCCACAGAAGCGGCCATGAAGTATTTCGTGCTTGGCGCCATGGCCAGCGGCTTCCTGCTGTACGGCCTGTCCATGATCTACGGTGCCACGGGTTCGCTCGATATCGGTCAGGTGTTCAAGGCCGTCAATTCAGGCCAGATTCGCCACCAGGTGCTGGTTTTCGGCCTCGTGTTCGTGGTGGCCGGCCTGGCCTTCAAACTGGGTGTCGTGCCTTTCCACATGTGGATTCCCGACGTCTACCAGGGTGCTCCCACGGCGGTCACGCTCATGATCGGTGGCGCGCCCAAGCTGGCAGCGTTTGCCATCACCATCCGCCTGCTGGTCGACGGGTTGTTGCCCTTGGCCATCGACTGGCAGCAGATGCTGGCAGTGCTGGCGATTGGCTCACTGCTCGTGGGTAATCTGGCCGCCATCGCGCAGACCAACCTCAAGCGCATGCTGGCGTACTCCACCATTTCGCAAATGGGCTTTGTGCTGCTGGGTCTGATGTCGGGTGTGGTGAACGGCAATGTGGATGCTACGGCCGTTGAGAACGCCTACAGCGCCTCGATGTTCTACGTGGTGACCTATGTGCTCACCACGCTGGCAGCCTTTGGCGTGATCTTGCTGCTGGCCCGCGAAGGCTTCGAAAGCGAGGAAATTTCGGACTTTGCTGGCCTCAACCAGCGTAGCCCCCTGTACGCCGGTGTGATGGCCGTCTGCCTGTTCTCGATGGCCGGTATTCCGCCGCTCGTGGGTTTCTACGCCAAGCTGGCCGTGCTGCAGGCGTTGGTGGCCTCAGGCCAGACCCTGTACATCGCGATGGCGGTGTTCGCGGTGATCATGTCGCTGATCGGCGCCTTCTACTACCTGCGGGTGGTGAAGGTCATGTACTTCGACGCACCGTTGACGGCCTCGAACGTGTCCGCCCCGGCGGATGTGCGTGTGGTGCTGACCCTTAACGGCGCGCTCCTGCTGGTGCTGGGCCTTCTGCCCGGCGGCTTGATGGCCCTTTGCGCTGACGCTGTCGTGCGCGCGCTGGCCACCTAAGCGTTCCCCACTGCCTGCTGTTCCTGTGTCGCTTACCGGGTCCGTCTGGCTGGTCATCGTGGCAGCGTTCATTGCTGCCAACCTGCCTTTTGTCAACCACCGCTGGCTGGCGGTAGGGCCACAGTCCAATCCGAGAAAGCCGCTGGTGGGCCGCCTGGGCGAGCTGATCCTGCTGTACTTTCTGGTGGGTGGCTTGGCGCTGTTGCTGGAGCGCAGGGCCGGGCAGATTGCTTCGCAAGGCTGGGAGTTCTATGCGATCACCGGGACGCTGTTCCTTACACTCGCCTTTCCAGGTTTTGTTTATCGTTACCTGCTGCGCCGCCACGGCTGATGGCCAGCGTGCCCAAGGTTTGCCATGAAGGTGCTTGATCTCCAATGCCGGCAGGGCCATGTCTTTGAAGGCTGGTTCGCTTCGGAAGACGATTTCCAGGGCCAGAAGCAACGTGGATTGGTGCAATGCCCGCTGTGCGCGGACGATCACATTGAAAAACGCTTGAGTGCTCCCCGGCTGAACCTGGGGGCGCGCGAGCCAGCTGCACCGTCAGCCGTGCCTACACCGTCTGCCGCACCCGAGGGCGGCAGTCTCCAGGTCGGAAACTCTCCGGCACTTCCCCCCGCATTACAGGCTGCCTGGCTGGACCTTGCCCGCAAGATCGTCGCGAATACCGAGGATGTGGGTGCGCGCTTTGCGCAGGAGGCCCGGCGCATGCACCACGGTGAGGTGCAGGAGCGCGCGATTCGCGGGCAGGCCACTCCGGATGAGGCGATGGAGTTGCTGGAGGAGGGGATCGCCGTCATGCCCTTGCCTCTGCCCGCCGCCGCCAAGGAAACGCTCCAGTAGGCCATCGATGCTTGGGGCCAAAATATTAAATGTTTTAGGCTGCTGGCGCTTGATGGGTAAGACAGTATTGCTATCAATTTGATATCAATATGACGGGCGGCCTGGGATTAGCCGGAAACCCTCCGTAAACCCCCACTGTTGGCCGCGATCTGACAGTGCGGGCGTTACACCGTGAACTGCAACGCCGCCAGGCGGGCATAGACGCCGCCTTGCGCCAGCAGGGCCGTGTGGGTGCCTTGCTCAACGATGCGCCCATGTTCCAGCACCACAATGCGGTCCGCGTTCTGCACCGTGGCCAGCCTGTGGGCAATGACCAGCGTGGTGCGCCGACCTGTGTGGCGCTGCATGGCGGTATCCAACGCCGCCTGCACCATGCGTTCGCTCTCTGCGTCCAGCGCGCTGGTGGCTTCGTCTAGCAGGAGCAGGGGCGGGTTTTTGAGCATGGCCCGGGCAATGGCAATGCGCTGTCGCTGGCCGCCGGACAGCCGCACGCCCCGTTCACCCAGGAAAGTGCCATAGCCCTCGGGCAGCGCCATGATGAAGTCGTATGCAAAGGCGGCACGTGTGGCTGCCATGACTTCTTCGTCTGTCGCCTGGGGGCGCCCGTAGCGGATGTTGTCCATGGCCGATGCCGAGAAAATCACGGCGTCCTGCGGTACGGTGCCCGTGTGCAAGCGCAGGGTTTCCAGGCGCAGTTGGCGGATGTCCACACCGTTGAGGCGGATGGCGCCCTGGGGTTGGCCCTGTGCCTCGGTGTCCACGTCGTAAAAGCGCTGCAGCAGCTGGAACACCGTGGTTTTGCCCGCGCCGCTGGCGCCCACCAGCGCCACCGTTTCGCCCGGCGCCAGGTGCAGCGTAAAGTCGTGCAGCGCGGGCTGGTCGGGGCGCGAGGGGTAGTGGAACCACACGTTCTCAAACTCCACCTCCAGCCCCCGTTCCGATACAGGCAGGTCCTGCGGCGCGATCGGGTCTGCCACGGGCGATCGGGTCGCGAGCAATTCCATCAGCCGCTCCGTGGCGCCCGCAGCGCGCAGCAGATCGCCATAGACCTCGCCCAGCACGGCCACGGCACCGGCCAGCAAGATCACATACACCACGGTCTGCCCCAGATGCCCGGCTGTCATCTTGCCCGCCAACACCGCCTCCGTGCCCCGGTACAGCCCCCAGAGCAGCAGTGCGGCGTTTGCAATGATGATGAAGGCCACGAGCAGGGCGCGGGCCCCGGTGCGCTTGATGGCGACCTGGAACGCGTTCTCGGTGGCCTGCATGAAGCGGGTGGTCTCGCGGGGTTCTGCCGTGTAACTTTGCACCACCGGCACGGCATTGAGCACCTCGGCCGCTATGGCGCTGGAATCGGCCACCCGGTCCTGGCTGTCGCGCGACAGGCGCCGCACGCGCCTGCCGATCCACATGGTGGGTAGCACCACCAGCACCACGGCCACCATGACCACCGACATGACGTAGGGGTTGGTCCACACCAGCATGGCCAGCGCCCCGACCCCCATCACGGCGTTGCGCAGTCCCATCGACAGGGAGGAGCCGACGACGGTCTGTACCAGCGTGGTGTCGGTGGTCAGGCGCGACAGCACTTCGCCGGTCTGGGTGGTCTCAAAGAACTGCGGGCTTTGTTGCAGCACATGTCCGTATACCGCGTTGCGCAGGTCGGCGGTCACCCGCTCGCCCAGCCAGCTCACCATGTAAAACCGCGCGGCGGAGAACACCCCCAGTGCCACCGCCACGGCAAACAGCGCCTCGAAATGATTGCGCAGTGCCATGGTTTGGGCTCCCTTGTCGGGGTTCACCAGGCCACCATCGACCAGGTTGCGCAAGGCCAGGGGGAAGGCCAGGGTGGCAAGCGCTGCCAGTACCAGGAACACCACCGACAGCGCGATGCGTGCGCGGTACGGTCGCAGAAAGGGAAGGAGGCCCGTCAGGGACCGTGGGGCGCCGCTGGAGGGTTGAGTGGGGGTGGAAGCCATGGGGGTCAGTGTAGAGGGACCGTCCATGCGCCGCTGGGCGCGCCATCGTGGCACTGGCAAGACAAGATGTAAGAAAAAAGTCAGTGTTCTGCCTGGCGGGCTGACGCGTGAGCGGGGGCGAGCCACAGACCGCTTTGTGCGGGGTATCGCCTCCAAAACCAGCAAGGGCGGGCGATGCCGTGCCTGTGCACCGTTGCCATGGGCACCGCCGCAGGTCGCGATGTCCGAAAGCGTAGGCGTTTATACATAGGCATTAGTCCCAGTATCTACTGCGGGGTAGGGGGGCATACGATGCACTGCGATCACAACGCATGTATGAGGACCTTGCTGGCCAAGGCTTCTTTCCCCAGCACCCAACGGAGCGACCCAGGCGCAATGAGCGACGTCATTCTTGAAACCCACAGCCTGACCAAAGAGTTCAAGGGCTTCACCGCCGTCAGCGATGTGAATCTGGCCGTCCGCCGGGGCTCCATCCATGCGCTGATCGGCCCCAACGGCGCAGGCAAGACCACGTGTTTCAACCTGCTGACCAAGTTTCTCACACCCACCTCGGGCACCATCCGGTTCAACGGGCACGACATCACGCGAGAGCAGCCCGCACAGATCGCGCGCCGCGGCGTCATCCGCTCGTTCCAGATCTCGGCGGTGTTCCCCCACCTCACGCTGATGGAGAACGTGCGCCTGGGCCTGCAGCGCAAGCTGGGCACCTCGTTCCACTTCTGGCGCAGCGAGCGCACCCTGTCGCAACTGGACGACCGCGCGATGCAGTTGTTGACAGAAGTGGGCCTGGAAGACTTGGCCGACGAAGTGACGGTCAACCTGCCGTACGGCCGCAAGCGCGCGCTGGAGATCGCCACCACACTGGCCATGGAACCCGAGCTGATGCTGCTGGACGAGCCCACCCAGGGCATGGGCCACGAAGACGTGGACCGCGTCACCCAGCTGATCAAAAAGGTCTCTGCCGGTCGCACCATCTTGATGGTCGAGCACAACATGAAGGTCGTCTCCACCATTGCGGACCGCATCACCGTGCTGCAGCGCGGCGCAGTGCTGGCTGAGGGGCCCTACGAAGAAGTTTCGAACAACCCACAGGTCATGGAAGCCTACATGGGCACCACCGACGGTCAACTCCAAGGAGCGCATTGATGGCTGCCGCTCCCGCCCTCGAAATCAAGAACCTTGAAGCCTGGTACGGCGAGTCGCACGTGCTCCATGGTGTGGACATCGTTGTGCAGCCCGGCGAGGTGGTCACGCTGCTGGGCCGCAACGGCGCGGGCCGCACCACCACCATGCGCGCCATCATGGGCCTGACCGGTGCGCGCAAGGGCTCGGTCAAGATCCATGGTGTGGAGACCATCCACATGGCCACGCACCGCATTGCGCACCTGGGCGTGGGCTACTGCCCGGAAGAGCGCGGCATCTTCTCCAGCCTGTCGTGCGAAGAAAACCTGCTCCTGCCCCCGGCACTGAAGACCGGCACGCCCGGCATGTCGGTGCAGGAGATCTATGCCATGTTCCCCAACCTGGCCGAGCGCAAGAACAGCCAGGGAACACGCCTGTCGGGCGGCGAACAGCAGATGCTGGCCGTGGCCCGCATTCTGCGCACTGGCGCCAAGTTGCTGCTGCTCGACGAGATTTCCGAGGGCCTGGCGCCGGTCATCGTGCAGGCCTTGGCCCGCATGATCATGATGCTGCGCGAGAAAGGCTACACCGTGGTCATGGTCGAGCAGAACTTCCGCTTTGCCGCACCGCTCGCCGACCGCTTTTACGTCATGGAGCACGGCCGCATCGTCGAAAAATTCGGCGCGTCGGAGCTGGAAGAAAAGATGCCCGTGCTCACCGAACTGCTGGGCGTTTGAACGCGCCCCGAAGTCTTGCTTCCCGTTTTCTTCAACCACACCCACAGGAGACAATCCATGAAGAACAAACTCAAAACGCTGGCACTGGTGCTGGGCGCCGCTGGCCTGGCCACCTCGGCCGCGCATGCGCAAGACAAGGTCAAGATCGGCTTCATCACCGACATGTCCAGCCTGTACGCCGACGTGGAGGGCAAGAACGGTGCGGTGGCCATCCAGATGGCGATTGATGATTTTGGCGGCAAGGTGCTGGGCATGCCCATCGAGCTGCTCACCGCAGACCACCAGAACAAGGCCGACATCGCGGCTTCCAAGGCCCGCGAGTGGATCGACACCCAGGGCCTGACCATGCTGTTTGGTGGCACCAACTCTGGCACGGCCCTGGCATCGGCCAAGGTGGCGGCCGAAAAGAAACGTGTGTACATCAACAACGGCGCCGCCAGTTCGGCGCTGACCAACGACCAGTGCACGCCCTACACCGTGCACTATGCCTATGACACCGTGGCGTTGGCCAAGGGCACGGGTTCGGCCATCGTGGATACCGGCGGCAAGTCCTGGTACTTCCTCACGGCAGACTATGCGTTCGGCCATGCACTCGAAGCCGATACCAGCACGGTGGTCAAGGCCAAGGGCGGCACCGTGGTGGGCACCGTGCGCCACCCGCTCAACGCGTCCGACTTCTCGTCCTTCCTGTTGCAGGCGCAGAACTCCAAGGCACAGATTCTGGGTCTCGCCAATGCTGGCGGCGACACCATCAACGCCATCAAGGCTGCCAAGGAGTTCGGGATTGGCAAGAGCATGAAGCTGGCGGGTCTGCTGATCTTCATCAGCGACGTGCACAGCCTGGGCCTGCGCAACACCGAAGGCCTGCAATTCACCACCAGCTGGTACTGGGATCTGAACGACGACACGCGCAAGTTTGCCGCGCGTTTCTTCGAGAAGACCAAGCGCATGCCCACCGAAATCCAGGCGGCCGATTACTCCGCCACGATGAACTACCTCAAGGCCGTGGAAGCAGCCAAGACGGTGGATGCCGACAAGGTCATGGCCACATGGCGCGGCATGAAGATGAACGACTTCTTTGCGTCGGGCCAACTGCGCCCCGATGGCCGTTACGTGCATGACATGTACCTGATGGAAGTGAAGAAGCCTTCGGAGTCCACCAAGCCCTGGGACTACTACAAGCTCGTCAAGAAGCTGCCCGGCGACACGGTGTTCACCACCAAGGCTGAGAGCAAGTGCGCGCTCTGGAAGTAAAGCCCTGAGCCGGACTCAACGCGCTCAGCCGCCCAGATGGGCTGGCCTGGCGCGTTGTGCCCCCTGACCTGAACCCCCTCCACCTGCCGCTGCCTCCCATGGAAATTTTTGGTGTCTCATTGCCGGGCCTGTTGAGCCAGCTCCTTCTGGGGCTGGTCAATGGGTCGTTCTACGCCATCCTCAGTCTCGGCCTGGCCGTGATCTTTGGCCTGCTCAACGTCATCAACTTCGCCCACGGGGCGCTGTTCATGACGGGCGCCCTGATGACCTGGATGGCGATGAACTACTTCGGCATCAACTATTGGTGGATGCTGGTGCTGGCGCCGCTGGTGGTGGGCTTGTTTGGGGTGTTGATCGAACGCCTACTGCTGCGCTGGATCTACAAGCTCGACCATCTTTATGGCCTGCTGCTTACGCTCGGACTCACCTTGCTGATTGAAGGCGTGTTCCGCTCCATCTATGGCGTGTCGGGCCTGGGCTATGACACCCCTGAGCTGCTGGAAGGCGCGACCAACCTGGGCTTCATGATCCTGCCCAACTACCGGGCCTGGGTGGTGGTGGCCTCGGTGGTGGTGTGCCTGGCCACCTGGTATGTGATCGAGAAGACCAAGCTCGGCGCTTATCTGCGCGCTGGCACTGAAAACCCACGCCTGGTGGAAGCTTTCGGCATCAACGTGCCCGTGATGGTGACCCTGACCTACGCCTTTGGCGCCGCGCTGGCTGCCTTCGCTGGCGTGCTAGCGGCCCCGGTCTACCAGGTCACGCCGCTCATGGGCCAGAACCTCATCATCGTGGTGTTTGCCGTGGTGGTGATTGGCGGCATGGGCTCCATCATGGGCTCCATCCTGACCGGGCTGGGCCTGGGCGTCATCGAAGGCTTCACCAAGGTCTTCTATCCCGAAGCATCGTCCACCGTGGTGTTTGTCATCATGGTCATCGTTCTCCTCATCCGCCCCGCCGGCCTGTTCGGCAAAGAAAAATAAGGGGCAGCCAGCATGAATCTCAAGAACACTGCCACCATCGGCTACGGCCTGCTACTGCTGGGCCTGATTGCCGCCCCCTTCCTTGGTGCATATCCCATCTTTGTGATGAAGCTCATGTGCTTTGCACTGTTTGCTTCGGCGTTCAACCTGCTGCTGGGCTACACCGGCCTGCTGTCATTCGGGCATGCAGCTTTTTTGGGCGGGGCGGCCTACGTGGCGGGGCATGCCATCAAGGTGTGGGGCCTCACGCCCGAGGTGGGCCTGCTGCTCGGCACGGCCGGGGGGGCTTTTCTGGGCCTGCTGTTTGGCTGGCTGGCCATCCGCCGCCAGGGCATTTATTTTTCAATGATCACGCTGGCGCTGGCCCAGATGCTGTTCTTTGTGTGCTTGCAAGCGCCCTTCACCGGGGGTGAAGACGGCTTGCAGGGCGTGCCGCGCGGCAAGCTCTTTGGCCTGATCGATCTGAAGGACGATCTGGTCATGTACTACGTGGCGCTGGTCATCGTGGTGGCTGCGTTCCTGGTTATCGTGCGCACCATCCACTCGCCGTTCGGCCAGGTGCTCAAGGGAATCAAAGAGAACGAGCCCCGCGCAATCTCTCTGGGGTACGACACACACCGCTTCAAGCTGCTGGCCTTTGTGCTGTCGGCTGCGCTGGCGGGGCTGGCGGGCTCCCTCAAGACGCTTGTGCTCGGCTTTGCCACGCTGTCGGACGTGCACTGGACGGCCTCGGGTCAGGTCATCCTGATGACGCTGGTGGGCGGCCTGGGCACACTGTCGGGCCCGCTCATCGGCTCGGCCGTGGTGGTTCTGCTCGAAAACAAGATCGGTGAATTCGGCAACCTGCTGGCGGCGCTGACCAGCGTGGAGTGGTTCAAGACCCTGGGCGAATCCGTCACCATGGTCACGGGGCTGATCTTCGTGATCTGCGTGCTGGCCTTCCGCCGGGGCATCATGGGCGAAATCATTGCCTGGCTGGCACAGCGCCGCGCGGGCAACACTGCCAAGCACTGACCCCGTCATGGCCCGCAACGGCGGGCTGCTACCTGGATGCTGCTCAAAAAGCCGCTGCCGCCCTCACAGGCGCAGCGGCTTTGCATATCCGGTCATCTCCAGATAGCCCCGGCCCACAGGCTGCCCACTGCCGTCCAGCAGGTCGGACAGCCCCTCCCAGTAAATCGCGCCGCTGGACCCACTGCTGTCCAGCTCCTGGTTGTCCAGCAGGGCGCGCACCTCAAACTCGCCTACGGGCGTCAGCACCCGCCACTGCACCGGGTAGCGCGCGCCGCTGTGCGGGCTGGTCCAGGTGCGCAGCGGGGTGAAGATCACGGCCTGCGCGCCAAACACCTGCACGGCCTGCCCGGGTGCCCGCCACGACCCTCCGGCCCACAGCGCAGACCCATCCGCGCGCCGCAGGCGGAAGGCCGTGAGCGCGCTGCCATCGGCCAGGTTCATGCCGATCCAATCCCAGCCCTGGGCCTCGGGGTGCATCAGCGCCTCGCTCCACTCGTGGTCCATCCACGCGCGGCCGGTGCCCGGCTCGACCGCCATGCGGCGGCCCGCCACTGTCAGGTGCCCGCTCACGGCCAGCTGCGGCTGGCTGTAGTAGTAGCTCGCCTGCGTCGCTTCCGGCCCCTTGCGCGACAGGCCTTGCTGGCCTTGCAGCAGCACGGGCTGCGTGCTGTCGAACTGCAGCTCCAGCCCCAGCTCGCTGCCGGTGATGCGCGTGGTGTAGCGGCTGCGCGGCGCCTCTCCGGGCGTGTTGTGGGGCACATCAACGCGCTCCAGCGTCCAGTCCTGCAGGCGGATGTGTGTGTCGGCCTGGCTGGCCTGCGCCACACCAAAGCCCGCGCGCGCAATACGCTGGTCATGCTGCAGGCGCTGGCCTTTCACATCGGTGATGGCCGCATGCGCGAACAGCAGCTGCTTGGCAGCAAACGCCGACTGCAGGCCCTGTGTGGCGTCCACCCGTGAGCGGAAAAACGTGAGCTGAAACCCCCAAGGCTGGCCCTGCGCTTGCACATGGCCGGTGATGTACCACCACTCGGTGCGCAGCTCCGGGTGGCTGCCGTGGTCGCGCGGAAAGGCCAGAGCGCGCGCGGGCAGTGCTTGCGCCGCACCCGGCCAGAGCAGCGCACCCAGCCCGGCTGCCTGCAGGCTGGCCCCCATCAGCCACTGGCGGCGTGTGGAGCTGTGCATGGTGTGGGGATCAAGGTACGGGATGGAATTGCGGGACGGGGCTGGGCGCTCAGCCCATCAACGCATCCACCTTCTGCTGCGCCGCCGAGCAATCGCCAAACGTGCGGTCCACCCAGTCGGTGTCGAAGTACGTGGGCAGGTAGCGCTCGCCCGCATCACACAGCAGCGACAGGATGGAGCCGCGCTCGCCCCGCTCGCGCATCTCGCTGGCCAGCGTGAGCATGGCTACAAAGTTGGTGCCCGTGGACGGCCCCACACGCCGTCCCAGCAACTGCGACAGCGCGCGCATGGCAGCAACCGATTCGCAGTCCGCCACATCCACCATGCGGTCCACCAGCGTGCGGATAAAGCTCGGCTCCACACGCGGCCGGCCGATGCCCTCGATGCGTGAGCCCGGCGCTGTCAGCGCGGCATCGCCTGTGCGGTGGTAGGCGCTGAACACCGAACCAGCCGGGTCGGCCACACACACCTGCGTGGCATGGCGCTGGTAGCGCACATAGCGGCCAATGGTGGCGCTGGTGCCGCCCGTGCCCGCGCCCACCACAATCCAGCGCGGCACCGGGTGCGGCTCGCGCGCCATCTGCGTGAACATGCTCTCGGCAATGTTGTTGTTGCCGCGCCAGTCGGTGGCCCGCTCGGCATAAGTGAACTGGTCCATGTAGTGGCCGCCGGTTTCGGCGGCAATGGTGCGGGCCGCGTCGTACACCGCGCCCGCGCTGTCCACGAAGTGGCAACGCCCGCCATGGAACTCGATTTGCGCAATTTTTTCGGGCGACGTGGTGCGCGGCATCACCGCCACGAACGGCAGCCCTAGCAGCCGCGCAAAGTAGGCTTCGCTCACTGCGGTGGAGCCGCTCGACGACTCGACGATGGTCGAGCCCTCATGCACCCAGCCATTGCACAGTGCATACAGAAACAGCGACCGTGCCAGCCTGTGCTTGAGGCTGCCTGTGGGGTGGGTGGATTCGTCCTTGAGGTACAGGTCAATGCCATGCACGGCAAAGGCAGGCATGCGCAGTGGGATCAGGTGCGTGTCGGCGCTGCGCTGGTAGTCGGCTTCGATGCGGGCGATGGCTTCGTGGAGCCAGGGGGAAGCGGAGGGCTGTTTCTGCATGGGCTGCATTGTCGCAGCCCTCGTCGGGTCACCAGGGTTGTCAAAGCCCGTAGAACGCCTGGTTGGCCTCTATGCGCTGGGCTTGTGCCTCAGGGTAGCGGCGTTCGGCCAGCAGCCGCTGCAGCGCGGCACGGCCCAGATCACGGTGGGGGGTGTAGAAGGCACTGACGGCCAGCTCGTCCAGTGCACGCCAGGCGTACACCTGTGTGTCCACAAAAAGAATGTCTGCGGGTTGCGCGATCTGCGACGCCTGCAGCGCAAACACCGTGGCGAGCGCATGTTCGCCACGTTCGCGGTGGTAGCGGGCCAGTTCGCACAGCGGTTCAGCCCGCTGGGGGCGGGCTGCGTAGGCGGCCAGATAGGCCTCGCGCACGGTGGAGGTGGGGGCCTGGTTGCGCTCGTGCAGCACGGCGATCTGGAACAGGGCGTACCAGCGCTCTTCTTCCCAGCCCCCCATGTCCACCCGGCGCTGGTACCACAACAAACTGGGCTCGATCTTCCCGGCATCGCGGCAGCTCTGGGCCAGGTAGAACACGTTGCGCGTGTTGGTGGGGTCGTCCCGCACGGCCTGCTCCAGCAAGGCCATGTCGCGCAGGTAAGTCTCCGGGTCGCGTGCACGGGCGCCATCATGGGAGACGTGAATGACCGGCCCCTGCAGCGTCTGCCAGGGGCCGTGCTGCTTGGCGGTCAGGTACTCGTGCAGCACGCCCTCCCAGTGCCAGCCGATGCGTGTGGCAATCAGGCTGTTGCGCTGGTATTCCCAGCCGTCCATGTGGCAGGTCAGGGTGTAGCCGTCGGCCGAGAGCGCGGGCCAGGAAAAGTCGGGCGGCACACGCAGTTGCTCGTCGGCATCAATGAAGAGCAGGTAGCCGCCATACGGGCGTGCCAACTCCAGTGCTTCGTTGCGGTTGTGCGCAAAGTTCTTCCAGGGGCGCTCGAACAGGGTACCGGGAACGTCGTGCATGAACTCGCGGACGATGTCCTGCGTGCCATCGGTGGAGCCCGTGTCCACGATGACCCAGTGGTCTATCCAGGGCTTGACCGAAGCGAGGCACCGGGTGATCACCGGGGCCTCGTTCTTGATGATCATGTTGAGCGTAATGTTACGCATGAGTTAACGTCCGACGTGCGGCGGGGAGCTCAGCGGAGTGCGGTAGTCCGCGCCTTGGATGCGGTTCCGCAGTACCGCGACGGAACCGCCTTTTAAACACAGGTTAGGTTCATGCACTCATGGCAAAGCGCAAGTTGGTCGGAGCCTGGGGTGTGAACGAGCCGCTGCTACTGGCACAAAAACTCAACAGAAAGCCCGCCACTGGTGGTGCCTAGCTGAGCACCGCCAGCATCCAATGTGACTGCGAAAGAATCGCCTGCATTAAACGCTTGGTTTGCCGCGATAGTGCAAGGTGCGCCGGAACAGGAGCTGACAGCACTGGGGGCTACATAGCCGTTGCCCTTGAGCAAGGTTGCTGTTAGCGCGGGGAAGGCGTTTATGGTGCGCACGTTGACGTTAGCGATGGTGCAGTTTGAAGGCATGGCATAGAAGGTGCCACCTGCAGAGACCGATGCACCGTTCATGTAACCCGATGTGGTGGTTGCAGTGGCCACGATGATGCTCTGCCAGCGGTAGCCTCCACTTCCAGCAACCCCTGTGGCACCAGTAGCCCCGGTAGCACCAGTCGCTCCAGTAGCACCCGTTGAGCCGGTGGTCCCGGTTGGCCCGGGCACGGTACTGTCGGCACCGGTAGCGCCGGTAGGCCCAGGAATGCCCTGGAGGCCTTGAGCCCCTGTAGGGCCAGTAGGTCCTTGTACGGTGCTGTCTGCACCCGTGGCGCCCGTTGCACCCGTGACCCCCGTGGGGCCCGTCACACCGGTAGCGCCCGTGGCCCCGGTGGCGCCTGTTGCGCCCGTGGCACCGGTGCCCGAAGCGCCGGTCGCTCCAGTGGCACCTGTCGGGCCGGTGGCGCCAGTAACACCAGCAGTACCTGTGGCACCGGTGGGGCCGGTCACGCCTGTGGCACCGGTCGCCCCGGTGGGGCCTGTTGCGCCGGTGGCGCCCGAGCCAATGCCAGCAGCACAAGGCCCCAGGCGCCCGGCGCTATCAAAGCAGGTGAGGTTGTTGGCGGTGGCGGCGCCGTTCAGGCCGGGGACGGTGACTTCACCTGTGCCCTGCACGCGAAACCGCTCTTGGCCGCTGCCAGGGCTCTTGACCACGAAGCCGCCACCGCTGGGGGGGGTGACGGAAATGTCCGCCGCCAGGGCCAGCGGCGTGTACGCGTAAACCACACCCAGGGCGGCCACCAAGGAGAGAGTTTTGTATTTGGTCTTCATGGTTGGTAAGACTGAGAAGAAGGGGATGGGTCGAGAAGCCCCAGAGGGGTGTGGCCACTCAAGTCTTGCACTCAAGGTCCGAACGAAAGCGGCGCTGCAACGCTGGCTGGCAACCCTACCGCTGCTGGCGTCACTAGGGTTAGTGGGAACATGTGTTGGGTAGAGGCCGAGGAGGTGCAAGCTCCGGAGGTGCTGTCTTCAATGGAGGCAACCGTGATACCTAGCGTGGCTTGTGGAACGGGAGTGGCCAAACCATTGGCGTCGGGGTTTGCAAGGGTGTAAAGCTGGCCTGTTGTCCTATAGACCACGGTCTTGGCAAAACGTGGATTGCCCGAAGTCCCCCCGCTACCGCCATAGGGTGTGCCTGTGCAGTCAGCCGAAGCGAAATAGATAGAGGATTCGTTTTGAATCGTTCCGTTGAAGCGCAACTTGACGTAGTGTTTTGTCGAAGTCAGGAAGGCTACAAACGACTGGCTGCTGACGGACATGTCGACGACAGTACCAAGGTTGACGCCGTTGTTGTCTTGAACGGTTACCCCGCCACCTGATGTGCCCGCCGCCCCTGTGGCGCCAGTCGCGCCCGTCGGTCCGGTAGGCCCTGCAATCCCTTGAATGCCCTGGAGGCCCTGTGGTCCGGGCACTACGCTGTCTGCGCCGGTTGGCCCCGTGGGACCTTGAATGCCTTGAAGCCCTTGAGGCCCTGCCACCATGCTATCTGCTCCGGTCGCGCCTGTGGAGCCTGTGGCTCCGGTCGCTCCGGTGGAGCCGGTAGGCCCTGTGGCGCCAGTCGTTCCCGTGGCGCCTGTCCCGGTGGCACCCGTTGCGCCGGTCGGACCGGTAGGGCCGGTGGCACCCGTGGCGCCAGATCCGATACCTGCCGCACAGGGCCCGAGGCGCCCGGCGCCATCAAAGCAGGTGAGGTTGTTGGCGGTGGGGGCACCGTTCAGGCCGGGGACGGTGACCTCGCCAGTGCCCTGCACACGAAACCGTTCCTGGGCACCGCCCGGGCTCTTGATCACAAAACCGCCGCCGCTGGGCGGGGTGAAGCTGATATCGGCAGCCAGGACCAGTGGCGTGTGCAGTGCGTAGGCGGCTCCCAGCACAGCGAACAGGTAGCGTGGTTGGTACTTGGGCTTCATGGTGGTGTGCTGGGCTGGTTGAGGATGTGGCTTCTGGATGAAGCTCTGGGAAGTGTGGCGGGACAATGCCAAGTCAGGTATCACCCCGTGACGCAAGCCGCCGCTTGTCGGCAACCGCGAAAGCGAGCTGAACAGTGATGCAGCCGACTGTCCCACATCAGTGGGTTGCGCGGCTCATCACAAAGACATTCCATCCCATGCGTTGGACGGGGCATGTGCGTTGTTGCATCCATGCCCCGTGTGCGGTACGCGATGGGGGAAGGTCCTCAACTACTGGCAGATGGCGTAGGCCATGGCCTGAAGTGATGCTCCGAACACGCTGTACTCACAGGTCCATTGGGTCGTTGAAGCTGGGTAGCCGCCCCCAAAATAGTGGGCATCGGCGTTTTGTGTAATGCGGCATCCCCCACTGACCACCGTTTTCCCTCCAGTGCACGTTGCCGTCACCGAAACCGCACCAGCATTGGCGGCCCATGATCCAGGGTTGGTTACCGTCTCCAGTGTCAATGGCCCCGCAACCCCTGTGGCACCAGTCGCTCCAGTAGCGCCAGTAGGTCCAGTTGCACCGGTGGTCCCTGTGGGCCCGGGCACGGTACTGTCTGCACCGGTAGCGCCGGTAGGCCCTGGAATGCCCTGCAGGCCTTGAGCCCCTGTAGGCCCCGTAGGCCCTTGGACGGTGCTGTCTGCACCCGTGGCGCCCGTTGCACCTGTGACTCCCGTGGGGCCCGTCACGCCGGTAGCTCCCGTGGCCCCAGTGGCGCCTGTTGCGCCAGTGGCACCGGTGCCCGAAGCGCCTGTAGCTCCTGTGGCACCTGTCGGGCCGGTGGCGCCAGTAACACCAGCAGTACCTGTGGAACCTGTGGCACCGGTGGGGCCGGTCACGCCTGTTGCACCGGTCGCCCCGGTGGGGCCTGTTGCGCCCGTGGCGCCGGAGCCAATGCCTGCGGCACAAGGCCCCAGGCGCCCGGCGCCATCAAAGCAGGTGAGGTTGTTGGCGGTGGGGGCCCCGTTCAAGCCGGGGACGGTGACCTCGCCAGTGCCCTGCACACGAAACCGTTCCTGGGCACCGCCTGGGCTCTTGATCACAAAACCGCCGCCGCTGGGCGGGGTGAAGCTGAGATCGGCAGCCAGGGCCAGGGGCGTGTGCAGTGCATAGACAGCGCTCAGGGCGCAGATCAGACGCAGGGGATGAAAAGATGACTTCATGGATGAAAACTCCTGGTTCCGGCAGTTTCAGCTGCGTCGATTGCCCGTTACGCCTGGGGCACGGCGTTGGTGCCACAAGGCTGCCAAGCCCATCAACAATGCCATCAGCATGAGGCCGTATTCGCTCAAAGTTGGAATGTTGGTGGCTGCTGCCGCGCCGCCGATTTGCACGCCGCCATTGACAGTGGCGTTGTCACGGGTGACCGTTGCGCCGGGGCCCAGGTTGATGACGGCAGTGCCGCCGCCCGAGGAGACCAGCTGGATGTTTTGACCGGGCGCTCCTTGCAGAGTCAGGGTGCCCAGCACGGTGATGTTGGCGCCTGCGGGGATGACAAAGGTGCGGCCCGTGGTGCTGGACAAGGTCAGGTTCTGGAACACGAAATTGCCACTGATCTGGCTGGTGTTGCCGATGCAGCCGTCGCGCAGCACCACTGTGTTGTTACCTGTGTCGATGGGGCCTGTGGCGGAGAGATTGCCACCCACCGAGATGATCCCGTTGCTGCCGGAGACGATGGCACTGGAGCCGAAGGTAACGTCGCTGTCTACACTCAGCGTGCCACCGATGTTGAGCGTGCCTTGCATATCCACGGTGCTACAGCTCAAATCAACGATGGAGCCGCTTGGAGCGTCCAGCGAGGCGCCGGGTGGAATGACAATTTGCGCTGCCGCAGGGGCGCACAAGCACAAGGCCATGGCACAACCGGCCAAAAGGCGTGAAATCTTTCGTTGCATTGGATTTTCCCTCGTTGATCAGGCAAACGCTGCACCACAGTGAGGCTCGTTTCGGGCGGATGCCTGCGGCCTGTTTGCTGGTTACAGCGCGATGATTTTTGTAGCGTGTTCACTATCTTCGTGAAAGAGTTTGCAATTTGCAAACAAAATTTGGTCGGTGTGACGTGTCTGCACCAATTTGTTGCATTGCCTGCTGGGCCGTTGCGGGGCTGTGTTCCGCTGGCTACCAGTCTTCCTTCACAGCCATCACCGCATCCCGCCCCGCCGCAGCCCGCCCCGCCAGCCACGCCGTGACGGTGCTCGATGCGACCACGGCCACGCACAAGCCCAGCAGCCGTCCGGCAGGCAGGCTGAGGTCCATGGTCCAGTGAAAGCTCTGCGGGTTGACCACGTGCACCAGTACCACCGAAACGCCAAGGCCCAGCAGCAAGCCTGCGGCCGCGCCCACGCCCGTCCAGGCGGCGCCTTCGCCGGCCACCACAGCCAGGATCTGGCGCCGCGTGAGGCCCAGGTGGGCGAGCAGGCCGAACTCCTTGCGGCGCGCCAGGATTTGGGCGCTGAAGCTGGCGGCCACACCAAACAGGCCGATGCCGATGGCCACGGCCTGTAGCCAGTAGGTGACGGCAAAGCTGCGGTCAAAGATGCGCAGCGACCGTTCACGGATAGCGCCTGCGGAGACGAACTCCACCAGGGCCCCGTCCACCGCGCTGGCGCTCTCCCGGGCCGTGGGCGCACGGCCCGCCTGCGCGGCTGCCACTGCGCGGATCGAATCCTGCAACGCTGCGATGTCTGCTCCCTCGGCGGGCCACAGCGCCAGGTCGCTGGTGCGGGCATCGCCCGTCAGGCTTAGCCACACGGCGCGGTCCATGGCCACGGCGCCCGACTGCCGGGCGTAGTCGCGCCATACGCCTGCTATATGAAAGATAGCTGGTTGCGCTTGCCTATCAAGCGCCAGGGGGCTAAAAGCATCAGAAAGTGCAGGCCACTCCATACCAGGGCGTAGCCCATACAGGTCCACCACCGCCTCGCTGATGTAGACGCCAGTGCGCCCCGCGGGCACGCGCAGGGCCTCGCCCACCAGTGGCAGACTTTGCGCCGGATCGTTACCCAGTGGGCGGCTGATGACCGTGAGCGCGGGGCGCGTGGCATCCAGCTGCAGCGGGCTCGCGCGCAGGGCTTGCACACGCGCCAGTCCAGGTAATTGCGCGACGGATTCGGCGAAGCCCGCAGGCAGCAGTGCAGCCTCGCTGCCCGGCACACCCAGGGCCGAGCGCACATACAGGGGCGATGGCAGCACGGCGTCCAGCCACTGCGTGACCGAGCCGCGAAAGCTCGACACCATCACCGTCAGTGCGACGGCCAGGCTCAGACTGGCCACCACGCCGCCCACTGCGATAGCGGCCGTGCCCCGCATGCGCCGCGCGCGCTCCAGTGCCAGCAGTGCCAGGGTGTGGCGTGCGGCCAGCGGCTGCAGGTGGTGCAACAGCCAGGCCATGGCCCAGGGCAGTACGACAATGCCGCCCACCAGCAACAGGCCGATGGCCAGGTACGCGGCAAGTGGTATGCCAAAAATGGGCGGAGCGTTCGTCAGTACAGCGCCAATAGCTATCAAAATAATACCTATCCAGCCTTTGCCCGCCTGGCTGGACACGGTGCCCAGGCCTTTCAAGGTTTGCGCGGGCGGCAGTGTCTGCGCGGCGCGCGCGGGCCACCAGCCCCCCACCAGTGCAGCCAGCACACCCAGTGCGCCGTAGACCAGGGCCGCCGGTGCGCTCCACTGCAGTACAGGCTGAACGCCCGCAAAGTAGCCACCGCCCAGGTCGCCCCCCAGCAGGCGCAGCGCGGCAGCGGCCAGGGCCGTGCCCAGGGCGATGCCGGCGGCGCTGCCCACCAGGCCCAGCACGGCGGATTCGGCCAGCACCAGCGCCAGGCGCTGGCGCGGTGTGGCGCCCAGCACGGCCAGCAGCGCAAACTGCGGCGCACGCTGCGCCACGCTGAGCGCCAGCACCGAAAACACCAGAAATGCGCCCGTGAACAAGGCCACCAGCGCCAGCACCGTGAGGTTCACGCGGTAGGCGCGCGACAGATTGCTGATGCGCTGCGCCGCGTCGCCCGGCTGTGCAAACACCACTTGCGACGGCCAGCCGGGCAGCGCGCGCACGGCCTGCTCCCACGCGCTGCGGTCGGTGCCCGGTCGCAGCTGCAGGTCAATGCGGCTGAGCTGGCCCGCGCGGCCAAACAGATCCTGCGCAGCGCCGATATCCATCACCGCCAGGGGTGCGCCCCCGGCGGCCACCGTGCCCGCCACCTGCACCGGCCATTGCTGCAGCCCGGCCTGCAGCAAGAGTTGCGGTGCCGGTTCAGTCGATGAGGTGGGCGTGGTGGGCAGACCCAGTGCCTGCAACGCCGCCGCATTGAGGAACACCGTGGCCGGTGCAAAAAGGGCCAGCCGGTCGGCCCCCGCCCAGGGCCGTGGCATAAGCGCGGGCGCCATGGTGGGCAGCAGCAGGGCGTCCACGCCCAGCACGCGCAGCGGGGCGCTGGTGGGGGAGGGCACGCTTGCTACACCCGGCTGCGGTCGCAGGGCTCGCGCCACGGTCGACAGCTCCAGCAGCGGGCTGGCGCGCGCCACCTGGGGGTGCGTGGCAAGCTGCCCATACAACGCCTCGGGCAGATCGCCCTGCATGGCGCGCAATTCCAGGTCGGGCTGACCGTTGACGGCGCGCACCGCCTGCGAAAACTCGTCCAGCGCCGACGCATTGATCACATGCACCGCAAACGCCAGCGCCACGCCCAGCATCACCGCAGCCACCGCCGTAGCGCTGCGCCAGGGGTGGTGGCGCAGGTCCTGCCAGGAGAAGGTGCGGAGCAATGCAAGCATGGCCTGCATTGTGGCCGCAGGGGCTGGTCCCAGCAGCGTTTGATGCAGGTCAACCTTGCGTTTTGCATCCTCTTGAAGTGCCGAAAGGCTGCGCCTATCTTGGAGCCAGAAGGTGTGAATGAGCCCCGCGTGCCCGACCAGGCTGCCAAAACGTTTCCGATCTAGGCGCAAAGCGCAGCCATAGCTCGGGCCATGGCGAGCATTTGCAACAACGAGCGGGAGCGTTTTGGCGGGATGTGCGGGCATGTGGGGTTCGTTCACACCTTCTCAGGGGCCCGCCCTCCTGCGCAGGCCCAGTTGTTTGTCTCAACCCCTTTTCAGGAGCAAAACCATGAACTCTCTTGTGACACGCGGCAGTCTGTTTGACGACTTCTTCAAGGACATTGCACCGGGCTTTTACGTGCGCCCGCTGCACGGCGACAACCTGCCCAGCCCCGGCCAGATCAAGGTGGACGTGAAGGAAACCGAGGACGGCTACACCGTGTTGGCCGAAGTGCCCGGCGTGGCCAAGGAAGACATCCATGTCTCGCTTGAAGGCAATGTGGTCAGCCTGCGCGCCGAGGTGCGCCAGCACGATGAAAAGCGCGAAGGCGAGAAGGTGCTGCGCTCGGAGCGCTACTACGGCGCGGTGGCCCGCAGCTTCCAGTTGCCCGCCGATGTGGACGCTGCACAAGCCAAGGCCAAATACGACAACGGTGTGCTGACGCTGAACCTGCCCAAGAAGGTGAACAAGGCGGCGCAGCGGTTGAACATCGAGTAACTCCATCGGACTTGCGCGAAAAAATGCAATCCACCGCCCCTCCCAGGGCGAGTGGGTTGGTTGATTCCGTGGGCGCAAGACGAACCTCAACCGGCGGTTGGGTCGCCCGACAACGGCCTGCCGCATGCAGATCCATGGGGCTGCGTGGCCGGGATCTCTGTGGCCCGTGGAGCGTCGGATGGCCGTCCGGAGTGCCGCCGGATGGCGCTCCCCAATAGATGTTGAACCACTTCTTAAGCCTGCCCACAGCCAGTGCATGCGACCATGTCGGCCATGGCACCCGAACCGTGGTGCGTTTCAGGGAGGCGATCAAATGGTTTGCAGTGATGGAGTCCTTGCCCCGGTACGCCGCCTTGCGTGGCAAGCCCTTGCTGCCGGGGCGCTGTGGATAGCGTTTGCCGGGCACGCTGCAACCACACCCGCTGTGCCTGCCCCTCCACCCCGTTTCGACTGGTCGGGCCCTGCGGACGCCATGGCGGCTGCAGCGCTGGGCCCGTTGCGCGGCGCTGCCGAGGTGGGTGTGTGGCACGACGGCCAGACACGTTTCGGTGCCGCCCGCAACCGCGTGGCTGAGTCGCCCATCCAGGCGCTGTTCGAAGTGGGCTCCATCAGCAAGGTGTTCACCGGCTTGCTGCTGGCGCAGGCGGTGGAGCGTGGCGACATGGCGCTGGACGACACGCTGGGCGGGTTGCTCAACGGCTCGCCCGCACTGGCGCCCGCCTTGCCCGCCCCGGTAGCTGCCATCACCCTGCGCCAGTTGGTCACGCACACCTCGTGTCTGCCACGCTTGCCGGCGGACTTCCGCCACAATTCCGATCCCTCCAATCCTTATCTGCGCTACGACCGCCCCCGCCTGTGGCAAGCCCTGGCCGATGCACGGCTGGCCCAGTCGCCGCCGTGCGCAGGCGCATACAGCAACCTCGGTTTTGCGGTGCTGGGCGAGCTGCTGGCCCAGCGCTATGGCAAACCCTGGGCGGTGCTGGTGCACGAGCGCATCACCGGCCCGCTGGGCATGACGGACACGGTGCAGTCGCTGGGCGACAAGGCCCCCCGCCTTGCTGCACCGCATGACGGCGAGGCGCCGGTGTCGGTGTGGGAGTTCGATGCCTTTGCCGGTGCGGGTGCCTTGCGCTCGACCACGGCCGACATGCTGGTGCTCAGCCGCGCGCTGCTGGCGGGCGCGCAAGGGCCCTTGGGCCCAGCGGCCGAGCGCTTGTTCACACCGCTTGCGGACCACGACGGCGGCCAGATCGGCTACGCCATCATGCTGCGCGAGCGCGACGGATTGCGCACCTGGCTGCATGGCGGCGGCACCGGGGGCTTTCGCAGCGTGTGGCTGCTGGCTCCTGAGCGGGGCGAGGCTGTGATCGCCTTGGTGGGCAACGCGCGTGCCGCGCAGCAGGATGTGATGACGCCATTGTTGGCGCAGCGTTACCCCGTGCCGCCCGGTGAGCCCGCCACCGACGCGGCTGCCTTGGCGTCGTACGAAGGGGTGTACCGCGTATCACCCGCCGTCGCCCTGAGCCTTGCCATGGTGGAGGGGCAGTTGCAGCTTCGGCCCACTGGGGGTGTGTTCGCACCGCTGCAGGTGCTGGGGCCCGATGCCTTCACGCAGCCGGCATCGGGCCGTCAGTTGCGCTTTGAGCGTGACAAAGAAGGGCGGCCTGCGGTGCTGCACTACACGCGCTTTGGTGCACGCCTGACGGCAACCCGGTCCGAAGAGCCGGTGCTGGGTCTGGTACCACCCCAGGCCCAGGGCGTGCTGGCCCCTTACCTGGGCCGCTACCGGCTGCGTGGCGGCAATGTGCTGGATGTGCAGGCTGAAGACGGTCGCCTGCAGGTGCGCCTGGGCTCGCAGCCGCGCTTCACGGTCTACCCGCTGCCAGGGCAGCCAGATCGGTTTGCGTATGACGCGGTGCGTGCGGAGCTGGAGTTTGAGCGCTACCCCAGCGGCGAGGTGCGGTCCGTGGTGCTGCACCAGAACGGGCGCTTTCGGGCGCCCCGCCTCGAACCGTGAGGCGGGCGTTGCGGGTCAGCCGCCCGCGCTGATGCCGTCGCTGCGCAGCCGCAGGACCCGGTCGGCCCGGGCCGCAGCAGCATCCGAATGCGTGACCAGCACCAGCGACGCCCCGTGCTCGCGTGTCTGTGCGAGCAGCAGGTCCATCACGCGGGCGGCCGTGGTGGGGTCGAGGTTGCCGGTGGGCTCGTCGGCCAGCAGCAGGGCAGGGCGGTGCACCAGTGCGCGGGCAATCGCCACGCGCTGCAGCTGCCCGCCGCTGAGCTGCTGGGGCAGCCGCGCGCCCAGGGCGCCCATGTCCACGGCGTCCAGCATCTGCTGCACGCGCGCCGGGTCGTTCTGGCCCAGCAGCATCAGCGGCAGCGCCACGTTCTGCGCTACGTCCAGGTGCGGCAGCACATGAAAGGCCTGGAAGACAAAACCCACATGGGCGCGGCGCCACAGGGCGCGCTCTGTGTCGCCCAACTGGCCCAGGTCAGTGCTGCCGTGCGTGATGTGGCCCGTGTCCCAGCTGTCCAGCCCGGCCAGGCAGTTGAGCAGCGTGGACTTGCCCACGCCCGAGTCGCCCACGATGGCGACGAACTCGCCGGGCGCCACGGTGAACTGCACGTTGGCGAACACCGGCGTATCGCCATAGTGTTTGCCCAGGCCGTCGATGTGCAGCCGCTGCGTCATGGTGCGCGTCATGGTGTGCGTTGTACAAGGCGTTGCAGCACGGCCTGCACCAAGTCGGCCACGGCGTGGGGCTGGTCGCAGGCGATGGTGTGGCGTGTGGGCATGCTGCGCAGCCAGGTGATCTGGCGCTTGGCCAGCTGGCGCGTGGCGGCAATGCCGCGCTCGCGCAGAAAGGCGAGGTTCAGCGGTGCGTCGGGGCCTTTGGCCGCCTGGAAGTCCAGCTCTTCCCACGCCTGGCGGTAGCCCACGCAGCGCATGGAGGGCAGGTCCGGGTGCAGGTCGCCGCGCGCGCGCAGGGCCCGCACTTCGTCGATGAAGCCGCTGGCCAGCATGGCGTCAAAACGCTGGGCAATGCGGCCGTGCAGCCAGGCGCGGTCGTCAGGTTCTAAGGAAAATAAGGCTCTAGCGCTTATCTCACAAGCGCTACCAGCTATCTTTTTAGTAGTGTGAAAGCTCGACAGGGGTTGGCCGGACACTTGCCACACCTCCAGCGCTCGCTGAATGCGCTGGCTGTCGGCCGGGGCCAGGCGTGCGGCCGTCACGGGGTCTACGCGGGCCAGCTCGGCATGCAGCGCGGGCCAGCCCTGCTCTGCGGCCTGGGCTTCGATCTGTGCGCGCACGGCAGGGTCTGCGGCGGGCATGTCGTCAATGCCGTCAAACAGCGCCTTGAAGTACAGCATGGTGCCGCCCACCAGCAGCGGCAGGGCACCGCGCGCACGGATCTCGGCGATGAGCCGCGTGGCGTCCTGCACGAACTCGGCCGCGCTGTAGGCCTGCAGCGGGTCGCGGATGTCGATAAGGTGGTGCGGAACAGCGGCAAGCTCGTCGGGCGTGGGCTTGGCGGTGCCGATGTCCATGCCCCGGTATACGAGGGCCGAGTCCACGCTGATGATCTCCACCGGCGTGCCCTGCTTGCCCAGCACAGCGGCCAGCGCGAGAGCGCCTGCCGTCTTGCCCGAGGCCGTGGGGCCCGCGAGTGCAATGGCGGGCAGGGTGGTGTGCAACAGGGGCTCAGGCATGCTCACGCGGCGCTCCAAATTTTTGCACCAGCGTCCACGAGATCAGGGCCAGCACCACCGACCAGAACCAGATGCCGTTGACCAGCGGCCACACCGTGCCGTCCAGCCGCATGCCCAGCCAGCCGCCAATCCCGAACGCGGCCAGCATCATCATGAAACCATTGAGTGCGGACGCCACGCCAGCCGCTTTGGGGAAGGGCCCCACCGCACCGCTTTGCCCGCAGGGCTGGTGGATGCCGTGGCCCAGCATGAACAGGTAAAAGGGCAACAGCAGCGCCCACGGCTGGTGCCAGCCCATGAAGGCCACGGCCGCCATCAGCGTGCCGCCGCTCACGCTGAGCGCGCCAGCAATGGCCACGGTGCGCAGCAGGCCCTGGCGTACCAGCAGGCGCCGGCACAGGAAAGTGCCCGCGAGGTACGCCACGCAGGCCGACGCCATCGTCCACCCGAACTGCGTGCGCGTGAGACCCAGCACGTCGATGAAGACAAACGAGGACGCGGCCAGAAAGGTGAACAGCCCGCCATAGGTGGCTGTGGTCTGCAGCGAGAACGCCCAGAATGTGGGGCTGCGCAACACATGCATCCAGGTGCCGACCAGGGCGCGGGGCTGCAGGGCTTTGGGGTTGCGGTGCGCCAGGGTCTCGGGCAAGCGCAGCGCCACCAGTGCCAGCGTGGCCACGGCATACACCGTGAGCGCCATCAGCGCCGCGCGCCAGCCCAGCCACTCGCTCAGCACCCCACCCAGTGGTGCGCAGATGCAGGCCACAATCCCGAGCCCGGTGAGTGCCTTGGACATGGCGCGCGCGCCATCGAGCGGGGTGTACAGGTCGCGCACGATGGCCCGGGCACACATCACCACCGCGCCCATGGCGGCACCCTGGGCAATGCGCCACACGATGAGCAGTGTCATGGTGGGCGCAAAGGCGCTACCCAGCGAGGCTACGGTGTAGATGCCCAGCCCCGCCAGAAGGATGGGGCGGCGGCCAAAGCGGTCTGACAACGGCCCCCACACCATTTGCGAGCAGCCAAACGCGAGCAGCAGCCCGCTGAGCGTGAGCTGTGCCGCGGCCATCTGAGCGCCCAGGCTGCGCGTGAGGGCGGGCAATGCGGGCAGGTACAGGTCAGTGGTGACGGGCTGAATGGAGAGCAGCATGGCCAGCACCAGGATGGCCATGCCTGGGTTGATGGAGGCAGGGGGAGCAGCGCCAGCAGCTGCGGTAGAGGGAGCGGACATAACCGCTGGAGCGTACCAGACAGGGCCTTCGATACCGACGCGGCCCAAGCCAGGGCAGCCGAGCAAGGGCCGCCCCGCAGCGAGGGCTGCGTCCCCCTGCCCGCAGCGCGCAGCGCTTCGATAGCGGGGGCTGAGCGCCGCGGCTCCAAGCCTGCCTGCGCAGGCTTGGACGGCAGCGAAGAGCGCAGGCCTCTGGCCGACGCACCCAGGCGCGCAGCGCCTCAGGGGGTGTCTCTACCTCAGCTTGAACAGCGATGCCATCGCTTGCCGATACGCTGGTTGCCCTACCGAGTTGGTGTTGTGGTGCGACCCGCCTTCCACCAGCACAAACTGCTTGGGCTCCTGCGCCGCCTCGAAGAGCTTGCGGCCCAGGGCGGGCTGGATCAGGCTGTCCTGGCTGCCGTGCACCACCAGCAGGGGCGAACCGATCTCGGCCACCTTGCGGACGGACTCAAATCGCTGCGTGATGAGGCCCGACACCGGCAACCAGCCCCATTTGAAGGTGCTGACCACATCGGGGATGCTGGTGAACGTGCCTTCCACCATGGTGCCCTGTTCGTCAGACACCTGGCGGGCCAGGTCGATGGCAATGGCGCCGCCCAGCGAGTGGCCGAAGATGTAGCGGGGCTTGCCCGGTTGCTGCTGGGCCAGCCAGTCCCACGCGGCGCGGGCATCTTCGCTGGCGGTCGCCTCGGACGGCAGCCCCGCGCTGCTTTGGCCGAAGCCCCGGTAGTCGATGGCCAGCACCGAAAAGCCCAGCTCCTGCATGCGCCGGATGCGGCCCGACGAGCCCGCCACATTCCAGCGTGCACCGTGCAAATAGAGCAGCACAGGCGCATCGGCGCGCTCATGGGCGAGCCACAGGCCATGCAGGCGCTCGGCCTTGCCGCTGGCGTCGGACTGGAAGTCGATCCAGACATCCTGCATGTCCGCCGTGGACTGTGCACCGCCCCAGCTGCGGTCGCTGGGCTGGAAGATCCATTCGCGCTGCTTGGCGTCGAGGGTGGCGCAGCCCGCCGTCACGGCGATGGCCAAGGTCAGGGTAACCAGGAGGGGGGTGCGCTTCATGGTGGAGACAGACTCGGCTTCGCGTCAGAAAGTTCTGACCGGCGAAGCAGGGTTTGTGCCCGTTTCCTGCAAATGGAGCGAAATGGCGGGCAACGCGCCTTCTTGTCCCATCTTCGGTTGCCTTGCCTTCGGAACCGGGGTTACACCACGCCCTGCGCCAGCATGGCGTCGGCCACCTTCACAAAACCGGCGATGTTGGCGCCGTCCACATAGCTCACGGTGCCATCGCTGCGTTTGCCGTAGTGCAGGCAGGCAGCGTGGATGCCCTGCATGATCTGCAGCAGGCGCGCGTCCACCTCTTCGCGCGGCCAGGACAGGCGCGCGGCGTTCTGGCTCATCTCCAGACCCGATGTGGCCACGCCGCCTGCGTTGCTGGCCTTGCCCGGGGCGTAGAGCACGCCTGCAGCCTCAAACGCCTTGGCTGCGTCGATGGTCGACGGCATGTTGGCGCCCTCCGCCACGCAGACCACGCCGTTCTTGATCAGCACCGCCGCGTCGGTCGCGTCCAGCTCATTCTGGGTGGCGCAGGGCAGGGCCACATCCACTGGTACATGCCAAGGGCGTACCCCGGCTTCAAAGGTGGCGCCGGTGCGGGCTGCGTAGTCGCTCACGCGGCCATACAGATGATTCTTCACTTCCATGAGTTCGGCCAGCTTGGCAGGGGTGAAGCCGTCTTCGTCCACGATGGTGCCGCTCGAATCCGAGACCGTGACCACCTTGGCGCCCAGTTCCATGGCCTTTTCGACGGCGTATTGCGCGACGTTGCCCGAACCGGAGACCGACACACGCAAGCCGTCGAGCGAGCGGCCTTTGGACTTGAGCATTTCCTGCGCAAAGTACACCGTGCCGTAGCCCGTGGCTTCGGGGCGCACCAGCGAGCCGCCAAACGACAGCCCCTTGCCGGTGAACACGCAGTCGGCCCGGTTGCTGAGCTTTTTCATCATGCCGGCCATGAAGCCCACCTCGCGGCCGCCCACGCCGATGTCGCCCGCTGGTACGTCCGTGTCGGCCCCCACGTGGCGGAACAGCTCGGACACAAAGGCCTGGCAAAAGCGCATGACTTCTCCCGGGCTCTTGCCCTTGGGGTCAAAGTCGCTGCCGCCCTTGCCGCCGCCCATGGGCAGGGTGGTCAGAGCGTTCTTGAAGGTCTGCTCAAACGCCAGAAACTTCAGCACCGAGAGGTTGACCGACGGATGGAACCGGATGCCACCCTTGTACGGGCCAATGGCCATGCTGTGCTGAATGCGGTAGCCCCGGTTGACCTGCACGCTGCCGTGGTCGTCCACCCACGACACGCGGAACATGACGATGCGCTCGGGCTCCACCAGGCGCTCCAGCAGGCCGTGCTCGGCGTAGCGGGGGTGTTCTTCAATGAAGGGCCACAGGCTTTCCATCACCTCGGTGACAGCTTGCAGAAACTCGGGCTGCCCCGGGTTGCGAAGGGCGACATGTGAGAGGAAGCTGCCTGCGGACGCGTGTTTCATATTTCAAAAAACTTTCTGAAGATCAAGGGGCGGTGGCACGCCATGGCGCGCTGCAACATCGAATTATGTCTAAAAGTTATACGTTTATGCGCATGACTCTGCACAATGGTGGGGAATGTGGCAGGGTGATTGCCACTTTTTGGTGCGTTTGGATGGTGCGGTGAAGCTGTCATCCATTCGCAAAACGGGCGTCATCGCCTTGTCACAGGTGGCGCCCACAGTTCGGCGGTTCTAAACACAACGAGGAGAAGAGCATGCACATTTCTGGTGCTAAGTTGGGTGCGCTGGCCCTGGTGGCCACGCTGGCTGCTTGCGGTGGCAGCGATGACAACCCCTATCCCACTTTGAGCGGCGACAAGCCCCTCGTGATTGGCCACCGGGGTGCCGCGGGCTACCTGCCGGACCACACGCTCGAAGGCTACAAGCGGGCCATCGAGATGGGCGCCGATTTCATCGAGCCTGACCTGGTCGCCACCAAGGACGGTGCGCTGATTGCACGCCACGAGCCCAACATCACCGGCACCACCGATGTGTCCACCCGCGCCGAATTTGCCAGCCGCAAGACCAAGAAAGTGGTCGACGGCGTGGAAGAAGAAGGCTGGTTCGCCTCGGACTTCACCCTGGCCGAAATCAAGACCCTGCGCGCCATCCAGCCCCTGGCCGACCGCGACCAGTCTCACAACGGCAAGTACCAGATCCCCACGCTGGAAGAAGTGCTGGACCTGGCCAAGAGCGAAGGCGCCAAGGCGGGCCGCACGGTGGGTGTGTACCCCGAAACCAAGCACCCCACCTACCACGTCCGCCTGGGCCTGCCACTCGAAGACCGCCTGCTCACCATCCTGGCCAAGTACAGCTACACCGCCAAGAGCTCTCCGGTCATCGTGCAGTCGTTTGAGGTGTCCAACCTCAAGTACCTGCGCACCAAGACCCAGATCCGCCTGGTGCAACTGGTGGACGCGAACGACGTGAACCCCGACGGCAGCATGGACCTGACCGCCCCCTATGACAAACCGTACGACTTTGCCGTGGCGGGAGACACTCGCACCTTCGCCAGCCTGCTCACGCCTGCGGGCCTGAAGGAAGTGAAGACCTACGCCGACGGCATCGGCCCCTGGAAGCCCTACCTCATCCCCTCCAAGCAGGTGGACGCCAACAAGGACGGCAAGGCGGACGACCTCAATGGCGACGGCAAGATCGACGAACGCGACCGCGTGATGATGCCCGCCACCGACGTGGTGAAAAACGCCCACGCCGCAGGCCTGCTGGTGCACCCCTACACCTTCCGCAGCGAGGCCAAGCGCCTGGCGTCGGACTTCAAGGGCGACCCCAAGGCGGAATACAAGCTGTTCTATCAGCTGGGCGTTGATGGCGTGTTCAGCGACTTCCCTGACCATGCCAAGGCGGCGCGGGATAACTGAAGCCCACTGAGGCCCGGCGCGCCTTCCCCCCAAGGGGGACGCATCCGGTGGGCCGGCAAGGCCGGTTCCACGGGCGCACTGGCCTGGGGCGGTGCCGGTTGTAGCGGCCCCTGGGCTTGATGTGCAGGTGGTCCAAGGCCCTCGGGCCGATCTTTTTGCGGTTACCTTACCGGCCCCGCAGGAACAGCGCGTCCAGTTCCTTCATGCTGAGCTGCCGCCACGTTGGCCGTCCATGGTTGCACTGGTCACTGCGGTCCGTCGTCTCCATCTGCCGCAGGAGCGCGTTCATCTCGTCGATGGTGAGCTTGCGGTTGGCGCGCACGGCGCCGTGGCAGGCCATGGTGCCCAGGATTTCGTTGCGCGCGCGTTGTACGACCGTGGTGGCGTCGTGGGCGGCCAGTTCGGCCAGCACGCTGCGGGCCAGTTCCACGGGGTCGCCCTGGGCCAGCGTGGTGGGCACGGCGCGCACGGCCAGGGTCTTGGGGGAGAACGGCACGACTTCCATGCCCAGCGTGGCCAATACCTCGGCCGATTCTTCGGCGATGGCGACTTCTTGCGGGGTGGCGGCAAAGGTGGCGGGGATCAGCAGGGGCTGGCTGGCAATGCGGGCGCTGCTGTCCACCTGGGACTTGAGGCGTTCGTAGACGATGCGTTCGTGTGCGGCGTGCATGTCCACGATGACCATGCCCTGGGCGTTTTCGGCCAGGATGTAGACCCCGTGGAGTTGGGCCACGGCCTTGCCCAGCGGCCAGGCGGTGTCGTTGCCGCCCTGGCCCTGGGGCCAGGTGGTTTCTTTCGCGGTGCTGTTGTTGGCCCAGGCCGCAGCAGGGGGGGTGAATGACGTGGGCGTCACGGGCTGCGGCATGGCATCTGCCTCGCCGGTGTTGGCTGCAGCGCCCCAGTTCACCAGCGGTGCGGTGAGCTCTGCAGACGGTGTGGCTACGTCCTCTTTCCTTGGTCCCCACAGCGCCTGCAGGTCCGCCACATGGTGGCCACGTTCTTCAAATTTGATAGCTGCTTGCGCTTGTCTGTTAAGCGCTAGAAGCTGATTTGGCTTGAAATTCTCAATGGGGGCCTGTGCCGTGGAGCCCGTGTCTGCTGAAGCGGCAGCCCCTGCAGCCGCCGCCAGCGCTGCGGCGCGGGGCGCTGCCAGCGCGTTCTCTACGGCGTGGCGCACGGCCTGGTGCACCTCGCGGCTGTCCCGAAAGCGCACTTCGATCTTGGTGGGGTGCACGTTCACGTCCACGCGCGCCGGGTCGATCTCGACATACAGCGCGTAGATGGGCTGCTTGTGGCCGTGCAGCACGTCTTCGTACGCGCTGCGTGCGGCGTGGGTGAGCACCTTGTCGCGCACGAAGCGTCCGTTGACGTAGCAATACTGGTGGTCGGGGCGCGAGCGGGCAGCGTCGGGCAGGCCTGCGCGGCCGGTCACGATGACGGGGCCCACGCGGTGCTGCACGGCGACGGACTGGGTGACGAAGTCTTCGCCCAGCACGTCCGACAGGCGGCGGGCCAGCGCATCTTGTGCATCCCCCTGGCCAGGCACGAAGGTGGCGCGCCACTGCTCCACCAGCTTGCCTTCGTGCCAGATGGCAAATCCCACGTCGGGCCGCGCCAGCGCGTGGCGGCGCACCGATTCGATGCAGTGCGCCAGCTCGGTGGCGTCGGTCTTCAGGAACTTGCGGCGCGCGGGGGTGGAAAAGAACAGCTCCTTCACTTCCACGGTAGTGCCGGTGCTCCGCGCGGCGGGGCGCAGTTCGCCGCTGCGGGCGTCCAGCAAAAAGGCGTTGGACTGGGCGATGGGGCGGGAGAGCAGCGACATCTCCGACACCGAGGCAATGGCCGCCAACGCCTCGCCCCGAAAACCCATGGTGGCCACGGTTTCCAGGTCGTTCAGGTTGGTGATCTTGCTGGTGGCGTGGCGGCGCAGGGCCACCGGCAGCTCTTCGTGTGGAATGCCGCCGCCGTCGTCTTCCACGGTGATCAGGCGCACGCCACCGGCCGAAAGGCGCACGGTGATTTGCGTGGCGCCTGCATCCAGCGCGTTGTCCACCAGTTCGCGCACCACCGAGGCGGGGCGTTCCACCACTTCACCGGCGGCGATCTGGCTGATCAGCTCGTCCGGCAGGTCGCGGATGGGGCGGCGGGTGGTGAGGTGCGTAAAAGAGGCCGGCTCTGCCGCTGCAAGGGTGGGGGTGGTGTCGTTCACCCGGCCAATTTTAGGGCGGGGGCCGCGCAGGGGTATCGGCCGGTGCCTATTGGCCGATGGGGATAATGCCCGCAACTTTTTTGCGTCCGGTGCCCCCACCGGCTACCCCATGGAACTGGTGACCTTTCTGATCGACTTCATCCTGCATGTCGACAAGTACCTCGAAGCCTTTGTGCAAACCTATGGCGCCTGGGTGTATGCGCTGTTGTTCCTGATCGTATTCGTCGAAACCGGTGTGGTGGTCATGCCGTTTTTGCCCGGCGACTCACTGCTGTTCATCGTGGGCGCCCTCTGCGGCGCGGGGATGATGAGTTTTCCGCTGGCCTGCGCGGTGCTCATCGCGGCGGCCATTCTGGGGGACCAGTGCAACTATTTGATTGGCCGCTTCTTTGGCCCCAAGGTGTTCCAGTGGGAGGACTCGCGCTGGTTCAACCGCCGGGCCTTCAACCAGGCGCACGATTTTTACGAGCGCTATGGGGGCATCACCATCATCCTCGCGCGTTTCATGCCATTCATCCGCACGTTTGCACCCTTTGTGGCGGGCGTGGCCGAGATGAGCCGTGCCAAGTTCACAGCGTTCAACGTGGCCGGGGCCCTCATCTGGGTGCTGGGCATTTGCTCCGCTGGCTACTTCTTTGGCAACTTTGCCTGGGTCAAGGAAAACCTGGACAAGATCATCTGGGCGATGATTTTTGTGCCCGGCCTGATCGCGATTTTTGGCGCGTGGCGGGCGGGGCGGCAGGCCAAGGTGGCCTGAGGCATCGATTGCAATTGCTATAAAAAATATAGCTGCTAGCGCATACAAAATAAGCGCTAGCAGCTATTTTTATGCCTGATCCCCAGAGGGTCAGGCACAGCGAGTGGAATTAACGGCGGTAGGGCTTGCGTTGATCGCGGTCTTCGCCGATCTCATGGCCGATGAGGGCACCGGCCGCCGCACCGCCGATGGTGCCTACGGGCCCGCCAAAGACAGCGTTGCCGGCTACACCGCCGACCACGGCGCCTACACCGGTGCCCACCTGGGCGCCCGACGGATTGGAAGCGCAACCACCCAGAGCAAGGGCTGCAGTGCAGGTGGTGGCAAGAAGGATGTGACGGATTTTCATGGCAGGAGTCCTTTATGAATGGAGTCAGGCCTGGGGTCCCAGCAGCGGGTGCGTCGGGGCTCGACCTGTGGCTTCACTATCCATTCGGCGGCTGGGGCCCGGCGTAGGCAGCTGTGGCAAGCGTCTGTAGGACATGGGGCCTCGTGCGGGGCGGGCGCTGCGGTTGGCCGTAAGGCGTCCTTGGCCCATGGGCCAGAGGCCGGTGATCAGGGTTTACGTGGCCCGTGGGGTGGTTGCCAACGGGCGAGCGCAGGAAGATCATTTCTTCTCTCTGCAAACCCATCACATACATCTAAAAAGGGGACACCATGGACCAGCAACCACGGGGGATGGGTGCGCAGCTGACGGTGGCGCAACAGATTGGATTGATTGTGGGGGTGGCTGTTTTTGCGCTGGTGCTCATCCTGGCCCTGAGCCTGGTGCGGGTGCAGACCCTGGGCAATACGGTGGACCGCCTGGCCACCGAGCAGGTCGAGCGGCTGCAGCTGGCACTGCGCTGGCGCAGCAACATTGCCGTCAACTCCACGCGGGTGTTCTCCATCGTCCAGACGGAGGGCGATGACCTGCAGAACTACTTCAAGGACGTGGTGGCGGCCACCACCGCTGACACCAGCAAGGTGCAAAAGCGCTACACCGAGCTGGAAAACAGCCCGCAGGGGCTGCTCATCCAGGAGGAATTGGCCACCATCCGCAAGTCTTACCTGGAGACGCGCGACAAGTCGCTCGCGCTGAAGAAGGCGGGCGACATGGCACAGGCGCGTGCCTATGCGCTGGGCAGCTTTGCCCCGGTGCTGGACAAGTACAACGCCGTGGCCGACAAGATGGTGAACTACCAGGTGCAACGCTCGGCCGAGCAGGCGGCCGAGGCGGCGGGCTTGATCCAGTCCTACCGCATGACCGTGTTGGTGGCGGGTGTGGCGGGGCTGGCGCTGCTGGTGGTGTTGTCGTGGGTGGTGGTACAGCGCATCCGCCGCTCGCTGGGGGAAGTGAGCGCCGTCGCCCAGCGCATTGGCGAGGGTGATCTGTCGCAGCCCATCCATGCCAGCGGGCGGGGCGAGGTGGCCGAGATGATGCGGGCGATGGAGGCCATGCAGACCTCGCTGGTGCGCATCGTGGGCGATGTGCGCCACAGCAGCGACAGCATTGCCACCGGCTCCAGCGAAATCGCCTCGGGCAATGCCGACCTGAGCCAGCGCACCGAGGAGCAGGCCAGCAACCTGGAGCAAACCGCAGCCTCGATGGAGGAGATCACCAGCACCGTGAAGAACAACGCCGACACGGCCCAGCGCGCCGCCGTGCTGGCGGGCACCGCATCGGCTGCGGCCGTGAAGGGTGGCGAGGTGGTGGGCCAGGTGGTGGCCACGATGCAGGACATTTCGGCCGCATCGCGCAAGATCACCGACATCATTGCGGTGATAGATGGCATCGCGTTCCAGACCAACATCCTGGCGCTCAATGCCGCTGTGGAAGCCGCCCGCGCGGGCGAGCAGGGCCGGGGTTTTGCCGTAGTGGCCAGCGAGGTGCGTAATTTGGCCCAGCGCAGTGCCGAGGCTGCCAAGGAGATCAAGGCCCTGATTGGTGCCAGCGTGGAGAAGGTGGATGCTGGTACGCACCTGGTCGGCAACGCGGGGCAGAGCATCGAAGACATCGTCGCCCAGGTCAAACGTGTGAGTGACCTGATCGGCGAAATATCGAGTGCGACGGGCGAGCAGACCATCGGCATCAGTCAGGTGGGCGAGGCCGTCACACAGCTCGACCAGGTCACGCAGCAGAACGCGGCGCTCGTGGAGCAGAGCGCCGCAGCGGCCGACAGCCTCAAGCACCAGGCTGCCAAGCTGGCCGAAATTGTGAGCGTGTTCCGGCTGGGGCGCTGAGCGGGTGCTGATCCGGTGATGGACCTATGCTAATTGGGTAGGCTTGAGGCACATGGTGACCAGCAGCGATGCATCCTCCACGGCTTTGAGCGAGTGCAGTGCGCGGGGCGCAAGGTGCACAAAATCGCCCGCGCGCAGTTGCTGAACGCCGTGCTCGCTGACAAATTCCACCGTGCCTTCAATGCACAACACGGTGCCCTCGCCGGGGGTCTGGTGTTCTTTCATGGATTTGCCCACCGGCAGCACCACGCGTATCACTTCAAGCTGACCTGCTTTGAGGATGGCGGTGGTGACGGTTTCGGGCAAACGGTCGCCCAGGGGGCGCATGCTGACGATCTGGCCGGATTGGGCGTGGGGTAGTGCCATGGCATTCCTCCTTTCCTGCCGGTGCGCGGTGCGCGCCGGGCTGGGACGATGAAGGCTACTGTGCCTGCACTTCGCGGCCCGCGCAAGGCGGGGGAGTCACCATTGGGGTGTCTTGAACAGGTTCTTACACCGAACGGCTGCGCGCCAGCGGCGGGTTCTTGGCAAAGTAACGTGTGATGCCGCGCATCAGCGCATCGGCCAGTTGTTCCTGGTAGGCACTGCTGCGCAGGCGCTTTTCTTCTTCGGGGTTGCTGATAAAGGCGGTTTCGACCAATACGCTCGGAATATCGGGCGCCTTCAGCACGGCAAAACCTGCCTGCTCCACGCGGGGCTTGTGCAGCTTGGCCATGCCGCCGATCTCGCCCAGCAGCACGGTGCCCAGCTTCAGGCTGTCGTTGATCTGTGCGGTGGTGCTCATGTCCAGCAGCGCGCGCTGCACGTGCTGGTCTTTGGACTGCACGTTGATCCCGCCCACCAGGTCGGCCTGGTTTTCCTTGTTGGCCAGCCAGCGGGCAGCCGTGCTGGAGGCGCCGCCCTGGCTCAGCGCAAACACGCTGGCGCCCCGGGCGGCGGGGGTGGTGAACGCGTCGGCGTGGATGCTGACGAACAGGTCGGCCTGCACGCGCCGCGCCTTTTGCACGCGGGTGCCCAGGGGCACAAAGTAATCGCCGTCGCGCGTCAGGTAGGCGCGCATGGGGTTGCCGCCCACGGTGGTGGCGTTGATGCGATCGCGCAGCAGGTGCGCCACGCGCAGTACTACGTCTTTTTCGCGCGTGCCTGCAGGGCCGATGGCGCCGGGGTCTTCGCCGCCGTGGCCAGGGTCCAGCGCCACGATGATGATGCGGTCCGTCTGGGTGGATGTGGCTCGGTTGCCGGGGCGCGCGGGTTCTGGCGGTGGCGGCGCGGTGGCCACCATGGGTGGGGGCTCGGGCGGGCCGGGGCGCTGGCTGCGTTGTGCAATCAGGTCGCCCAGCGGGTCGTGCTCGGGCGCTGCGGGGGCGCGCGCTGCGGCGGCGTTGGCCGCAGCAGCGGCCGTCAGCGGCGGATTGGGTGAGGGGGCGGGCTTGGCGGGGGCCTCGCGCAGGCGCTCGGCAATCAGCGCCTCCAGCGGGTCTACCGGCGCGGCGGGGTACAGGTCAAACACCAGCCGGTGCTGGTAGGCCGCCACGGGGGGCAGCGTGAACACCTGGGGCATGGCCGCCTGTTTCAGGTCGACCACCAGACGCACCACACCGGGCGCATTCTGGCCCACGCGGATGCCAGCGATGTTGGGGTCGTCGGGCTTGACCTTGGCCACCAGCTCGCGCAGCTCGGGGCTCAGGTCAATGCCCTCGATATCCACCGCCAGCCGGGGCGGGGTGGTCACGAAAAACTGCTTGGCCACCAGCGCACCGTCGGATTCGATGGTCACGCGCGAATACTCGGGGGCGGGCCACACGCGCACGGCCAGGATGGTGGCGCCGCGTGCAATCTGCTGCGTGCCCAGCAACAGCACCAGGCTGCCCGCCTGCAGCACAGCGCGGCGCGAGGGCAGGGGGGCAGCGGGGGGATGAGCGGGCAGGGTGGGTTCGTTCACGGCGTCTCAGAGTGCTTGCAGCAAGGCACGCCCGATGGGGGTATGGGCGTGCACGGTGACTTTCCTTTCGGTGTCGTCGATTGCTTCAATGTGGATAGCAAGGTCCGCAAGCGGGGTAAGCGCTGCAGCCTTTTCCGGCCATTCTGCCACCTTGAGACCGGGGTTGGCAAAAATGTCCCTGAAACCCGCATCCTCCCACTCGCGCGGGTCGTCAAAGCGGTAGAAGTCAAAGTGCCAGATAGCGAGGCCCGGGGCCTCGTGTGGCTCCACCACGGCGTAGGTGGGGCTCTTGATGCGGCCCTGCACGCCCAGGGTGCGCAGCAGGTGGCGCACCAGCGTGGTTTTGCCCGCGCCCAGGTCGCCGTGCAGGGTTACAAAGGCATTGGTCAGCAGAGGCTGCGCGGCCAGGCGCTGCGCGAAGGCGGTGGTGTCGTCCTCGCTGTGCCAGGTGAAATGGCGCGCAGTTTCGGCAGCAGCATGGTTGCCGCTTTCTACAATCTGGCCGGTATGTGGTGCAACAGTCAACTCGTTCCTCAAATGCAGGAGTGGGCCCGCGAGCTGGGATTTTCCCAAATCGGCGTGGCGGGGGTGGACTTGTCTGCGGCAGAGCCCGGGCTTGAGGCCTGGCTGGCGCAGGGCTTCCATGGTGACATGCATTACATGGCATCCCACGGCATGAAGCGCGCACGCCCGGCCGAGTTGGTGCCCGGCACGGTGAGCGTGATCACGGCGCGCATGGATTATTTGCCGCGCGATACCGCGATGGATGCGCCTGAAGGCTGGCAGACGGCGGAGCTTTCGCGCCTGCAGCGCCCGCAGGAGGGCATCGTCTCGGTCTACGCCAGGGGCCGGGACTATCACAAGGTGCTGCGCGCGCGCCTGCAAAAACTCAGTGACCGCATCGCCGAGGCGATTGGACCGTTTGGCCACCGCGTGTTCACCGACTCGGCCCCCGTGCTGGAGGCGGAGCTGGCCGCGCGCAGCGGCCAGGGCTGGCGCGGCAAACACACACTGGTGCTCAACCGCGAGGCGGGGTCGATGTTCTTCCTCGGCGAGATCTATGTGGACATGGCCCTGCCCGAAAGCGCGCCCGTCACCGCGCATTGCGGCAGCTGCAGCGCGTGCATTGACGTGTGCCCCACGCAGGCCATCATTGCGCCGCACCGCGTTGATGCGCGGCGCTGCATCTCGTACCTCACCATCGAACACGCCGGGCCCATCCCCGTGGAACTGCGCCCGCTGATGGGCAACCGCATCTATGGCTGCGACGACTGCCAGCTGATTTGCCCCTGGAACAAGTTTGCCCAGGTGAGCCGCCTGCCGGACTTTGACGAGCGCAAGGGCCTGGCGGGCCAGCAGCTGGTGCACTTGTTTGCGTGGGACGAGCCGACCTTTTTGCGCATGACCGAAGGCGGCCCCATCCGCCGCATCGGCCACGAGCGCTGGCTGCGCAATGTGGCTGTGGCGCTGGGCAATGCGCTGCGGGCGACGGGGGATGAGTCTGTGCGTGCTGCGCTGCAATTGCGCGTTGAGGACCCCTGCGAGCTGGTGCGCGAGCATGTCGCCTGGGCGCTGGATTTTGAATGAAAATGGCCTCTAGCGCTTGATGGATAAGCGCTAGATGCTATCAAAATAGGAGTATTGGTGCCGCTTTGTTGCGGCGTTTTTTTGCTCTTGCGGCTACCGCGCCAGCAAACCTGTGTCTTTGAGGGTCAACACCAGCCCCTGGGTGAATTCTTCATACCCCGCAGCATTGGCATGGATCTGGTCCGCCCGCAGCCGCTCCTGCCCCAGTACACCCGACCAGCCTTTGCTGTGCAGCGGCACTTTCAGTTCGCCGGCGATCTCTTCGTACATCGCGTGGTCGCTCAGGCGGCCTACCGCCGCCAGCATCGTCAGCTCGGGCACCGCCACCAGCAGCACCTGTGCGCCGCTGGCCTGAGCATCGGCGCAGATCTGGCGGATGTTGCTGCGGGTGGCGGTGGCGCTCTGGCGGCGCAGAAAGTCGTTGCCGCCAATGCTCACGATCACCAACGCCGGCTTGTGCTTTTGCAGCAACCCCGGCAGGCGTGCCAGCGCATCGCCCGAGGTGTCACCCGAAATGCCACCATTGACCACCTTCCAGCCTGTCAGGCGTGCCAGCACGGCCGGGTAGGCGGTGTCGGCCGAGGCACCCACGCCCGATGTCAGCGAGTCGCCCAGGGCCAGCACGGTGGCATCGGGCGGCAACGATTGCGCGCGCGGGGTTTTGCGCCCGCAGCCCACCAACGGCACAAGCGCCAGTGCCCCCAGGCTTGCCATCAACGCGCGGCGGCTTGCCAAGGCGTCGGAACCCAGGGCTCTGCGGGAATCGGTCATCGGAGAAACCCCAGCGCAAACGGCAGGCTGACCATGCCCAGCAATGTGGAGAGCGTCACCAGCCCGGCCACATACGGCCCGTTGTAGCCCATGCGCGCCGCCAGCACATAGCAGGTAGAGGCAGTGGGCAGGGCCGAGAACGCGAGCAGCATGGTGGTCTGCACGGCATTGAGCCCAAACAGCCGGGCCATCGCAAACGCCAGCAGGGGCTGCACCAGATGCCGGATGGACAACACCGCCACGCTCAGCGCCTTGCCGCGCGAGAGCAGGCCAAATTGCAGGCCTGCGCCCGCCGCCATCAGCCCCAGCGCGAGCGACGCCGCACTGATGCGGCTGACCGTGGGGCTGGCCCATTCCGGAATCTGAAAGCCCAGCAGGTTGGCCACCAGGCCCGACACCGTGGCGACGATGAGCGGGTTGCGCACCAGCTCGCGCGCAAAGCTGTGCTGGCCATGCCGCGCCATGGGCCACACGGCCGCCACGTTGAACAGCGGCACGCACACGCCGATCAGCACGGCAATCATCAGCAAGCCCTCAGCGCCCGCCAGGCGCTCGGCAATGGCCAGGCCAATGAACGAGTTGAAGCGGAACGCCACCTGCGCGCTGGCCGCGTGGTCGCGTGCGTCGATGTGCTTGCCCAGCCAGGGCCAGTGCGGCAGGCTGTAGGCCAGCGCAATGCCTGTGATGCCCATGGTCAAGCCCGCAGCGATGAGGCCGGACGCAGCGCCGATGTCCACCGGGCTCTTGACGATGGACTGGAACAACAGCACAGGGAAGAGCAGGTAGTACACCAGGCTCTCCACGGGTTGCCATACCGAGCGGTTGAGGGCGGTGTACCGGCAGATGAGGTATCCGCAGAGGATGAGGGAGAAGTCCGGGATCAGGAGCTGGGCGTAATTCACGTGCCGAGAATACTTGATCCGTGTCAGTCTCTTCGGGTTAGCCCTTATGTGGAATCCGCAGGGCTCCAAGGCAGCCATTGCGCATACCATCAGCGCTGTTTGTTACCCCCGCTCGAAGGAGAACTCCATGCATCGTCGTCAATGGCTCGCGCTGACCGTACTGGCTGCCGCCGCAGGCACCGCAGCCGCCCAGGGCTACCCCAACAAGGTGATCAAGCTGCAGGTGCCGTTTGCACCCGGTGGCACCACCGACATCATTGCGCGCGTGATCGCCGACCCGCTGGGCAAGGCCCTGGGCCAGAGCGTGATCGTGGAGAACAAGGCCGGTGGCGGCGGCATTGTGGGTGCGGCAGAAACGGCACGCTCGGCACCAGACGGCTACACGCTGGGCGTGGCCACCGTGTCCACCACGGCCGCCAACCCCGCCATCAACCCCAAGACCCCGTATAACCCGCTGACGGACTTCACGCCCATCATCAACATTGCGGCCACGCCCAATCTGATTGCCGTGAACCCCAGCTTCCCCGCCAAGGACTACAAGTCGTTTGTGGCCGAAGTGCAGAAGAACCCCGGCAAGTACTCGTATGCATCGTCGGGCACGGGCGGCATTGGCCACCTGCAGATGGAGCTGTACAAGAGCCTGTCCAACACCTTCGTCACGCACATCCCCTACCGCGGTGCGGGCCCGGCGCTGAACGACACCGTGGCCGGCCAGGTGCCGATCATCTTTGACAACATTCCATCCGCGCTGCCCTTCATCAAGGACAACCGCCTTGTGGCCATCGCTGTGGCCGCGCCACAGCGCGTTGCCGCACTGCCCAATGTGCCCACGTTCAAGGAACTGGGCCTGGAGCCCGTGAACCGCATGGCCTACTACGGCATCCTGGGCCCCAAGGGACTGCCCAAGGACATCGTTGACAAAATCAACGCCGCCGTGCGCACCGCACTGCAAGACGCGGCCGTGAAGAAGCGCATCGAAGACACCGGCTCCATCGTGGTGGGCAACACGCCCGAGCAGTTTGCCGAGCAGATCAAGGCCGAGTTCGCGGTCTACAAGCAGGTGGTCGCCAAGCAGAAGCTGACGCTGGAATAAGCAAGCGCCGTATTCCATACTTCTCAGTCAAAGCCGCCCGTTGCCACGGGCGGCTTTTTTACGTGCTATCGTTTTTTGCATGCTTGCCACCAGCCTGACCGCCATCGACACCTTTGTGGACGCCCTCTGGCTGGAGGACGGGCTTTCGCGCAACACGCTGGCCGCCTACCGGCGTGACCTGACGCTGTACGCGCAGTGGCTGGCCGACCAGCAGCCTCCGCAGGCGTTGGACGGCACGGCCGAGCACCATCTGCAGGGTTACTTCGCCGCCCGGCATGCGCAGACCCGCGCTACGTCTGCCAACCGGCGCCTCACGGTGCTGCGCCGCTACTTTCACTGGGCGCTGCGGGAGCGGCGCATCACGGTCGACCCCACGGTGCGGTTGCAGGCTGCGCGCCAGCCTCTGCGCGTGCCCAAGACCTTGTCACAGGCGCAGGTGGAAGCCCTGCTGAATGCGCCAGACGTCGGCAACCCGCTCGGGCTGCGTGACCGCACCATGCTGGAGCTGATGTACGCCAGCGGCCTGCGCGTGACGGAGCTGGTCACGCTCAAGACCTTTCAGCTGGGCCTGAACGAAGGTGTGCTGCGGGTCATGGGCAAGGGCAGCAAGGAGCGGCTCGTGCCGTTTGGCGAAGTGGCCCGCCAGTGGCTGGACCGCTACCTGCAGGAGGGCCGTAGCGCCATCCTGGGCGGGCAGCAGACAGACGACCTGTTCGTCACCCAGCGGGGCAGCGGCATGACGCGGGTCATGTTCTGGGTCATCGTGAAGAAATGGGCGCAGGTGGCGGGCATCACCGTGCCACTGTCGCCTCACACGCTGCGGCACGCGTTCGCCACGCATCTGCTCAACCACGGTGCAGATTTGCGGGTGGTGCAGCTGCTGCTGGGCCACGCCGATATTTCCACCACCACCATCTACACCCACGTGGCGCGCGAGCGGCTCAAATCGCTTCATGCGCAACACCATCCGCGCGGGTAGCGCAGGCGCCCCGCCCTGGTTGTGGTGCCCCTGCGGATACACGCCCTTTCACCCAAGGAAACATTCATGAAAAAACTATTTGTCGGCGCGTTGCTGCTGAGCACGGTCACCCTGGCCATGGCGCAGGCCTGGCCCACGGCCAAACCGATTCGCATCGTGGTGGCCTACCCCGCTGGCGGCGTGAGCGACACGGTGGCCCGAGCGCTGGCCGACAAGCTGGCTGTGCAGCTCGGCACCCCTGTGGTCATCGAGAACAAGGCCGGTGCGAGTGGCAGCCTGGGCTTGGATGCGGTGGCCAAGGCGGCTCCCGACGGCTACACCCTGGGCTTTGCGGCGGTGAGCCCGCTGGCGCTCAATCCGCACCTGGGCAAGTCGCCGTTCGATCCCCAAAAGGACATTGCGCCGGTCGTGAGCGTGATGTATTCACCCGTGCTGCTGCTGGGCACATCCGCCAGCAAGGCGGCGGATTTCAAGGACCTCATCGCCGCCGCACAGGCCAAGCCGGGGGCTGTGCGCTGGGCGACCTCGGGGCAGGCGTCGCTGGGTCACATCATGCTGGAGCAGATCATGGGCAAAAGCCAGGTGCAGATCACCCATGTCCCTTACAAGGGCGGCGGCCAGCAGATGAACGACGCGCTGGGCGGCCAGTACGAGGTGTTGTCCACCAACGCGGGCCCTGCCGTGCTGCAGCACATCAAGGCGGGCAAGCTCAATCCGCTGGCGGTGGGCGCACCAGCGCGGCTCGACTCGCTGCCCCAGGTGCCCACGCTGGCAGAGCTGGGCCAGCCTGCTGCCAACCTGTCTTCGCTGTTTGGCATCTATGCGCCAGCGCAGACGCCTGTGGCCGTGCTGGAGCGCATCAATACCGAGGTGAACAAGGCGCTGGCCCTGCCCGACATCCGCAACAAGCTCGAGGCCACGGACAACGTACCGACCGGCGGCACGGCTGCCGAATTCGCGCGCCAGATTGCGCAGGAGTCGGAGAACAACGCGCGCATCATCCGCGCGGCGGGTATCCAGGGAAATCAATGACCGCCTGAAAAAACCACGGGCCCTGGATGACCAGGGCCCGTGCAGGCAAAGGTGTTTCTGGGACGAATCAGTCTTCGTTGAGGCTCTCGGCCCAGGTCAGTGCCTGCAGGTGGGCCCAGTTGACCTGGCGGTTGGACAGGTGCAGCGCATCGGCGTTCTTGGCAAAGGCCACTTCGTCGCCGCTTTCGCAGGCCTTGGTCAGTTCCAGGAAGGGCGCGAACACACCGGTGCCGCGCAGCAGGGCGTCCATCACGGGCTCGGGCAGTGCCACGGATTCGAGCGCCTTTTCAATCGGAACCCCCAGCATGGTGTCCAGCAGCGAGAACACACCCACCACAAAGGCGTTGTCACATTCTTCGGGTGGCAGCAGCTCGGCGGCCAGCAGCTCCATCAGGCGGCCGCGCACCACGGCGGTCTGGCCCACGGCGGGGGGCGCGCCGCCGGCGCGGGACGTGGTCATGAGCAAGGCCGCCCAGCGGAACAGCTTCTTGAGGCCCAGGATCATCACCGCATGGCGGAACGAGGTGATCTCGCACGACAGACCAAAACCGGAGGAGTTGATGAAGCGCAGCAGGTTGAAAGACAGCGTGGGGTCTTTCTTGAGCAGATCTTCGATCTCGGCCGTGCTGGCCTGTTTGCGCACCAGGTTGATCAGCTGGATGATCGTGGCCTGCGAGGGGCGGATGGTGGTGGCCTTCACCAGCGAAGGCTGGGCAAACCAGTAGCCCTGGAAGAGCTTGACGCCCAGGCCGCGCATCAGCTCGTACTGTTCGGCGGTTTCCACCTTTTCGGCCACCAGCGTGGCCTTGCTGTGGGTGGTGGAGAACTTGACCAGCGGCCCAGCCAGTTCAGGCTTGAAGGCCTGCATGTCGAGCTTGATGAAGGAGGCCATGGGCAACCAGCTGGTGTAGGCGCGCTTGAGGGCCTGCTGGTCGAACGCCAGGCGAAAACCGCGCGTGCGCAGGGCTTCCAGCGTGGGAATGCGGCCTTCGATCTCCTCGGGCGTGGCGCCTTCGGGTAGAGGGGGGACTTCCAGCACCACCTTTTCGGGGTGGATCAGTTCCAGGTGGCCGCCCGAGAGGCTGTCGTGCGTGCAGTTGATAAACACCGTCTTCTTGCCGACCAGGGCCTCGGTGCCGGCGTAAGACAGGGCGTTGAACAGCAGGGCAGCGTCGCTGGCCGCTGTGTGGGCGTCGGAGGCGGTGGACCGGTCAAACAGCTCATAGCCATAGACAGCGCGGGATTCGTCCACGATGGCCTGGCGCGCAATGATGGCGATGTTCTCGTCTACAGGGTCAACCGCAGGCGATGCAGCTTCGGGGGCGTCTTGTTCAGGTGTGGTCGACATGGGGTCTGCTGGAGTGATGTGCTGGGGTCTGCAATGATTCTAGACCTGCACGTGGCGTGCGCCTATCAATCAATGTGAGCTTCAGTCGGTGAGTTGGTCCGCCCAGGCCAGGGCTTGCAGGTGCGCAAAGTTGATCTGCTGGCTGGTCAGGTGCAGCAGGCCCGCCGTGCGGTCGAACACCACATCGTCGCTGGATTCGCAGGCTTCGGCCAGGGTCAGCAGGTCTCCCAGGAAGCCTTCGCGCCGCAGCAGCGCCGCCGCCACGGGCTCAGGCACGTTGAGCAGGCCGAGCGCGGATTCCATGGGCATGGACAGCATCACGTCCAGCAGCGAGAAGATGCCCACGACGAAGGCCTGGTCGGCTTCTTCGGGCGGAAGGGTTTCGAGCGCCAGCAGTTCCATGAGGCGGCCCCGCACCACGGCGGTCTGGCCCACAGACGATGGGGTGCCGCCCGTGCGCGAGGCAGTGAGCAGCAGCGCTGCCCAGCGGAACAGTTTTTTCAGGCCCATGAGCATCACGGCCTGGCGGAAAGACGTGATCTCGCGCGACAGGCCAAAACCTGCCGAGTTGATCAGGCGCATCAGGTTGAAGGCCAGGCCAGCATCTTTCTTGAGCGTTTCTTCGATGTCATCGGTGCTGGCCTGTTTTCGCACCTGGTTGATGAGTTCAATGATGCTGGCCTGTGACGGGGTCAGCAGCTTGGCCTCGACCAGCGCGGGCCGTGCGAACCAGTAGCCCTGGAACATCTGCACGCCCTGGCTGGAGACCATGTCGTACTGCTGAGCAGTTTCCACCTTTTCCGCGATCAGTTCGGCCTGGCTGTGGCGCCCGGCGTAGCTGATCAGCACGGCCAGCTGGTCGGGCGCCAGCACCGAAAGATCCAGCTTGATGTAGTCCGCCAGCGGCAGCCACGGGGCATACGCGGACTGCAACACCGTGTGGTTGAACGCCAGGTGAAAGCCCCGGTCGCGCAGCTCGGTCAAGATAGGCAGGCGCGTGGCGACTTCTTCGGCCGCAGTGTGGCCCAGTGGAGGAATTTCGAGCACCACCTTGTCGGGCTCCACGAGTTCGAGGTGGCCACCGGAAAGGCTTTCATGCGTGCAGTTCACGAAGATGAGCTTTTTGCCCACCAGCTCTTCAGTGCCAGCGTGCGAAAGGGCGGTGAAGACCAGGATCACGTCGGTGGCGGCCGTGTGTGCGGCGCCGCTGCGCGAGCGGTTGAACAGCTCATAGCCGACCACCACCTGCTGCGCATTCACGATGGCCTGCCGCGCGATCATGGCGACCGAGGACTGGTTGCCGGAGGGCGGTGCGGTGGGAGTGCCGGGGGCAGTGGGTGAAGTCATGGAGGGAGTATCGAAGAAAGAGGGGCCAGTGTCAGCGGGCGGGGCTGGCGCGGCAAATTGTAGGAGCCGCTGCGGGCGCGCGCTGTAACCAGGAATTCAGACAGGGCTTGCATACATCGGGATGCGCCAGCCTTCTCGCCCTGGGACTGGCCGCTTGACGGAGCCTTTTCTTGCGCAAGCCATGTCAGATCTGCTGGAGCCAGCGCAGCTCGTTGTCAGTGAACCCGGCCTTGCGGCGGGCGGCTTCGTTGAACGGGGGTTTCAAGCGGGGGGCTTCGTACTGCTTGACCAGGGTGCCATAGTGGGCTTCAGGGTCTACCCCCTGGCGCTCGCACAGCCAGCGGTACCAGTGGTTGCCGATGGCCACATGGCCCACCTCGTCGCGCAGGATGATGTCGAGAATGCCCACGGCGGCCAGCGCATCGGGCGTGCCCACTTGGCGCAGCTTGGCCTGAATCTGCGGCGTGGCGTCCAGCCCGCGCGCCTCCAGGGTGCGCGGCACCAGCGCCATGCGGGCCAGGATGTTGTGCTGGGTCTTCTCGCACATCGTCCACAGGCCCTGGTGGGCCGGGAAGTCGCCATAGTCATGGCCCTGGCGGCGCAGGTGATCGCGCAACAGGCGAAAGTGCCGGGCCTCTTCCCCAGCGACCAGCATCCAGTCGGTGTAGTAGCTGCGGGGCATGCCGTCAAAGCGCCATACCGCGTCGAGTGCCAGATTGATGGCGTTGAACTCGATGTGCGCAATGGCGTGGATCAGAATGGCGCGCCCCTGTGGAGTGGCCGGCGAACGGCGGGCGACGTCGGTATGGCGAAGCAGCTCCGGCCGCTCGGGACGGCCAGGCAGTGCACTGGCGTCGGATGGGGGAGTGGGGGATTGTTCTGCTATCGAAAGAGTAGCTGATTGCGCTTGCAGGTCAAGCACTGCGGCCGCTTTTTGTTCAGGGTCTGCAAGGCACAAGACCTGCAGTGCACGGTGGCGAAGCTCCATCCTTACAATTCTAGGCCCTGCCATGCGGAACACGGCGCACGCTTTGTAACGTCTGGCGACTTCCCTGGGCCTGTGCAAACGCTGGCCTTTCCTCTTTTTTGGAGTGGTGCATGGCGATTTACGAACTCGATGGCATGGTGCCCCAGTTGGCGGCATCGGCCTGGGTGGCGGACAGTGCCCAAGTGATGGGCAATGTGGTGCTGGGCGAAGACGCCAGCGTCTGGTTCGGCACGGTGATCCGCGGCGATACCGAGACGATCACCATCGGCGCTGGCTCCAACATCCAGGATGCCAGTGTCTTGCATGCAGACATCGGCAAGCCACTGGTGGTGGGTGAGCGTGTGACGGTGGGCCACCAGGTCATGCTGCACGGCTGCACCATCGGCGACGAATCGCTCATCGGCATTGGCGCCGTGGTGCTCAACGGCGCCAAGATCGGCAAGCATTGCCTGGTGGGCGCGGGCGCGCTGGTGACCGAGGGCAAGGAGTTCCCCGATGGCTCCATGATCATCGGCAGCCCTGCCAAGGCAGTGCGCGAACTGACCCCCGAGCAGATCGAAGGCCTGCGCCAGAGCGCCCAGCACTACATCGACAACGCGCGCCGCTATCACAACGGCCTGCACAAGCTCGCCTGAGCGGTGGCCACTTTTTTCGTTGCTGCCGTCCACTTTTCTCCTGGAACCCCTGCGTGTCTGAACTCCACAAGTTTCTTTTCGATGGCCTGCCCGTGCGCGGCATGATCGTGCGCCTGACCGATGCCTGGACCGAAATCCTGCGCCGCCGCGCCAGCAACACCAGCACGGGAGCCTACCCTGCGCCCGTGAGCGAGCTGCTGGGCGAGATGGCCGCCGCCGGTGTGCTCATGCAGTCCAACATCAAGTTCAACGGCGCGCTGGTGTTGCAGGTGTTTGGCGATGGCCCCGTAAAGCTCGCCGTGGCCGAAGTGCAGTCGGACCTGAGCCTGCGAGCCACGGCGACCGTGAACAGCGAGGTGCCAGAGGGCGCAGCCCTGAGCCAGATGGTGAATGTGGGCGGTGGCGGCCGCTGCGCGATCACGCTCGACCCCAAGGACCGCCACCCGGGCCAGCAGCCCTACCAGGGCGTGGTGCCGCTGTATGGCGACCGCCACGAGAAGCTGGAGCGCCTGTCCGACGTGTTGCAGCACTACATGCTGCAGTCCGAGCAGCTGGACACCATCCTGGTGCTGGGCGCCAATGACCAGGTGGCTGCGGGCCTGTTGATCCAGCGCATGCCGATCAAGGGCGAGGGCAATTTGGCCGCAGGCCTCACGCACCGCGAGAACGAAGACCAGATCGGCCACAACGAAGACTACAACCGGATCGCCCACCTGGCTGCCAGCCTCACGCGCGAAGAGCTGCTGAACCTGGACGTGGACACCATCCTGCGCCGCCTGTTCTGGGAGGAAAAGCTGCTGCGCTTCGAGCCCCAGCAGGGCGCCAGCGGCCCGCGGTTTGCCTGCACCTGCAGCCGTGAACGTGTGAGCAACATGCTGCGCAACCTGGGCGTCGAAGAAGCCGAGAGCATCCTCTCCGAACGCGAAGACATCGAGGTGGGCTGCGAGTTCTGCGGGCAGCAGTACCGCTTTGACGCGGTCGATGCCGCGCAGATTTTTGTGCCACCCACCGTCAGCCAGCCGCCCGGACCCACCGGCATCCAGTAGGGCATCTGGTAGGTCTTCCGGCGCCCGTCGCAGCCACGGCTGCCTGCGCTCCACGGGCCAGCCGACGTGCCGGGCGGATGACCATCGTTGACAATCGCACGCGCTTTATCACGCTGTGCGCCCCTAAGATGTCGCCTTCCACACGGCAGGTTCTCTGCAAGGCCACCCCAGGGGCAGGCCTGCAGCCGCACCGCTTTCTTGGTGTGGTGCTGCAAGTGCAAGAGGAGCTATGGGGTTACTACGCCGTGTGTTTGGGGGTGCCCGGGGGCAAGAGGCTGTGCCTTCCCTGGAGCTGTGCGACAGCAGCCGGGCTTCCGGCACGCAGGATTCGCTGCGCGCGGACACCGTGCTGGCGGCCCTCGACATCGACGCCGCCATCAATGCCCACGAGCGCTGGAAAACCCATCTCATGGACTACCTGGAAGGCCGTACCACCGAGGGTCTGGACCCTGCGGAGGTGCGCCGCAGTGACCGGGGTGCCCTCGGGCGCTGGCTGCATGGGGTGGGCGGTGAATTGCTGGGCGACCAGCCTGCGTATGCGGTGCTGATGGCACGCCACCAGTATTTCCACGAACAGGCCGCGATGCTGGTGGAGCTGGCCCAGCAGGGCGAGTGGGACAAGGCCGTGCAGGTGCTCCATGGCGGCTACCGCTATGGCTCCAGCCAAGTGGTGCTGCTGCTCAAGGAGCTCAAGCGCGGTCTGGTGCAGCAGGCCTGATCTCATCCCTCTACCTCCATCCCCTCCACGTTGTTTGGGGATGTGCCTCGGGTCGCGGGTTTTAGGTGGCGCCTGTATCCCGCCCCATCAGTGCAGTGAAGAGTCGGTGTTCGCATTCGGGATCACTGCATTTTTCGCAGTTCCAGGCGCGCAGGCGGGGCGCTGTCCGGGTACTGGAGCCAGAATCTGAATCGAAATTGCCTCTGGCGCTTGATGGGTATGTGCTAGAAGCTATGTTTTTTATAGCATTCAGCGCATTGGCAATGCGCTGCTCACCGTGGCCATACACAACGCGATAGCCCATACCCACCTGGGTCAGATCCGCACGCAAACGTGCATCGGCGGCTTCCTGTGCGGCCCGCTCGCTGGTGGGGCAGGGCAGATCCAGCCCCATGAGCAGAATCAGGCTGGCATCCACGGCCCCCTCAGAGGGCAGGCCAGGGTTGCAGAGAATTTGCGCGGAGCCGGGGGCAAGTTGCGCGTGGAGCGCATCGCGCAGCGCCTGGGCCCCGGTGCCGGGCGCGCCGAGGAGAACAAGGGTGGGCGGGAAGGGCACGGTGGCAGAGGGGGGGGCAGAAGGTGGGGCGTCGTCCCCAATCCACCATCAAGACATCCGACGGGCGGCTTTTGGGGACCGGGGCTCTGAACCCCGGAGGGGCGAGCACAAGGACTCAGCGTGGCGTGAACTGCACGTAGACCTCGTTGGGCTTGACCATGCCCAGTTCGCTGCGCGCCTTTTCTTCCACCATGTCGAGCCCTTCCTTGAGGTCATGCACCTCGGACGACAAGCGCTCGTTGGCCAGCTTTGCCTGGTCATTGGCAGCCTTTTGCACATCGATTTGCCGCTGCATCTCGTTGACGCGCGGCACGCTGCCCCGCCCGAGCCAGAGCTGGGCGTGCAGCGCTGCCAGCAGAGCCAGCAGGATCACAGGCACAAGGCGGGAGCCCATGGCTCGCTCGGGCTGGATGGGGATCAGCGCAGGTTATAGAACGCAGCGCGGCCGGGGTACTGAGCGATTTCACCCAGGTCTTCCTCAATGCGCAGCAGCTGGTTGTATTTGGCGATACGGTCCGAGCGGCTCAGCGAGCCGGTCTTGATCTGGCCTGCGTTGGTGCCCACGGCGATGTCTGCAATGGTGCTGTCTTCGGTTTCGCCCGAGCGGTGCGAGATCACGGCGGTGTAGCCTGCGCGCTTGGCCATCTCGATGGCGGCAAAGGTTTCGGTCAGCGTACCGATCTGGTTGATCTTGATCAGGATCGAGTTGGCGATGCGCTTGTCGATGCCTTCCTTCAGGATCTTGGTGTTGGTCACGAACAGGTCGTCACCCACCAGCTGCACCTTGTCGCCCAGGCGTTCGGTCAGGTGTTTCCAGCCGTCCCAGTCGCCTTCGTGCATGCCGTCTTCGATGCTGATGATCGGGTACTTGTCCACCCAGGCCGCCAGCATGTCCGTCCACTGCTGGGCGGTGAGTTTGAGGCCGCCTTCGCCTTCCAGCACGTAGTGGCCGTCCTTGTAGAACTCGCTCGCGGCGCAGTCCAGGCCCAGGGCGATCTGTTCGCCCGCCGTGTAGCCAGCGGCTTCGATGGCTTGCAGGATCAGGCGGATGGCGGCTTCGTGGTTTTCAACGCTGGGGGCAAAGCCGCCTTCGTCGCCCACGGCAGTGCTGATGCCCTTGTCGTGCAGAATCTTCTTGAGCGCGTGGAACACTTCGGCGCCCCAGCGCACGGCTTCGCGGAACGTGGGAGCGCCCACGGGGATGATCATGAACTCTTGCAGGTCCAGGCTGTTGTTGGCGTGCGCGCCGCCGTTGATCACGTTCATCATGGGCACGGGCAGTTGCACGCTGCCCATGCCGCCCAGGTAGCGGTACAGGGGCAGGCCGGACTCTTCGGCGGCGGCGCGGGCCACGGCCATCGACACGGCCAGCATGGCGTTGGCGCCCAGGCGGCTCTTGTTCTCAGTGCCGTCGAGGTCGATCAGGGTCTTGTCCAGGAAGGCCTGCTCGGAGGCATCCAGGCCCAGCACGGCTTCGCTGATCTCGGTGTTGATGTATTCCACGGCCTTGAGCACACCCTTGCCCAGGTAGCGGCCCTTGTCGCCGTCGCGCATTTCAATGGCTTCGCGGCTGCCGGTGGAGGCGCCCGACGGCACGGCGGCCCGGCCCATCACGCCCGATTCGAGCAACACGTCGCATTCGACGGTGGGGTTGCCGCGGCTGTCCAGAATTTCGCGACCTACGATGTCAACGATTGCGCTCATTTTTTTCCTTTGGATAGATAGAGGTCAGACCGGGGCGTCAACGCCTTCGACCAGCACCATATTGAAAAACTCGGTCGCACCGGCGCGCTTGCTGCGCGCGGCACGGTACAGCTCGGCGTCGTAGAAAGCCTTGGCGGCATCGAAACTGGGAAAGCGCAGCATCGCCACGCGCGCGGGCGTCCAGTTGCCTTCCAGGGTCTCGAACTTTCCGCCGCGCACCAGGTATTCGCCACCGTGGGCCTTCACGGCTGCGGGCGCGGCCGCCATGTAGTCTTTGTACTGTTCGGGGTTGGACACTTTCATGTCCACGATGATGTAGGCAGCTGGCATGGGGTCGTCCTGTTAGTTGAAGTTGTTTTCGAGAAATCCGCTTTTCTTCGTGATGTCGTCAAGTGCCACCAGGGTTTCGAGCAGCGCCTTCACGTGCTTGAGCGGCACGGCGTTGGGGCCGTCCGACCAAGCCTCAGCAGGGCGGGGGTGGGTTTCCATGAACAGGCCCGCCACGCCCACGGCTACACCGGCGCGGGCCAGCACGGGCACCATGTCGCGCGCGCCACCACTCACGGCACCCAGGCCGCCGGGTTTTTGCACCGAGTGGGTGACGTCAAACACCACGGGCGCACCGGAGTTGCGCATCTCGGCCAGGCTGGTCATGTCGGCAACGAGGTTGTTGTAGCCAAAGCTCACACCGCGCTCGCAGGCCAGGAAGCGGTCTTCCGACAGGCCAACTTCGGCCGCTGCAGCCCGGGCCTTGTCGATGACGTTCTTCATGTCCCAGGGCGCCAGGAACTGGCCCTTCTTGATGTTCACCGGCTTGCCGCTTTGCGCCACCGCGCGGATGAAATCCGTCTGGCGGCATAGGAACGCAGGCGTTTGCAGCACGTCTACCACGCTGGCCACCTCGGCCACGTGCGAGGTGTCGTGCACGTCGGTCAGGATGGGCAGCTGCAGCTGGCGGCGCACTTCATCGAGGATCTTGAGGCCAGCGTCGATGCCGACGCCGCGCTTGCTGGTGCCGGAGGAGCGGTTGGCCTTGTCGAACGAGCCCTTGTAGATCAGCGGAATGCCCAGCGGCGCGCAGGCTTCCTTGAGCTGGCCTGCGACGTCGAGCGACATTTCCAGGCCTTCAATGGAGCAAGTGCCCGCGATCAGGAAAAAGCGCTGGTCCAGGCCAACGTTGAATCCGCACAGCTGCATGCTTGAGTCCCCTTATGCTTTTTTTGCGGCTTGCTGGTGTTCCACTGCGGCCTTGATAAAGGCGTTGAACAGCGGGTGGCCGTTCCAGGGCGTGGACTTGAACTCGGGGTGGAACTGCACGCCGATGAACCAGGGGTGCACGGTTTGCGGCAGCTCCACGATTTCGGTGAGTTCTTCACGCTGGGTCAGCGCCGAGATCACCAGGCCCGCCTTGCGCAGCTGGTCCAGGTAGTTCACGTTGGCTTCGTAGCGGTGGCGGTGGCGCTCGGTCACCACGTCGCCGTAGATGCTGTGGGCCAGCGTGTCCTTGGACACGTCCGAGCTCTGCGCGCCCAGGCGCATGGTGCCGCCCAGGTCCGAGTTTTCATCGCGCTTCTTGATGGTGCCGTCTGCATCCTTCCACTCGGTGATCAGTGCGATCACGGGGTGGGGCGTGGTGGGGTCGAACTCGGTGCTGTTGGCGTTGGCCAGGCCTGCCACATGGCGGGCGTATTCGATGGTGGCCACCTGCATGCCCAGGCAGATGCCCAGGTAGGGCACCTTGCGTTCGCGGGCAAACTGCGCCGTGGCGATCTTTCCTTCCACGCCACGCTGGCCGAAGCCGCCGGGCACCAGGATGGCGTCGTACTTGGCCAGCTTGGCGGCCGCGTCGGCGCTGTCGATGGTCTCGGAATCGACATGGTCGATCTTCACGCGCACATGGTTGCGCATGCCCGCGTGGCGCAGGGCCTCGTTGACCGACTTGTAGCTGTCCGACAGGTCCACATACTTGCCGACCATGGCGATGGTGACTTCGCCCTGGGGGTGTTCGGTTTCGTACACCAGGTCGTCCCAGCGCTTGAGGCTGGTGGGTGGGGTGTTCAGACGCAGCTTGTCGCAGATCAGGCCATCGAGGCCCTGTTCGTGCAACATTCGGGGCACCTTGTAGATGGTGTCCACGTCCCACATGCTGATCACGCCCCACTCGGGCACGTTGGTGAACAGCGAGATCTTGGCGCGCTCCTCTTCAGGGATGCGGCGGTCGGCGCGGCACAGCAGCGCGTCGGCCTGGATGCCGATTTCGCGCAGCTTTTGCACGGTGTGCTGGGTGGGCTTGGTTTTCAGCTCCCCCGCTGCAGCGATCCAGGGCAGGTAGGTCAGGTGCACGAAGGCTGCGTTGTTCGGGCCCATGCGCAGGCTCATCTGGCGCACGGCTTCCAGGAACGGCAGCGATTCGATGTCACCCACGGTACCGCCGATTTCGACAATGGCCACATCCACGGCATCGGGCGTGCCAATGCCGGCGCCGCGCTTGATGAATTCCTGGATTTCGTTGGTGACGTGGGGAATGACCTGCACGGTCTTGCCCAGGTAGTCGCCGCGACGTTCCTTCTCCAGCACGGACTGGTAAATCTTGCCCGTGGTGAAGTTGTTGGTTTTCTTCATGCGCGTTTCGATGAAACGCTCGTAGTGGCCCAGATCCAGGTCGGTTTCTGCGCCGTCGTCGGTCACGAAAACCTCGCCGTGCTGGAACGGCGACATGGTGCCCGGGTCTACGTTGATGTAGGGGTCAAGCTTGATGAGGGTGACTTTGAGTCCCCGCGATTCGAGGATCGCGGCAAGGGAGGCTGAGGCGATTCCCTTACCGAGGGAAGACACCACACCGCCGGTGACGAAGACAAATTTGGTCATGTCTGAAGGGGGCCTCTCGCGAGAGGTCTCCTGGTGGTGGGAAATTGGGATTATAGATGGCACCCCGGCGACACCCCGCCGGGCAGGGTCACCCCCGTCTGCTAAATTCGCCCCATGAATGAGCTTGTTGGCAAACACATTGTTCTGGGTCTGAGCGGGGGCGTGGCTTGCTACAAGGCGGCTGATCTGTGCCGCCAGCTCATCAAGGAAGGCGCCACCGTGCAGGTGGTGATGACCGAGGCGGCTGAACAATTCATCACGCCGGTCACCATGCAGGCGCTGTCTGGCCGCACGGTGTACGGCTCGCAGTGGGATGCGCGCGAGCCCAACAACATGCCCCACATCAACCTGAGCCGTGAGGCCGACGCGATCTTGATAGCGCCATGTAGCGCCGATTTCATCGCGCGGCTGGTGCAGGGCAGGGCGGATGAGCTGCTCAGCTTGCTGTGCCTGGCCCGCCCTGCGCAGCGGGTGCCGTTGCTGCTGGCTCCGGCCATGAACCGCGAGATGTGGGCCCATCCGGCCACGCAGCGCAACCTGGCCCAGGTGGCGCAGGATGGCGCGGTGGTGCTGGGTGTGGGCAACGGAGACCAGGCTTGTGGCGAGACTGGCGATGGCCGGATGCTGGAGCCTGTGGAGCTGCTGGAAGAGTTGATTGCCTTCTTCGCGCCCAAGGTCCTGGCGGGGCGCAAGGTGCTGGTGACGGCGGGGCCCACTTTTGAGGCGATCGATCCCGTGCGTGGCATCACCAACCTCTCGAGCGGAAAGATGGGTTTTGCCATTGCCCGTGCGGCCCGCGAGGCCGGTGCCGAAGTCACTTTGGTCGCAGGGCCTGTGCATGTGCCCACGCCACGTGGGGTGCAGCGTGTGAATGTGCAGTCGGCCCAGGAGATGCTGGCGGTTGTACAGCGCCATGTGCAGGCGGCGTCGGTGTTCGTTGCCACCGCTGCCGTGGCGGACTGGCGGCCCGCCAGCCAGTCCTCCCAGAAAATCAAGAAAGACGGCTCGGGCCAGACACCGACCCTGGGTTTCGTGGAAAACCCCGACATCCTGGCCATGGTCGCGAAGTCATCGCATGCCCTGGAGGGTGATCTCTTTTGCGTCGGTTTTGCTGCTGAAAGCCATGATCTGCTGGCCCACGCCACGGCCAAGCGTGCGCGCAAAGGGGTGCCGCTGCTGGTGGGCAACATTGGCCCTGCCACCTTTGGGCAGGATGACAATGCCCTGCTGTTGGTGGACGCCCAAGGGCACCGCGAGCTGCCCCGGGCTTCCAAGCGGGTGCTGGCCCAGCAGCTGATCGGGGAGATTGCGGCGCGGTTGTCCCCTGTGGGTTCCTAGAGGTCTTTGCCGGGAGGCCGTATGAAGACTGGTGCCACCAAGCCTGAATGGGATACGCCGCCCGATGGCGACTTTGCACGCTACGTGGAACGGCTGACCGCGCCTGCACCTGCCAGAGGTGTACAGGCTCCAGCCCCTGGCTCCACCACCGCCCAGAAGCCCGCTGGGGCGGGTGGGGTGCGCCCGGCGCCCCAGTCCGCTCCGCCGGATCTCGCCCTGGTTCTGAAGCCTTTGCTGGGCGTTGTGCGTGCGGTGCGCGCCGTGCTGCTGGTGTTGATTGTCTTGCACGGGGTGGCGCTGTTCATGTTCAGTCAAGGGTCTTTGCCGGGGCTCGCGGTCATGGCGGCCATCTGGTGGGGGTTGGGGCGTTTGATCGACGTGGCTCCCAAGGCCCTATCATCCGCAGCCTTCGGGGCCGCGTCTGGCGTGGAGCCCTTGCAGGAGCGGCTGCGGCAAGTGGCCCAGCAGCGCACAACTGGAAAGAAGAAATAACCGTGAAGATTGACGTGAAGATTCTGGATCCGCGCATGGCGGACCAATTGCCCACCTATGCCACCCCCGGCAGTGCTGGCCTGGACCTGCGCGCTTGCCTGGATGCTCCGCTCACCCTGCAGCCGAATGCCTGGCAACTGGTGCCCACGGGCATTGCCGTCTACCTCAAAGACCCCGGGTACGCCGCGCTGATTCTGCCGCGCTCGGGTCTGGGCCACAAGCATGGCATCGTGCTGGGCAATCTCGTGGGCCTGATTGACAGCGACTACCAGGGGCAGCTCATGGTGAGCGCCTGGAACCGCAGCAGCACCGCATTCACGCTGGAGCCCATGGAGCGGCTCGCACAGCTGGTGATCGTTCCGGTGGTGCAGGCGCAGTTCAATGTGGTGACTGAGTTTGCAGCGACGGAGCGGGGCGAGGGTGGCTACGGGTCAACCGGGAAGGCCTGAGCACCGGGCTTAATGGGGTCGTGGCAGGTTGGGGTTGTAAGACGCCGCTTACCTTTGGATGGGTTTGTTACTGACGCAGGCGCAGCCCCTGCGTCTACGGGACAGGGGGCTGGGGCGTTGTTCCAATCTAGGTATGCGCACCAAGGCCGGATTCCCTGCAAGCCGTGTGCACCCCCTGACTTTAGGAGTACGAAAATGCTGCAAATTACCCGTTCTTTCGCCATCGCTGGCGCCGTGGTCCTTGTGGGCTCGTTGGCCGCCTGCGGCCACAACCGATCGGCCCCTGCGCCACAATATTCGGGGGGCTACCAAACGGCGCCGGCCTACCCGAACAATCCGGCCGGCACGGAGTACGGTCGGGTTTCCAATATCGAAGTGCTGCAGGGGCGGTCGCAAGGCCAGACCTCCGGGGCTGGTGCTGTGATCGGCGCTGTCGTCGGTGGTGTTCTGGGCAACCAGATCGGCAAGGGCTCCGGTCGTGCCGCCGCAACCGGCGTGGGCATTGTTGGAGGCGCAGTAGCAGGCAATGCCATTGAAGGCCGCAACAACAGCCAGGAAGTACAGGGCTACCGCCTGTCGGTGCAACTCGATCACGGCGGCTACCGCGTCTACGACGTAAGCAGCCCCGGCGATTTGCGCATTGGCGACCGTGTTCGCCTGTACAACGGCCAGATTTCACGCCTTTAATCGACCATTCGGGCTTGGCTAGGCTCTGAAAACCGTTCAGGGCCTTCCTTTCGCCCAGCTCAGTGGAGCAGGTTACTGCCAGGCGCCTGCGGCTGTACCCGAAAAAAGCCTGTGCCGGCGCTGCCCCGGCCAATTTCCTCTTCGGTGGCTTCCCGCACGGCCTGTACGGTCAACTGCAAGCGCAGTGCAATTCCCGCCAGCGGGTGATTGCCGTCCAGGACCACATGCTCCGGATAGATCTCCGTGACCGTGTAGAGCCCCGTGCGGGGGGCATCGGGATTGCAGCCCTCGGGCAGCGCGGCGCCGTCAAACGTCATTCCCTCTTCGATCTCTGCCGGAAAAAGATCGCGTGGCTCCAGGAACAGCAGTTGGTCGTTGAAGTCACCAAACGCATCTTCGGGCTCCAGGTGCAACGCCAGCGTGGCACCGGGGCCGTGGCCTTGGAGGGCTTCTTCGATGCGGGGTAGAAGGTCGTCGCCGCCCACCAGAAACTCTACGGGATCGTCGAGCACATCCAGTTCTTCGCCAAGGGTGTCTTTCAGTGTCCAGGTCAGTGCGACCACACATTGTTGGGTAATTTCCATAGGAGAATTGTCGCAGTTTGACCAACGGCTCCGCAAAGGGGCAGACGAGTTCCCATGGATATCCTGCAACCCCTTACCCTGCTCGGTGGCCTGACCCCCGCGCAGTTCATGCGCCGCCATTGGCAGAAGAAGCCCTTGCTGGTGCGCCAGGCCATTCCCCAGTTTGCTCCCCCTGTGTTGCGGTCGGAGCTGTTCGCGCTGGCTGCCCAGGAGGGCGTGGAGTCCCGCCTCGTGCAACTGGCCAAAGGGGCGTGGAAGCTGCGCCATGGACCCTTTCAAAGGCGTGCCCTGCCTGCGCTCCAGCAGCCCGATTGGACTTTGCTGGTGCAGGGCGTTGACCTGCACAACGACGCCGTGCATGCGCTGATGCAGCAGTTCAGGTTTGTGCCGGAGGCGCGGCTTGATGACCTCATGATCAGTTATGCGTCCGACGGCGGTGGTGTGGGCCCGCATTTCGACAGTTACGACGTCTTTCTGTTGCAGGCCCACGGAACGCGTCGTTGGCGCATTGGCCGCCAGAAGGATCTCACGCTGCGCGAAGGTATTCCCCTCAAAGTGCTGGCGCAGTTCGAGCCTGAAGAGGAGTACCTGCTGGAGCCGGGCGACATGCTGTACCTGCCGCCGCGTTATGCCCACGATGGCATCGCCGAGGGCGAATGCATGACTTATTCGATCGGCTTTAAGGTGCCGTCGCGCGCCGAACTGGGCCAGGAATTGTTGGTGCGCCTGGCCGAGGATGCTGCGGATCAAGACAAGCCCCTCCTGTACCGCGATGCCCAGCAGGAAGCTGTGTCTCAACCTGCGGCCATTCCGGCGGGTTTGCAGGACTTCGCGCGGGATGCTTTGAGCCGCGCACTGGCGCAGCCCCTTGTTTTGGAGTGCGCACTGGGGGAGTATCTGACTGAGCCCAAGCCGAATGTGTGGTTCGAACCCGGCGATACAGGCGTGATGCTGGAAGGGGTGCGCCTGGACCGCCGCAGCCGCATGATGTACGACACTCACCATGTGTTCATCAATGGCGAGAGCTACCGCGCAGCAGGCCGCGATGCAACGCTAATGCGCCGCCTGGCTGATGAACGTCAGTTGACCGCCCGCGAGCTTGCGCGCGCCAGTGACGACGCGCTGGAGCTGCTGTCGTCCTGGTGTGATGCGGGCTGGGCCCACGTCTGGGCTGGATAGATCGAGGCACCCCAGGAGACGCCGCCATGACCGAGACTTCTGCCAGTTCCGCCGATTCGCGGCCCGATCTCCCGGTGGGTCGTTTCAGCAGCCGTGAAGTGTTTCAGCAAATGGTGCGCGACGCGATTGCCACAGCCGCCCGGGATGGCTGGAAGGAAATTGTGATCAGCGATGCGAATTTCCATGACTGGCCCCTGGGCGAACGCAGTGTGGTGGAGGCCTTGCAGGATTGGGCCCATGGAAGTCGGCGTTTCACCATGCTGGCGTGCAGCTACGATGATGTGATACGTCGGCACGCGCGTTTTGTGCGTTGGCGGGGCACCTGGGACCACATCATCAATTGCCGTCGCAGCCCGGCGGCTGATCCCCTGGATATTCCCAGTGCATTGTGGTCCCCGCACTGGGTGATGCAACGGCTGGACCCGGAGCGGTGCGTGGGGGTTGCAGGCTTTGAACCAGATCGCCGTGTACTGCTGCGCGAGACGCTCAACGAGTGGGTGCGCAGCAAAAGCACGCCCGGTTTCCCCGCATCGACGCTGGGGTTATGAGCCAAATGCGCGCTTTGCGCCTTGTCAATTGGGCGTAAAGGTTTCGTCAGTGTTAGTCTGTATTGACTAAATACCAATATAATCAGCGGCTGCGCCGAAAAGGTGCAAGCCAAGCGCATTGTGCCAAAGCGTACCGGGGCTTCCAAAAAGCCTGACGCCGTGGCTTTTCAAGATTCTGTCTGTCCAACTAGGAAAATCGAAATGAAGAACTCTCTCGTTCTGGCCGCCCTGATCGCCGCTGCTGCACTCGCCGCTTGTGGCAAGAAGGAAGAGCCCGCTCCTGCTCCAGCACCAGCTGCCGTGGAAGCCCCAGCTCCAGCACCCGCACCAGCTCCTGCCGCTTCTGAAGCCGCTCCTGCCGCTTCCGACGCTGCCTCGGCTCCTGCTGCCGATGCTGCCAAGGCTGCCGCTGACGCTGCTGCCACCGCTGCTACTGGCGCTTCCGCAGCCAAGTAATTCGCTGCAGGCCGCAGCAGGTTGCAAAACCTGCTATCGACCGAGAGCCCCGCACCGCAAGGTCGGGGCTTTTTCTTTTTTGGGGCGTTTTCCTTCCCCGGAGTTGGTCGTTTGCGGCGTGACCGGAGTCACTTCATCCTGCAACTGCAAGCCAGGGCGTTCCCACCGTTGGGCTGGCGACGGTGATTTCCTCGGCGGACCACTCCAGTGCAAGGCCTAGCGCCTGTTGAGCGAGGCTGGGTGCATTGTTCTGTGCGCTCAGGTGGGCGGCCACCACACGCTGCAGGCCAGGGTGCCGCACGGCACGCAGGATGTCGGCTGTCGCAAAATTGGCCAAGTGCCCATACGGTCCCCCGACGCGGCGTTTCAAGAAGGTCGGATACCGGGATGCTTCGAGCATTGCGGGGTCGTGGTTGGCTTCAATCATCAACGCATGGCAGCCTTGTAGTTGCTGCAGAACATGGTCGCTGGCGTGGCCCAGGTCGGTGAGCACGCCCAGGTGGGATGCGCCGTCCGAGCAGCGCAGCTGCAGCGGCTCGCGCGCATCATGGGGCACCGTGAAGGGCAGGGCGCTGAAGGTGCCGAGGTCCAGAGCCTCCATGTCGTGTGCGATGCGCAGCATGCCATCAAAGTCGGGGGCTCCGAGGGCGGCGTAGGTGCCCTGGCTCATCCATACCGGGATGCGGTAGCGCACGGCCACGGCCAGTGCACAGCCGATGTGGTCCGAGTGTTCGTGGGTGATGAAGACGGCATCCAGGTCTTCGATCTGCAACTGCGCTTGCGCCAGGCGGGTCTGCAGTTGCCGGATGCCGAATCCGCAATCGATCAGCAGGCGGCGTACCTGTGTGCCGCTGCTGCCTTCCACCACCGTGGCATTGCCCGTGCTGCCGCTACCCAGGTTCTTGAAACGCAGCATGTCGTGGTTGAAGGCGCTTGCCGCGCAGCACCTCTGTAGCCTGGACCCCGGGCCCAGTCAGGGGGAGCGAAGAGGCGCGCGGTTCGTCGCTTATTTCAGATCGTCGGCAATCACGCGGACGATGCGCTCGGCATTGGCGGACGATTCGGGGACGCCGGCTTCGTTGAGCACCGATACCGTGGTGGACTCCCCTTGGCTGCGCACCAGAATGCGGTACTTGAGTGGAGGTGTGGCGTTGGACGAGCTGAAGAGTTTGCCGAAGAACCCTGGCTCCTTCTTCTCGGCATTGGGAGCCACATAGCGCACAAAGTAGGTGCCTTCATTGCGATTGCGGTCTTCCACCGTGAAGCCGGTGCGGTCCAGGGCCAGGCCGATGCGGCGCCAGGCGCGGTCAAAACCCTCGTCAAGCTGGACCACGGGTTTGTTGTCCACCGTGGCCATGCGGGCCGACTGAGCGCGTGGGGCAGGGGCCGCAGCCACTGCCTTGGACTGCTCTTGGCTCACGCCCAGCTTGACCATCAGGCGGCGCAGGAATTCGGTTTCGAGTTCCGGGTCGGAAGGGCGGGGTTGCCACACGGTGCTGTCTTTGGAAACGTTGCCGTAGACCTCAATCATGCCGCGGTGGGTGATGTAGATCTCAGTGCCGCCATTGGCGTTGCGCTCCAGGCGCGTGCGGAACTTGTCGCGTTCACCGGTGGAGTACAGCGAGTCGAGCAGCTTGCCCAGGGTCGAGCGGATGAAATCCTGCGGCAGCTTGGCGCGGTTTTCGGCCCAGTCGGTTTCCATGATGCCCACGTTGGCGTCTGCCTGCGCCAGGTTGAAGCCGCTTTCCTGCCAGAAGTCGCGCACGGGTTCCCAGAGCTTGTCGGCCGGGCGGTTGACCACCAGCCAGCGCTGGTTGCCGTCGCGCTCGATGCGCACGTCGCCCAGTTGCAGGGCTGCGGCGTTGGCGGTGCCCGATGGCTGAGCAGCCTGGCCGGCCTGCATGGCGGCGGCCGAGACGGCGCCGCCTGGGACGTTGTAGCGTGAATCACGCGACAGCTGGGTCAGGTCTGGCGGGACTTCCAGGGTCGAGCCTTTGGTCGCGCTCTTGTAGTCGATCTTGTCGCCCTCCAGGGCGGCACAGGCAGACAGGGCCATGGCAAGGGCCAGCAGGCTCAGGCGGGTGGTAGCAGCTTTCACGCGGAAATCCTTGGAGAGTGTCTCGGGGAGCGGGCGCAGCCCGGATTAGATCAGGCCGCTGGTGCGCAGCGCAGATTCGACCACAGCCTCGTTGCTGGTGGTCAGCGGCGTCATGGGCAGGCGCATCGTGCCACCGCACAGGCCCATGCGGGCCATGGCCCACTTGACCGGGATGGGGTTGGCTTCGACAAACAGGTTCTTGTGCACCGGCATCAGCTTGAACTGGATTTCCATGGCCCGGCGTGCATCGCCCGCCAGGGCAGCCACACACAGTTCGTGCATCAGGCGCGGGGCGACGTTGGCCGTCACGCTGATGTTGCCGTGGCCTCCGCACAGCATCAGCGCCACAGCGGTCGGGTCGTCGCCCGAATACACACCAAAGCCCTTGGGCACATCGCGGATGAGCCACTGGGCGCGTTCGATGTTGCCGGTGGCTTCCTTGATGCCGATGATGCCGGGCACCTGGGTCAGGCGCAGCACGGTGTCGTGTTGCATATCGGCCACCGAGCGGCCGGGCACGTTGTACAGCACGATGGGCAGGTCGCCCGTGGCTTCGGCAATCGCCTTGAAATGCTGGAACTGGCCCTCTTGCGTAGGCTTGTTGTAGTACGGCACGACCTGCAACTGGCTGTCGGCCCCCACGCCGCGCGCGAACTTGGCCAGCTCGATGGCTTCGGCGGTCGAATTGGCGCCACAGCCCGCCATGATGGGCACGCGCTTGGCAGATTGCTCCACGGCCACGCGAATGATCTCGCAATGTTCTTCGACGTTGACGGTGGGCGACTCGCCCGTGGTGCCCACCACGCCGATGCAGTCGGTGCCTTCGGCAATGTGCCAGTCGATCAGTTTGCGCAGGGCCGGGTAGTCCACGCTACCGTCCTCGTGCATGGGAGTGACGAGGGCGACGATGCTGCCGGTGAGAGCGACGGAGGAAGAGGTCATGTCCGCAGTGGTAAACGGTAAAAGAGCATTCTAACTAGCCCACATGGGCAGAAGATGTCGTGAGGGTCCCCCAGGCGGCGGGAGTTCCCGCACGGCCGTGATGCGTTGCACGAAACGGTCGGGGTTTTTTTGGAAGCCGTCTTCATAGGCCAGGGTGCGCAGCCCCGTGCAGGCGGTCAGCAGTTCTCCGGGCTGCAGCAGGAATTCCGGCCGGGCCGGACGGCCCACGGTTTCGTTGCCGTGTGCAAAGGTCTCGTAGATCAACACACCGCCTGGGGCCACGCTTTCCACCAGGGTGGCCAGCAGGGGCCGCCACAGGTAGTTGGTGACCACCACGGCACCAAACTGGCGGCCTGCAAAGGGCCATGGGCTGCTCTCGATGTCGGCCAGTACCAGTTCACCCAGACCCTCGCAAGCGGCCAGAGCCTCGGCAGAGCGGTCCACCCCCACCACGGAGTGCCCCAGGCCGCGCAGCCAGCGCAGGTGGCGCCCGGCGCCGCAAGCCACGTCGAGCACCGTGCTGCCCGGCGCAATCAGGTGGGACCAGCGGCGGACCCAGTCGGAGGGAGCTTCGTTACCGTGCATGTGCTATTGAAAATATAGCTATCACCGCTTGTCCATCAAGCGCTAGCGGCCAAAAAACTTGAAAGAGGAAGGCGCGGGCTCAGAAGCACGCCCACATCTGGTCGGCCAGCATCACCATGAAGTCCGGCACCGTGTACATGCCAAACACCGCCAGGCACAGCACCACCGCCGTGATCCAGCCAAGCCAGCGCCATACCCGTGGCACGCTGCTGCCGGGCGGGGTGGTGGATGCGCTGACGGTGGGCATGAAGAAGTTCTTTGCAGGGGATGGTCAGGCAGGTTGGGCTGCGCCGCGCTGGATGGGGCTTTCCCGGACCGGCAGGTTTACCAGCCCGGCAAAAATACCCAGGCCGATGGCGATGTACCAGACGATATCGTAGCTGCCCGTCGCGTCATACAGATAGCCCCCCAGCCACACGCCCAGGAAGCTGCCGATCTGGTGGCTGAAGAACACGAAGCCGCCCAGCATCGACAGATGCTGCACGCCAAAGATTTGCGCGATGGTGGCGTTGGTGGGCGGGATGGTAGACAGCCACAGCGTGCCCATCACCGCCGAGAACACATACACCGACAGCGGTGACAGCGGCACGAGCAAGAACACACTGATGGCCGCAGCCCGCGCAAAGTAGATAAAAGCAAGGATGAACCGCTTGGGCATGCGCTGGCCCAGCGTGCCGGCCACATAGGTGCCAAGCACATTGAACAGGCCAATCAGCGCCAGTGCATAGCTTGCCACCTGGGGCGACAGGCCGTGGTCCTTGAGGTAGCTGGGCATATGCACGCCGATGAAAACCACCTGGAATCCACAGACGAAGTAGCCCGCCATCAACAGGTTGAAACTGGGGTAGCGGAACGCCTCGCCCAGCGCTTGCAGGATCGTCTGCTCGCGCTTGACCGGTGCTGCTCCCGCGAAGTTGGGCTCGCGCAGCCCAAAGGCCAGCGGCACGATGAGCAGCACCATCAAGGACAGCGCCAGCAGCGCCTGCTGCCAACCCAGTCCGGCAATCAGCCAGCCTTCCACCGGCACCATGAGGAACTGGCCGAACGAGCCTGCCGCAGCAGCCACACCCATGGCCCAGGACCGGCGTTCGGGTGCAATCTGGCGCCCCAGCACACCGTAGATCACGGCGTAGGTGGTGCCTGCCTGGGCCGCGCCAATCAGCACGCCCGCCGTCAGCGCAAACAGCGTGGGCGTGGGCGACAGTGCCATGCCCGCCAGGCCCAGGCCGTACAGCACGGCACCGCCCATCAGCACGCGGAACGCGCCAAACCGGTCGGCCACCATGCCCGCAAAAATGCCGATCAGGCCCCAGGACAGGTTCTGGATGGCAATCGCCAGTGCGAACGACTGGCGCGTCCAGCCCATCTCCTGGGTTATGGGCAAGAGCCAGAGTCCGAAGCCGTGGCGGATGCCCATCGACAGGGTCACGATGGCCGCGCCGCAGGCCAGCACCTGGAACATGGACAGTTTGGGAGGATTCGTATGCATGCGCAGGAATGTAGCCAGATTGCGTGAAACGTGCTGATACACCGGGGACCAATACAGTTGGCAGCAGGGGCGAAGGTGGGGCTGGTTTTATATCCAGCTATTGCTGCGTTGCCGCACTACAATCCGCCCCATGTCTGCCAAACCGTCTTCTGCATCCGCCAGCGAATATTCCGAAGGCTCGATCCGCGTGCTCAAGGGCCTGGAGCCCGTCAAGCAACGCCCGGGCATGTACACCCGCACCGACAACCCCCTGCACATCGTTCAGGAGGTGCTGGACAACGCGGCCGACGAGGCGCTGGCCGGGCACGGCAAGAAGATCCGCGTCACGCTGCATGCCGACGGCTCGGTCAGCGTGGAGGACGACGGCCGGGGCATCCCCTTCGGCATGCACCCCGAGGAAAACGCGCCGGTGATCGAGCTGGTGTTCACCCGCCTGCACGCGGGTGGCAAGTTCGACAAGGGCAAGGGCGGGGCCTACAGCTTCTCGGGCGGCCTGCACGGCGTGGGCGTGAGTGTGACCAACGCTTTGGCCACACGGCTGGAGGCAACGAGCTACCGCGAAGGCAAGGCGGCACGCCTGGTGTTCTCGGCCGGTGACGTGATCGAACCCCTGGTGGCCCGACCGCTGGAGGCGGGCGAGCGCAAGCAGGGCACGTCGGTGCGCGTATGGCCTGATGCCAAGTATTTCGAGTCGAGCGCGTTGCCCATGGGCGAGTTGACCCACCTGCTGCGCAGCAAGGCCGTGCTGATGCCGGGCGTGACGGTGCAGCTCGTCAACGAAAAAACCCGCGACACGCAAACCTGGCAATACAAAGGCGGCCTGCGCGACTACCTCATGCAGACGCTCAACGGCGACCCGGTGATCCCGCTGTTTGAAGGAGAGGGTTTTGCCGACCGCAACAACGAGAGTTTTGCGGAGGGCGAGGGTGCATCGTGGTGTGTGGCCTTCACCGAAGACGGCCAGCCCGTGCGCGAGAGCTACGTCAACCTGATTCCCACGAGCGCGGGCGGCACGCACGAGAGCGGCCTGCGCGACGGCCTGTTCAACGCGGTCAAGAGCTTTATCGAACTGCACAGCCTGCTGCCCAAGGGTGTGAAGCTGCTGCCCGAGGACGTGTTTGCGCGCGCCAGCTATGTCCTCTCAGCCAAGGTGCTCGACCCGCAGTTCCAGGGCCAGATCAAGGAGCGCCTGAACTCGCGCGACGCGGTGCGCCTGGTCAGCGGCTTTGTGCGCCCCGCGCTGGAGCTGTGGCTGAACCAGCATGTGGAATACGGCAAGAAGCTCGCCGAGCTGGCCATCAAGGCCGCGCAGACGCGCCAGAAGGCCGGGCAGAAGGTTGAAAAACGCAAGGGCTCCGGCGTGGCCGTGTTGCCCGGCAAGCTCACCGACTGCGAAAGCAAGGACATCGCCCACAACGAAGTCTTCCTGGTCGAGGGCGACTCGGCTGGCGGCAGCGCCAAGATGGGCCGCGACAAGGAAAGCCAGGCCATCCTGCCGCTGCGCGGCAAGGTGCTCAACACCTGGGAGGTGGAGCGCGACCGGCTGTTTGCCAACAACGAAATCCACGACATCTCGGTGGCCATCGGCGTGGACCCGCATGGCCCCAACGACACGCCGGATTTGAGCGGCCTGCGCTACGGCAAGGTTTGCATCTTGAGTGACGCCGACGTGGATGGCTCGCACATCCAGGTGCTGCTGCTCACGCTCTTCTTCCGCCACTTCCCCAAGCTCATCGAGACCGGCCACATCTATGTGGCGCGCCCGCCTCTGTTCCGCGTGGACGTGCCTGCCCGCGGCAAGAAGCCCGCCGCCAAGATGTATGCGCTGGACGATGGCGAACTGACGGCCATCCTCGACAAGTGCGCCAAGGACGGCGTGCCCAAAGAGAAGTGCCAGATCAGCCGCTTCAAGGGCCTGGGCGAGATGAACGCCGAGCAGCTGTGGGAAACCACGCTCAACCCCGACACCCGCCGCCTGCTGCCCGTGCAACTGGGCGACATGGACTTTGCCGCCACCGAAGGCCTCATCACCAAGCTCATGGGCAAGGGCGAAGCCGCCGCGCGCCGTGAGCTGATGGAGCTGCATGGCGATGCGGTCGAGATCGATATCTGACCGCATCGACGCGCTCCGCCCGGTGTTTTTGATCAAAATATGAATAAAAACAGTGCCCTGCGCTTGTCTGTATTGGGTTTGCTGCTATGTTTTGTGCAGCAAATGGCCCATGCGGACCTGTGGGCGCATGTGGACGAGCGCGGCGTGACGCACTTTGCGGCCGAGCAGGTCGATGCGCGCTACCAGCTGTTTTTTCGCGGCAACGACTTTGACTCCACCCGCGATGCGCCTGCCAATGCGTCGCCCATGCCCTATGCGCTGCCCGCAGCGGGCGCGCGCTTGCTGGCCTTTTTTGACATTGCCCCCGACTACAAACGCGTCAAACACCACCTGCGCGCTGCGTCCGCCAAACACGGTGTGGACTACGAGCTGCTGCAGGCCGTGATCGCGACCGAGTCCGGCTTTGACGCCACTGCCGTGTCGCCCAAGGGCGCCGTGGGCCTGATGCAGGTGATGCCCGCCACCGCCAACCGCTTTGGCGTGAGCAGCGACGCCAAGCGCACGGTGGAACAGAAGCTGGCCGACCCGGCGGTGAATGTGCCCACTGGCACCCGTTACCTGCGCCACCTGCTGGACCTGTTCCCCGGCCGCATGGACCTGGCCGTGGCGGCCTACAACGCCGGTGAAGGTGCGGTACAGCGCGCGGGCAACCAAATCCCCGCGTACAAGGAAACGCAGAGCTACGTGCGCACCGTGCTGGGCCTGTATGCCCAGCTCAAGCCCCCGGCACCCGTGCTGGCACAGCGTGCAGCGCCTGGCCGCGTACGCATGGAGCTCTCGGGCGGTGCCACCAACAGGGGCAACCTGCCGCCCACCCGCGTCGCGCAGACACGCGACCAGAACCTGAATCAAGAACCTGTAGTTAACGAATGAGCGACCAACCGACTTTGGATTTCACCACCGCAGGCGATGACGGGGGCGACTCCCTGGGCCTGGCAGGCTATGCCCAGCGCGCCTACCTTGAATACGCACTGTCGGTCGTCAAGGGCCGCGCGTTGCCCGATGTGTGCGACGGCCTCAAGCCCGTGCAGAGGCGCATCCTGTATTCGATGGACCGCATGGGCCTGGGCTACAGCGGCCCCACGCGCAATACTGCCGCCAAGCCGGTCAAGAGCGCCCGCGTGGTGGGCGATGTGCTGGGCCGCTTCCACCCGCATGGTGACCAGTCGGCCTACGACGCGCTGGTGCGCATGGCGCAGGACTTTGCCCAGCGCTACCCGCTGATCGACGGCCAGGGCAACTTCGGCAGCCGCGATGGCGATGGCGCCGCTGCCATGCGCTACACCGAGGCGCGCCTGTCGCGCATCACCAGCCTGCTGCTCGACGAGATCGACGAAGGCACCGTGGATTTCATGCCCAACTACGACGGCAGCACCGAGGAGCCGCGCCAGCTGCCCGCGCGCCTGCCGTTTGCGCTGCTCAACGGCGCCAGCGGCATCGCTGTGGGCCTGGCCACCGAGATCCCCAGCCACAACCTGCGCGAGATCGCCGACGCCTGCATTGCACTCATCAAGACACCTTCGCTGAGCCAGGACGAGCTACTGGCCATCGTGCCCGGGCCCGACTACCCCGGCGGTGGCCAGATCATCAGCAGCCCCGGTGACATTGCCGATGCCTACCGCAGCGGCCGGGGCAGCCTCAAGGTGCGCGCGCGCTGGAAGATCGAGGAACTGGCGCGTGGCCAGTGGCAACTGGTGGTGAACGAGCTGCCACCGGGCGTGAGCACGCAGCGCGTGCTCGAAGAGATCGAGGAAATCACCAACCCCAAAGTCAAGGCCGGCAAGAAGGCTCTGAGCCAGGACCAGACGCAGCTCAAGGCCAGCATCCTGGCTGTGCTCGATGTCGTGCGCGACGAGTCGAGCAAAGACGCGCCCGTGCGCCTGGTGTTCGAGCCCAAGACGGGCAAGACCCCGCAGCAGGAGCTGATCACCGCGCTGCTGGCGCACACCAGCCTGGAGACCTCGGCCCCGATCAACCTGACGATGGTGGGGCTCGACGGCAAGCCGGTGCAAAAGTCGCTGCGGGTGATGCTGGAAGAGTGGATCGCCTTCCGCCAGACAACGATCACGCGCCGCAGCCAGCACCGCCTGAACAAGGTGCTAGAGCGCATCCACATCCTCGAAGGGCGGCAGACCGTGCTGCTCAACATCGACGAGGTGATCGCCATCATCCGTGCGGCCGAGGAGCCCAAGGCCGCGCTGATTGCGCGCTTCAACCTCAGCGATCGACAGGCCGAAGACATCCTTGAAATTCGCCTGCGCCAGCTTGCGCGGCTCGAAGCCATCAAGATCGAGCAGGAACTGAAAGAACTGCGCGAAAGCCAGGGCAAGCTCGAAGACATTCTGAACAACCCCGGCTCGCTGCGCCGTACCATGGTCAAGGAGATCGAAGCCGATGCCAAGACCTTTGCCGATGCGCGCCGCACGCTGATCCAGGCCGAGAAAAAGGCTGTGGCCGAAGTGAAGGTGGTGGACGAGCCCGTCACGGTGATCGTCTCGCAAAAAGGCTGGGTGCGCGCTCGCACCGGCCATGGCCACGAGGCTGCCAGTTTTGCCTTCAAGGCGGGCGATGGCCTGTATGGCACGTTTGAATGCCGCACGGTCGATACCTTGCTGGCCTTTGGCAGCAATGGCCGCGTGTACTCGGTGGCGGTGTCATTGCTGCCCGGCGCACGCGGTGACGGCCAGCCGGTGACCACGCTCATCGAGCTGGAAGCCGGCACGCAGCTGCTGCACTACTTTGCAGGGCCCGCCAACGCCACGCTGCTGCTGTCCAACTCCGGTGGCTACGGCTTTCTGGCGGCGGTGGAGAACATGGTCTCGCGCCAGAAGGGCGGCAAGGCCTTCCTCACGTTGGGCGAGGGCGAGACGGTGTGTGTGCCTTCGCATGCTGCGGGCACCACGGGCAGCAAGCCCGTGCTGCCTGCCACGCATGTGGCCTGCGCCTCCACGGGCGGACGCATCCTCACGTTCGAGATCGCCGAGCTGAAAACCATGGTCAACGGCGGTCGCGGGCTGATGCTGATTGACCTGGAAGACAAGGACTCGCTGGCGGGCGCGGCGGCGTACACACGCAGCATTCGCCTGGATGGCATTGGCCGGGGTGGCAAGCAGCGCGACGAGACGCTGGAGATCCGCAGCCTGAACAACGCCCGCGCCGCGCGAGGCCGCAAGGGCAAGGCGGCGGACCTGGGCTTCAAGCCCAACGCAGTGACGCGCGTGGAGTAAGACTGTGGCGTCGCGCTCACCCACGCTGGATGAGCTGCGCCGCTACGCGATTGCGCGCAGCCTGTTCAAACCGCTGACGCTGCCCGGCGCAATCCGCAAGCTGGGGTTTGTGCAGGCTGACCCGATGCGAGCACCCGCGCGGGCGCAGGACCTGATTTTGCGTCTGCGGGTGCGCGACTACCGCGCGGGTGACCTGGAACGCCGCTACGAGCGCTTAGGTATTGAAGAAGACGCCTTCGTTAACTACGGCTTTGTGTCCCGCGAGATGCTGGCGCTGCTGCACCCGCGCACGCCGCGCAGGCCGTGGGACGCCGCCACTACCGAACGTGCGCTTGAGGTGCTGGCGTTTGTGCAGGAGCGGGGCATGGTGCACCCGCGCGAAGTGAGCGAAGCGTTTGCGCACCATGGCCGCGTGGCGGGCTACTGGGGCGGCGAGCTCAATGCCAGCACACGCCTGCTGGATGCGATGCACCACCACGGCTGGTTGCGGGTGTGCCGCCGCGAGTCGGGCACTCGGGTGTATGCACCCGTTGCGCATCCCGAGCAGGACATCAGCCCCGCTGCACGTTTGGCCCGCGCCGAAGCCCTGGTGGATCGCATCGTGGCGCTGTATGCCCCGTTGCCTGCCCCCAGCCTGGGTTACCTGGTCACGCTGCTGCGCTATGGCGCACCGCAGCTGGCTGCCGAGGCGCGCGCGGTGGCCAAGGCCGCACCGTCACGCTACGGCCATGCGGTGGTCGATGGAACCACCTGGTTTTGGCCTGTCGCTGAAAGTCCGGCATCGCGCCGCTACCAGCCGGATAACGGCGTGCGGCTATTGGCACCGTTCGATCCCGTGGTGTGGGACCGACGCCGCTTCGAGATGCTGTGGGGCTGGGCGTACCGGTTCGAGGCGTATGTACCGGCGCCCAAGCGCACCATGGGCCACTATGCGTTGCCGGTGCTGTGGGGCGAACAGATGGTGGGCTGGGCCAACCTGCGCGTGGAGCGTGGTCGGCTGCAGCATGCTCTGGGTTTTGTGGCCGGGCGCCCACCACGCGACGCGGGGTTCCGGCGCGCGCTGGGCGAGGAACTGGCGCGTTTTGAGGCCTTCCTCGGCTCCGCAGCCTGACAGCCCGCTCATGCACCCGGCACCCCGGGCCTGCGAGTTAGCACCTGTCGCCAGTTTTTTTTCAGGGTGTTGCAGCGGGCGACAGGGGCCGCTGGCACCGCGCTTTTGTCGACGATGGGCGTACAGATGGCATGCGAATGGGGCATTTGCCCGAGCGACACGACTTGCTGAAACCCCGTGGCCGAACCCTGGCGGCGCGATGATGCCCGCCCCGGGAGGTGTGGTGGGACCCATGCAGGCAGGGCAGACCCTGATGTGCAGTGCCGGAGTTTGTGCAATCGTGAAAAAGCGTGCAACATCTGTACACAAACACAACGCTTCAGGAGGCAACCATGCCCAAGCATCTTCGGATGGCTCACAAGCTCTGGCTGGCGGTGATTTTGATTGTGGTCATGCTGGTGGCGGTGGTGGGCTTTGCGGCCTACCGGTCTGCCAAGGTACAGGCCCATGCTGATGCGGTGAGCAAAGACATGGAGTCGCGCGTGCAGGCGGCATTGCGCTGGTCGGGTCTTACCGAGACCAATGCCGCCAGAACCCAGGCCCTGATCGTCAGCAGCGACCCGGCCGTCGAAGCCGAGTTCAAGGATGTGATCACGGCCACATCGGCGCAGATCAGCGAAGTGCAAAAGTCGCTGGAATCCATGGCCCTGTCAGAGGCCGACAAGCAGCAGATGGCCAAGATCGCCGCTGCGCGCAAGACCATGATCGACCTGCGCGGCGAGGCCCGCAAACTCAAGAGCGATGGGCAGCAAGAACAGGCTGTGACGTTGATCACCCAGAAGTACAACCCTTCGGTGGCGGCCTACACCACCACGCTGCGTGAGTTCGTTCAGCAGCAGCAGCAAGGCGCCGAGGCCGTTCAGAAGCAGATGGCGGCAGAGCGCATGCTGACGGTCAAGATTGCTGCCGTGGCCGTAGGCCTGCTGCTGCTGGCCATCATTGTGGGTGCCTACTACCTGATCGGCAGCATCCAGCGGCCCTTGGAGCAGGCCAACGGGCTGGCCGAACGCATTGCGGGGGGCGACCTGAGCATGCAGGAATCCGTGACCCGGGGCGACGAGTTTGGCGACCTGCTGCGTTCGCTTTATGCCATGAGCAGCGCCTTAGGCCGCATGGTGCACCAGGTGCGCCAGAGCACCGACAGCATCGCCATCGCCAGCGCCGAGATCGCTACGGGCAACCACGACCTGTCGGCCCGCACCGAGCAGACCTCCAGCAACCTGCAGGAGACGGCGGCCGCCATGGAGCAGTTCACCAGCACCATCCAGCAAAGCGCAGGCAGTGCGCAGCAGGCCAGCAGCCTGGCGGCGGGCGCCACGGGCGTGGCGCGCCGGGGCGGCGAGGTGGTGAACCAGGTGGTGGCCACGATGGAGGACATCAACCACAGCAGCAAGAAGATCGCGGACATCATTGGCGTGATTGATGGCATAGCCTTTCAGACCAACATCCTCGCGCTGAACGCCGCTGTGGAAGCAGCCCGCGCGGGTGAGCAGGGCCGGGGTTTTGCGGTGGTGGCCAGCGAGGTGCGCAGCCTTGCCCAGCGCAGCGCCGAGGCCGCCAAGGAGATCAAGTTGCTCATCAGTGCGTCGGTCGAGAAGGTGGAGACGGGCTCGCGCCTGGTGTCGGACGCGGGCACCACCATGACCGACATCGTGCAGTCGGTGCAGCGCGTGACCGACATGATTGGCGAGATCACCGCAGCATCGTCCGAACAGAGTGCGGGGGTGTCGCAGGTCAACAAGGCGATCAGCAACCTCGACCAGATGACGCAGCAGAATGCGGCGCTGGTGGAAGAAAGCGCCGCCGCCGCCCAGAGCCTGCGTGAGCAGGCAGACCACCTTGCGCGCGAGGTGTCCATGTTCAAGGTGAATGCCGCCAGCTATGGGCCCGCGCAGGCGGCCATTGGTGCGGCGCGCGCTACGGCTGCCCAGCGGCCACAGGCACCCGCCGCTACCGCTGTCCCCTCGGCACCCGCACGGCCTGCACCGGGTTCTGGTGCGAAGGCACTCCACGGCACGCCCGCTGCGGTGGCCAAGGCTCCGGCTGCAGCGGCCGCTGTTGCCAAGGTATCTGCCGCACCCGCCAGCCGCAAGCCCGCGGTGGCCCAGGGATCGGAAGAGGACTGGGAGTCTTTCTGACGCTCTGACAACTGGCAGCCATGGTGTCATGGCGGCTGGGAGGGGCGTATCCGTCACCGCCCAGCGCAGAAAACAAAAAAACCCATGGCAGTCATGCCATGGGTTTTTTTTGGTGAGGGGGGTGGGGTCTGTCAGGCCAGCTCTGCGATCAGCTCGATTTCCACGCAGGCGCCCAGGGGGATCTGCGCCACGCCAAAAGCACTGCGGGCGTGCACGCCTTTTTCGCCAAAGACCTGGCCCAGCAGTTCGCTGGCACCGTTGGTCACCAGGTGCTGCTCGGTGAAATCACCCGTGGAATTCACCAGGCTCATGACCTTGACGATGCGCTTGACGCGGTTGAGGTCGCCGCCACAGGCAGCCTGCAACGTGCCCATGAGGTCAATCGCTACCGAGCGTGCAGCTTCCTTGCCTTCTTCGGTGCCGATATCGCGGCCAAACTGCGCGGCCCAGGGCTTGCCGTCCTTGCGTGCGATGTGGCCGGACAGGAACACCAGGTTGCCCGTCTGCACATAGGGCACATAGGCTGCAGCGGGCACCGACACGGGGGGCAGGGTGATGTTGAGTTCTTTCAGCTTGTCGTAAACGCTCATGGTCTTTCCTCGGTTTGGCGTGAAGGTGGATGGCGGGGGCTGGCCGGTGCAGGTGCGCCGGCACGGCCTGCTGGTCAGCGCGGTGGCTTCGCGGTCCGGCGGCACCCGGATGGCCGCGAGTGTTACACAGCCTGGTGTGCAGAATCCAGCGGCCAGCCCCCAGGCATCGCATTAGCATCAGCCCATGCCCGCCATAAGCGCCCCTAATGCCATTTCATCCGCCCCTGTGGGCCTGGATGGCGCCGTGGCCAGCGAAAGCTCCGCGATGGTCGCCGCCGTTCCCTGGCGCTTGCCTGCGTGGCTGCTGGGGGCCGTATTGGGGGCCGCGCTGCAGCTACAGCAGCCGGTGTTGTGGCCCGGGGTGGTCTACGGGGCGGTTCTGGTGGCGGCGTGTGTGGTGGGCGGGTGCGCGCGGGCAGCGTCCAGACGCAGCAGATGGGGCGCTCATGCTGCCACCGCGCTGGCCGTGGGCGCCGGAGTGCTGGTGATTTTCGCCCTGTGTGGGCTGCGCGCTGTGGACTATGCGGCCCAGGGCCTCGCGCCCGCGCTGGAGGGCCAGGACATCCGGGTGACCGGCGTGGTGGCGGCCATGCCCCAAACCAACGAGGCTGGCACCCGCATCCGCGTGGACGTGGAGGCCGCGCGCCTGAACGGTGCCCCGGTGACGCTGCCGCCGCGCATCGATGTGGCCTGGTACGGCGGCCCGTTCCGCGATGCGGCCGGAACCTTGGACCTGCAGCGTCCACCGCCCGCCCTGAAAGCCGGCGACCGCTGGGCGTTGACGGTGCGTCTGAAGGCGCCGCACGGGCTGCGCAACCCCCATGGTTTTGACTACGAGTTGTGGATGTGGGAGCAGGGCGTGCAGGCCACAGGCTACGTGCGTGCAGGGCCCAAGGACGAGCCGCCGGAGTTTGTGGCTGCAACCTGGCGGCATCCGGTGGAGCGGGCGCGGCAGTCGGTGCGCGATGCGATCCTGGAGCGCCTGGCGGGCGACCAGGATGGCAGTGACCCGGCCCGCACGCGCGTTGCGGGCGTGGTGGCGGCTTTAGTGACGGGTGACCAGCGCGCCATTGACCGTGCCGATTGGGATGTGTTTCGCGCCACGGGCGTGGCTCACCTCATGAGCATCTCCGGGCTTCACATCACCTTGTTTGTCTGGCTGGCCGCGCTGGTGGTGGGTGCCCTGTGGCGGCGTTCCACCCGGCTGTGCCTGGCGGTGCCCGCGCCCTCTGCAGCACTGGCCGCCGGGGTGGTGCTGGCGGCAGCCTACGCGCTGTTCAGCGGCTGGGGCGTGCCTGCACAGCGCACGGTGATCATGCTGGCGGCCATTGCCGTGCTGCAGCTCAGCGGCCGCCGCTGGCCCTGGCCGCAGGTGTGGCTGTGGGCCTGTGCAGCTGTGGTGGTGGCAGACCCGTGGGCGCTGGCGCAGGCAGGCTTCTGGCTGAGCTTTGTGGCGGTGGGTATTCTGTTTGCTACTAATTCAATAGCTGGTAGCGCTTATCCAACCAGCGCTAGGCACCATTTTTATGCATTGATTCGGGAGCAGTGGGTGGTGACGCTGGCGCTCACGCCCCTGACCCTGCTGCTGTTTGGCCAGGTGTCGGTGGTGGGTTTTGCCGCCAACCTGGTGGCGATTCCCTGGGTCACCCTGGTGGTCACCCCGCTGGCGTTGGGCGGCGTGCTGTGGGCGCCCTTGTGGAGCCTGGCCGCCCTCAGTTTGCAGCCGCTGGCAGCTCTGCTGCAATGGCTGGCGTTGTGGCCCTGGGCCGTGGTCTTCCTGCCTGCCGCGCCGTTGTGGGCGGGCATGCTGGCCGTGGCCGGAGGCGCGCTGCTGGCCACGCGCCTGCCCTGGCGGCTGCGGCTGCTGGCATTTCCCCTCCTGTGGCCCGCGCTGTGGTGGCAGCCGGTGCGCCCGGCGGCAGGGCAGTTTGAACTGCTGGCCGCAGACATCGGCCAGGGCAATGCGGTGCTGGTGCGCACCGCCACCCACACGCTGCTGTACGACGCAGGGCCGCGTTTCAGCCGCGAGAGCGACGCGGGCCACCGCGTGCTGGTGCCGCTGCTGCGGGCACTGGGGGAGCGCGTGGACACCCTCATGCTCAGCCACCGCGATGCAGACCACACCGGCGGTGCGGCCGCGGTGCTGGCGCAGCAGCCGCATGCGGAGCTGGTGGGCTCGATCGAGGCAGAGAACACCTTGCAGGCCTTGCGCCCAGTCCAGCCCTGCCTGGCGGGCCAGCGCTGGGAATGGGATGGTGTGGCTTTCGAAGTGCTGCACCCGCAGCCGGACGACGCGGCGGTGCGCAGCGTGCGCCCCAATGCGCTGAGCTGTGTGTTGCGCATCACCTCCGCCGGGTCGCAGGGCGTGTCGGCCTTGCTGGTGGGCGACATCGAAGCCCCGCAGGAACAGGCCCTGCTGGCGCGCGGTGCGGCGCTCCAGGCCGACCTGCTGCTGGTGCCCCACCACGGCAGCAAGACATCATCGTCCCCGGCGTTTCTGGATGCCGTCCAGCCGCGCACTGCTTTGGTGCAAGCCGGGTACCGCAACCGCTTTGGCCATCCAGCCCCGCAGGTGTTGCAGCGCTATCGCCTTCGCGACATCGAGGTGGTGGAGTCTTCGCGCTGTGGCGCCGCGACCTGGGCCTCTGCCAAACCCGCAGCAATAGGGTGTGAACGCGATGCGGGCCGACGTTACTGGCAGCACCAGATGGTGCCCCGGGCGGACTCAGCAGGCGCGATGCCGTAGTGCCACCAGGGGCCGTTTGCAGAGTGTGGGCGCGCAACTTGCTATCCTGTCTTCAGGAGGCCAGTTCATGCAGAAATTTGACGAGATGTACGCCATGCTGCCTTTTGATGGCAGCGATGTGCGGGAACACTACAAGCGCTACGCGCAGTGGTTGAGCAAACAGCCCCCTGATGTGATGCAGGCCCGCAGGGCCGAAGCCGAGATGATCTTCCGGCGCGTGGGCATTACCTTCGCCGTTTACGGCGCAAAGGACGAGGGCGGCGCGGGCAATGAGCGGTTGATTCCGTTTGACCTGATTCCGCGCATCATTCCGGCCCATGAGTGGAGCAGCATGCAGCAGGGGCTGGTGCAGCGGGTCACGGCGCTCAATCGCTTCATCCACGACGTGTACCACGGGCAGGACATCATCCGCGCCGGCATCGTGCCTGCCGACCTCATCCTCAACAACGCGCAGTACCGGCCCGAGATGGCCGGGTTGCATGTGCCGCAGAACATCTACGCGCACATTGCCGGCATCGACATCGTGCGCGCCCCCAACGCGCAGGGCGAGGGCGAGTACTACGTGCTGGAAGACAACCTGCGCGTGCCCAGCGGCGTGAGCTACATGCTGGAAAACCGCAAGATGATGATGCGGCTGTTCCCCGAGCTGTTCAGCCTGCACAAGGTGGCGCCGGTGGCCCACTACCCCGACATGCTGCTCGAAACCCTGCGCGCCAGCGCGCCCGCAGCGGCCGACGAGCCCACGGTGGTGGTGCTCACGCCCGGCATGCACAACAGCGCGTACTTCGAACATGCCTTCCTCGCGCAGCAGATGGGCGTGGAGCTGGTCGAAGGGCAGGACCTCGTCGTCAAGGACAAGTTCGTCTACATGCGCACCACGCGCGGCCTGCAGCGGGTGGACGTGATCTACCGCCGGGTGGACGACGACTTCCTCGATCCGCAGGTCTTCCGCCGCAATTCCACGCTGGGCTGCCATGGCCTCATGGAGGCCTACCGCGCAGGCAACGTGGGCATCTGCAACGCCGTGGGAACGGGCGTGGCCGACGACAAGTCGGTGTACCCCTACGTGCCCGAGATGATCCGCTTCTACCTGGGGCAGGAGCCCATCCTCAAGAACGTGCCCACGTGGATGTGCCGCAAGCAGGAGGATCTGCAGCATGTGCTGGCCAACCTGAAGGACCTGGTCGTGAAGGAAGTGCACGGCGCCGGTGGCTACGGCATGCTGATCGGCCCGGCCGCCACGCAGGCCGAGATCGAGGACTTCCGCCGTGCGCTGCTGGCCAATCCGGCGGGCTACATCGCCCAGCCCACGCTCAGCCTGTCGAGCTGCCCGACCTATGTGGAAAGCGGCATCGCCCCGCGCCACATCGACCTGCGCCCCTTCGTGCTCAGCGGCCGCGAGGTGCAGATGGCCGCAGGGGGCCTCACGCGCGTGGCACTGCAAGAGGGCTCGCTGGTGGTGAATTCCTCGCAGGGCGGCGGCACCAAGGACACCTGGGTGCTGGGCGAGGGTGCGCCTGCCGCGCAACCCAAGGCCGTGCAATCCCAGTCGCAATCGCAGTCCCAGGGCCAGTCGCAAAGCCAATCGCAAGGGAGCCTCTGAACATGCTGAGCCGCACCGCCGACCATCTGTTCTGGATGTCCCGCTACACCGAGCGGGCTGAAAAGCCCCATGCCATGGGGCTTTCGACACAACACCGCGTGCGTGCGCAGCACGTGCGGGGTTCTCAGCCCTGCTCGATCAAGGAGGCCGCATGCTGAGCCGCACCGCCGACCATCTGTTCTGGATGTCCCGCTACACCGAGCGGGCTGAGAACACCGCAAGAATGCTCAATGTGAGCTACGAGACTTCCCTGCTGCCCCAGGCTGCCGATGTGGCGCAGAAAGGCTGGGAGGGCCTGCTGTCCATCAGCGAGCTGATTCCTGCCTACACCGCCAAGCATGGCGAAGTGACGCCTGCCAACGTGCTGGAGTTCATGGTGCACGATGGCAACAACCCGTCGTCCATCCTGTCGTGCCTGCGTGCCGCGCGCGAAAACGCGCGGGCCGTGCGCGGTGCGTTGACCACCGAGGTGTGGGAGACGCAGAACCAGACCTGGCTGGAGCTGCACCGCCAGCTGGAGGGGGGCGCCTTTGAGCGCGACCCGGGTCAGTTCTTTGAATGGGTGAAGTACCGCTCGCACCTCTCACGCGGCGTGGTGCTCGGCACGATGCTGCAGGACGAGGCGTTTCACTTTTTGCGCATGGGCACCTTCCTGGAGCGCGCGGACAACACTGCGCGCCTGCTGGATGTGAAGTTCCACGCCGTGAAGAATGACTTTTTTGGCCGCCCCAGCGACCGCAACCAAGAAAGCGACTTCTACCACTGGAGCGCCATCTTGCGCAGCGTGTCGGCGTTCGAGGTGTACCGCAAGGTCTACCGCGATGTGATCACGCCGGGGCGCGTGGCCGACCTGCTGATCCTGAGCCGCGATATGCCCCGATCGCTGCACGCCTGCCTGCGCGAGGTGGTGGACAACCTGGCCGTGCTGGCCAACGGGCAGTCCGCCGAAACCAGCCGCAGGGCAGGGCGCTTGCTGGCCGACCTGCAGTACGGTCGCATCGACGAGATCCTGGCCACGGGCCTGCACGCGTTCCTCACGCAGTTCTTGGACCGGGTCAACGACCTGGGTGGCGGCATCAGCCGCGATTTTCTGGTGACGTCCGGCGATTGAAAACCAGCATGGCCGCGCCATGCCAGGCCAGCCCCGCTGCGTAGGGAATGAGCGGTGCCCAGGGAGAGCCCAGCCAGGCTCTTGCCTGCGCGCCACGCAGCCAGTCGGGCATCACTGCGCCCCAAGGGGCGTGCAGGCTCGTCTGCAGAAACCCATAGGTCGTCAGCCCCAGACCTACAGTCGCACCCAGAGCGATGCCGTAGGCCACCGGCAGCTTGCGGCGACCCGCCATGGCCATGAAGGCTGCACTGAAGAAAACCCCCAAGAACATGGTGGCCAGCCACGCCACGGGCCACCATCCTGCATCACCCCTTCCGGACTGAGCCGCCAGCAAAGCATTGAACCCACCGATGACGCCCAGCGTCAGCAGGGGGACCAGAAAATTGCGATACCGTGCGCTCAGCCGTGCCGAATACGCATTCGGGGTTGGCGATGCTTGGGGCGTGGTAGCGCGCATTGCCAGTCATTCTTGCGCGTTGCGCCGCTGGTCGCGCAGCATGAAGAGGTAAAGGCTCTCGACCTTCTCACGTGCCCAGGGGGTTTTGCGCAAAAACTTGAGGCTGGAGCCCACGCTGGGGTCGATCTGAAAGCAGCGGATGGGGATCTGTCGGCCCAGCTCGTCCCAGCCAAAATAGTCTGCCAGGCCCACTACAATGGCTTCCAGCGTTACGCCGTGCAGGGGGTTGCGGGGCTGTTTGGCAGAAGCTGCTGGAGGTGCGGGCTCAGCAGCTTGCGCGGTGTGGCTGCCCTCGGTGGTGCGCGCGTCAGGGGTGGGGGTGGACTCGGTAGCGTTCATGGGCCCAAGCATAAAGGCCCCTGCCTGCCTTTGTGGAATGCCTTCACTGCGTGCGTTGCAGGTGGGTCTCGCGCTGAAACAGCTCGGCCGCCCAGTCCACAAACGCACGCACCTTGGCGCTCAGGTGGCGGTTGGGTGGATACACCACGTACACAGGCAGTGGCGGCTGGGTCCACTCAGGCATCAGCCGCACCAGGGCGCCATTTTGCAGGTGTTGTTGCGCCTGGTAGCTGGTGATCTGCCCGATACCCAGCCCCGCCAGCACGGACGTCACATAGGCATTGGCTTCATTCACGCTCAACTGGTAGGGACCCGTGATGTCGATGGATTCGGAGCCCTTGACGAACTCCAGCGGGTAGTGCCGGCCGCTTTGCGGAGAAAAATAGATCACGCTGGCGTGTTTTTCCTCGATCTCCAGCGGATGGGTGGGCGTGCCCTTGCGCGCCAGATAGTCGGGCGACGCCACGGTGATGAACTCCAGATTGCCCACCCGCCGTGCCACCAGAGATTGGTCGCTCAGTTCGCCACCGCGAATCACGCAGTCCACGTTGTCTCCGATCAGGTCCACGATGCGGTCGCTCACCCCCAGGTCCACCTGGATGTCCGGGTACCGTGCATGAAACTCTGCCAGGTTCGGAATGATGAGCAGCTGTGCCACCGACGTGCCGACATCGATGCGCAGGCGACCGCGCGGATTGGCGCGTGCATTGGTCATGCTGGCCTCAATGTCATCCAGGTCGGTCAGCAGCCGGACGGTGCGGTCGTAGTAGGCGGCGCCGTCGGGCGTCACTGTCACGCGCCGCGTGGTGCGGTTGAGCAGCTTTACGCGCAGGCGCTCCTCCAGCGCCTGCACATGCTTGGTCACGGTGGCTTTGGGCAGCGATAGCGAATCCGCTGCCCGGGTAAACGTGCCGGCCTCCACCACCCGCACGAATATGCGCATGGCCTGTATTTGGTCCATGGCTTCTCCTTGAATCTGGAACGTCAGCACCCACCAGTGGGTGCTGCGGAATTCTCACACGGGCACTGCCATTTGATTGTTGAGCTTTTGGAAACAGTGCGGTGGTGTTTGACCTGTTTATCTGAAAGGCGCGAGCCACTACATTTCATCCATCGTCAATCCAATGGGTACATGCCATGCAGCCCGACCAGCCGTCCTCGCTATCTTCCACATTGCCACCCGTTGCCAAACCCACCGAAGGGGGCAAGGCCGCCTCCGTGTGCTCCGACTCCACTATTGAAGTGACCAAGGGGCAGGATGTGGCCGTGCGCATGTATGGGCGCAAGAAGACGGGCCAGGCGTCGCCGGTGGTGGTGCATTTTCATGGAGGCGCATTTACCTCGGGGGGGCTGGACAACGGCTGCACCGTGGCCTCGCTGCTGGAAGGTGTGGGGGCCGTTGTGGTGTCGGTGGCGTACCCGCTCACCCCGTTCCCGCAGCCGGTGGACACGGGCTACGACGTGCTCAAGTGGGTGCACCGCAACCGCACCAAGCTCGGCGGGCAAGGTGCACTGGTCTACCTGGCGGGTGAAGAAGCGGGCGGCAATCTGGCAGCGGCTGTGGGGCTGATGGCGCGCGACCAGTCGCACCCGCCGCTGGCCGGGCAGATCCTGCTCTCGCCCATGCTGGACCCGTGTGTGGGCACAGCCTCGCTGCGCGAAGCCACGGGCAATGCCACTGGCTGCAAATGGGCCGAAGGCTGGCGCAATTTTCTGCGTTGCCCGCGCGATGCCGAGCACCCCTATGCGGTGCCTGCCGCAGCACACCGTCTGGCCGGCTTGCCGCCTACGCTGGTGCTGGTGGGCGACACCGACCCCATGCACGATGAGGCACTGGCCTATGCCGCCCGGCTGGAGGCGGCGGGCCTGCAGGTGACCCGCCATGTTTTCTCGAAAACGGCGCAGTGGCCCGATGCCTTGCTGCAAACCGGCCCCCACGAATGCCCTTGCGCAACCGGTGCGCAGGAACAGTTCCGCCTGTTCTTTGAAGCCACCCGATGTCCGGTGCCTTCCTGAGACCCTGAACCCGGCAAGGCTGTCTCCAGAAAGTCATTGACCTCAACTTTGGTTGAGGTTTGATACTGCGGCCTTACCGCCAACCACCTGGTTATCAACGCTGATTTTTCCGGCCCACACGTGCCGGAGGGAGAAGCTTTGCCCACGTATTTCTGCACGCCGGGCCCATCAGGGCGCAGACGGCGGGCAGGTGCCATTGATGTCAACGATACATACGGAGGAAATCACACCATGAACAACCCGTTGGGCGACTTGCCTGTCTGCAGCCACGGCTGTCACAACACACAGTGTTGCCGCGTCTTCTGACGTCGGTTCTCAGTGTCCCGGCGGTGTGCTGCCGGGGCCTTGACTTTGCCACGGTGTCATTGCCGAGACTGCCCATCTGCCCACGGTTGTGACACCTTTTTTGACTCTTGTCGGCACAACGCCACCTACCGGGGCGCGGCAGAAAACCTCCACCGGCTCGCTCCACAAGGGCGGCCTTAACGATTGAAACGACCATGAACTCCAATCCTCTCTCCAAGAGCCGCCCGCTGGGCCTGGCCACCCTTGCCACTGCTGTGACGGCCACCGTGGCCGCCATCATCCTTGTGTTCCAGGCGCCCGCCGCCCAGGCCGATGGCACCCCTGCTGCGCCCCCGGCCATGCCGGTGTCGGTGGCGGCCGTGCTCCAAAGAGACATCGCCCTGTGGGACGAGTTCTCCGGCCGCCTCGAAGCCGTGCAGCGCGTGGACGTGCGCCCGCGCGTCTCGGGCGCCGTGCAGGCCGTGCACTTCCGCGAAGGCTCGCTGGTCAAGCAGGGCGAGCTGCTCGTGACGGTGGACCCCGCCCCTTACGCCGCCGAAGTGGACCGCGCCGAAGCCCAGGTGGTGGCTGCACAGGCACGCGTGTCGTACACCCGCAGCGAACTGGAGCGCGCCACGCGCCTGCTCGAAGAAAAAGCCATCGCCCAGCGCGAGCACGATGAGCGCCTGAACGCCCAGCGCGAAGCTGATGCCAACCTGCGCGCCGCCCAGGCCGCGCTGCAGACCGCGAAGCTGAACCTTTCGTACACACAGGTGCGCGCCCCGGTGGCGGGCCGTGTGGGCCGCATCGAAGTCACCGTGGGCAACCTGGTGGCGGCCGGCGCGGGCGCCCCCGTGCTGACCACGCTGGTGTCCGTGAGCCCCATCTACGCGAGCTTCGACACCGATGAGCAGATCGTGGTGAAGGCCCTGGCCGACCTGCAAAGCGGCCAGCGCGGCAATAGCGCCCGCCAGCTCATCGAGCGCATCCCTGTACAGATGGGCACGGGCACCACGGGCGGTACGCCGCACGCCGGTCGCTTGCAGCTCATCGACAACCAGGTCGATGCCAAGAGCGGCACCGTGCGCGTGCGAGCCGTGTTCGACAACGAAGACGGCTCGCTCATCCCCGGTCAGTTTGCCCGCATCCGCATGGGCCAGGCCCGCAACACCCAGGCGCTGCTCATCAACGAGCGCGCCGTGGGCACTGACCAGAACAAGAAGTTCGTGATGGTGGTGGGCGAGGGCAACAAGGCCGAATACCGCGAGGTCACCCTGGGTGCGCCGATTGACGGTCTGCGCGTGGTCACCTCGGGCCTGAAGGCGGGCGAGAACATCGTCGTCAACGGCCTGCAGCGCGTGCGCCCCGGTGCCGTGGTGGCGCCGCAGCCCGTGCCCATGACCGCCAAGGCTGAGATTGCGGGTGATCGCAAGGAAGCCAAGAACGCAGCCAAGTCGCCAGCGGCCTGAGCCAGAGCGACCGGAGGAATTTGCATCCATGAATCTATCCCGCTTTTTCATCGACCGCCCCATCTTTGCTGGGGTGCTGTCGGTGCTCATCTTCCTCGGGGGGCTCATCGCATTGCGCGGTCTTCCCATCTCCGAGTACCCTGAAGTCGCGCCGCCCTCCGTGGTGGTGCGCGCACAGTACCCGGGCGCCAACCCCAAGGTGATCGCCGAGACCGTGGCCACGCCGCTGGAGGAGTCCATCAACGGCGTGGAAGGCATGCTCTACATGGGCAGCCAGGCCACCACCGACGGCGTGATGACGCTGACCGTGACCTTTGCCCTCGGCACCGACCCCGACAAGGCCCAGCAGCTGGTGCAAAACCGCGTCTCGCAGGCCGAACCGCGCCTGCCCGAGGAAGTGCGCCGCCTGGGCGTCACCACTGTGAAGAGCGCGCCGGACCTGACCATGGTGGTTCATCTGGTCTCGCCCAACAACCGCTACGACATCGACTACCTGCGCAACTACGCGGTGCTCAATGTGAAGGACCGCCTCGCCCGCATTGGCGGCGTGGGCCAGGTGCAGATCTTCGGCGGCGGCGACTACTCCATGCGTGTGTGGCTCGACCCGCAGAAGGTCGCGCAGCGCGGCCTGTCGGCCAGCGACGTGGTGACCGCCATCCGCGGCCAGAACGTCCAGGCCGCTGCCGGGGTGGTGGGCGCATCGCCCGGACTGCCCGGCGTGGACCTGCAACTGTCCATCAACGCGCAGGGCCGTCTGCAGACCGAAGAAGAGTTCGGCGACATCATCGTCAAGACCGGTGCCGACGGCGCGGTGACGCGCCTGCGCGACATCGCCCGCCTGGAGCTGGGCGCGGCCGACTACTCGCTGCGCTCGCTGCTCAACAACGACCCTGCCGTGGGCATGGGCGTGTTCCAGGCGCCGGGCTCCAACGCGCTCGACATCTCGGCCAACGTGCGCGCCACCATGGACGAGATCCAGAAGAACATGCCCGAAGGCGTGGAGTACCGCATTGCGTACGACCCCACGCAGTTCGTGCGTGCCTCGATCAAATCCGTGATCCACACGCTGCTCGAAGCCATCGCCCTGGTGGTGCTGGTGGTGATCCTGTTCCTGCAGACCTGGCGCGCGTCCATCATCCCGCTGCTGGCTGTGCCGGTGTCGGTGGTGGGTACGTTTGCGGTGCTGCACCTGCTGGGCTTCTCGATCAACGCCTTGAGCCTGTTCGGCCTGGTGCTGGCCATCGGCATTGTGGTGGACGATGCCATCGTGGTGGTGGAGAACGTGGAGCGCAACATCGAGGCGGGATTGACCCCGCGCGAGGCCACCTACCGCGCCATGCGTGAAGTGTCCGGCCCCATCATCGCGATTGCGCTGGTGCTGGTGGCAGTGTTCGTGCCGCTGGCCTTCATCAGTGGCCTCACAGGCCAGTTCTACAAGCAGTTCGCGGTGACCATCGCGATCTCCACGGTGATCTCGGCGATCAACTCGCTGACCCTGTCGCCCGCCCTGTCAGCACTGCTGCTCAAGGGCCACAACGAGCCCAAGGACGCGCTCACGCGCGGCATGGACAAAGTGTTCGGTGGCCTGTTCCGCGGCTTCAACCGCCTGTTCCACCGTGGCTCCGAGGCGTACAGCGGCGGCGTCAAGCGCGTCATCGGCCGCAAGGCGCTGATGTTTGTGATCTATCTCGCGCTGGTGGGTGCCACCATGGGTCTGTTCAAGATCGTGCCCGGCGGCTTTGTGCCCGCGCAGGACAAGCAGTACCTGATCGGCTTTGCGCAGTTGCCCGACGGCGCCACGCTGGACCGCACCGAGAACGTGATCCGCCGCATGGGCGAGATCATGAAGGAGAACCCCAACGTCGAAGACGCGATTGCCTTCCCGGGCCTGTCGATCAACGGCTTCACCAACAGCTCCAACGCCGGCATCGTGTTCGCCACGCTCAAGCCCTTTGCCGAGCGCACCCGCGCCGACCAGAGCGGCGGCGCCGTGGCAGGCCAGCTGAACCAGGCCTTTGGCAGCATTCAGGACGCGTTCATCGCCATGTTCCCGCCACCCCCGGTGGCGGGCCTGGGCACCACGGGAGGCTTCAAGCTGCAGATCGAAGACCGTGCCTCGCTGGGCTACGAAGCCATGGACGGCGCCGTGAAGGCCTTCATGGCCAAGGCCTACCAGACGCCCGAGCTGACCGGCATCTTCAGTAGCTGGCAGGTCAATGTGCCGCAGCTGTACGCCAACATCGACCGCACCAAGGCACGCCAGCTCGGCGTGCCCGTGACGGACATCTTCGACACGCTGCAGATCTACCTGGGCAGCCTCTATGCCAACGACTTCAACCAGTTCGGCCGCACCTACAGCGTACGCGTGCAGGCCGATGCGGCCTACCGCGCGCGGGCTGAAGATGTGGGCCTGCTCAAGGTGCGTTCCAGCACCGGCGAGATGGTGCCGCTGTCGGCGCTGATGAAGATGGAGCCGAGCTTCGGCCCCGAACGCGCCATGCGCTACAACGGTTACCTGGCTGCTGATGTGAACGGCGGCCCTGCACCCGGTTATTCATCGGGGCAGGCGCAGGCCGCCATCGAGCGCATTGCGGCTGAGACCCTGCCCCAGGGCATCACCTTCGAATGGACCGAGCTGACCTACCAGGAAATCCTGGCCGGCAACTCCGCCGTGCTGGTGTTCCCGCTGGCCATCCTGCTGGTGTTCCTGGTGTTGGCCGCGCAGTACGAAAGCCTCACGCTGCCGATCGCCATCATCCTGATCGTGCCCATGGGCATCCTGGCGGCCATGACCGGGGTGTGGCTGAGCAACGGCGACAACAACGTGTTCACGCAGATCGGGCTCATCGTGCTGGTGGGGCTGTCGGCCAAGAATGCGATCCTGATCGTGGAGTTTGCGCGCGAGCTGGAGTTTGCCGGGCGCACGCCCGTGCAGGCCGCCATCGAGGCCAGCCGCCTGCGGCTGCGCCCCATCCTGATGACCTCGCTGGCCTTCGTGATGGGTGTCCTGCCCCTGGTGCTGTCCACCGGTGCCGGCGCCGAAATGCGCAGCGCCATGGGTGTGGCGGTGTTCTCCGGGATGATCGGGGTGACGGCCTTTGGCCTGTTCCTCACGCCCGTGTTCTACGTGCTGCTGCGCAAGCTGGCCGGCAACCGCCCGCTGGTGGAGCATGGCACGCATGTGGCGCCCATCTCGCACACCCCGGGCAGCGGCGGCATTGCCCACCCGGTGCTGGCAGCGCCGCGCAAGGAGCACGAATGATGCTTCTGACAACGGTGACAACAAAAATCTTTGTGGCCCTCGCCATGTGCTCCGCGCTGCCGAATGCAGCGGGCGTAACGACTGGGGCAGGAGAACAACCATGACCGATTTGCTATTGAAGAAAAACTCCACCGAGGGTGCTGCCTTTGGCGTGCGCAAGCGCAGCCTGCTAGCGCCCCTGGCCGCCGCCCTGGTGCTGGCCGGTTGCATGACCCAGCCCGTGGCCCCCGCGCCGCATGCGGGTGTGCCCGTGCCCACCAGTTTCACCGCAGGAGGCGACGCGCTGCCCACGGCCCCCTGGACGGTGGCCGCCCCCGCCGAGGCACAGCCACGCGGCGAGTGGTGGCTGGGCTTTCAAGACCCGGTGCTGGCCGACCTGGTGCAGCGCGCGGGCCAGGCCAACACCAGCATCCAGCAGGCCGCCGCGCGGCTGGCCGAAGCGCGCACGCTGCTGCGTTCTGCCGACGCCGCGCGCTCGGTGCAAGTGGGCGCCTCGGCGGGCGTTGCACGCCAGGCCGGTGCCAACAGCACGGGCAGCGTGGTGCCATCCACGCTGGGCACGGCGGGGCTCAATGCCTCGTACGAGCTGGACCTGTTCGGCCGCCTCTCGCAAACCAGCGACGCTGCGCGCTTGGACGCCGACACGCGCGAGGCCTTGCTGCAGAGCACGCGCCTTATGGTGCAGGCCGATGTGGCGCAAACCTACCTGCAGCTGCGCGCCGTGCAGGCCGAGCAGGTGCTGGTGCAAGAGAGCCTGGCCGCCTACCAGGACACCCTGCGCTTGACGCAGCGCCGCCTGCAAGCCGGCGATGTTGCCGAGCTGGACGTGGCCCGTGTACAGACCGAGGTGGCGGCCACCGAGTCCGATGCCCTGGCCTTGCAGCGCCAGCAGGCCTTGCTGACCAACGCGCTGGCCGTGCTGGCCGGCGAGGTGGCCAGCGGCTTTGTGCTGCCGCCCGCGACGGGCGATGCCGCGTTGCCGGTGATCCCGCCCGGCGTGCCTGGGACGGTGCTGGCGCGCCGGCCCGATGTGTCTGCCGCGCAGACTGCCGTGCTGGCCGCGCAAGCGCGTGTGGGCGTGGCGCAGAAGGCGTGGTTCCCGGCCGTCACGCTCACCGGCAATGCGGGGCATGCGTCGCCCGAGTTGGGTGACCTGTTCAAGTGGTCGGCCCGTGCCTGGGGCGTGAGTGCGCTGCTGTCGCTGCCGATCTTTGACGGCGGCCAGCGCGATGCACAGATCGAGGGCGCCAAGGCCCGCCTGGAGGCTGCGCTGGCGGACCATCGGGGGCAGGTGCTCAACGCGTTTCGTGACGTTGAGGACCAGTTGACCTCGCTGCGCTTGTTGTCTGGCCAGGCCGAGGCGCAAGGGCGTGCGGTGACTGCGGCGCGGCGGGCCACGCAGTTGTCGGATGTGCGGTATCGCAATGGCTTGGTGAGTCAGCTGGAGTTGCTGGATGCGCGGCGCAGCGAATTGCGCAATCGGCGGCAGGAGTTGCAGGTGCGGACGGCGCAGTATGTGGCGACGGTGGGGTTGATTCGGGCGCTTGGAGGCGGGTGGGGAGATCAGCCTGCTGTGAAGGTGGCGCAGGTGTTGCAGTAGTTTTTTTGCGTGATTTTGGCTGCTGGCGCTTATCTATAAAGCGCTGGCAGCTATTGTTTTTGTAGTTCTTTGTTCTTGGGGACCCGTTCGGTCTGAGCTTGTCGGAGCCTTGGCGTGCTGGTGTGAAAAGCATGCTGGGGTTGAGGGCGGAGGCCGGGTTGTCGCCCCGGCGGGCGAGTCACTTTTCTTTGCTTCGCCAAAGAAAAGTAAGCCAAAGAAAGGCGACCCCCAGTCTGCGACCCCTGCGCTTCGCTACGGGGCAAACCTGCGGCGGGGCGGTTGCGGGGTGCGCCGTGGAACTCGCTTTGCTGCTGCGCAGCGCCGCTCGGACAACCACGGCGAGCCAGAGCACGAAGCATGGGCGCTTCGACGCCCCATGCCACCCCGCAACCGCCCCGCCGCAGGCGCAGCCAGCAGGGGGTGGGCAGCCGAACACCAAACAGCCGAACATCCAAACAGTCCCACGGGCCTTTGCTTCGCTCGGCCCTATCTCGCTGGCGCAAGCGCCTCGCGCTGCGCAGGCTGGGCCGAGCGAAGCAATGGCCCGTGTGGATGTCCGCTCCCCCGGGTTCCCTTCTGGATGCGCCTGGGGCGCGCAGGGCGCGGGGTGGCATGCGCGTCGGAGCGCGCATGCTTCGTGATCTGACTCACCGCAGTTGTTCGAGCGGAGCGCCGCAGGCGCGCAGCGAGTTCTGCGGTGCACCCCGTGACCGAGCACCCCAGGTTGCCCCGTAGCGAAGCGCAGGGGTCGCAGACAGCAGGGTCGCCCTTTCTTTGGTTCCTTTCTTTCGGCGACGCGAAAGAAAGGGACTCGCCCGCCGGGGCGACATCCCGGCCTCCGCCCTCAACCCAAGCACGCCGCTCAAACCGGAGAACGAGCTTCCCCCGGCTTCGACAAGCTCAGCCCGAGCGGCAGGAGCAAGACTAACAACTATAAAAACAATAGCTACTACCGCATATTCCACAGGCGCCAGCAGCCAAAAACGTTCAAAAATCCATTTCCATCACCCTTTCAACCACCCCCTCAACCTCTCCACCCCTTCCCCCAACCGCCCCACATCCCGGCTCGCAAAACACCACCGCAACCACCCCTGTGCCTCGCCCCCGAACGCACTGCCCGGCGCCAACCCCAACCCCGCCTCCCGCACCAGCCGCTTGGCTAGTGGCAAACACTCGTCATACCCGTCGATGTGGAAGAACGCATACATGCCCCCACGCGGCGTGGCCACCGACACCCCCGGCACCTCGGCCAGCAGCGGCACCAGCGTGTCCCGGCAGTTGCGTAGATGGTTCACCAGCGCAGGCGTCACCTCATCCGTGCGCTGCAGCGCCACCGTGGCCCCGCGCTGCACAAACACCGGCGCGCACGAGGTGTTGAACTCGATCAGCTTGCCCACCGCGTGCGTCAGTGACGGCGGCAACACCAGCCACCCAAGGCGCCAGCCGGTCATCAAAAAGCTCTTGGAAAAGCTGTGCGTCACGATCAGCCGGTCCTCGGGCTCAGCCACGTCCAGAAAGCTCGGGGCCGCGCCATTGGCCGTGTCGCCCGCGTAGTACAGCCGCTCGTACACCTCGTCCGCCAAAATCCACGTGCCCGTGCGGCGGCAGTGCGCCAGGATGGTGGCTTGCTCTTCACGCGTCAGCGTCCAGCCCGTGGGGTTGTTGGGGGCGTTGACGACCAGCAGGCGCGTGCCGGGCGTGATGGCGGCCAGCAGCGCGTCCATGTCCAGGCGCCATGCGCCGTGCACGTCGGCCACCAGCGGCACGGTGCGCACCTGCGCCCCCAGAATGCGCGGCTGCGCCACCAGGTTGGGCCACACGGGCGTCACCAGCACCACTTCGTCGCCCGCGTCCACCAGGGCCTGCACGGCCACCATCAGGCCGTTCACGCCGCCGGATGTCACTGCGATGCGGTCAAACCACGCATCGGTATGCTGCTGCGGGTGCAGACCGTGCATGTAGCCCGCAATCGCGTGGCGCAGTTCGGGCAGACCCAGGTTGTGGGCGTAAAAGGTCTCGCCCTTTTGCAGTGAGGCAATGGCGGCCTCGCGGATGAAGTCGGGCGTCACCTCGTCGCTCTCGCCAAACCAGAACTTCAGCACATCGCTGCGCCCCAGGCCCTCGTTGGCCACTTCGCGGATGCGCGACTCTTCGAGGCTTTGGACTACTTCTCGCATGCAATCTCCTTGAAATACACAGCCATCATCGCAGGCGTATAGTCGTTTTTTTGATTTTTTTGGCTGACCCCAACGCTCATGACCTATCCCAACACCCAGCTCTTCATCGCAGGCCAGTGGCAAGACGCCGCCGAAGGCAAGACCCTTGCCGTGTTCAACCCCGCCACGGGCAAGGAAATCGGCCGCGTGGCCCATGCCACCAAGGTCGATCTGGACCGCGCGCTGGACGCCGCACAAAAGGGTTTTGAAGCTTGGCGCGACATGCCTGCCGCCGAGCGCGCCAAGACCATGCGCCGCGCAGCGGCCCTGATGCGCGAGCGCGCCGAGGCCATTGCCGCCATCATGGTGCAAGAGCAGGGCAAGCCCCTGGCGGAGGCCAAGGTCGAGACCATGGCGTCTGCCGACATCATCGAATGGTTTGCCGACGAATCGCTGCGTGTGTATGGCCGCATCGTGCCCTCGCGCAACCTCAAGGCCACGCAGATGGTGCTGAAGGACCCGGTGGGCCCCGTGGCGGCCTTCACGCCCTGGAACTTCCCCATCAACCAGGTGGTGCGCAAGCTGGCCGCCGCGCTGGGTGCAGGCTGCTCGATTCTGGTGAAGGCGCCTGAGGAAACCCCCGCCAGCCCCGCCGAGCTGATCCGCGCGTTTGCCGATGCCGGTGTGCCCGCAGGCACCGTGGGCCTGGTATACGGCGACCCCGCTGAAATCTCCAGCTACCTCATCCCGCACCCCATCATCCGCAAGGTCACCTTCACCGGCTCCACGCCCGTGGGCAAGCAACTGGCCGCGCTGGCCGGCAAGCACATGAAGCGCGTGACGATGGAACTGGGCGGCCACGCCCCGGTCATCGTGGCCGAAGACGCCGACCTCGAACTGGCCATCAAGATCGGCAGCGGGGCCAAGTTCCGCAACGCAGGCCAGGTCTGCATCTCGCCCACCCGCTATCTGGTGCACGAGAGCATCCGTGCCGATTTCGTGGCTGCCTTCGCCAAGTACGCGCAGGGCCTGAAGGTGGGCGATGGTCTCACGGCCGGCACGCAGATGGGCCCGCTGGCCAACCCCCGCCGCATCACAGCGATGGCCGACCTGATGGCCGACGCCGTGCAGCAGGGCGCCACGCTGGTGACGGGTGGCGAGCGCATCGGCACCGAAGGTAACTTCTTCCAGCCCACGGTGCTGAACGACGTGCCCCTGTCGGCCCGCATCGTGAACGAAGAGCCCTTTGGCCCCGTGGCCGCGATTCGCGGGTTCGAGAAGATTGAAGACGCCATTGCCGAAGCCAATCGCCTGCCGTTTGGCCTGGCCGGTTATGCCTTCACTTCGTCGCTGAAGAACGCGCACCTGTTGGCGCAGCGCATGGAAGTGGGCATGTTGTGGATCAACCAGGCCGCCGCGCCCGCAGCCGAGCTGCCGTTTGGCGGGTTGAAAGATTCGGGCTATGGCTCGGAAGGCGGCCCCGAGGCCATCGAGGCGCACCTGAACACGCGCCTGGTCTCGATCATGAACGTGTAAGGACGAAACGTCGGAGAGCTGGCGCGGCTGGACTGTCGCGCGCAGCCCGGCTGCGGGTGTGGCCAAGTCAAAGCCTGCGCGCGATCTTTCAGGAGCCTTCCTGCGAGATCGTCCGCAGGCTTTTGTTTTTGCGCGCTGAACCAGTCTGGCAAGCAGTGCCAGGGCAGCCGCGAAGAAATCGATTGACGTGGCCTGTCAAATACATATCATGATATATATCTAAGGAGAAAACATGATCCAAGATGTCGTCAAGGAACTCGGATTCCTCACACTCGGCACCCGCTTCAAGCGTATTGGCGAGGCGCTGCAGGCGCAAACGCAGGCACTGTTGACCCAGCACGGCATCGACATGCCTGCAGCGCACTTCCCGCTGTTGGCGGCACTGGATTGGCATGGTGCGCTGGGGGTGGGCGAGCTGAGCCAGGCCGTCGGCGTCAGCCAGCCGGTGGTCACGCGCTCCTTGAAAGGGCTGGAAGACAGCGGGCTGGTGCAGTCGGAGGCGGTGGAGGGTGACCGGCGTGTGCGCCGCGTGGCGCTCAGCTCGCAAGGCCAGGCACTTGTGCAGCGGGCGCAACGCGATGTCTGGCCCGTGCTGGAAGCCTCCGTAGCCCAGGTGTGCGCGTCGCTTGAAGGCCCCTTGCTGGACCAGTTGGAGGCGCTGGAGGCGGGGCTTGCGCGCACCTCGCTGCTGCAGCGCTCGGCTGTCACCATCGCCGCAGAGCACGCCACAGGCCGTCGCAAAAAAACTCCCCGTGCCCCAGGAAAGGAAACAGCACGATGACCACCACCAACCCCTTCGACCGGCCCGTCTGGGCATCGCTGACCTCCACTCCCGGCCTGGCAGAAGGTGGCGACCTGGCCAAGCGCTACCGGCGGGACGTCAACCTGTTTGCTTCGGCCCGGGATGACGCCGATGACGCCAGCCTTGCCGCGCTGGCCGGCTTGGTGGCCGAGGGGGAATCGGTCTTCGTGCTGCAAGCGCAGCCCATGCCGGTGCCCCAGGGGCTGCAGGCCCTTCGCCGCGCCGAGGGCGTGCAGATGGTGGCCGGGCGGACTATCGCAGCCGAGCCCGGCGCGGAGGCCGTCGTCGTGCTGGGTGATGCCGATGCTGCCGCCATGCTGGCCCTGGCGCAGTTGACTGAGCCCGGCCCGTTCCTTGCACGCACCCACACCATGGGCCGCTTTGTGGGCATCCGGTCCGAAGGTCTGCTGGTGGCCATGGCGGGTGAACGCATGCGTTTTGAAGGCGGCACCGAAGTGAGCGGCGTGTGTGTCCACCCCGAGTTTCGAGGGCGCGGTTATGCCCGCCGGCTTTCATCCGTGGTGGCCCACGCCATTCAACAGCGGGGGGACCAGCCCTTTTTGCATGCCTGGACCACGAATGAAGCCGCCATTGCCTTGTACGAAAGCCTGGGGTTTGAAATCCGCACGGAGGTGCAGGTGGCTGTCTTGGGAAAATAAGGCAGTAGACCGGCTGAGGACACGCCATCCCAGACCGCCGCATTTTATGCTGACCATCTCAAGGGGCTAAGCGGACTTGGGATAATGAAATTCTGAAGAGTGAAAATAAAATGCATCGAACCATTGATATTTTTTGCGGGATCAATTGAGTTAAGCAAAAATTAATCTGGCATGGCTAGCATGAAACCATCATTCCATTGGAGGCCTGTCGATGAACCATGCTGTGAGAAACGTCGCTGCGAGTGCGGTGGGAGCCTTGGCCTTGGCTGTGTCCGCGCAGGCGGCGGAGGCCGGCAAGCCGCCTGTCCAGTCGGCGGGGCCATCCAGTTTCAGCCGCGAGCGCACTGAAGATGTGTGTACGCGGGAGCCGCGAAGCCAGTGGTTGCCTGAGGCGGAAATGCGCCTGCTGGCGGAGTTTCGCGGCTACAAAATCGCCACATTCAAAATCGCCAATGGCAGTTGCTACGAGATATACGGATTCAAGAGTGGCAATATGGTCGAGGCCTATTTCGACCCTGTCACGTCGAAAGTCGTGCGGCAGAATATTGCCAAATAAAATCGCTGCCAAAAGGCTGGGTGCTGTGGCGTAAAAAAACCCCGCACTCCAAAGAAGTGCGGGGGTAAATAGCTGTATGTCTGCCCTCCCACCAGTTAGGGCAGCAGCGGGATCAGGCCATCAGAAGTTGTGGCGCACACCCATCGCGAAGGAGCTGAAGTCGTTGCCCGCAGTGGCCACGCCGTAGCTGGCGTTGTGGTTGTTGTTGATGCGGGTGTAGTACGTGTAGATCTTGGTGCGCTTGCTCAGGTTGTAGTTGTAGCCCACGGTGTACTGGGTGGCGGCGCTGTCGGCCACGTTGGAGTACTTGCCGGCACGGCCCACGTTCAGGTGGAATTCCGACACGCCCATGATGTAGGCACCCGACAGGCGCACGTTGGTGCGGTTGCCGCCGTTGGCGAAGAACACGTTCTTGTCGCGCTGCACGTAGGCGCCCACCACGAAGGGGCCGGTCGAGTACGAAGCACGCACCGCGAACTGGTTCTGGTCGTCCAGCTTGGAGTAACCGGCGCCTAGGCCCAGCTTGCCGATCTCGTAGTTGGCAGCCAGGTCGAGGCTGTTCTTGCCGCCGGTGCCGCTGGCTTGCTCATGCATGGCCCAGCCGGCTTCGAACGTGGCGCCGCCCAGGCTGGGGGCGCGATAGGCGATCTTGTTTGCGTCGCGGGCAGGGTAGGCGTACAGCGCATCCGACGACGAACCGGTGTCGTGGTTGTGGTTGCTGATGAAGTCAGCGGTGGCGTAGTAGGACTCCGAAGTGAAGTTGCCCAGACGCAGCATGCCGAAGCCACCGGCAAGGTTCACTTCGCTCTGGCGGCCGAAGAAGGTGGAGCTTGTGGCGCCGGTGCTGGAGTCAAAGCCGCTTTCCAGCTGGAAGCCTGCCATCAAACCGCCGCCCAGGTCTTCCTGGCCCTTGAAGCCGAAGCGGGAGGAGTTGTTGAACAGGCCGGTCTTGGACACATTGCCTTCTTTTTGGTGCTCGAACGTGGTGTTGACCCGGCCGTACAGGGTGACGCTGCTCTGTGCAAAGGCAGCAGACGTACCCACCAGGGCCAGCGCGGCGAGGGCGCAGCGGTTAATCGTTTTCATTAGCAAGGTTTCCTTAAATCAAATTTTGTTTGATGACAAATAATCACCGGCCAAAAACGCACAGGGGTGATGCTTTCGGGCCGTCGCTACAAGCAAGTTTGATGCCTGTGGTGATGTGATCGTTGCACTTTGCAACGGAGGGGGATGCTAATGGCCTATTTGTATGTCCGCCACAGGGGTAAACACCTTTTACCCGTGGGGGTGTTGGTGCTGTGCAACAAAGTGGAACATTTTTCCTGCAGCGCCCCGGCTGGGCTCTCGGGCGCATCGCCGATGCCGATGGTGCAGGCCCGTCCGGGCGAGCACCGATGCGGCGCACGAGGCTCTTCTGTGGCCGCACGCCCTACACGCGGCGTGTGGGTGGTGTAAGCCTGGTCGCGTGCAGCTCCGACGATCAAGTCGTAACAGGCTTCAGAGACTTCGGGCCCAATCAAATGCTCGGATGGATATGGTGCCCATCAGGAGCGATATTTTTGAGGCGGCTAGATAATCGCTTCTACCAGGGCGCGGGCCATGGCGGGTGCTGTTGAGTATTTGCCGGTGTCGACGGATATATAGTTTCCGAGTCTTTGAATGCCATATTCCGAACGGGAGTGCAATGTGGAATCTCGGTCCGAAAGCACACCTTGCCCGACAGCAAAGACCCATCCGCCTTGAATGGTGGAGCGCTCCGCTTGCTCGCGAATTTGTGCTACCCACGGTAACAAGGATTGGAGATGGTCGAAAATGGAGTTTGGCAAGTTCTCCAAGTTCTGGGCAGTCAAATAAGGCTCCGGTGGTGAAATATCGGAGCTGTCCACGCGCAAGCCATCGGAATACCAGGAGAGATAAAAATCCCGCCCATTGTAATTTTTGATGTCTCCGAAGGGGCCGGTGGCAATGACCACGCAAGGCGTATGAACCGGTTCTTTGGTGCGCAAGAACAGTGACTGGCGGTATCTGTGTGACCAAACTCCCGTGGGCTCCAGCCCAGCAGTCCGGTCTATGGCCAATCGGCCTTGCCACAGCGAGTTGATGACGTAGTCGAATGGTCCAAAGATGCCTTCGGAAGTTTCAATTTCCCACGTGCCGTCGATCCCATCTTTTGCGGGGCGCACCGCCGTGATGCGGGTTTTCATAAACTGCTGGATCGATGCTTCTGCGTCCATCGCAGGTATGAATCGTTCAGCCACCCAATTGGTGTCAACGGATCTCTCAGGAGTCCGAAAGCCCGCAACAATATCTGTCGATGATGTCAACCCAGCCAGTTCGGAAGTGCTCAGCGGGTGAACCCGACTGCCAGACACATCTGCCAAGTATTGCGCCGCATCTGGGTGATTGCGTACACGCTCGACGACCTTCTCCATGTACGTCTTCATTTCTGCCGCAGATGTCACGGATTTGCGGTGACACAGGTACAGATCATCTTCGGAAGTGATTGCTGGAGCGAGGGATGTGCCGACCAATTCCTCGATCAAGGGGCGAAATTTGAGCCCGCCGGGAATGACACGGTCCGCAGTGCTCAGGGACGGATCTGCGCTGTAGAGGCAGCCTAAGTGGATTTTCCCTTCATTCCATCGGCTCGCTGCGCTGAATGGTTGCTCTGCCATATCGAAGACAGATACTTCGATTCCTTTGCGGGCCAGAAATATCGCAGTCGAACAGCCCATGATTCCGGCGCCAAGGATGGCAATTCGGGGAGTCTTTCGCATTTATATCAGTTCCAGGTGGATATATATGACTCTGGATCATACGGTTCGCTGGCCAATACCAATAGTACGGAATTCGAGACGAGGTAAGTCTGGCGGCACCACACGCCTGCGCCCAAAAGGAGGCCTGGCCCCGCTGGGGTGAGCGCCGTAGTGGCTTCTTCGTACCCCTTTCTGAACAAAAGGTCGATTTTCCCTTGCAGGCAAACGAGCAGTTGTTCCCCACTGCGGTGGCCATGCTCCCCCCGGATGGAGCCAGCGGGAACGCCTGTTACGGTGAATACGCGGCGTGGCATGAACGGGAGGCTGTCGAAGTCCAGCGGTAGCAGGTTGCCACGCTCGTCTGAATGAATGGGGAGATCAACCAGGCGAGCGCGCCCTCCAAACCAGCTCGAACAGGATGCCGGGTCGGTGGTATTTATCACTTGCCCTCGCCGAGTCGATCAGGATTATTGTGGTAGAGCCATCTTGCCAAGGGACTGGCAAGCGTGAGCTTTTGCTCAGTGGTAAGGCCTGAAATCCATATTTCGCGCATTATGGCCGCGTAAACTTCATAGATCTGGTGTTTGGAAAACTGCCAGCTTCTCGATAAGCTTCCAGGCTTGTAATACTTGTAGCACAGGGTTTTGGGAACCCGTGCGAATTCTCCCAAAAGGCTCATATGGAACAGCCATGGCCAGTCTGCCGAAAATTCTCCCGCATGGTGGGTTTTGAGGCCGTTGATTTGCCGAGCTTGACCAAGGCGGAATAACCCTCGGTTGGGCACCCACCATTTATTTTTTCCACTCATCATGAGAACACCCCGCTGAACCGGATCACGAACGCCTTCAAGTTCGGTGAATACCCAGTGTTCTTCCGTTCCGTTGGTGTTTGTGAGGTGAACGTCCGAATAACTCATGACGACCTCTGGCCGTGCGTCAAGCACTTCTGCCAGCAGCGTGATGTAGTCAGGGTTCAGGATGTCATCATGAAATGCAAAAAGTACGTAATCAGCTTCGGCCTGATTGAGCAAAAAGTTGCAGTTGCCCACATACCCTAGCCGCTGCGATTGGCGGATTACTCGGAAACGAGCATCTTTCTGAGCATGGGCGATGCAAATCTCATAGGTCGAATCATTGCACTCATCGACAGAGACGATGACTTCCAGGTGTGGGTAAGTCTGGGCTGAGAGAGAGTCGAGGGTTGCTTGAATGAACGCCGAAGACTGCCACGCCGGAACCAGCGCGGCCACTTTGGAGGGCTTTGAATGGGGTTGCATGGGTTGGGTGAAGTGAACGCCAACGCCCAGTGTAGTGGGACTGAACAGGTGGGCGGTGCGGTAACCCGCCCACCTCCACTTCACGCCTGCTGTGTGCATGAATGCCGAGGCAGAGTGGGGGCTAAGTTGGGGCACCCCACGGCGTACTCTCAGTGCGCTTGGGGCGCCCCTTCCAGTCGTCAGAACCGGTACGTCGAAGTCAGCGTGTACGTCCGCGCCTGCCCATAGAAACAATCCCCTCGCGCCAGGCACTGCGTGATGTGCACCTTGTCCGCCAGGTTCACCACGTTGAAGGCCACGCGCCAGTCGCCTACGTCATACGCCACCATGGCGTCGGCCAGCGTGGCGGCCGGGGTGCTGATGGCGCTGGTGCCGCTCCACTGCGAGCCGGTGTAGCGCACGCCAGCGCCCACCGTCCAGCCACCACGGCCTTCGCTGGCGAAGCGGTGGCTCAACCAGGCGGATGCGGTGTGGCGCGGGGTGCTGGCAACGGGCTGGCCCTGGTCGCCGGTGTTGCTGCGGCTGATCTTGGCGTCGGTAAAGGCGTAGCCGACCGTGAAGTCCCAGTTGCGCGCCAGGCTGGCCTGCACTTCGGCCTCAAAACCTTTGACCTTGACCTCGCCGATCTGAAGGCTGTTGAGCGGGTTGCCCGGGTCGGTGGTCTTGCGGTTCTTTTCGCGCAGCTGGTAGACGGCGGCGAAGGCGTTGATGCCCTGGCCAGGCGGCTGCCATTTCACACCGGCCTCCCACTGCTCGCCGCGCTGGGGCTTGAAGGGGGTGCCGTAGGCATTGGCGCCGCCCAGCGGCTGGAAGGACTCGGAGTAGCCCGCATACGGTGCCCACCCGCCATCCATCTGGTAGGTGACGCCCGCGCGTTTGCTCCAGGCCTTGTCGTCGGCTGCAGCGGCGGGTCGGCCTTCGGTGTCGCTCTTGGCGTTGTCGTGGCGCAGGCCCAGCGTGGCGGTCCAGCGGCCCCACTTGATCTGGTCCTGGGCGTAGAAGCCCAGCTGGCGCTGCTCGACGCTGGGCACGCGTGCCAGGGCCGATGCCGACGGCGCCGTGAAGTTGCCGTACACGGGGTTGTACACATCGATGGCCGGTGCCACGGCGCGCCAGCTTTGCTGGCCCCAATGGTTGCGCTGCACATCGAGGCCACCCAGCACGGTGTGCTCGGTTTCACCCCAGCGCAGCTTGCCTTCGACCTGCGTATCTACCAGCAGCATGCGCGCGTTGCCCAGCGTCCACGAGGCGTCGCGCAGCACGGTGCGGTTGTCGGCGTTGAACACGGGGCGCGCGGGGCGGCCCAGTGCGGCATTGGCGGCAAAGCTGGTGTACAGCGTGCGGTAGTCCACGTCGCTCACACTGCGGCGCAGGTTCTGGCGCACAGTCCAGGCGCTGTCGATCTGGTGGCTGAACAGGTAGCCCCAGGAGGTGCTTTCGGAGTTGTAGCGGTCCCAGCCGGGTTCGCTGATGAAGGTGTTGGTCGGGATCTGCCCGTAGCGGTTGGGCAGCTGCGTGCCCTGCCAGGGGAAGAAGCCGATGAGCGAACCGCTCTTGTCCTTCTGGTGCGTGAGCTGCAGCGTGAGCGAGGTGGCGGCGCTGGGCTTCCAGGTGACGGTGGGGGCGATCACTAAGCGGTCGTCGCGCACATGGTCCACCTGCGTGTCGCTGTCGCGGCCCACGGCCACCAGGCGGTAGAGCCATTCGCCATCCTGCGTGAGCTTGCCGGTCATGTCGGCGGCGAGCTGCTTGCGTGCGTTGCTGCCCAGCTGCACTTGCACTTCGCGCTGCGTTTCGGCTTGCGGGCGCTTGCTGGTGAGGTTGAGCACACCGCCCACGCTGCCCTGGCCATACAGCACCGACGAGGGGCCGCGCAGGAACTCGACACGCTCCAGCGTGTAGGGGTCGGGCCGGGTGTCGTTCCAGTAGCCGATGAAGCGCACCATGCCATCGAGGTACTGCGTCACGTCACCGCCGCGCGCCTTGAAGGTGTCCTGGCGGCTGTCGAAATAGTTGGACACGGCGCCTGCCGTGTACGCCGTCACCTGGCGCAGCGTCTGCACGCCCTGGGCCTCCATCTGGTCGCGGGTGATCACGCTGATGGCCTGCGGGGTTTCGATGAGCGGGGTGTCGGTCTTGGTGGCGCTCAGGGCGCGCTTGGCCACAAAGCCGGTGACCGGCGCGGTGGGGCTTTCCTGCTCGGCGCCCGCACTCACGGTGACGGGGGCCAGGGCTTTCTCTGCAGCGGGCGCCGTGGGAGCGGTGGGGGCTGTGGGTGTGGCCTGCTGCGCATGGGCGGCGCCGCACAGGGCGAGCAGGGCCGCGTGCGCGATGGCGGTGCGGCAAACGGTGATGCCAGATTGCATGGTGCTGTTTCTCCGATGGTTGAAAAAAGGGGGCGGGCCCGAAGGCCAGGCACGGCGCCTGGAGTGCCAGGAGCGCTTGGCTTTCGGGGCTGGCGATGGGACAGGCGCAGCCTTGGCGCCGGTCTTCAGAACGTGTAGTCCAGCGACACCTGAAGGCTGCGTGGCGTGCCGGGCACCACGGCGCCAAAACCGGCGGCGGTGGTGGTGCCGTCGATGTAGTAGCGGCGATTGCCCGCGTTCTTCAGGTTGGCCTGCAGCCGCACGCCACCCGCAAATTGGTAGCCCACGGCCAGGTCGACCACGGTGTAGCCTGGCAGGCGCCACCTGTTGTCGTTGGCCGTGAACTTGTCGCCCTGGTGCACCAGGCCACCACCCACCCACAGGCCGGGCAGTTGCGGCAGGCGGTACTGTGTCCACAGCGATGCGTTGCGGCGCGTGGCCCGCTCGACGCGGTTGCCCACGTTGGCACCGGCCGTGGTGTCGGCCAGCACCTTGGGGTCGTGGAAGCTGGCGTTGGCCGTCACCGTCCAGCCGGGCGTGATGCGGCCCTGCAGCTCCAGCTCGATGCCCTTGATGCGCTGGCGTGCGGTGAGCACCGAGTAGCCGGGGTGCGCCGGGTCGGTGGCGGGGGCGTTGGTCAGTTCCAGGTCAAACGCCGACACGGTGGTCATCAGGCGTTGGTTCAGCCATTCTTGCTTCCAGCCCACCTCCAGCTGCTTGCCCTCCGAGGGCGGGGCCGACTGCGCGCCCCACACCAGCGTGCCCGAGTTGGCCTGGAACGAGCGCGCATGGCTCGCGTAGAGCATGCTGCCCGGGCGGGGCTCCCAGCTGATCGCCGCGCTCGGCTGTGTCTTGCTCACGTCGGTGACGGGCGTGGTGTAGGCGTCTTTGAAGCGGTCGTGGCGCAGGCCCAGCAACAGGCCGAACTCGCCCAGCACCATCCGGTCTTGCACAAACACACCGGTGTTGCGGGCGTCGGAGGAGAGCTTGCCCACGCCGGTGGAGGCCACGGGTGGCAACAGGCCTGTAACGGGGTTGTAGAGGTCGATAGCGCCTAGGTTGCCCGTGGTGCGCGCGCCGTAGAAGCCCGCAATGGCGCGCCAGTCCAGGCCCGCCAGCACCGTGTGCTTGACCGCGCCGGTTTGCAGCTGCGCGCGCAGTTCAGCCAGTGCGGTGTCCGACGTGTAATTTTGTCCCGGCGCCATCCAGTAGGTGCGCGGCACGCGGCCGTTGGTCACCGGGCCCATGGGCGACACGATGTTCACGTTGCGAAAGGTTTCGTTGTGCGACAGATGCACGCGGCCTTCCAGCTGGTCCGAAAAACGGTGCTGCAGCTCGGTGGAATAAAAGCGCAGATGGCCATCGGTTTTCAACCAGGGCTCGCCGTAGAACGCGCCCACCGGCAGCACATCCGCGCTGCGTGGATTCTTGGGGTCGGGCACGGCCAAACCGGAGGTCGAAGTGCCGTCGATGCTTTGGGTCTCGGCCTGCGCGCGCCAGACGGTGTCGGGCGTGATCTGCCACTCCAGGCTGCCCGCAATGCCTTGCTTGCGCGGGGTGTTGCCATCCACAAAACTGCCGCCCTGGCTGGCGCCGCCGTCCAGGCGGTAGCGCAGCGTGCCATCGGTGGTGAGCGGGCCGGTCAGGTCGAAGTCGGCGCTGCGCCAGCCATAGCTGCCTGCACCGATCTTCACGGTGCGCAGTGGGTCGGCCTGGGGGCGCTTGCTCACGTAGTTGACGAGGCCGCCCGGTGCGACCTGGCCAAACTCCAGCGCGGCCGGGCCTTTGATGACTTCCACACGCTCGATGTTGAACAGCGGTGGGTCCAGCAGGTGGATGAACTTGGCGCCGTCGCGCAGGAAGTTGTAGGTGTTGTTGGCCCACAGCCCCCGGATGGAGAACTGCGAGTACGAGCCGTAGTACTCGCTGCGCGACGACACGCCCGAGGCATTGCGCAGCACATCGCGCTCGGTGGTGGCCATTTGCTGCTCCAGCAACGCGTTGTCGATCACGCTGACCGAGCGCGGCGTTTCCAGCACCGACAGGCCCAGGCGCGAGCTGCTTTGCGCGCGCCGTGCGGGCGTGGCGGCTTCGCCTGCCGTGGAGTCGATGACATCGACCTGGCGCAAGGAGGGGGCGGCTGCTGGAGCGTCGGAGGGTATAGGTGCGGGTGCTGTGCTGTTCTGCGCGAACGCGGTGCCGCACACAGCCAGCAGTGCGGCTTGCGCCACCGCGGTGCGCAAGAGATTGGGGTGAATCATGGCGCTATCGAAGTAATAGCTGTCGGCGCTTTTACGTAAAGCGCTACAGCCCATTTTTAGTGATATGAATGCCAGCCGCCCGAGCGTGCCAAGGCAGTACCACGCGCCCCGAGAGGGCGGTGGTTTGTGCGGCTAGCAAATCGGCGGTGGCGGCAGCCGGGGCTCAGTGGGCCTTGGGCGGCTCGGGCAGGGCAGGCGACGCCATGCCGTCGGCCAGCACAAAGGTGAGCGTGGTCACGTAGCTGGCTTCGCCGTACTTCTCGCCTTGCACTTCGCCGGGGGTCTTGTCGCTGTGCTTGACCTCGGCCACGTACTGGCCCTTCCAGGGGGTGACGAAGGTCACCGTGCCGTCTTCACCGGCCTCGGCCTCGCGCGTCCAGCCCGACGGGGCGGCCAGCTGCACCTTGGCCTTGGGCAGCGGCGCACCCTTGTAGACCACCTTCAGCTCGCCGGGCTTGCCGGTGGGCACCAGGTCCAGCGGCGCGGTGGGTGCCACGGGCTTGGCCAGGCTGGCCACCCAGCGGGCCGAGGGCTGCCAGATCATGGCCGGCAGGTTGCGCTTGCTGCGGTCGATCAGCGGGTAGCTGGCGGCGGCGAACAGCGTGTCGGGCGTTCCCGTGGTGGCGTAGACAAAAGCGTCTTTGGCGAGCTGGCCTTCCACGCGCTGGGCGGCGGCACCTGCGCGTTGTTGTTCCAGTGCAGGCACACCCTTGAACTGGTCCAGCCGGCCGGGCGAGGTCTCGCGCAGGTTCTCGTTGAACTCGCCAAAGTGCAGGCGCGCCTGACCTCCAGCGTTTTCGAGCCAGACCTGGTGGGCTTGGGCGGAGTTCACCGCGGTGAGGGCGCCGCAGGCCAGCAGGGCGGACAGCAGCGGGGCTTGGAGGCGTTGGTTCGAGGACATGGACGTTTTCCTTTCGGTGGTTTAGTGACAGCAAAAAACAGCGGAGCGCAGTGCTCCACACCCCCGGCGCTACGGGGGAAAAATACTCATTTTTTGATAGCTGCCTGCGCTTGTTGGATAAGCGCTGGGTGGCTTTTTTGACCCTGAAATGGATCTTGGCAGTGCCTGTGTGGCGCGGGTTGCCGCTTTAGAAGTCCACGCTCACGCTCAGCGACAAGGTGCGCGGCGCACCCACCACCAGGTAGCCCGAGCCGGGGTAGCCGCCGACTGAGGCCCAGTAGTTGCGGTTGGTCAGGTTGTCGATGCGGGCGCGCAGCGTAACGAGCTTGCCTTGCACTTCCGTCATATAGCGGGCACCCACGTCGAGCCGGTTCCAGCCGGGCACGCGCAGGGTGTTGGTGGCGTTGGCATAACTGGCGCCGGTGTGCACCCAGCGGCCGTCCACGGCCAGGCCCGGCACGCCGGGCACGTCCCATTCCGCCCCCAGGTTGGCTTGCAGCTTGGGCACACCGATGACGCGCTGGCCGTCGGTGGCGGCAGCGCCGGTGGTCAGCTGCTTGGCATCCAGCCACGTTAGGCCGCCCAGCAGGCGCAGGCCCTGGGTGGCCTCGCCTTGCACGGCCAGCTCGATGCCCTGGTGGCGGTCCTTGCCGCTGGTGCTGAAGAGGTTGGCCGTGTTCAAAAACGCACGCGGCTTGGTGGTGGAGAACAGCGCCACGCTGCCGCCCACGCGGCCGGCGTCAAACTTGATGCCCACTTCCTTTTGTTTGGAGACATAGGGCGCCAGCATCTCGCCCCGGTTGGTCGCCGTGCTGGGCGCGGTCTGGCCCTGACTCAGGCCTTCCACATAGTTGGCATACACCGACAGGCCCTTGTTGACCTTGTAGACAGCCGCCAGCAGCGGGCTGGTGCGGCTCTGGTCGTAGCGGTCGGTCTGCAGCGCGGTGCCGTAGTCGTAATTGGCGATCTCCATCTTCTGGTGGCGCAAGCCCACGGTGAAGAGCAGGCGGTTGTCCATGAAAGCCATCGTGTCGCTCAGCGCAACGCTGGACAGGCGCGTGCTGCCGGTGCGCAGGGGATTGGCCAGGTCGCCGCCAAACAGGGTGTTGGCGCTGAAGCCGGGCAGGTTGGTGGCTATGGGGTTGTAAAGATTGGTGGCGTGCGTGTTGCGCCAATCCATGGCGTAGGCGTTCTTCTTTTCGAAGTCGTAGTGCGACGCCACCGCCACCCATTCATGCCCCACGCTGCCGGTCTGCAGCTTGCCACGCAGGCCCAGCTCGCCGGTGTTCACGCTGTCCTTGCGGGTGTTGTCAAAGCGGTAGGTGGAGGCGGCGCCGCTGGCGGCGTTGGTCACCGTGAGGTTGGCCAGTGAATTGGCTTCTTCGCCACGGCGCGCACCCGCCGCAGCCCAGGCCGTGGTGCTGGGAGACAGGTCCCACTCGCCACGCAGCGTGCCGAACACATCGCGTTCGTTGGAGTAGCTCCAGGGCTGGGCAAAGTTGGTCTGGTTGTCGGGCACGTTCGGCACCGTGGTCACAGCGCTGCCCAGCGTGACGTTGGTGCGGGTGTTCTTGAGCTTGTGGTCCTGCCAGCCGACGTCGCCCGACAGGCGCACGTCACGGCTGCGCCAGTCCAGGCCCACGGCCAGCAGGCCGAGCTGCACGTCTTCGTGGTCCACCGCCGTACCGCCATTGCGGGCAGCAGCATTCACGCGGATGCCCGTATTGCCATCGGGCCCAAAGCGCCGGGCAATGTCGGCCGCCACCTGCGTCTGGCCGCCGCTGGCCACGCCAAAGGTCACGCGGTTCAAAGGCTCGTTGGGCGCGCGCTTGGGCAGCAGGTTGATGCTGCCGCCTAGACCGCCGCCGTTGGGGCTGGCGCCGTTCAAAAAGGCCGATGCGCCGCGCAGCACCTCCACACGCTCGAACAGTTCGGTGGCAATGTATTGGCGCGGCAGCAGGCTGTACAGGCCGTTGTAGGCCGTGTCGTCCGAATCGAGGATGAACCCCCGGATGAAGAACGCCTCCTGAAAATTGCCAAAGCCACGTGCCACGCGCACCGTGGGGTCGTTCTGCAGCACATCGCCCACGCTGCGGGCATGGCGGTCCTGGATCAGTTCGTTGGTGTAGCTGGTGATGGAAAACGGCGTGTCCATCGCGTCCTTGGTGCCCAGGATGCCCGCACGGCCTCCACGGGCCACCTGGCCGCCGGGGTAAGCGGGCGACAGGCCTTGCGCCGATGCGTCGGCGCTGGCGTTCACGGTGACGGTGGACAGGGTTTTGCCGTCGGGCTCGGTGCCGCTGGTCGTCGCTTGCGCCCAAGCGGCAGGCGCGCCCAGTGTGAAGAGCAGGGCGGCGGCCAGTGCGGCTGGGGTCAGGGCAGGGCGGCGAGGGGAATGGGAATTGCGCATGGCGTGGTGAAGGTGCGGGGAATGTTCAGAGTGGCGTGGCGTTGGCGTTGGTGCCCGCTTCGTCGGCATCGGTGTGGGGTTTGTCATGGGCGCGTTGCGCAGTGGCCCTTGGCGTGGTGCGCGGCCAGCAGGTCCAGCCCATCACCGCCACCGGAATGCCCAGACCCACCCACGACCACCAGTCGCCCCAGGTGTCAGACACCAGTGCCGTGATGAGGCCGGTGGTGGTCAGCACACCCATCACGAGGGGCCAGCCCCACAGCGACCAGAAAGGGCTCGCCTTCATGCGCGGCCCTCCGTGCTTGGCAGCGCGCCGCCAGTGCGTGCGGCAGCCGTTGGCGGCAGGCCGGTGTGGCTGTGCACGGTGGCTGCCGCCGTGGCGGTGCTGGTACTGGCGTTGCTGGCGCTGCCCGCCTGCGCACCTTTGCGCAACCACAGGTACAACCCGCTGCCCAGCACCACGATGGTGGCAATGTCGAGCAGCGCCCAGAGGATCTTCATCGGCATGCCGCCGTAGTCGCCAAAGTGCAGCGGCTGCGAGACCAGCAGCGCCGTCAGGTACCACGGCAGCTGGGGCGCTGCTGTGACCTGCGCCGTGCGCGCATCCACCAGCACGGGCTTGAGCAGGCGCGAGGTGAGCGGCTCGTTGCCACGCAGAAAAAACGTGTTGTGATGCGGGCTGGAGAACGCTGTGCCCGGGAACGCAATAAACGACAGCTTGGTGCCCGGCGCCTGGGCCTGCGCCACCTCCAGCGCTTGCTGCAGCGGGCCACGCTCTGCGGCGGGCACGATGGGCTGGCCCTCATAGGGCTTGAGCAGCACCGACAGCTGGTCGTACTGCCAGTACTTGATGAGCAGATCGGCCCACGTGTTGATCATGCCCGTGCCGCCCACCACAAACGCCCACACCAGCGTGACGATGCCCAGCAGGTTGTGCAGGTCCAGCCACTTCACGCGGGTCGAGCGATCACGCCGCACCTCGCCAAACGCGAGCTTGCGCATGAACGGCGCATACAGCACCACCCCCGTGACGATGGCCACCAGCAGCAGCAAGCCCATGAAGCCCAGAAACAACTTGCCCGGCAGCCCTGCAAACAGGTCCACATGCAGCTTGAACATCACGTACATGAAGCCCTCGTCAAACCGTGGCTGCGCCAGCACCTGGCCCGTGCGCGCATCGACCGCCACGGAGCGGAAATCGTCCGTGGGCGCCGGTGTGGGCGTGAGCGTGACGAACCACACGTTGTCATCGTCCTCCGCGTGCGACGCGAACTGCACCACACGATCCGGGTGCAGCGCCTGCGCAGTGGCCAGCACCTTGTCGAGGCTGGCGCGCGGCGTGTTGGCGGGCATCGCAGGCGCCTCCACCTCCGTGCCCAGCAGGTGGCCAATTTCGTGGTGAAAGATCAGCGGCAGGCCCGTGAGGCACAGCAGCAGCATGAAGACGGTGCACACCAGGCTGGACCACTTGTGGGTCCAGCTCCAGCGGCGCAGGGCGGTGGGGCTCAGCATGGTGTGGAGGTGGGGCGGCAGGGGCTGGGCTGGCGCACACCCGCATCGCCGGCACCCAGAGCGGGGGCGGGCATGGCGGCAGCAGGAAGGGTGCAGAGGAAGGAGTGGTTCAAGCCAGACAACCCGAAAACATCGAAGGACGGTGGGTGCTGGCTGCAGCCTTAGAGCAGGTCTAAAGGGGAGGCTGTGGCTTGCGGAAACTGAATTTTACATTGCAAATGGGAATTGTTTGTATTTGTGGTGATGTTGTGATTCAGGCGGTTGCGAAAACCGCAAGTAGATGGTGCAGAAAAGTGATTCGAGAGGCTGGATGAACCCTCTGCAGAGCTGGCGGTCGGTGGCCTCTGCGCAAGGGCTAAAGTGCTACGTTCTGCCAGAACCATGCACCAGAAATTTCCGCCTAATTTCCTGTGAAGCTATGCACCGAAACGAAACTTCACGACCGGAGCTTGAACGGCGGCTTGTGGCCATGGTGCGCTCTTCAAGCCACTTGATCGCAGCGCTGTTGGCGGTCCGTTCTCTTGGATTGGACTCTTGGTGCATTGGCGCTGGCGCCGTGCGGTCTCTGGTGTGGGATGCTCTCCATGGCTTTGAAACCCCCTCGGTGCTTGAGGACGTCGATGTCGTCCACTTTGACCGCAAAGCTCTCGGCCCGGAGCAAGATGCATATCTCGAAAACCGCCTCCGCGCGATCATGCCGACGGTGCAGTGGGAAGTCACCAACCAAGCCACGGTGCATCAATGGTTCGCCAGCAACCTGGGGCAGGTGGTGCATCCTCTTGGGTCCCTCGAAGAAGGCGTGGCAACCTGGCCAGAGTTCGCGACCTGTGTTGGTGTCTACCTGACCGATGACGAATCGATAGGTGTTGTTGCCCCCCACGGGCTAGACGATCTGTTTGCGCTTCGTGTGCGGCACAACCCGATCAGAGCGTGTTTCACCGTCTACCGGCAACGTGTGAAATCGAAGCGGTTTAGCGAACGATGGCCGCTGCTTTCGATAGACGCATGTTGAAGCTGAGCCCCAAAGTTGGCCCAAGCACACAGCTTGGCTGCAGCCCAAGCTGGATGCCGTTTTCAAGATGGTGCCATGTCAAAATATTCCGATCCGTCGAGCTTGTCTCGCAAGTTCTGCGGGATACGGCGAGCTAGCCGTCACAACGAGCACTGGAGGCCCAACTTGGACCTGATCGTCCGTCAAGCACTTGCAGGCGATGCTCCTGCCGCACGCCAATGCGTCGTAGAGGCCTTCAGCCCTTGTATCGCTAGGATCGGCAGGCCTCCAGCGCCGATGCTGCTCGACTTCAACGCACACACCCAGGACGGTCATGTCTGGGTCGCGCAGTACGAGAACGCGATCGTCGGCGCGCTCGTTCAGTACGAAACAACAGAGGGCTTCTACATCGACGCAGTAGCCACCTTCCCTCATCTGCGCGGCCACGGGGTCGGCAGGGAGTTGCTCAAGTTTGCAGAGCACGAGGCGCTGCGTCGCGGCTTCGACAGCTTGTACCTGTGCACGAATTCCAAGATGGTTGAGAACCAGGCCCTCTACACGAAGATCGGCTACGTCGAGTACGAGCGCAAGCATATGACGGGCTACGACAGAATCTTCTACCGAAAAGCACTTCAAGCTTCCAAAGGGAGGCCCCCGGCTGGGCCGGGGAAAGTTTGACTTTTCAGGGGGGTGTCCACCGTAGAGACTTTCGATCGTGAGCCGCCAAGCAAACGAAAGAACGCACACGGTGGACAGGGATGAAAGCGGTTCACATATCGAATGCGCTCGGCTTCGCCGGGGAATGGTTCCCTAAGTGCCGCCGGACACATTTTTACTGCCACAGGTGAGTAAGCAGATGATTGAAGCCCCGACTCCGGACGACTTGCAACAGATTGCTCTGTCCCTGGTTCATGCCCGGCAAGCTATCGTGGATGTTCTTCATGCTGAACTCGATGGATCAAAGCGCAACCTTGACCTGATTCAACGAGCGCTCGACTCCGGCGTTATTGATGCAGAGGCGGAATACACTATTCACGCCCTTGGCATTGCCTTTGGAAAAGTCTTCGTTAACGCCGAGCCAGACTACGACTGGTGGATGATTGACGATGAATATGGTCGAGACCCGGCCGTACGGTATCTGCAGTCAAGCTTGACTTTTCATCCGCAGGACATGCTCATTAAACGGATTGAGCGGGGCGAGAAGGTGGACGTCACAGAACTCTATGAAGGTTTGCGTTCTCAACTTCAAGAAATCATCGAGGGTGGTGTGGACTGTGCCTGACAAGCTCGACAAGCTTGATTGCCATGGGCGCCCCCTCCAACAACGGCTGCGTCGACGAGACTCCATACTTCCCATCGCGGCACTTGGTGCCGTACCCTGCAACTACGCGCATCGCTCGGGGCGGGGACGCCACTCTCATTCGTTAAGTAGCACCAAGCCAGTCCTAGCGCATATCAATGTCGAAACCACGCTTGCTCCTCGTTATTTGGCTAGGTCTCTCTGTGTGCGCTGGAGTTTTCCTGTGGCAAGGGCATCCCGAAGGTCTGCTCCGTTGGCTGCTTCTCGCAATGTTTGCTCCACCGGCCTACCTCCTGCTCAGCGCGGCCGGGGATCTACTAGGGTTTGTCTACTCCCGTTTGCCAGGTCTCCGCCACGCTAATGAGTTTGTTGAGCAAAAAACCAAGCAGCGGTCGATCTCGGGGCTTCGCGTACTGTGGTACCTCATTTCTACGCTTGTTGCCGTTGCATTCGTAGCTGCAGTCGCATGTGTCGTCCGCGCGCATTCCTAAGCAAAAAGCGAATTTCGCAAAATAATCCATCGGTCTGGTCACGCCTCTCATCTCCTTTCAACAAACCTTGAATCGCATGGGTTGCATCATTCATTTCGTGGGCCGCGAGGCTGATGTGGAAAGCCTCGTCGCGCTGAGTCCGGTTGAACCGTGCAACATTTGGCGGCGAGGTGTGCCGCGCAGTTCCCGGCCGAATAGTCGGCCTGCAGTGACTTCTGGGCTGACCTTGGTGGTGAGTGACGCTGAGTTTGAAGACCTGGAGCAGCAACAGGCCGATGCAATCCAGTTTCTCCGTGCCCATTCAAGCATCTTGAAGAACATGAGCGAAGTCGCAGGCGTGGAGCACGCGACTTTGGACTTTGGGATCGCTATGCGCGATGTGGTCGTACAGTCTGACCATTTTCCCGCCGACCTGATTGCGGCGCTGGCGGTCGCTGGCTGCGGCATGGAGTTAACTCAGTTTCCGACGGGACGCAAGGCGAAGAACCTCAAACGCTATCGCAAGGCGCTGCGTTCCGGTCAGCTTCGACGTTAAACCTCTGCAGTTCCTGCCCCATGCTTGCCTCCGGTCGTTTCGAGCTCCGCCCCTTCGCTGAATCCGATCTCCCCTCCTTCGTCGAGGCCGTTCTGGAGTCCACTGCCACCGTCGGGAAGTGGATGCCCTGGGCCCATCCCAATTACTCAACCGCCGATGCTGCGTCCTGGTTTGCGCATTGCGAGGCCGAGTGGGAGCGCGGTTCCAGCTACGAGTTCGGCATTTTCGACGCCGGGTCCAATACCCTTGTGGGCGGCTGCGGCCTCAATCAATTCAACCTAGTCAACGGCTTCTGCAACCTGGGCTACTGGGTCCGCCAGTCCTGGCAGCGCCAAGGCGCAGCGCTCGCCGCCGTTCAGGCACTCAGTCAGTTCGCCTTTGCAGAGCTCAAGCTGAGCCGCGTTGAAATCGTCGTGGCCCAGCACAACACACCCAGTCTCAGCCTGGCCGAGCGGTCGGGCGCAGTGCGGGAGTGCCTCGCGCGGAATCGGCTCAAGGTGCATGGCATCTTCACCGATGCCTATGTCTTTTCCCTCGTCCCGCCTCAATACCGCGCCTTGAGCGCCACCGTCACACGCCGGGGCTCGCCATAAAAGTTCTGGCGCGAAATGCCTGACACCTTCTCGTAGTAGGTCTTGTCCAGCAGGTTGTCCACCGACAGGTTCAGAGACAGGTGGTCGTTGATCTGGTAGCCCACCTGGGCGTTGAACACTGCGTAGCCCGGTGCGTTGATGCGCAACGCACCGCTTTGCGCAAAGAACTCGCTGCGGTAGGTCATTCCGCCGCCCACGCTGAAGCCGCGCAGCGCCGGGCTGGTGAAGGCATAGCGGGTGAACAGGTTCACGCTGTGGCGCGGCGTGACGGGGCTGAACACCTGGCCCTGCTGCGCCACGGGGGCCTGGAGGTAGCGGGTGTCGTTGTAGGCGTAGCCCGCCACGATGTCCCAGCCGGGCTGGGGCTGGCCGCTGATCTCGGTTTCGAAGCCTTGCGCGCGCACCTTGCCGCCGGCGATGTAGGCGTTTGCCACCACCGGGTCGGCGATGGCGCGGTTCTCGTCAATGATGCGAAACAGCGCTGCATGGGCCTGCAGGCGCTTGTGCAAAAACTCGCCCTTCACGCCCAGCTCCACCTGCTTGCCTGTGCGTGGGGCAAGCAATTGCTTGGCCGCGTTGAGCTGGCTTTGCACCACGAAGGTCTCTGCATAGCTGGCGTAGCCGGTGTACTGCGGGTGGAAGTCCCACATCAGAGCCAGCGACGGCACGAACTGGCGGCCAGGGTCTGCCGATGCGGTGACTGCGCCCGTGCTGGTGCTGCGCGTCACCACCTCCGCCCACGACAGACGCCCGCCTGCCAGCAGCTTGACCGTGTCGGTCAGGCCGATCTGCGCCTGCCCGTACAGCGCGTTCTCGCGGCGCGTGACGATCGAGGTGAAGCCCGGTAGCCGGATGTCTGGGTAGGCCAGGTCGTAGTGGGGCTGCAGCAGGTTGAACGGCACGCTGGGGCCGTAGGCGTAGTTGCCGTCCCAGCTCTTGCCCTCGTTATGGCTCGCGCCCACCAGCAGCTTGTGGGTGCGGCCTGCCATCTGCACCGGTGTGGCCAGGAAGGCGTCGTAGTTGCGGGTGCGCACGTGAAAGTCGCCGTCCACGGTTTCCATGGTGAAGCTGCCGTCGGCGGCCAGGGCACTGTTGGCGCGGGCCGAGCGGTAGAACGCCGTGCGGTCGATGTCGCGCGCGGACAGGCGCACCAAGCCGCCCCCATCCAGCCGGTGCTCCAGCTCTGCGAAAACGTCGGTGGTCTCCAGGTCTTGGCGGTTGGCACGCAGGCCGGCAAAGGCACTGCGGGGCAGGTCGGCCGGGCGGCCATCGGCATAGGTGGGCAGGCCCTGGTCGATGGCGGCGCGCACGCGCTGCTGCGCCGCGCCCACCGACACGGTGGTGGAGGGGGCGATGTCCCATTCCAGCGTGCCGTAGCCCAGGCGCTTGTTGTTGAACAGGGTGTCTACAAAACTGTCTTTGTCTTCCACCACCGCGACGGCGCGCGCGCGGATCGTGCCTTCGGCATTGAGGCCGCCGCCCACGTCTACGGTGCCCCGGCGCAGGCCGAAGGAGCCCGCCGCCGCATCGGCGCCAATGGCCAGCTTGGCCGGGGCGCGCTTGCGCACCAGGTTCACGGTGCCGCCGGGCTCGCTCGCGCCCTGCAGCAGGCCGGCCGGGCCGCGCAGCACTTCGATGCGGTCATACATGGCCGTGTCGAGCGTGCTGTAGTTGCCCTGGGGGATCGGAACGCCATCGAGCTGGATGGAGCCCAGATCGAACCCGCGCGCCTGGAAGGTGTTGTAGTTGCCCGCACCATCAAAGCGCGTGACCGTCATGCCGGTGCTCAGCTTGATGGCGTCTTCCACCTTGGTCAGGTTGCGGTCATCCAGCTGCTGGCGCGTGACCACGCTGAGGGACTGCGGCGTCTCGCGCGGTGCCTGCTGGAGCTTGCCTACGCTGACTTCGCGGGCGGTGTACTGGCCCGAGCCTTCGGTCCCCGCGCTGTTGGCCTCGTCGGTCACCTTCACTTCGGGCAGCGCTGTCGTGGTGGGGTTGCCCGTGGTGGGACTGGAGCTGGTCTGTGCTTGCGCCGTTGCCACGGCGACCAGCAGGGCGGCAAAGGCCAGTGGGTGCATTTGCATGGTGCTTCTCCTCCTCGGTGTTTGATATATGCTATTAAATTGATAGCTTTTAGCGCTTATCCATCAAGCGCTAGAAGCCAAAATTTGTTCAAGTTTGCGTGCTGCGCCTGCAGACGCAGCGTCAGAACCGCGTGCGCAGCGTCACCTGCACCGCGCGCGGCGAGCCGGGCAGGATCAGGTTGTCGTTGCTGCCGTGGGCCGACACGTAGTACTTGCGGTTGGCCAGGTTCTTGATGTTCACGTCCACATCCCACTGGCCCAGCGTGTACTGCAGGGCCGCGTCCAGCGTGGTGTAGCCGGGCAGGGTGACCAGGTTGGTCAGCGAGGTGAAGCGCGCACCCACATAGTTCACGCCGCCGCCCATGCGCAGGCCGTGGCCCAGGTCTTTCATGGCCCACAGGAAGGCGGAGTTGCGCGGCGTGAGCGCGGGCACCTTGCCTTGGGCGGCGATGGCGGCGGTGGGCAGCTGTGTGGATGTGGTGGTGGCCAGTGACTTCGTCATGCGGCCGTCCAGCCAGGCGTAGCCGGTGCTCACGTCCCACCGGCCGGGCAGGCGGCCGTTGGCGGTCAGCTCCAGGCCGTTGGTGCGCTGGGTGCCCACGTTGATCTGGCGTCCAGGGTTGGCGGGGTCGGTGTTCTTGATGTTGGTGCGCTCCAGGTTGAAGAGCGCACCGGTGACATTGAGGCGGCCGTCCAGCAGGTCGAGCTTGACGCCGATTTCCTTGTTCTCGGTGATCTCGGGTTCGGCGCCGGTGTTGTTGGCGGCCAGCGCAAACGCTTCGGCCGAGGGCTGGAAGGATTTGCTGTACGACACGTAGTACGACACCACATCGCTCGGCTGCCACACCAGGCCCGCGCGAGGGCTGAACTTTTTGTCGGTGCGCGAGAGCGTTGCGAGCTTGCGGTCGAACGTGGTCTCTTGCCCGAAGACGTCGTAGCGGGCGCCCACCAGCGCCTTCCATTGGGGCGCCAGCGTGATCTGGTTTTGCCAGTACAGCGCGGCCGTGTCTTGCGTGGTGTGGCTGGGGATGGCGCTGTCGGCGTTGTAGTTGGCCGCTGGGATGGCGGGAGCAGGGCGATTGCCGGGGTTGAAGAGTGGCACGCGGTCTGCGCCACCGGTGACGGACTCGGAGCGTTTCTTTTGCTGGCCCAGTTCCACACCCATCAGCCACTCCTGCTTGAAGCCGCCGAGCTGGTTGCGCCACGTCACGTCGGTCTGGTTGAAGAAGCCTTTTTCATCGCGCAGGATGAACGAGCGCGTGCGGCCCACCGTCAGGTTCACCGGGTCGGTGGTGCCGCCGGGCAGGGTGTTGTAACGGTCCAGCGCGTAGTCGTACAGGCGCGTGACGTTGCGCACCGACCAGTCGTCGTTGAAGCGGTGGTTCAGCGTGGCTGCGAACGACTGCATGGTGCTGGTGGTGGTGTCGTCCTGCGCGGCGTTGCTGGAGCCGTAGTAGGTGCTCGCGGGCACGTTGACTGGGCGGCCGTTGAGCGCAGGAATGCCGAAGTCCGTCAGGCGCCTGTCGCGCGCGTTGGTGTACTGCAGCAGCAGGTCGGTCTGCGCCGCGAGCTTGAGCGCGAGCGACGGCGCGAAATTGTGGCGCTTGACGAACTGCTGGTCGCGGTAGCTGCCCGAGTCTTCGACGGCGGCGTTGATGCGGAAGGCGGCGGTGTCGCTGATGCCCACATTCACGTCGGCCGTGGCGCGGCGGTAGTCGAAATTGCCCAGGCCCAGCGATGCCTCGCCCGAGGTCTCGCCAAACTTGGGCTTCTTGGTCACACGGTTGATCAGGCCACCCGACGATCCGCGCCCGTACAGCACTGCGGCAGGGCCCTTGAGCACTTCCACACGCTCGATGTCGGCCAGGTCACGGAAGTACAGCGCGTCGTCGCGCACGCCATCCACAAACTGGTCGGCAATGGCGGTGAAGCCCCGGATAACCACCTGGTCGCGCTGGCCGTCGCCGTGGCTCATGGCCACGCCGGGCACGTTGCGCAGCGCGTCTTCCATGGAACGCGCACCCTGGTCGCGCAGGAGCTGCGCGGGCACCACGTTCACGGCCTGGGGCACATCGCGCAGCGGCGCGCTGCCCTTGGTGGCCGTGCTGGCGGCGGCGGGTGAATAGCCGTCGTCGTCCGCGCTGGATTGCACGGTGACCTCGCCCAGCGTCTGCGGCGTGGTCTGCGCAACTGCAGGGGGCGGCGCCGTCGTCTGCGCCAGTGCCGTGCCACACAGCGTGGCAAGCAGGGCGGCCACCAGCGGGTGGAGCCGATAGGGGGTTGGTGTGTAAGCGTGCATGGTTTTCCTTGGAGTGAGCGCAACGCGGTTGGCGAAAAGCCCTTGCACCTCGTGGCCTGGCGCGCGCCGCGAAGGCCCGCTGTCTGGGATGTGGTGGGGCCGTGAAAACAGAAAAGCGAGTTCGAGCCCGAGCGGCTCAGCGCACGGCTGCGGGAGCGTGGAGCCTGTCCATCACCACCCCAGCGCCCGCGCCAGCAAGCCCGCCAGCAGGGCGGCGCCAGCCAGTTCGGGCGTGCGCCGGGGCTGCCAGGTGACGGTTGCCGTGACCGCCACGGCGGCCACCGACAGGGCCACGGACCATGCCGTTACGCCCAGGGATGCAGGCACGCCCCCCGGCGGGTGCGCCGCTGCCAGCCACAGCGAAAGCACCAGCAGCAGCCAGCCCGAGCGGCGCAACGCCACCAGGCGGCGCGCGGCGCCTTCCTGGCCCAGGGCGTCTTCGTGGTGGCGATCCATGCCCAGCGCAATGGCCGACCAGGCGGCAAAGCACAGAAGAAAGGCAGACATGGCTCAGGCTCCCGAGGTGGAGGTTTCGGCAGGCGCCACGGGCACCGACGGGGCAGGTCGCGCGGGTCGCGCACTCCGTGCAGGCGCACCGCGCCGGGGCGTGCGACCAGGGCGCACGCGCCACGCCAGCCAGCCCAGCAGCAGCCCGGTGGCCAAAAACGACAGGTCCATGCTGACCCACACCCATTCGCGCGCGGGCAGGCTCACGCCCAGGTGGGTGTGTGTGGTCAGCGCGTTGATCAGCGGCAGCGCGACCCACACCAGGCCCGCAGCGGCCAGCGGCACCGTCCAGCCCAGGCGGTGCGGGCGCACCACCGCGCAGGCCAGCGCCCACAGCAGCGTGATGCCCCAGGCGCTGAAGAACCAGGCCAGCTCTGCATCCGCTCGGCCCTCGATGCCCACAGGGATCAGGCGGTTGGCGGCCAGGTACACGCCACAGGCCAGCGGCAGCCCGGCCAGTGTCGCGATGTTGATGCCAGCCACCAGGCGCTCGCCGAACGGCGCTTTGGGGTGCGCAGCGGGCGCGTTGCTGGTTGTGTTGCTGGTCGTTTTGGCCGCCCCTTGGCGGCTGGCCTGTGTCTGCGACTTGGCGCTGCGCTTGACCGACCACAGCACCATGCCCGTGGCAATCATCAGGCTGCCCAGCACCCCAAAACCGAACAGCGCCCAGCGCAGGCCCACATCGGCAAACCGCGCCATGTGCAGGCCATACAGCACACCATAGGTCTTGACGGCGGGGCTGGTGGCGTCGGCATGGTCCAGCCACTCGCCGGTGGTGGCATCAAACAGCAGGCGCGGTGGGCGGTACTGCAGGCGGTCGCCTTCGTGGCGCGTTACCTCCACCACGGCGCGGCCGTTGGCATCGCGGCGCGCCTGCACGCTGCCGATGCGCCCGCCCTGCCAGCGGGTGGTGGCCGCGTCGATGATGGGCTGCAGGGTGATGGCGGGCAGGGGCGCCACCTTGTCGCCCGCACCCCGGCGGGGACGGCTTTCGGGCTTCTCGCCCTGCAGGTCGGCAAAGTACGCGTTGGAGTCCACGCCTTTCTCGTTCTTGTAGTTGGCGGCAATGCCCGCGGGCATGTACAGCGTGTGGAAGATCATCAGCCCGCTGAAGGTGATCATCAGATAGAACGGCAGCACCAGCACGCCGCTGACGTTGTGCGCATCCAGCCAGGCACGCTGCCCGCCCTTGGTAGGGCGGAAGGTGAAGAAGTCCTTGAAGATGCGGCGGTGTGTGATCACGCCGGTGATCAGCGCCACAAACATCAGCATCGTGGCCACGCCCACCACCCAGCGGCCTTGGATAGTCCAGCGGCCCTTTTGCGCGGTACGCAGCTCGAAGTGAAAGCGGTAGAAAAAATCACCGCCCATGGTCTGGCGCGCCTCGATGGGCTCGCCCGTCTGCGGGTTCATGCGCAGCGTTTCAAAGCGCCCGTTGCCGGTGCCGCGCCAGAGCATGTTGACAGCTGGGTCGCGGTCATCGGGCAGGTGCAGGATCCACTGGGTGACGTCAGGGGCCTTGCGCACCAGCGCGTCCACGGACTTCTGGGCCACCTGCGCATCGGCCGCGTCGGTGCGCGGCAGCCCGTGCATCTCGGGCCGCATCCACAGGTTGAACTCGTTCTTGAAGAACGACAGCGTGCCCGTGAGGAAGATCGCAAACAGCAGCCAGCCCAGGATGAGCCCTGCCCAGGTGTGCAGCCACGACATCGCCTGGCGAAAGCCTTCGCGGTCGGCGCTCTTGCGCACGGTGGAGGTCGCTGTTGTCATGGCGCGCCCCTCATCCATTGCGGCGCCATGGCGCACGCGCCCATTGCCAGGGCGGGCAGCAGTGTGCCGCCCCAGGCGCCCCAGGCCGTGCGCGCATAAAACGCCCATCCCGCCGCCATGGCATAGGCCAGCCAGGCCAGCATGGTGGCGGTCAGCACGGCCTCCACGCGCGGCATCCACAGCGCCAACGCAAGCGAAAGCGCGGCCGTGAACCCTGCGGCCAGTGCATACCCACCCCCAATGGCCGCCATGGCGCGGGAGGTAACGGCCAGGCGGTAGCGCCAGTCAACGCGGGCCGCCTTCATGGCCGACCTGCGGCGGCACCCAGGGCGGTGCAGCCTTCAAAAAAGGAGAGAAGCAGAACTCCTGCAGGGCAGGGGCTGGCGGTGCTGCGCGGCATCAGAAAGGCTCCAGGCAGTAGGTGTCGTACGGCAAACGTACAAACGCTGGCTGCAGCGGCGGAGAGCCCGGCTGACTGGCTGGCTAGGTGTTAAAGGGAATCACGGGACCTGCCCTTGCAGATCGGGATCTGCAAGAAGGAATGGCCTTGGTCGTAAGAACGCATTCTACTTTTGTTGAGAAGCATTCGCATTTATAAAAATGCTATTTGCGCTGGTTTGATGTGTGCTTGCAACAGCTTGTGACATGGGGGTAGGGCTGTGCTTCGCAGCCCCGTGCAGTCGGGGGCGCTTGGTGATGGCGTGGGCACAAAAAAACGGGCCTCGGCCCGTTTTTTGTTGTTCTTCTTGGTACTTTTCGTGGAGCGCTCTGGTGCAGTCTTGGCGTTACTCCACGTCACCCATCTGCGATTGCAGGTAGTTCTGCAGGCCCACCTTGCCGATCAGATCGATCTGGGTTTCCAGGAAGTCGATGTGCTCTTCGGTGTCGTCCAGGATCTTTTGCAGCAGGTCGCGCGAGACATAGTCACGCACCGTTTCACAGTGGGCGATGCCATCCTTGATGGTGGCCTGGGCGCCTTGTTCGGCGCGCAGGTCGCAGGCCAGGATCTCTGGTACGTCTTCGCCGACCTGGATCTTGGCCAGGTCCTGCAGGTTGGGCAGGCCATCCAGCGTGAAGATGCGGTCCATGAGCCAGTCGGCATGCTTCATCTCGCCGATGGATTCCGAATACTCCTTCTTGGCCAGCTTGTCGAAGCCCCAGTGCTTGAGCATGCGGTAGTGCAGGAAGTACTGGTTGATGGCCGTGAGTTCGTTCTTGAGCTGGGCCTGCAGATGGCCAATGACCTGTGCGTCACCTTTCATGGGGACTCCTTGTTGTGTTGTGTTGATTCGGCCCCGATTGTCGTGAGCCATATCAACACGCGCAAGGCATATCCCTGCTAGAGCGCGCTGGCTGCGTGTGAGGTTGATAGGCGTTCGCGTTCACCCCGGTCGACCCTATCCGGCACGGTAGGCCCGATGGGGCTGCGCAGGCCGTGCGCGGGGCTATTGTGCGGCGCGTGGCGCGGCCGCCTGTGTGCCCATGGCGGTTGCGGCTGCAGACGATGGCGCCGTGCGCCGCTCACGCCAGTGCGCGAGGCCCAGCCATACCGTGGGCACCAGCACCAGGGCCAGCGAGATGGCCTGGGCAATGGTGCCTTCGGCCAGGTCTTCGGTGGCCGCATGCCAGTAAGCGTTGTCGATGCCGGGTATCGCTGCGCCTTCGGTGAACTCATGGAACGCATACACCACCAGTTGCACCGCAAACACCGCCATGAACCACGACGTGACGCGGAAGAACCGCGCAAGGTTCACCGCGCGGCCGTAGCGCGTCCAGGCCCAGGCGATGGCAATGGCCAGCGCCAGGCCCGCCAGACCGCCCCAGGCCATGTAGCCCAGCTCGGCGCTGCGGGCCAGAGCGGCGAGCATGGTGGCGGTTTCCACGCCTTCGCGGCCCACCATGAAGAGGGCAAACAGGAACACCGCCACCCAGGCGCGCGGGCCTTCCAGCACGCTGGCGCGGTCCATGCGCTGGGCAATGTCCTGGCCCATGCCTTGGCCCGCACGGCGCATGTGCACCACGCACCAGGCCACGGTGGCGGCAGCCACCAGCGCCATGCCACCCTCGGCTGCGGGCGACAGCGCGCCCACTTGCGAGAGCACCCAGCCCAGCACCAGCGAGAGCAGGGCTGCCACGCCTACGCCCGCGCGCAGTGGCAGCAACAGGTGCAGGCGCCCGGTCTTGCGCAGGTACAGGGTGGCAATCGCCACCACGAGCAGGGCTTCCAGCCCTTCGCGGAAACAGATCAGAAGTGTTTGGAACATGGTGTTTGAGGTCTTTGCTATAAATTTATGAGCTGCTTGCGCTTATCAATAAAGCGCTACAGGCCGTTTTGACCAATATTTCAGAGGCGTCGAGCTTTGGCTGGCCCACTGCAGCAAAGTGGCCTGGGTGGTGTTGCTGCGGTGCGGCAGATGATAAAACTAAACGCGAATCAGTTGTATTTGAATGTTTGATATGCCGCAAGGGTTGACCAGGTGGGCGGTGGTTCGTGCAGCGGCTTCGTTGCGGTCTTTGGGGGTTTAAAAGGGGGCAAAATGCCCGCCCCGGCCTGAGGGCAGGGTGTCACTGTATAGTCACAGGCAATTGATTCAATCAAATCAATTAATTGGATTGATGGTCTCGAAAGGCCTAGACTTCAGTCCTGTTCAGTTAACCAACCACCAAGGAAACAGCAATGTCCCTGATCAATACGCAAGTTCAGCCCTTCAAGACCACCGCTTTCGTCAACCGTGATGGCAAGGGTGAATTCATCGAAGTGACCGAGCAGTCCCTCAAGGGCAAGTGGTCCGTGCTGATCTTCATGCCCGCAGCTTTCACCTTCAACTGCCCCACCGAAATCGAAGACGCCGCCGACAACTATGCTGCTTTCCAGGCAGCCGGTGCCGAGGTCTACATCGTGACCACCGACACCCACTTCTCGCACAAGGTCTGGCACGAAACGTCCGACGCTGTCGGCAAGGCCAAATTCCCCCTGGTTGGCGACCCTACGCACCAGCTGACCAACGCTTTCGGCGTACACATCCCTGAAGAAGGCCTGGCACTGCGCGGCACGTTCGTGATCAACCCCGATGGCGTGATCAAGACCCTGGAAATCCACTCCAACGAAATCGCCCGCGACGTGTCGGAAACCCTGCGCAAGCTCAAGGCTGCCCAGTTCACCGCCGCCAACCCTGGCCAAGTCTGCCCCGCCAAGTGGAAGGAAGGCGCCAAGACCCTGACGCCTTCGCTGGACCTGGTCGGCAAGATTTAAGAAGGTGTGAAAGAGCCCGCCATGCCCGCTCGTCCCGCAAAAACGCGCACCCTCGTCGTTGCAAATGCTCGCCATAGCCCAAGCTATGCCTGCGCTTTGCGCCTAGACGGAGCACGTTTGTGCGGCCCGCTCTGGCACGCCGGGCCCCTTCCCACCTTCTAGTCGCTTTTCTCGGCCTCTGAAGCCGGACAGCGTCATGGCGCCTGTGCGCCGTGCCGTCCGGCTTTTTTACGCCCGGAGTTTGACCGGCAGGCTTGATCCGAACCACGCTTGCCATCACGCTCCCCACATACAACTCCAAATTCAAAGGACACCACCATGCTCGACGAACAACTCAAGACCCAACTCGCCGCCTACCTGGAGCGCGTGCAGCAGCCGTTTGAGCTGGTGGCATCCCTGGACGACAGCGAGACTGCGCGCGACATGCGCGAGCTGCTGACAACCATCCAATCCCTGCGCAGCGACAAGATCACCCTGCGCACCGACGGCAACGATGCGCGCAAGCCATCCTTCAGCCTGCAGCGTGTGGGTGCCACCAACAGCCTGCGTTTTGCCGGCCTGCCCCTGGGCCATGAATTCACTTCGTTGGTGCTGGCCCTGCTGTGGACGGGCGGCCACCCGCCCAAGGTGGAGCAGGACGTGATCGATTCGATCAAGGCCCTGGATGGCGACTTCAACTTTGAGGTCTACATGAGCCTGACCTGCCACAACTGCCCGGACGTGGTGCAGGCGCTGTCGCTCATGGCCATCGTCAACCCCAAGGTCAAGACCACCGTCATCGAAGGCGGCGCCTTCCAGCAGGAAGTGACCGAGCGCGAAATCATGGCCGTGCCCATGGTGTTTTTGAACGGCCAGGTCTTCGGCTCCGGCCGCATGACGATTGAAGAAATCGTCGCCAAGCTCGACACCGGCGCCGCCGCTCGCGAAGCCGCCAAGCTCAGCGCCAAGGCCCCGTACGACGTGCTCATCGTCGGTGGTGGCCCCGCAGGCGCCGCGGCCGCTGTGTACGCCGCCCGCAAAGGCATCCGCACCGGCGTCGCTGCCGAGCGCTTTGGCGGTCAGGTCAATGACACGCTGGCGATTGAAAACTACATCTCGGTGCTCGAAACCGACGGCCCCAAGTTTGCCGCCGCACTCGAAGCCCACACCCGCGCCTACGGCGTGGACATCATGAACCTGCAACGCGCCGACAAACTCATCCCCGCGGCCGAGCCAGGTGGCCTCATCAGCGTGCAAATGGCCAACGGCGCCACGCTGCAGTCCAAGACGGTGATCCTGTCCACCGGCGCCCGCTGGCGCAATGTCAACGTGCCCGGCGAAGCCGAGTACAAGAACAAGGGCGTGGCCTACTGCCCGCACTGCGACGGCCCGCTGTTCAAGGGCAAGCGCACGGCGGTCATCGGCGGCGGCAACTCGGGTGTCGAGGCTGCCATCGATCTGGCGGGCATCGTGGCCCACGTCACGCTCATCGAGTTTGCCGACCAGCTCAAGGCCGACGCCGTGCTGGTCAACAAGCTCAAGAGCCTGCCCAACGTGACCATCCACACCAACGCGCAGACCACTGAAATCACCGGCGCCGACGGCAAGGTCAACGGCCTCAAGTACAAGGACCGCGCCACCAACGTGGAGCACCTGGTGCCGCTCGAAGGCGTGTTCGTGCAGATCGGCCTGGTGCCCAACACCGAGTGGCTCAAGGGCACGGTGGAGCTGTCCAAGTTCGGCGAAATCATCGTCGACTCGCACGGCCGCACCAACATCCCCGGCGTGTTCGCCGCGGGCGACTGCACCACGGTGCCTTTCAAGCAGATCGTGATTGCTGCGGGCGACGGATCGAAGGCGGCGCTGAGTGCGTTTGACCACCTGATCCGCATGCCGGTGGTGGCTGCGGCCGAAGGCGCCAAGGCTCCCGAAGCGCAGCGCGAAGCCGTGGCAGCGTAAAGCTGCACCGCACGACCCCTCTCCCTAACTCTTTCCCGCAAAGGTAGGGTTAGTGATTGGGGGGAATATTCCAACAAAGTTGCCCTCTGGCGCTTGATGGATAAGTGCTAATAGCTATAAAAATAAGAGCGACTGGATGTTTCGGCATCCAGTCGCTTTGTTTTTGGGTGTCTGTCCGGGAGGGGCTGGAGTCGCCCAGGCGGTGTTACGTTGGATGGCTGGATGGCGCCGGCGTTTGCGGAGAAAGCGGCTGTGCTTGGGCCTGTAAAGCACCATCAAGAAGGGTTTTAAATTGTTGCTATTGAGAATTATTCTCATATAATTTCATCCCATCAGCCAGCCACAACCGCCCGATCTTCTGCGCGCAGAAGCCAAGGCCGTCTGCATGGAGCCAGCTCTGTATTCGTTGTCGTTTCAGAGAAGGACTCCCCTCCGTGGCGCAGGCATTCCGTTCCCCTCCGTTTTCTTCCCGGTGCGCACAGGCGCGCCCCTCCGATCAATGGTTGCAAGGCCGTCTGCTGCCGCTTGCATGGCTGGTGGCCTGTGCGTGCGCCGCCATCGGCAACGCGCATGCGCAAGATGCGGCCCAGTTGGTGGCTGCAGCGCCGCAGCTCAAAGAAGTGGTCATCAGCGGCTCGCGCAGCGAGCAGGACCGTGACGAGCTGCCCATGAGCATCGACGTGATCAATGCGCAGGCCATCGAGGAAGGCCAGGTGCGCGACATCCGCGACTTGGCGCGCGAGTTGCCCAACGTGTCGGTCACGCGGTCGCCCGCACGCTTCTCGCTGGCCAGTGGCTCCACCGGGCGCGAGCAGAACGCGGGCTTCAACATCCGGGGGCTGGACGGCAACCGCGTGTTGATGATGGTGGATGGCATTCGCCTGCCGCGCAGCTATGTCTTCAGCGCCAATGCCTTCGGGCGCGACTACCTGGACATCGGGCTGCTGCAGCGCATTGAGGTGGTGCGCGGCGCCACCTCGGCGCTGTATGGCTCCGATGGCATGGCGGGCCTGGTCAACTTCATCACGGCAGACCCCTCGGCGTTTCTCGATGGCGACAAGCGCATCGGCGGCCGGGTGAGCCTGGGCTATGACGGCGACGAGCACGGCAAGCGCGTGGGCGCCACGGTGGCAGGCAAGGCGGGCGACACGGTGCAGTGGTTGCTGGGCGGCAACGTCACCCGCGCCAGCGAGCTGGACAACATGGGCACCAACGATGCGGCCAATGCCGACCGCACCAAGCCCAATCCGCAAAAGGACAGAAGCGGCGCTTTGCTGGGCAAGGTGGTGCTGACGCCCGGCGGCGGCCAGCGCCATGTGTTCACGCTGGAGCATGTGGACAAGACGTCCGACTACGAACTGCTCACCGCACGCTCCAAGCCGCCGCTGGCTGCCACCTCGGTGCTGGGCTCCACCTCGTTCACCGACATGCAGCGCAGCCGCGCGACGTGGGAAGGCAACTGGCGCGTGAACACCGCGTTTGCCGACGATGTGAAGGCCACGCTGAGCTGGCAGGACGCCCATTCGCGCGAGTACATCACCGAAGACCGCAACACCGCCGCCGACCGCGTGCGCGACGTGACCTATGACGAGCGCACCTGGCAGGCCAACCTGCAAGGCAGCAAGGTGCTGCGCAATGGCGGGCCATGGGTGCAGAAGATCACCTACGGCCTGGACTACACGGCGGCCAAGGTCGAGAACCTGCAGACCGGCGTGACGCCGCCCACGGGCGAGACCTTCCCGCTCAAGCGATTCCCCGACACCACCGAGACCAGCACGGCCCTGTATGTGCAGGACGAGTTCGTGAGCGGGCCCTGGAGCATCACCCCCGGCGTGCGCTTCGACACCTTCCGCATCAAGGCCGACCAGGCGGGCTTTGGCGCGCAGGCGGTGTCGCTGTCGGGCAATGCCACCTCGCCCAAGTTCGGCGTGCTGTACCGTGCCAGCGAGCAGTGGAGCGTGTTTGGCAACTACGCGGCGGGCTTCCGTGCGCCCAATGCGGGGCAGGTCAACGCCTTTTTCGAGAACCCGGTGGGCAACTACCGCACGGTGCCCAACGCCAACCTCAAGCCGGAGAAGAGCCAGAACTTTGAGCTGGGCGTGCGCGGGCGCCTGGAGCGCCTGTCCATCGAGGCTGCCGCGTTCACTGGCCGCTACAAGGACTTCATCGAAGACCTGCGCCAGGTCAGCGGCACGGGCGCACCGGGCAACCCGCTGGTGTTCCAGTCAGTCAACATCGGCCGCGTCAAGCTGAGCGGCTTCGAGGTCAAGGGCGACATGCGCTGGGGCCAGTGGGCGGGCGGGCAGTGGAGCAGTCCGTTTGCCTACGGCCAGACGCGTGGCCGCGACACCACTACCGGCAAGCCGGTGAACACCGTGGACCCATCGCGCCTGACGGCGGGCCTGCGCTACGACAGCGGCGGCTGGATGGCCCGGCTGGACATGACCCATGCCGCCGCCAAGAAGGCCAGCGACGTGAGCGTGGCTACAGGCAGCACGCAGTTCCTCACGCCGTCGTACACGGTGCTGGACCTGGCCGCCCAGTGGCGCATTCGCAAGGACTTGCGCCTGAACGCGGGCATCTACAACCTCACCGACAAGAAGCACTGGCGCTGGGCCGACGTGCGCGGCCTGGCCGCGAACGCCAGCTTCATCGACGCCTACAGCCAACCTGGCCGCGCAGTGCGCGTTTCGCTGGTGGCGGACTTTTAAGGCACAGCCCATCCCGATGAACCCCATCAAGGAGACAGACCATGAGCCATGCACCTGACATGCCCGATTTGCCCACATCCGGCGCCCACTGCGATGAGGAATACAGCCTGCCCTGCGCCGAGGCACTGCTGGCGGGCACCCTGGCGCTGATGACGGGCTATGTGCAAGCCTGCTGCGACAGCCACCGCGACGCCATGGGCAGCAAGATCGCGGCCAACCTGCAGATGCTGGCCGACGCCCAGGGCTTCACGCCGCACTTTCGCACCGTGGTCTGGAGCCTGCAAGGCCGCTGGGACCAGCAATGCAAGGCGCGCCAGGACGTGGCCGCCAGCGCCGCGATGGTGGCTGCCGAACAACGCCGTGTGCTGTGGCACACCGCACCGGAGGCCGTGCAATGAATGCCGCTGCAACGAACCCCCCAAGCGCTCCGGCCCATCCGCCGCAGGCCGCCCCCGATATCCGTGAGCGGTTCGCCGCAGCCCGCGCAGCGGGCAAGCGTGCCAAGGACGCCGCCGAGAGCCTGGGGCTGTCGGAAGGCGCCGCCGTGGCCGCCCATGCGGGCGAGCATGGCCACCCGCTCAAGGCCGTGCCTCTGCAGGGCTCGTGGCTGGAACTGCTGCAGTCGCTCGAAGCCTGCGGCCCGCTGATGGCGCTCACGCGCAACGAGAGCACGGTGCACGAGAAGACCGGCGTGTATACGCACGTGTCGGCCACCGGGCCGGTGGGGATCGCACTGGGCGAAGACATCGACCTGCGCCTGTTCTTTGCGCAGTGGCATGCGGGTTTTGCGGTGACGGAGCTGGCGCATGACGCCGCCCAGGACCCCACCAAGCCGCCATCGCGCAGCCTGCAGTTCTACAACGCGCATGGCCGTGCTGTGCACAAGATATTCACGCGCGATGCCACCGACCTGGCTGCGTTCGACGCAGTGGTGAGCCGCTTCGTGCAACCCAGCGCCGGTTACGTGTTTGGTCCGGAGCCCGCGCCAGCGGCTGTGCTGCCCGACGCCGACATCGACGCCCAGGGCCTGCGCGAGGCCTGGGCTGCCATGCAGGACACCCACGAGTTCTTCGGCCTGACCAAGAAATTCGGCGTGGAGCGCCAGCAGAGCTTTCGTCTGGTCGAAGGCCAGTTTGCCTGGCGCGCCGCACCGCAGGCTGTGGCGCGCCTGCTGGACGAGGCCGCGGTGGACGGCCTGCCCATCATGGTGTTTGTGGGCAGCGGCGGCTGCATCCAGATCCACACCGGGCCGGTGCGCAATATCCAGCCGCTCGATACGCCGCGTGCGCAGTGGATCAACGTGCTGGACGCGGGCTTCAACCTGCACCTGCGCACCGACATGATTGCCAGCGTGTGGGTGGTGGAAAAGCCCACGGCCGATGGTGTTGTCACCTCGGTCGAGGCGTTCGACCACACGGGCGAGCTGATGGTCATGTTCTTCGGTGCACGCAAACCCGGCAAGCCCGAACTGCAGGGCTGGCGCGACCTGGTGGCACGCTTGCCTGGCGTGCAGGAGCTGGCCCATGCTGCGTGATCCGATGGCCGTGCAAAGCCGGGGGCCAGGTGGCGCGCGTCGGCGGCTGCTGCGCGGTGTGGTGGCGTTGCCTTGGTTGTCTGCGTTGGGGCCAGGGGCCGCCTGGGCGGCCCGCCCTGCGCGCATCGTCTCGCTGGGCGGCGCGCTGACCGAGGTGGTCTACCTGCTGGGCGCCCAGGGCCAACTGGTGGGTACTGACACCACCAGCCTGTTCCCCGAGGCCGCGCTCAAGACCGCCAAGGTCGGCTACATGCGCCAGCTCTCGGCCGAGGGTCTGCTTTCCCTCAAGCCCGACGCTGTGGTGGGCACCACCGAGGCCGGGCCGCCCGTGGTGCTGGACCAGGTGCGCAGCGCCGGTGTGCGCGTGGAGCTGGTGCAGGCCGACCACACCTGGGACGAAGTGCGCCGCAAGGTTGCCACCGTGGGCCGCGTGGCGGGCCGCGAGCGCGAGGCCCAGGCCCTGCAGGCGGACCTGGATGCGCAGTGGACGGCGGTGCAAAAGCAGGTGGCAGCCGCCACGCGGCGCCCGCGCGCCATCTTCATCCTGTCGCACGGCGGCAGCCCCATGGTGGCGGGCACGGGCACGGCGGCCGATGCGCTGATCCGCTTTGCAGGCGCCACCAATGCCATCACCCAGTTCGCGGGCTACCGGCCGCTCACAGCCGAGGCCATGGCCAGCGCCGCCCCCGATGTGCTGCTCAACAGCACGCAGGGCATCGAGGCGCTGGGTGGGGAGGCCGCTTTCTGGCAGCGGCCTGAGCTGGCACTCACGCCCGCTTACCGCCGCAAGGCCCTGGTGGCCATGGAGGCCAGCCACTTGCTGGGCTTTGGCCCGCGCCTGCCTGCTGCCGTGCGCGAGCTGCACACCCGCACCCAGGCGATCACCGCGTGAGCAGCGTGGCCGTGGCGCAGTCGGGTGCGCGCTGGAGGCCCGGGCGTCTGTCTCCCCGCACGGCGATAGGTCTAGGGGCAGTGCTGGTCGTGCTGGCCTTGGTCTGGGCCAGCACGCGGGGCGCGTACGCCATTGCACCCGCCCAGCTGTGGCAGGTGCTGCTGCAGGCCCTGGGCGCAGCGCCTTCTGCCGAGCAGGCACCCGAATACCTGGTGTTCATCAACATCCGACTGCCGCGCCTGTTGATGGGCGTGGCCGCTGGCGCCGGCCTGGGGCTGGCCGGTGCGCTGATGCAGGGGCTGTTTCGCAACCCGCTGGCCGACCCTGGGCTGGTGGGCGTGAGCAGCGGCGCCGCGCTGGCGGCGGCCATCACCATCGTGCTGGGCAGCCACTGGCTGCCCGACCTGCCGCGCACGCTGGGCAGCTGGACACTGGTGGGCATGGCCTTTGGTGGCGGCTTGCTGGTCACGGCGCTGATCTATGCACTGGCGCAGGCCGATGGCGGCACGCGCATGGGGCTGATGCTGTTGGCGGGCGTGGCGGTCAATGCGCTGGCGCTGGCGGGGCTGGGCTACCTCAACTTCATCTCCACCGACGAGCAGCTGCGCAACCTACAAATGTGGCTGCTGGGCAGCCTGGGCGGTGCGCGCTGGAGCGCCGTGGCGCTGGTGGGCGCCATCGTGGCAGTGGCCTGCGGCCTGGGCCTGGTGCTGGCGCGCCCGCTCAACGCGATTGCCCTGGGCGAGGCGCAGGCCGCGCTGCTGGGCGTGCCGGTGGAGCGCACCAAGCGCCTGGCCGTGCTGGTCACCGCGCTGGCCGTGGGCGCCGTCACGGCTGCCACCGGCATCATCAGTTTCATCGGCCTGGTGGCACCGCACTGGGTGCGCCTGGTGGCGGGGCCAGACCACCGCGTGGTGCTGCCGGGCTCGGCCCTGCTGGGCGCTGCGCTTGTGCTGGCGGCCGACGGCGTGGCGCGCACCATCGTGCAGCCTGCCGAGCTGCCGCTGGGCGTGCTCACGGCTTTCATTGGCGTGCCGCTGTTTCTGGCCATGCTGCGCCAGTTTCGGAGCAAGGTATGAATGCCGCCGTCGCATCTCCGGTCACCACCACCGCCGATCTGCTGGTGTGCGACCAGCTGGGTGTGGGCGTGTCCGGCAGGCCCTTGCTGGCCACCGTGCATACGCAGTTGGTGCCCGGGCGCGTCACGGCCATCCTGGGGCCCAACGGCGCGGGCAAGTCCACGCTGCTGGCCATGCTTTCGGGCCAGCGCGCGCCGCGCTCGGGCCATGTGTGGATGGGCGGGCAGCCGGTGTCTGGCAAAGGCGCCCAGGGCCTGGCCCGCCAGCGCGCCGTGCTGCCGCAGGACACGGCCGTGGCCTTCGACTTCACGGTGCAGGAAGTGGTGGAGATGGGGCGCTTTCCCCACCGCCAGCAGCCCAGCCGCCAAGAGGCGCGCATCGTGAACGAGGCGATGCAGGCCACCGGCGTGGCCCACCTGGCCGGGCGCAGCATCAACACCTTGTCGGGCGGCGAACGCGCCCGCAGCCACCTGGCCCGCGCGCTGGCCCAGATCTGGGAGCCTCTGCCCGATGGCGCCACCCGCTGGCTACTGCTGGACGAGCCCACCGCCGCCCTCGACCTGGCGCACCAGCACCACACGCTGGCCCTGGTGCGCCGCTGGGCGGTGGAGCAGGGCGTGGGCGTGGTCGCGGTGCTGCACGACCTGAACCTGGCCCTGCGCTACGCCCACGACAGCCTGCTGCTCGCCCCGGGCCTGGCAGGCCCGCGCAGCGTGCACGCCACGACCCACCTGCTCACTCCCGCCACCATCGCGCAGGTGTGGGGCGTGCACAGCACGCCGGTGCTGGCGGCCGATGGGGTGCCGCAGTACCTGGTGGCGGCTCGGTAGGTCGATAAACTGGTAAAAATGACCGTTAGCGCTTATCTATCAAGCGCTAGCAGCTATTAATTTGATAGTGAATGCTAGTGGGCACGGGCGCTGATTGCCATGGCGCCCGGCGCCGTGCCGAACCGGGTGCACTGCTGTGCAGCCCGGCGTTCACCCGCTGGGTGCAGCGCGGTCAGTGTGGCTTGGAGACCAGCAGGAAGCAGCCTTCGTCAGCGGCCAGCACCATGCCCACCGTGCAGCGTGGTATGTCGAGCGGGTTGCGGTTGTTGTGTCCTGCGGTGAGGGTGATGTCGGTGATGCGCACGGTCTGCCCGGTGGTGTTGCGCACCTCGTACTGGTGCATGTAGTCGGCGGCGGGCCAGTCCAGCGACTCGTGGTACGGAATGTCTGCCGTGGCGCCAGATGGGTTGTCCAGCAGCACACTGACCCCCATGGGCTGTGCCTCGACCGGGCTGCTCCAGGAGGTGGCCACCAGCATGGCAGCCGCCAGCACACCGGGGGCAATGGCCAGCATCAGGCTTGCCAGGTGGCCGCGCGCCGCACGCCAGGCCATCAATGCCATCAGCAGCGACAGAACCAGCACACCCCATTCTGCGAGCGTAGGCACCGGCTGCGCAGGGCCTGCCAGCCCGGCCACATACGTGATGGCGCCCACCGGGGGCTGTGCCTGTGCCCAGACCGAGCCGGACGCCGCCAGGGCGGTAGTGGCCAGCAGGCTGGCCCATGGGCGAAAACGAAGCAAGGGGGTGTTGGTCATTGGAATGGTCCCTGTAGGCAAGAAAAGAAGAGATAGCAAAAACTAAAGCAGCAACAAAACAGCAACAAAACAGCAAAAGCTCAGTGAGCCTCTCGCGCGGACCTGCGCGGCGTTGGTGACAACGCCTCCCCTCGCTCTCGCGCGCAGGTCCAAACCCAGCACAGACGCAAACCAGACGCAGATGCATGCCCACGCTGTGTGCCTTGCACACGGGCCGCACGTGGTGTGGCTGCTCTGTGTGTGGGGGCTCAGTGGATCTGCATCCCCGGCGTCTGGAGCGCTGCGCTGTCTACCCGGCCGCCCGTGAGCCCGGCGAGATTGCAGCCGCTGCCTGGATGGTGCGTGCAAGAAATGCCGCTGGCTTGACTGGCTGTTTGGTCTGCACTTGCTTCAGCGTTTGCGGCAGGTCGGGCTAGCGCGCGATTTCCAGAATGGGTAACCCATTAATTGCTATATTTTTGATAGCTTTTAGCGCTCGTCCATCAGGCGCTAGAGCGGTTTCTGCTTATGAAGAAATACCAATCCCTGAAGGGATCGCGAGGATTTGCAAAGCAACCCAGGCCGAAAAGACAGTGTTCTCGAAAAGCGGCGAAACCCGAATGGATCGCTGCGGCGTATTGGCAGCCGCTGATATCCAGGTCCGGCGCTTTCCTCTGGGGTTGGCATCCATCTACTTGAATCTGTTCCTGCTTGTCGAACTGCCTCACAAGGCCTCGACCGACTCGGCCCGAACAATGGATGCAAGTTCAAACGTGCCGACTCAATACGCCCTGTGCGTCAGCCGACGGCCTGCCACAGCGGCCGCCAGCAGACCCAGCAGGGCCAGCGCCCACGGGCCGAGTGTGGGGATGGCCTGTGCGTTGCCAGGGGGCACGGCCAGCAGCACGGGCACACCGGGGTCGGTGATGCGGCCGGGGGTGGTGTCGCTGTCGCCCGCGCCGCCATCGGTCAGGGTGAAGGTCACGCTCAGGCCGTCGGGGGCAAACTGGGCGCCGGGCAATACATACCAGTGCGGCTGCGCGCAGGCGGTGGTGCCCGTGCAGCCCAGGCCCTCGGGGCTCGGGCCGTATTTGAGGTAGACGGCGCCTGCGGGCACCGGCGTGGTGTAGTGCACGGTGACCTGGGCGCTGGTGCCATCTGCACCGCCGTCCAGCACCAGTGCCAGGGGCCCCTGTGTGGCCTGCGCGCCCGTGGGCAAGGGGGCGGGCAAGGAGGTAAAGGTGGCGCTGGTGATCTGCCAGCCGCCCGCGCCATCGGTCTGCACCGTGCCCGTGCCCTGGCCCGCGTTGGCCCATGGCGCGCTGCACTGCTGCGCCGCACCGCCGTTGGCGCCCGCGCATTCCCAGGTGTACTCGCCGTTGGCAGATTGCACTGCACTGGCTGTGCCTGCGGTGCACAGGTAGGTGGCAGGCGCAGTGGCCCGTGGCTGCAGCGCCGCCGTGCCGCAAGCACCATTCCAAGGCATAGGCGTACCGGTAATGGCCATGCCGAGCGTGGTGGGCATCTGGCTCCAGTCGATGCCTCCGTTGTTGGTGATCCATGCCAAGCCGTCGGCAATGATGGAGCTCACGGTGCTCATCCCCACGGTGCGCAGCACGATCCAGGCGACGTTGCCCCCGGCAATGTCCTGGCTGCCGGTGAAAACCCGTCGGCCCGGGGCGGTGCCGTCTGGCGTGAAGGTGGTGCAGCGGCTGGTGTCGGGCCCGTTGCTGGTGGGTGCGGTGTCGCACACCTGCAGGGTCAGGCCGTTGAAAACGTACACGTCCATCGTGACGGTTTCTATGCGCGCGGGGCCTGGGCCCACCGGGATGCGGTTGGCCAACCTCCGGGCGGCGTAGTAGGGTGGGTAAGACTCCTGGAACGAAACGTTGCCGGCCTTGCCTGCGGCTTCCAGGTTGTCGAAGAGGGTGGCGGCAAAGGCGGGCGCTGTGGCAGCAGTTGCCAGCACCAGTGCAGCGATCCGAAGTGCGAAGGTTTTCATGGAGATGGGGCTCGTGGGGTGGCGTGCCACCCAGGAGGTTTTTGGCATAAAAACGGCCGCTAGCGCTTTACTGGCAATCGCTATTAGCTATCTTTATGGGAGCATACAGCGCGGGTGGACGCGCGCTGACCCGGATCTTGCGGGGGCTCTGCCCATTTCCCTTGACCCAGCGTTTGCGCGCGGCTTGACTGTGCGTTGGCTCAAAGCCCGAGCAGCCAGTCTGCGTACTCGACCGATAGGGAGTTGGAAAGGGCTGGCGCCTGGCCGTTGCTGCGGGCCGATTCGGCGGCAGCGCGCACATCCCGGGGCGTGTGGCCGAAGGTGGCGCGGAAGGCGCGGCTGAAGTGGGCTTCGCTGGCAAAGCCCAGGCGGGTGGCCACGTCTGCCACCCGCAGGTGCCGGTAGGCCGCGTTCGACAGGGTCTGGAATGCGCGCTGCAGGCGGCGCTGCTGCACGTAGCGCGCCACGCCGCCCAGCGGCTCAAAAAGCTGGTACAGCCGGTGGCGCGAGATGCCGAAGGTGCGGCACAGCGCCTCGGGCGTGATGAGGGCGCCCAGGTGGTGGCCGATGTGGCGCTGGATGCGTTCCAGCGTGACAGCCTCCACCTGCGCACGGGCCTCGGCCAGGGTGCGCTGGCTGGGGCGCAGGCACGCGGCAAGCATCTGCGTGGTGGCGCGCACCACGTCATCGGCCTGGTCCATGCCGATGGAAGGCAGCCGCCGGTGCAGGGCGCCCAGGTGGTCTGCCAGCAGGCCGCCCAGCACGTTGTCTGAGCGCAGGACCGTGCCGTGGGGGTTGGCCCCACCCCCAAAAGCCTCGTCGCCCAGCGCACGCGGCACGATCAGCGACAGCACGCGCGAGTCCTGGGCGGCTGTGTGCTGCGTGCGGGCCATGTCAAACACCACCACATCCCCCGCGCGCACCTGCAGGTCGTCGCTGTCGCTGTGCTGGCCGATGAAGCCGCCCTCGCGGTACCACTGCACCAGATAGTGGTCCAGGCCATCCTGCGCGGCACGCGCCTGGCTGCGTGCAAAGCGCTGGGCGCCAAAGCGCAGGTCGCCCAGCAGCAACTGGCCCAGGTGAACGGCATCAACCTGTGCGTGAAATCCTTTCGGCGGGCCGCTGTGCACCAGCGGGGCCACGTCAAACAGTACGGAGATACCGCTGCGCCAGGCTTCAAAGCGGTCCTCGCCGGACGACTGCGTGGTGGCAAAGGTGGTAGAGGGCAGAGGCTGGGCGGGCGGCGGCATGGCGCCGAGATGATAAAGGCCGCTGGCGCCATAAGCCTTGCCGGAGTCGCGCCAGCGCCAATATAGGCCACCCGGGCCCGCGGGTCCAGGTGGCTGTGCCGCGCGAGACCGTTGGATCGCGTCTCGCAGCCGATATTCCTATTCCCGCTACCGCGCAGGCTCCTGGCACCCGGCCCCGGACCCGGCACGAGGAGGCCCCTCAGCGCGTCAGGCTATGGCCCGGGGCGGTTGGCACGGCTTGCATAGAATGCCGCAACCCATGCGCCGCCTGTTGCTCCTCTTTTTGTTGGTGTTCATGCCGCTCCATTCCATCTGGGCGGCGGCCTCGCCCTATTGCGGGCACGAGTCAGCGCCGCAGGCATCGCACTTTGGCCACCATGTGCACGAGCACCATGGTGACGAAGGGGCCGACCACTCGGTCCCGGGGGGCTCCCCTAGTACCCTGGCCGACATGGACTGCCATGCCTGCCACGGCACAGGCGGCGGCTTGGCGCACAGTGCCAGCGCCCAGGCCATCGTAGTGGCCGTGGCGCACCCGCCGGGCCAGGCCGCACCCGCCTGGCCGCCTGCACCCCTTACGCGCCCCGAGCGCCCCAACTGGCCTGCTCTCGCCTGAGCGGCGAGGCGGGGGCTTGGGTGGCTCCGTTTCTTTTCCTGATGATGTTGGAGACCTGCCTTCCCTGGCAGTAGCGGTGCGCGTCTTGCTGTTGGCATGCGTGCACCGCTGACCGTCCCCTTCATCCATCGCGCCTCGCCGATTTCAACCTGTGGCCCTGGCCACTGCAGAGGAATCGGATGCAACCAACGAAACAACGACAACACACGCCCATCGCCGCGCTGGTGGTGATGGCGCTGGGCTGGGCACTGCTGGGCAGTGCCGCACAGGCCCAGACCTCCAACCCCGGCACAGCGCCGCTCACGCTCCAGGCCCTGTTCGAGCAGGCCTGGCAGCGCCAGCCCGAAGCGCAGTCTGCTGCCTTGCGGCGCGAGGCCGCGCAGGCCACACGCAGCGCCGCAACGGCCTGGACGGCCGAGCCCATAGCACTGGAGCTGTCCACCAAAACCGACCGCCCCGGCAGCAACCAGGGCAGCCGCGAAGCCGAAGTGGGCCTGGCCCTGCCGCTGTGGCTGCCCGGCGAGCGCGCCCGCAAGGCCGCGCTGGCCGATGCCGAAGCGCAGGCGCTGGACAGCCGTCAGCGCGCCGCGCAACTGCAGCTGGCCGCCACTGTGCGCGAAGCCTGGTGGGCGGCGCAGCGCGCGCAGGCTGACCAGGCCCTGGCGCAAGACCGTCTCCTGAACGCGCAGCGCCTGGCCGCCGACGTGGCGCGCCGCGTGCGTGCGGGGGATCTGTCGCGTGCGGACCAAGCCCAGGCCGACGGCGCCGTGGCCCAGGCCGAAGCCGCCTTGGCCGAGGCCCAGGGCGCGCGGGACGCAGCGCAGGCCGCACTGGCCGCCTGGGGTGTGCAGGAGGCCGCGCCCACCCTGGCGCTGGCGGACGGGGCGGAGCCCGAGCCCGCCGTGCCCGACGCCGCGGCAGCCGCTGCCCAGCACCCTGCGGCGACCGACTGGCAGGACCAGGCCGAGGTAGCCCGCCGCGCCGCCGACCTGGCCGCTGTGCAAACCCGTGCCAACCCCGAGCTGACGGTGGCCGCCACGCGCGGCCGCGAGCAGGCGGGCGACCGCTACCAGCAGACCTTCACCGTGGGCCTGCGCGTGCCCTTGGGCGGGGGCGACCGTGCGCAGGCGAAGCAGGCTACAGCACGCGCCGATGCCATCGATGCCGAGGCACGTGCTGCCGTGGAGCAGAGGCGCCTGGCCGCCGACATCGCCGCCGCCATGGCCCGCGTGAAAGCCACCCAGGCCCAGCGGGATGCGCTGGCACGCCACGCGGCGCTGGCGCAGGGCACACGCGGCTTTATCGACAAGGCCTTCCGACTGGGCGAAGCCGACGGCCCCACGCGCCTGCGTGTGGAGCTGGAGGCCGCCCAGGCCGAACGCCAGCTGGCCCGCGCCCGCATCGACGCAGCGGCCGCCATCTCCCACCTGCGCCAGGCCCTGGGCCTGCTGCCGCAATGACGCCCTTGAGGCCCTCACCACTTTTGCTGAACACCATGAAACTCTCTTCCGCTTTTTCCACACTGGGCTTGGCCCTGCTGCTGGGCTTGCTACCGCCGACCGCGCTGGCTGGCGCAGGCCATGACCATGGCGAAGCCCCCGTCGCCGCAGCGGGCACAGCCCTGCCGCGCTTTGCCGCCACCTCCGACCTGTTTGAACTGGTGGGTGTGCTCGACGGGCAAAAAATCGCGCTCTACCTGGACCACGCGGGCGACAACAGCCCCGTGAAAGACGCCCGGCTGGAGCTGGACATTGCGGGCACCAGCGTGCCCGTCACCCGCGTGGCCGAGGGCGAGTTCCAGGCCACCCTGGCCGCCCCGCTGGCCGAGGGCGTGAGCCCTGTCACCGCCACCGTGGCCGCAGGCACTGACACCGACCTGCTCGCAGGCGAGATCGACCTACACCCCGCCGCCCACACCGATGCTGCACCGGTAGGGCTGGCCCGCCGCACTGTGCTGATTGCAGGCGCCGTGGCCGCCGTGCTGTTGGCGCTGTTAGCCGTTTGGGGACTGCGCCGGGGCCGTGCTGCCCGCATGGGCAACTCCCAGCGCGTGGGAGGTGCAGCATGAAGCGCTTCCACCCCATGCCTTCCTTGCTGGCCCTGCTGATGGCCGCCGCGCTCAGTGCCCCCCTGCCAGCCCTGGCAGGCCCCGGCCACGACCATGGCGACGCGCCACCCACGCCCACCGGCAACGGCCCCAGCCGCCAGCCCGATGGCAGCGTGTTTCTGCCCAAGCCCGCGCAGCGCCAACTGGGCGTGCGCACTTTTGTGGCAGCCACCGGGCAACACGCCAAGGCCTTCGAACTGGCGGGCACCGTGGTGATGGACCCCAACGCGGGTGGCAAGGTGCAGGCCGTGCTGGCCGGGCGGCTGGAGGCCGGGCCCAAGGGCCTGCCTGGCGTGGGCCAGGCGGTGCGCAAGGGCGAGGTGCTGGCCTACGTGGTGCCCACGGCGGGCGCCATCGAGCGCTCCAACCAACTGGCCCAGCAGGCCGAGCTGCGCGCCGCACGCGACCTGGCCGCACGGCGCGTGGCGCGCCTCACGGAGCTGGCCGACACCGTGCCGCGCAAGGACATCGAGGCGGCCGAGAGCGAGCTGCACAGCCTCACCCAGCGCCTGGGCGCCGTGGGCGCGGGCCTGGCCACACGCGATGCGCTGGTGGCCCCCGTGTCGGGCGTGATCGCTTCGGCCAACGCCGTGGCGGGGCAGGTGGTGGATGCGCGCGAGCAGGTGTTCGAGGTGGTAGACCCATCGCGCCTGCGCATTGAGGCCCTGGCCTACGACACCGCCCAGGCGCACAGCGTGGCCGGTGCCACGCTGGCCGTGGGTGGGCAGCGTGTGCCTCTGCGCTTTCTGGGCGCGGCGCGCAGCCTGCACGACCAGGCGCAGCCGCTGCAGTTTGCGGGCGACTCGTCTGCGCTTGGCGCCTTGGCCCTGGGCCAGCCGGTGCGCGTGTTCGTGCAGTCCACCGACAAGGTCGATGGCGTGCAAGTGCCCGCCGCTGCGTTGCTGCGCAACCCGGCCAATCAGACCATCGTCTGGGTCAAGGAGTCGCCCGAGCGCTTTGCGCCACGGGTGGTCACGGCGGTGCCGCTGGATGGCACCTCGGTGGCCGTGACCTCGGGCCTCCAGCCCGGCGACCGCGTGGCCACGCAGGGCGCCACGCTCATCAACCAGGTCCGCTAAGGAGTCGCTATGTTCAAGTGGCTTCTCGAAAACAGCCTGGTCAACCGGCTGCTGGTGCTCATCGCCGCCGCCGTGCTCATGGCCTACGGCGCCTTCACGCTCTCGCGCACGCCGGTGGACGTGTTCCCCGACCTCAACAAACCCACCGTCACCCTCATGACCGAGGCGGGCGGCATGGCCGCTGAAGAGGTGGAGCAGCTCATCACCTTCCCGCTGGAGACCACGATGAACGGCCTGCCCGGTGTGGAGAGCGTGCGCTCCACCTCCAGCGCGGGGCTGTCGTTCATCTACGTCACCTTTGACTGGAGCACCGACATTTACCGGGCGCGCCAGATGGTGTCGGAGCGCCTGTCGTCCATGGAAGAAGGCCTGCCCAGCGGCATCACGCCGCGCATGGGGCCCATCAGCTCCATCATGGGCGAGATCATGCAGGTGGCCATCCCCATCGACGCGGCCAAGACCACGCCCATGGCCGTGCGCGAGTACGCCGACTGGGTGCTGCGCCCGCGCCTCATGGCGATCCCTGGTGTGGCGCAGGTCATCCCCATCGGGGGCGAGGTGCGCCAGTTCCAGGTGCTGCCCGACACGGCACGCATGGCGGCGCTGGGCATTACGCACGACCAGCTCACGGGCGCGCTCAAGGGCTTTGCGGCCAATACCTCGGGCGGATTTCTGGAGCTGGGCGGGCGCGAATACCTCATCCGCCACCTGGGCCGCACCTCGCGGCTCGAAGACCTGCAGAACCTGGCCCTCACCGCCAAAAACGGCCAGAGCGTGCTGCTGCGCCAGGTGGCCGATGCCACCTTTGCCGCTGCCACCAAACGCGGCGACGCGGGCTTTGAAGGGCAGGGCGCCGTCATCCTGGGCATCCAGAAGCAGCCCACGGCCGACACCATCGGCCTCACGCGCAGCATCGAGGCCGCGCTGGTGGACCTGAAGAACTCCCTGCCCGCAGGCATGGAGGCGCCGCGCGTCACCTTCCGCCAGGCGAGCTTCATCGAGGCATCGGTCACCACGCTGCAGGGCAAGCTCATGGGCGCCTCGGTGTTCGTGGCGGTGATTTTGTTCGTGTTCCTCGGCACGCTCAGGCCCACGGTGATTGCGCTCACGGCCATCCCGGTGTCCATCTTCATCACGGCGCTGGTGTTCAAGTATTTCGGCCTGTCGATCAACACCATGACGTTGGGCGGCCTGGCCATTGCCATCGGCGGCCTGGTGGACGACGCGGTGGTGGATGTGGAAAACGTGCTGCGCCGCTTGAAGATGGACCGCGCCAAACACCCCCACCACCGCCTGCACCCCATCGAGGTGGTCAAGCTCGCGTCCATGGAAGTGCGCTCCGGCATCCTGTATGCCACGGCCATCATCGTGCTGGTGTTCTTGCCGCTGTTTGCGCTGCCGGGCATCGAGGGGCGGCTGTTTGTGCCGCTGGGCATTGCGTTCATCGTGTCCACGCTGGCCTCGCTGCTGGTGTCGGTCACCGTCACGCCGGTGCTGGCCTTCTATCTGCTGCCGCGCATGAAGAACCTGGACCATGGCGACACGCGCGTGGTGGCCTGGCTCAAAGCGCGCTACCGCAACGGGCTCTCGGCTGTGCTGGCGCGCCCGCGCACAGCCCTGGCCGTGAGCGCGGCGGCGGTGGCGCTGTCGGCAGCGGCGGTGCCGTTCTTCCCCACCACGTTTTTGCCGCCGTTCAACGAGGGCACGCTGCTCGTCGGCATGCGGCTCAACCCCGGCGTCACGCTGGCCGAATCGAGTGCGCTGGCCCGCCAGGCCGAGGTGCTGGTGCGCCAGGTGCCCGAGGTCACGCACGTGGGCCGGCGCAGTGGCCGTGCCGAGCTGGACGAACATGCCGAAGGCGTGCACGTGAGCGAGCTGGACGTGGGCCTGCTGCCTGCGGCCGAGCTCAAGCGCAGCATGGCCGAGGTGCAGGCCGACATCCGCAGCCGCCTCGCGCACTTGCCTGCGGCCATCGCCATCGGCCAGCCCATCTCGCACCGCATCGACCACATGCTCTCGGGCGTGCGCTCGCAAATTGCCATCAAGCTCTTTGGCGACGACCTGGACACCCTGCGCGGCCAGGCGGAAGCCCTGCGCGCGCGGCTGGCGGGCATCCCCGGCCTGGCCGACCTGGAGGTGGAAAAGCAGGTGCTGGCGCCGCAGATCACCGTGCGCGTGGACTACGCCGCCGCCGCCCAAATGGGCGTGCCCGCACCCCAGGTGCTGGCCGCGCTGCAGACGCTGGTAGAGGGCGAGAAAGTGGCCCAGGTGGTGGAAGGCAGCCGCCGCTTTGCGCTGGTGGTGCGCCTGCCCGACAGCGCGCGCTCCATTGACGGCCTGGCGCGCGTGCTGATCGACACGCCCCGTGGCCCCGTGCCCCTGTCGCGCCTGGCCACCATCGAAGAAGGCGACGGCCCCAACCAGATCAGCCGCGACGACGGCAAGCGCCGCATCGTGCTCTCGGCCAACGCGCAGGGCAGGGCGCTGTCCGACGTGGTGGCCGACATCCGCCAAGCCGTGGCTGAAACGCGCCTGCCCGAGGGCTACTTCATCACCCTGGGCGGCCAGTTCCAGGCGCAGGAAGAAGCCAGCCGCCTGGTGGGCCTGCTCGCCATCGTCTCGCTGGTGCTGATGTTTGTGGTGCTCTACACCCGCTACCGCTCGGCCACGCTGTCGGCCCTCATCATGGCCAACATTCCGCTGGCGCTGGTGGGCGCGGTGCTGGGGCTGTGGGTGTCGGGCCAGCCGCTGTCGGTGGCGGCGCTGATCGGCTTCATCACGCTGGCGGGCATCTCGGTGCGCAACGGCATTTTGAAGGTGAGCCACTACCTCAACCTGATGCGCGTGGAAGGCGAGCGCTTTGACATCGCCATGATCGTGCGCGGCTCGCTAGAGCGCCTGAGCCCCGTGCTGATGACCGCCCTGGTCACCGCCTTTGCCCTGGCCCCGCTGCTGCTGGAGGCCGAACGCCCCGGCACCGAAATCCTGCACCCCGTGGCCGTGGTCATCTTCAGCGGCCTCATCAGCTCCACGCTGCTCGACACCTTCCTCACCCCCGCCCTGTTCTGGCTGTTTGGCCGCAAGGATGCCGAACGCCTGCTGGACGACAAGAACGCCGAGGCGTTCTGAGCTTTTCTTGTTTTGTACTTGTTCTCTTTATTTGTTCGTTTGCTTTTTCATTCACCCTTTGAAAGGACTCCCATGAAAATCACCCGCCAACTTTTCGCCGCCCTGGCCCTTGCTGCGGTGACCACCACCGCCGCCCATGCCGCTGGCGACCACGGCGAAGGCCACGACCACAAGCCCCAACACGGCGGCATCGTGGTCGAAGCCAACGACATGGACTGTGAACTCGTCGCCAAACCCGACACCATCACCCTGCACCTGCGCGACCACGGCAAGCCTGCCAAAACCGAGGGCGTGAGCGCCAAGCTCACCCTGCTGAACGGCACCGAAAAATCCGAGGCCGTGCTTGTACCGGCGGGCGAGGGCAGGCTCGAAACCAAGGGCATCTTCAAGGTCGTAGCAGGCACCAAGGTGGTGGCGCTGGTGACGCTGCCGGGCAAGAAGGCTGCGAATGTGCGATTTGCGGTGAAGTAAGTCGCCGCCAAAGAGAGAAAGCGTTCCGCACAACGCGCCGCCGCGTTGGCCTTTGCTGACGCGGCGTCGTGTGTGGTGTACACGGGCGGGGTAGGTGCTTGCGCTGTGCAGATGGTGTGGTGCGCTGGGATTTGAAGGGAAATCAGGCTCTGGCGCTTATCCATAAAGCGCTGGAAGCTATTAAATTTGTAGCTATTGATTATTGCTGGGCCAAAGCGCTAACTGGTCATGGGTGGGAATCGACCGGTGTTCGCGGAGACTGTGCAGCTGCTTTTCTTCAGGGTTGTGCGACACCTGCCCTCAGGTCGGGGGCGGATCAACGCTAGTGTCCCGGGCAGGTATCTCACAACCCTAAACGGTGGCACGCGTTCGACTGCGAACAACGCATGACTGCAATCACTGGCAAAGTCGACTTCCGGCTGCACCTAAGTATTTGAACTTGACGCCGGAATGTTCGCCCGGGCCTCAACCGGTCTTTCGCCGCGAAATGGCCCCAACAACCTCCCGGCCATTCAGGCCGGTCGCTTGAACAAGGCCGACCGGTTGAAGTCTAGGCCCGGCTGCTCACGCCAGCGATGAACTGGCATTCCCGAACTCGCTGTTTCCGCTAGGAATACACGCTGCACAAAAGCAAAACCCTCAGCCGTTGCCGCGGCGAAAAATGCCGCTGTGGATTCAGAGCGGCTTGGGAGCCCGTCAATCACTCTCTCGTCAGTAAGTGCCTGGTAATAGAACCCCAGACACGATGAGCGCTTCACAAACCCTTGCAATAGCTCATGCAAAAACTCCAACTCCCCGCAGTCCATCGCTCAAGGCGTATTTACACCGTCGCCGCTGCCGTTCTTTGCACCATGGGGTGCGCTACCGCTGGCGCCCAGGTGCGATCAGATGCTGGGGCGGCTGGAACCCCAGAAAACTCCTCAGCCTGGGGGCTGGGTCTGGGTATTTCATCTGCCCAACGCCCGTATCCCGGTGTGGAGAACAAGAACAGCGCCATTCCCCTTTTGTACTACGAGAACGCCTGGCTCCGGGTCAACGGCGGCAGTGCAGACATCAAATTTGCGAACAAGGACTTTGGCTCCAACGGTTCCCTGGCTTTTGCGGGGCGATTGAAATACGAGGACAGCGGCTTCAAAGCCGATGATTCGCCATCGCTCACCGGGATGGACGAGCGGCAAGGGGGACTATGGGGCGGCGCTGCTGTAACTTGGAACCATCCCGTGGTCCGGGTCTCGGGCGAATGGCTTTCCGATCTCTCGAGCAACAGCAAGGGGCAAAAACTGCAACTGCAGGTGGACCGCCGCTTTGGATTTGGTAGTTTTGCCGTTACGCCACGGCTACAGGCCCAATGGCTCGACAAGAAGTACGTCGACTACTACTTCGGCGTGCGGGCGCATGAGGCGATGCCAGGGCGCTCGCAATTCACAGGCAAGGCCGCCGCTACGCTGGAAGTGGGTGTCCGGATGGACTACATGGTCCGGCCAAAGCAAACGGTCTTTGTGGATGTCAACGCCACGAGCCTGCCCGAAGAAATCAAGAGCAGCCCCATTGTGGGCCGCTCCAGCGTATCGCGGGTGTCTGTTGGCTATCTCTACCGGTTCTGAGATGCGGGGCTGCGCGCTCGCTTTCGCACGGCCCATTCCTGGTGGGGGGCCGGTCGGCACAGACATGGGGCTGTCATTGGCACGGTCCAGTGTCTTCGCGTGCGTGCCGCCTTTCAGTGGGCAGGTCCACGACATTGCGCTGGATGAGCTCTTTGAGTACCACGTTTCTCTGTTCCGTCATGCCCTGGAAGAGGCACTGGGCGCGGAAGTCCCTGGCCCTGCGCGGCATGTTCGGGCCTATGTCCGGGCGGTATGCGTCAGCGCTATGGCCATGGGACCGAACGAGCGTGCTGCAGTGGCTTCGCTGATGTGCGCTCCCGAATATCGGGTGATCTGGTCAGATTTCATCGACGAGGTCTGCAGTGGCGACGCTGTGGACCCTGCAACGCAGATGGCCTGTCGCTACGCAGCGGAAGGTCTTTGGCTGGACCATGCCCTGGAAAGAGTGTCTGGGCCAGATCACGTCGCCGCTGTGCAACAGCGACTCCTGGCGTTGACGAACGCATGAGATGGTGTGCCAGCCAGACGGCTGTTGATTTGTCAGCGGCATTCCCAGCATGCATGCACTAAGCTTGGCGCTCTCTATTGATACAAAGATGAACCGCATCGCACTGGTGGAAGACCACGAACGCCTAGCCGGCCTGGTCAGCCGGGCCATGGCGGGCGCAGGTATTGGCGTGGACGTATTCCCTGACATTGAGTCAGCATGGCTTGCCTTGCGAGACATCGGCTACGGTGCCTTGGTGGTGGACCGGGGGCTGCCAGACGGGGATGGACTCCAGTTGGTCCGACGGCTGAGATTGGCGGACAACACCATCCCGTGTCTGATGCTGACGGCCAGGGACGCATTGCATGACAGGGTCGATGGCTTGGAGTCCGGGGCGGACGACTACCTCACCAAACCGTTTCCCATGGAAGAGCTGATTGCCAGGGTGCGGGCGCTGCTGCGGCGTCCCGCCGCCTTGCGGGCGATGAACCCGGCTTTAGGGGATCTGTGTCTGTACCCGGACCAAGCCCGTCTGGCATGCGGCCAAGAGTCCATCACGTTGCCGCCCGCAGAGATGCAGATCATGCTGTGCCTGATGCGAAAGACAGACCAAGTCGTGCGCAGGTCTGCGTTGGAGGCTGCAGCCTGGGGCATCTCGGAAGCGGTCACCCCCAATGCGCTGGACGTGGCGTTGCATCGCCTGCGCAGAAAACTCCTGGCGATCGGCTCGCACATGGAGATCGTGAACATCAGGGCCCATGGCTATGCGCTTCGTGACCATTCGGTGGCCCCGTAGTTTCCGCGCGCGCCTGCTGCTCGTTTATGTGGCAGGCATGGCGCTGAGTGCTGCCCTCGTGGGCGTCGTTGTCGTGGTGCTGGCCGACCCGTTCAACCGGTACATGCTGGAGAGCGGCACCATCGACAAGGCGCAGCAGATTGCTGCCAGGGTGCAGTTTGATGCTGCTGGAATGCCGACGGGGTTTGACCACACGGTGATCGAGCATTGGGCGTTCAGCAGCTTGCAGGAGGAAGTGGCGGCGCGCATCCTCGACAGTCAAGGTGTGGTGCACTTCACCTCAGACGGCAACAAGCAGCCGTTGGCACCCGACGGTGCGCAGTTTGATCCTTCGAGAAAGTCTTTCCAACTGGTTCGTCACGGTGTTGTCATGCATGCTGCAACCGTGCCCGCAAGGCGTGGCGATACCACCTGGTACGTGCAGTTTGCCCTCAGTGACCGGCTGGTGCTGCAGGTGCAGCAAAGCATTGGTCGGCCGGCGCTGTTTCAGGGCGTTGTGGCGACCTGTGTGACGTTTCTGGTGGTCTTTCTGATCACTACGCATTTCACGCTACAGCGTGCACTCAGGCCCTTGCGGGTTGCATCGCTCAAAGCGCAGCGCATCACGCCGCAGTCGCTGGGTGATCGTCTTGATCTGCAGAGCCTCCCCAGCGAATTGGTCCCGCTGGTCGATGCGTTCAATCGGGCCCTGGACCGCATCCAGCTGGGGTTTCAGACACAGCAGGAATTCCTCGCCAATGCTGCCCACGAGCTCAAGACGCCACTGGCGCTGATTCGGGCGCAGGTAGAGATGGAAGCGCCAGAAACGCGCAATCCGCATCTCCTTCAGGACATCGACCGAATGGCACGCCAGGTGCAACAACTACTGCTTCTGGCCGAAGCCAGCGAGGAGCGGAACTACCGCATGGAGGCATGCGATCCCCGCGTAGCCATGATGGAGGCATCTGATTTCATGGACCGCGTAGCGCAGCGCGGCCATGTGCAGATCAGCCTGATTTTCGAGGATGCGGTGGGAACAACCTGGATGGCGGATCGCGGAGCCGTGTTCACGCTCCTCAAGAATTTGCTGGAGAACGCCATTCAGCACAGCCCGGCCGGTGGCACGGTGTATTTGCGGGTTCATGCCAACGGATTTTCCGTCTCTGACCAGGGGCCTGGTGTTGCTCCCGAGCACCTGGAGAAGCTCTTTGAGCGCTTCTGGCGGGGCGCATCCAGGCGCGATGAGGGCGCGGGACTCGGGCTGTCCATTTGCAAGGAGATCGTTTCGGCGCACGGATGGCATATCGAAGCACGGCTCGGTGACCCCGGGCTGCAAATGCACGTGTTGATTCCTTCCGAGGCGATCGACAAGGTGGTCGAGTAAGTATCTGGCAACACAGACGGCATGAGGATGGCGTTTCGTCGTGTGGGCAGACCCACGCGGATTCTGAAACCCCTCTCTGGAAGGACCCCATGCCGAAACTCGCATCATCCCCCCGCACGCGCCTGAGCGCGCGAACTCCTATCCTCCTTTGTATTGCAAGCGCTGCGGCGATGCTGTTCTCAGGCTGCGCCACCACAACGCAGCCGGACCCGCTGGAGCCAGTGAATCGAAAGATGTTTTCTTTCAATGAAGGCGTGGACAAGGTGGTGCTCAAACCAGTGGCCTCGGCCTACAAACAAGTGGTGCCCGCTGCGGCCCAGACAGGCATCTCGAATTTTTTCTCGAACTTGCAGGAGCCGTGGTCGTCGGCCAATCTGATGCTCCAGGGACGGGTCGGTGATAGCGCCTCAACACTCGCCCGTTTTGGGACGAACTCCACCGTGGGGGTCCTGGGACTGATGGACGTCGCTACAGGTTGGGGTATGCCCGAGAAGAAGGAAGACTTTGGTCTGACATTGGACAGCTGGGGCGTCGGCACCGGTCCCTATATGGTGCTGCCCATCTTTGGCCCCTCGAATCTCCGCGATACGTTGGCCTCACCCGTGGACAGCATGGGCAACGCAAAGGGTCATATTGCCAGCGTATCGGTGCGCAACACAATGACCGTGGTTCAGGCCGTCAGTGGACGCGCGGAGCATCTGGAAGCTAGCAAACTGATGGACCAAGCAGCTTTGGATAAATACTTGCTGCTCAGGGACCTTCATTTGAAGCGACGCAATCGTGCGCAGGGTGATGAAGATGTCGTCGCCCAACGAAATGGTGACGCTGGGGAGGGTCGACTTCCTGAATGAGTTCAGACAAGGTTGTGGCGCATCGACTATTGGTGATGCAAACCTGCCGCCTGACAACGGCCAGGATGCAGATTTGAGGTGGCGCGATAGTCTGGTCCCACAGTGTGCGCCTTCGCCTATAAGTGCGTTGCTTCGTTCGTGACCTGCTGGCACACATTGCGCAGTGGTGCACGGAAACGGACATACCGTGATTTCGGTCGGCACGGCGGTGTGACATTGCCACCAACGTGTCGATACCCGCCTCGGGGTCACCCCAAGTTTGACTGGCTCTTGCCACCTCCCTGTAGCCCGGCCTTGGGCACATTGAGAGCAGTTAACAAACCTCAGAGAAGTGATCTTAGCTAGGCGTTCCGCCGCAGACAGTATGAGTAGTACGACAAGACGGGACAACATCGCCTGTGTAGTTTTGTTTGCCGTTCTAAATCGAAACTTTGCGCAGCAATCTCCTAAGTCTCCTAAGTCAGTGTGAGAGGTCATATTCATGCCGGTGATGTTGAACATCACCAGCGTTCCATTGACTGATATTGCAGTGGAGGGAATGATCGATCCCCAGGCGCTGGATGCACTCGCTTCGGCCCCAATTGGCTTTCACAATAAAGGAGACGCCCATGCATGAATGCCCCGTCACCGTGTTCCCGCAGCAGATCCGCTGGGAGACGGATGGCACCAGCCGCATTCCCTTTCAGGCCTACACCGATGAGGCGCTGTACCGCAAGGAGCTGGACCGTTTGTTCTACAACGGGCACTGGTGTTATGTCGGCCTGGAGGCAGAGATTCCCAACGCGGGGGATTTCAAGCGCACGGTGATTGGCGAGCGCTCGGTGCTGCTGGTGCGTGACAAGGATGCTTCGATCCATGTGGTGGAGAACGTCTGCGCCCACCGAGGCATGGCGTTTTGCCGTGAGCGGCATGGCAACCGCGAGAGCCTGACCTGCCCGTACCACCAGTGGAACTACACCTTGTCGGGCGACTTGCAGGGCGTGCCGTTTCGGCGCGGTGTGAAGCAGGATGGCAAGGTCAATGGCGGCATGCCTGCGGACTTCAACCCGGCAGAGCATGGGCTGACCAAGCTCAAGGTGGCCACCCGTGGCGGCGTGGTGTTTGCGTCGTTTGACCACAGCGTGGAGCCGCTGGAGGAATTCTTGGGCCCCACCATCCTGGGCTACTTTGACCGGCTGTTCAATGGCCGCAAGCTCACTATCCTGGGCTACAACCGCCAGCGCATTCCGGGCAACTGGAAGCTGATGCAAGAGAACATCAAGGACCCGTACCACCCCGGCCTGCTGCACACCTGGTTCGTCACCTTTGGGCTCTGGCGTGCGGACAACAAGTCGCAACTGCTGATGGACGCGCAGCACCGCCACGCGGCCATGGTCTCAACCCGTGGCGCGGCGGGCAAGGCGGCGGATGTGACGCAGGTGTCCAGCTTCAAGGCGGGCATGGAGCTGAACGACCCGCGCTTTTTGGACATTGCGCAGGAGGACTGGTGGGCGGGGCCACCCCTGGTTGCCAGCAGTGGTGATGCTGCGGCGCCCAACGCACCGGCATCTGTGCCCACGGCGGTGATGATGACCGTGTTCCCCAGCGTGATTTTTCAGCAGCAGGTCAACAGCGTGTCCACGCGCCACATCCAGCCCGATGGCAAGGGCGCTTTTGATTTTGTGTGGACGCATTTCGGCTTTGAGGACGACAGCGAAGCAATGACGCAGCGCCGCCTGCGCCAGGCCAATCTGTTCGGCCCGGCGGGCTTTGTGTCGGCCGACGATGGCGAGGTGATCGAGTGGTCGCAAGAAGGCTTTGAGACCAAGCCCGCGCACCGCACGCTGGCCGAGCTGGGCGGGCGCGATGTGGGCGACACGGACCACATGGTGACCGAGACGCTGATCCGGGGCATGTACGAATACTGGCGCAAGGTGATGGAGGCGGAGGCATGACCATGGACTTCCAGACCTACTTTGAACTGAACCAGCTCTACGCCCGCTACGCCCGCGCACTCGACGCGGCGGACTGGGAGGCGTGGCCAGAGTTTTTCATCGAGAACTGCGTTTACAAGCTGCAGCCGCGCGAGAACCACGAGCGCGGGTTTCCGCTGGCCACGCTGGCGTTTGACAGCAAGGGCATGCTGAAGGACCGCGTTTACGGCATCCGCGAGACGCTGTTCCACGACCCCTACTACCAGCGCCATGTGGTGGGTGCGCCGCTGGTGCACAAGGTGGATGCGGATGGTCGCATCCACTGCGAGGCCAACTATGCGGTGCTGCGCACGCGCTTGTCGAAGGAATCGACGGTGTTCAACGTGGGGCGCACGCTGGATGAGGTGGTGCTCACGCCCGAGGGCCTGAAGTTCGCGTCGCGCCTCGTCGTTTACGACAGCGAGATGATCCCCAACTCGCTGATCTACCCCATCTGAGGAGCCGCCATGACGACGATGACAACGAACTGGATTGACGCCGCCGCGCAGGATGATGTGCCGCAGGATGACGTGATCGGCCTGGCCATCGCCGGGCGCGACATTGCGCTGTATGGCGTGGGCGGCGAGGTGTTTGCCACAGACAACATCTGCACCCACGGCCATGCGCGCCTGTGCGATGGGTTTCTGGAAGGGCACGAGATCGAATGCCCTTTGCACCAGGGCAAGTTTGATGTGCGATCAGGCCAGCCCACCTGCGCGCCGGTGACCGAGCCGCTGCGCAGCTACCCCGTGAAGATCGAGGGCGGCCGAGTGTGGCTGGCCCTGGACTGAGAGTCTCTGAGCGCAGCAACCCCTTTCAAGGAGACCCCCATGACTGCCGAACGACTTGAGGTCGAGGCTGCTGCATTGCCGCATGAAGGCGCTAACGCCCACTCGGCCCACACCATCGTGATCGTCGGTGCGGGCCAGGCGGGCGGCTGGGCGGCGCAGGCGCTGCGCAGCGAAGGCTTTGCGGGCCGCGTGGTGCTGATCGGTGACGAAGCCCATCCGCCGCACGAGCGGCCACCGCTGTCGAAGGCGGTGCTCTCGGGCGCAGCCGCGCCGGAGAGCACGCGCCTCATGAAACCCGAGGCCTTTGACGCACTGGCGGTGCAATGGCGGCCCGTCGTGCAGGTGCGCCGCATTGACCGCGCTGTCAAGCAGGTGCTCCTGTCGGATGGCACAGCACAGCCCTACGACAAGCTCATCCTGTGCACCGGGGGGCGCGCCCGGCGGCTTGCCGTGCCGGGGGCAGACCAGGTGCCGCTGCACACGCTGCGCACCATTGAAGATGCGCAGGCGCTGGCCCCGGCCCTTCGGCCTGGCCGCAGCGTGGTGGTGGTGGGCGGTGGCTGGATCGGCCTGGAAGTGGCAGCCACCGCTCGCCAGCAGGGCGCGGAAGTGGTGGTGGTGGAGACGCAAAGCCGCTTGTGTGAACGCACCGTGCCTGCCGAAGTGTCGGCGTATCTGTTGGCGCTGCACCGCGCCCAGGGCGTGCGCGTGCTGCTGGGCGCGGGGGTGCGGGGCTTTGCCCGCGCTGCAGATGGCGCAGACGGCGCAGATATTCGCTCGGAGGTCTTGCTGGCCGATGGCAGCGCGCTGGCGTGCGACACCATCGTGCTGGGCGTTGGCCTGGTGCCCAACGACGAACTGGCGCGCGAGGCGGGCCTGGCTTGCGAAGGTGGCGTGCTGGTCGATGCCCAGTGCCGCACGTCCGACCCCGACATCCTGGCCGCAGGCGATGTGGCCGTGGCACCCAACCCCTGGGCGGGCCGCAGCCTGCGGCTGGAGTCGTGGCAGAACGCGCAGGAGCAGGGCATGGCCGCTGCGCGCTCGGCCCTGGGCCAGGCCGTGGATTACCAGCCGTTGCCGTGGTTCTGGTCCGACCAGTACGGCATGAACTTGCAGATCTACGGCATGCCCGCGCCTGCGCACCGCGTGGTGCAGCGAGGCGACCCGGCCAGCGGCAGCTTTGTGCTGTTCTACCTGGCGGGCGATGTGGTGCAGGCCGCCGTAGGGGCCAACGCAGCGCGCGATCTGCGCTTTGCCCGCAGGCTGATCGAGCAACGCAAGCTGGTGGATGCCGAGCGGCTGGCAGACCTGAACACACCGATGGCAAAGCTGTGAACCCGCATGGATGCCGCGCAGCACAGAAGCCCGCACCTGCACCCAAGCCCACCAGAACCGAACACGACAACTCGCTAAGGAAACCACCAATGACCGCAACCACGTCAACCACTTACCTCTGGACCCCGCCCCCCGTCTATTCGCTGCCTGTGCGTGGCCGCAGCGAGCGCCTGCCCATCCACCGGCTGTTCTTTGTGGGCCGCAACTACCACGCGCATGCGGTCGAGATGGGGCGCCCGGTGGACAAGGCGGTGGAGGTGCCGTTCTATTTCACCAAGGCACCGTCCACGCTGGTCGAGTCTGGCGCGACCGTGGCCTACCCACCCGGCACGCAGAACTACCACCACGAAATGGAACTGGTGCTGGCCATTGGTGCGCCCGGTTTTCGTGTGAGCGAGGCCGATGCGCCCCGCCTTATCTATGGCTATGCCTGTGGCCTGGACATGACGCGCCGCGACTTGCAGCTGGTAGCGCGCGACAAGGGCCGGCCTTGGGATCTGGGCAAGGATGTGGAGCAGTCTTCCGTGGTCTCAGAGGTCGTGCCCATGCCCGAGGTGGTGCTGGGCCAGGGCAACCTGGAGCTGTCGGTCAATGGCACCGTGCGCCAGAAGTCCGACCTGTCCAAGCTGATCTGGAACATCCCCGAGCTGATTGCCGACCTGTCCAAGTTCTACCACCTGCAGCCGGGTGACCTGATCTTTACCGGCACGCCCGAGGGCGTAGGCCCCGTGCTGGCAGGCGACCGCATTGAAGGCCACATTGAAGGCGTGGGCAGCATCGTGCTCCACGTTGGCCCGGCGGAATAAGAAAAAACCACATCCAGGAGACAACCCCACCATGACCACCGACCTCACGCCTTCCCCCGTGCGGCTGCATGCCGTTGCGGGCAAGGGCCAGCCCGATCCGACGCCCGAACTGGAGCAGCTGTACCGGGGCTTTGAGCAAGAGCTGCTGGTGCCGCTCTGGACGCAGATCGGCGACCTGATGCCCCGGCAACCCCAATCCAAGGCCGTGCCGCACTTGTGGCGCTGGGACCGCTTGAAAGCCCTGGCCGCACAGGCGGGCGCCATCGTGCCTGTGGGCCGTGGCGGCGAGCGCCGTGCGATTGCGCTGGCCAACCCGGCGCTGGGCGGGCGCCCGTTTGCCACGCCCACGCTGTGGGCCGCCATCCAGTACCTGATGCCCGGCGAAGACGCCCCCGAGCACCGGCACACGCAGCACGCGTTTCGTTTTGTGGTGGAAGGCGAGGGCGTGTGGACCGTGGTCAATGGCGATGCGGTGCGCATGTCGCGGGGCGACTTTCTGCCCCAGGCCGGCTGGAACTGGCATGCCCACCACAACGCTGCCACCGAGCCCATGGCCTGGATCGACGGCCTGGACATTCCGTTCTCGTACTACACCGAGAGCCAGTTTTTTGAAGTGGGGCGCGAGAAGCTCCCGCCCGCCGAGCGCACCACCGCCGAGCGTTCTTATTCCGAAAGGCTGTGGGGCCACCCGGGCCTGCGCCCGGTATCGATGGTGCAGGCGCAGCCCGCCACGCCCTTGCTGGCCTACCGCTGGGTGGATACCGACCGCGCGCTGGCCGATCAGCTCGCGCTGGAGGACGAAGGCCAGGCGGGCACGCTGAGCCCCGGGCATGCAGCGGTGCGCTTTACCAACCCCACCACCGGCGCTGATGTGCTGCCCACCATGCGGACCGAAATGCACCGCGTGCGTGCGGGCGGCGCAACGCGGGTGCACCGTGAGGTGGGTTCTTCGGTGTTCCAGGTGTTTGAAGGCAGCGGCACCGTCACGGTGGGTGAACGCACCTGGCAGATGGCGCGGGGCGACTTGTTTGTGGTGCCGTCGTGGCAACCGTTCTCGGCCCAGGCATCGGCCGCTGGCGCGCTCGACCTGTTCCGCTTCAGCGACGCACCGATTTTTGAGGCGCTGCACAGCCACCGTGCGCAAGTCACTGTTTGATCCATCACTCACCAAGCCGGATTCGGCTTTCATAAAACCAAGGAGACACACCCCCATGCTGACCGCCATTCGTTCACAGATTTTGAGACCTGCCCTGGCGCTTTGCGCGCTGGCTCTTGTGGCCGCCGCGAGCGTGCCCAACGCCGTGGCGCAGACCTTCCCCTCCAAACCCGTTCGCTCCGTCGCGCCGTATTCGCCCGGCAGCGGCCCTGACGCGGTGATGCGCATCCTCAGCGAGCGCTTGTCGCGCAACTGGGGGCAGCAACTTGTCATCGACAACAAGCCCGGCGCCAACGGGTTCATCGCCATCGGCGATGCCAAGCGCGCTGCGCCAGACGGCTACACGCTGCTGCAGGTGGACAACACGCACATGGCCTTGCAGCCGCATGTGTTCAAGCAGCTGCCCTATGACCCGGTGAAAGACTTTGAGCCAGTCGCTCCGGTGTATTTCACGAACTTCTTTGTGGTGGTGGCGGCCAACTCGCCCTGGAAGGATGTGGGCGATCTGATCAAGGCGGCCAAGGCGGCGCCGGGCGACATCACCTACGGCTCCTGGGGCATCGGCAGCGTGGCCCATGTGGGCGCGGCGAGTCTGGAGGCAGCAACGGGCACGAAGATGATGCATGTGCCGTACAAGGACATGGGCAGCGTCTACACCTCTGTGGCCACGGGCGACATCAAGTGGGCGTTTGGCACGGCAGCGACGGCCGGGCCAATGTTCCAGGCCAAAAAGGTGAAGTTTCTGGCCCTGGCTGCGCCCCAGCGCCTGGCGGGCTTCACCGACATTCCGACCATGGGCGAAGCGGGCGGCCCGGCCGGGTTTGAAGTGAAGACCTGGGTGGGCCTGTTCGCGCCTGCTGGCACGCCGAAGGCCGCCATCGAGAAGATCAATGCCGACGTGGGCAAGGTGCTGGCCACCTCGGAGGTCAAGGAGCGCCTGGCGACCTTCGGGTTTGAGCCCTACATCGGCCCGCCCGCCGAACTCACCAAGGCCATTGAACGCGATTCGCGCACGTTTAGTGAAGTCGTCAAGCGTGCCAAGATTGCCCTGGACTGACACAGGGACTGAAACAGAGACTGAGCATGAAACTCTATTCCTTCTTCCGCAGCGGAACCTCCCACCGCTTGCGCATTGCGCTCAACCTCAAGGGGCTTACCTACGAACAGGTTGCGGTCGATTTGCGGCGTGAGGAACATCTGGGCGATGCCTTCAAGGCGATCAACCCGCAGCAGTTCGTGCCCGTGCTGGAGGCCGACGAGCGCCTGATGATCCAGTCGCCCGCCATCATCGAGTGGCTCGAAGAACGCTATCCCACCCCACCGCTGCTGCCCGCCGATGCAGGCGATCGCGCCCAGGTGCGTGCCCTGGCCGCCATCGTGGGCTGCGACATCCACCCCATCAACAACCGCCGCATTCTGGAGGCGCTGCGCCATCGCTTTGGTGCCGACGAGGCTGCTGTGAACGACTGGTGCGGCACCTGGATCAGCGCGGGCTTTGATGCCATCGAGGCGCTGCTGTCGAAGGACCTGCAGCGCGGTGATTTCTGCTTTGGCAGCACCCCCACGCTGGCCGATGTGTACCTGGTGCCGCAGGTGGAGAGCGCGCGCCGCTTCAAGGTGGACTTGTCGCGCTGGCCGCTAATCCAGGCAGTGGACGCTGCTTGCGGGCAGCTGGAAGCGTTCCGCAAGGCGGCGCCCAGTGCGCAGCCGGATGCGGGCTGAGCTTGTCGAAGCCCCTCGCGGCGCTTCGACCGCGCTGAGTGAGCGGTTCAAGTGGATTCAGGCGACTCCAAGAACCTCATTCCGTTTCCAAATCATTCGTGTCTAGGCGCGAAGCCGCAGACAGTGCTGTAGCACGGCAAGGCGAAGCAACAACGACACGGATGATTTGGAGATGGGATCAGTCGCCCTGCATGTAAAAAGCCTCGGCATGGAGGTGAGCCGCCTCCAGGCCTTTGCCCAGCGCCAGCAGTGTGGTGGTTTCCACCATCGGCGGCGATCCGCACAGATACGCCTGCCAGCCTTGCAGGCTGGCGTGGTCCTGCTCGATGGCCTGGGTCACCAGCCCGCGCCGCTGCGTGGCAGGGTCGGCGCCTGATGCCACCACCACATGCACCTGCAGGGCAGGGTGCACGCCGCGCAGATGTTCTAGCCATGCCAGGCCATACAGCTCGCGCGGCGAGCGCAGACCGATGTACAGGTGAATGGGGTTGCGCATCCCGGCGGCCACTGCGCCGCGCACCACCGACAGCACCGACGCCAGCCCGGTGCCCCCAGCCACGCACAGCATGGGCCCCGTGTGCTGTTGGCGCAGATAGGCCGCACCCAGTGGCCCGCTGACCTTGACCTTGTCCCCCACCTTGAGCTGCCCGGCGATGTAGCCGCTGACCCGGCCCTGGGGCATGAGCTGTATGTGGAACTCCAGCAGCTGTTCGCCCGGCAGGTTTGCCATGGAGTAGGGGCGCACATGCGTCGGCGTGAACCCTAGCTGCACGTACTGGCCTGGTGAAAACGCAATGGGTTTTGCCACCTTGAGCAGCAGGCGCCGGATGTCTGCCGCCAGCGGCTCGATGGCCACCACGGTGGCCTTGGCCACGCGGGCGCGGTGCACCACGGCCTCTTCGGGTGCGGGGATTTCGATGGTGCAGGACTCGGTCACATAGGTCTGGCAGGCCAGCACGGCACCGTCCACGCCGTCCAGCGGGCGTTGCTGCTCGCGCCCGCCATCGAGCACCTCACCAGACAGCACCCGGCAGCGGCAGATGCCGCAGCGGCCTGACAGGCACGAATACGACATCGGAACCTGCGCCGCGCGCAGGGCGTCGAGCAGGTTCACGCCGGGCTCGGCGCGGATCACGCGGTTAAGCGGCTGAACGAGGATGTCCATGGCGGGCTGCGTTCGATTTCATCCAGCCCATTGTGCCCACGAAAGCGCCTGCGAATCACTGGCTGCAATACCATCGCCACTTCATATCACCCGAGCTGATGGAGTAGCGATGGAGCTATCGGATATCGACCTGAACCTGCTGGTGCTGTTTCAGCAACTCATGGTCGAGCGGCGCGTGTCGAAGGTGGCCGACAACCTGGGGCTGACACAGCCTGCGGTCAGCAACGCGCTGGCCAAGCTGCGGCGCATTTTTGGCGACGAGCTGTTCTTGCGCACCTCGGGCGGCATGGTGCCCACGCCTTTTGCCGAGCAATTGGGCGAGTCCGTGGGGTATGCGCTGGGCATGATCCACAGCGGGCTGAACCAGCGCACACAGTTCACGCCCGCAACGCTCAAGCGCACCATCACCATCGGCATGACGGACATTGGCGAGATCGTCTTCCTGCCCGCGCTGCTGGAGCGCCTGGGGCGGGAGGCGCCGGGCGTCACGCTGAACACCGTGCGCAACAACGCCGCCCATCTGCGCGAAGACATGGAGGCTGGCAAGGTGGACCTGGCCATCGGCCTGCTGCCGCAGTTGAAAGCGGGGTTCTTCCAGCGGCGCTTGTTCCGCCAGCGCTATGTGTGCCTGTTCCGCAAGGGCCACGCGCTGGACCGGCCCAAGCTGCTGTTGTCGGACTACAAGGCGGCAGAGCACCTGGTGATCGTGTCAGCGGGCACGGGGCACGGCAAGGTGGACGAGCTTATCCAGAAGGCTGGCATCGACCGTCTGGTGCGGCTGAGCGTGCCGCACTTTGTGAGCGTGGGCCACATCCTCCAAAGCACGGCGCTGGTGGCGACGGTGCCCGAGCGGCTGGCGCTCAAGCTGGTCGAGCCCTTTGGCCTGGTGGTGCGCACGCACCCCGTCAAACTGCCTGACGCGCCCATCAGCGTGTTTTGGCACGCCAAGGTGCACCGCGAGCCGGTGAACCAATGGCTGCGCAGCATGGTGTTTGAATTGTTTGGGGGCGATGGCCCCGCAGGAGGTGGTCTGCCGTGATCTGCGGGCGGGGCTTGCGGCGCAAGCCAGACTGCACCACCGGTCCTGTGAGAACATTGCTATATTATTTATAGCGTGTTGCGCTTGTCAGTAGGGCGGTAGAGCCTGTTTTTGCATAAATTCTGCCATGGCCCCCGAGGGAGGTTGAGTCGTACTTGCCATGCAACGCTGCTCAATACACCAGCCTCTCCGGCCGAATCTCCTGCAGGATGGTCGTCGCAATCTCTTCAATCGACTTGGTGGTGGTGGACAACCACCGGATGCCTGCGCGGCGCATCATGGCCTCGGCTTCGGAGACCTCCATGCGGCAGTTCTCCAGGCTGGCGTAGCGCGAATTGGGGCGGCGCTCGGCGCGGATCTCGGCCAGGCGGTCGGGGCTGATGGTCAGGCCAAAGATCTTGCTGCGAAACGGCACCAGGGCAGGGGGCAGCTGGCGGCGCTCGAAATCCTCGGGGATCAGCGGGTAGTTGGCGGCTTTCAGGCCACATTGCATGGCCAGATACAGGCTGGTGGGGGTCTTGCCGCTGCGGCTCACGCCCACCAGGATCACGTCGGCACCTGCCAGGTCGCGGTTGCTCTGGCCGTCGTCATGGGCCAGGCTGAAGTTGATGGCTTCGATGCGGTCTGTGTATTCCTTGCTGCGGCTCACGTCGCTGAAGCGGCCCACACGGTGGTGCGATTTGATGCCCAGCTCCTGCTCCAGCGGGTGGACGAAGGTGCCAAACATATCGAGCAGCATGCCCTTGCAGCCGTCCTGGATGACCTTGAGCACTTCCATGTTGACCAGCGTGGTGAAGACGATGGGCTTTTTGCCCTCGACTTCTCCGGTGTGGTTGATCTGCCGCACGGCTTGGTGGGCCTTGTCCACCGTGTCGATGAAGGGCAGGCGCACATGGCGCGGCTTCATCTCGAATTGGGCCAGGATGGCGTTGCCGAAGGTTTCGGCGGTGATACCGGTGCCGTCAGAGACAAAAAATACGGTGCGCGAGTGCATGGAGCCCCTTTTTTTGGATGCGGCTTGCGCCAGCCGGGTTGCCACCACAAAGAAGTGGTGATTGCCCGATTTGCGTAAGTCGCGTGAAAGCGTCAGCCCGCTGCCAGATGCTCGGGCCTACAATTGTCACAATTATCCAATTCTCACCATGCACCGCGTCGGCCCACAACCACAACGACAAAGCCTCAGGCCGTGCATGGCCGCCTGCCAGGAGCCATCCAGGGCCCGGCACGCAGACCCGGTTTCAACTTCTGGAGCTTTCCCATGTCTGCACTTTTCAGCCCGACCGCCCTGGTCGTACCGTTTGAAAACCTGAGAATGACCGATGTCGAGGTCGTTGGCGGTAAAAACGCCAGCCTCGGCGAGATGATCTCCCAGCTGCCGCAGGGCGTGCGTGTGCCCACGGGCTTTGCCACCACCGCCCACGCGTTCCGCGAGTTCCTGGCCTATGACGGCCTGGCCGACCGCATCAGCGCCAAGCTCAAGAGCCTGGACACCGAAGACGTGCGCGCCCTTGCACAAGTCGGTGCAGAAATCCGCGCGATGGTTGAGGCCCAGCCCTTCCCGGCCGACCTGCAAAAGGCCATTGCCGACGAATTTGCCAAGCTGAGTGCTGGCAACCCCGCTGCCTCTTTTGCCGTGCGTTCGTCCGCCACGGCCGAGGATCTGCCCGATGCATCGTTTGCCGGCCAGCAGGAAACCTTCCTGAACGTGGTGGGCATCGACGAAGTCATGCACAAGATGAAGGAAGTGTTCGCGTCGCTGTACAACGACCGCGCCATTTCCTACCGCGTGCACAAGGGCTTCGAGCACGATGTGGTGGCCCTGTCAGCTGGTGTGCAGCGCATGGTGCGCTCCGACCTCGGCGCTGCCGGCGTGATGTTCACCATCGACACCGAATCCGGCTTTGAAGACGTGGTCTTCATCACCAGCAGCTACGGCCTGGGCGAAACCGTGGTGCAGGGCGCCGTGAACCCCGATGAGTTCTACGTGCACAAGCCCATGCTCCAGGCGGGCAAGAAGGCGCTGATCCGCCGCAACCTGGGCAGCAAGCTGATCCAGATGGTGTTCTCCAGCGCGGAAGAAAAGGCCGCCAGCGGCAAGCTGGTCAAGACCATTGATGTACCCACCGAGCAGCGCAACCGCTACTCGCTGACCGATGCCGACGTGGAGCAATTGGCCCGCTATGCGCTGGTGATCGAGCAGCACTATGGCCGCCCCATGGACATCGAGTGGGGCAAGGACGGCACCGACGGCCAGCTCTACATCCTGCAGGCGCGCCCCGAGACGGTGAAGAGCCAGTCCAAGGGCCAGGCCGAGCTGCGCTACAAGCTCAAGGGCCATGGCACCGTGCTGGCCGAGGGCCGCGCGATTGGCCAGAAGATTGGCACCGGCCCCGTGCGCCTGGTGCACAACATCTCCGAGATGGACAAGGTCCAGCCCGGCGATGTGCTCGTGACCGACATGACCGACCCTAATTGGGAACCCGTGATGAAGCGCGCCAGCGCCATCGTCACCAACCGGGGTGGCCGCACGTGCCACGCCGCCATCATCGCGCGCGAGCTGGGCATCCCGGCCGTGGTCGGCTGCGGCGACGCGACCGAGCGGCTGAAGGACGGCACGCTGGTCACGGTGAGCTGCTCCGAGGGCGACACGGGCAAGATCTATGACGGCCTGCTTGAAACCGAAGTGACCGAAGTGCAGCGCGGCGCGATGCCCCCCATCAAGACCAAGATCATGATGAACGTGGGCAACCCCCAGCTGGCCTTTGACTTCTGCCAGCTGCCCAATGAAGGCGTAGGCCTGGCCCGGCTGGAGTTCATCATCAACAACAACATTGGTGTGCATCCCAAGGCCATCCTGGACTACCCCCAGATCGATGCCGACCTGAAGAAGGCCGTGGAGTCCGTGGCTCGTGGCCATGCCAGCCCCAGGGCGTTCTATGTGGACAAGGTCGCCGAAGGCGTGGCCACCATCGCCGCCGCCTTCTGGCCCAAGCCCGTCATCGTGCGCCTGTCTGACTTCAAGTCCAACGAATACCGCAAGCTGATCGGCGGCAGCCGCTACGAGCCCGAGGAAGAAAACCCGATGCTCGGCTTCCGTGGCGCAGCCCGCTACATCAGCGAAGACTTCGGTGAAGCCTTTGCCATGGAGTGCGAGGCGCTCAAGCGCGTGCGCAACGACATGGGCCTGACCAACGTGCAGGTGATGGTGCCGTTTGTGCGCACGCTGGGCCAGGCCGAGCGCGTGACCAAGCTGCTGGCCACCCATGGCCTTCAGCGCGGCAAGGACGACCTCAAGGTCATCATGATGTGCGAAGTGCCGAGCAACGCCATCCTGGCCGAGCGCTTCCTGGAGTTCTTCGACGGCTTCTCCATCGGCTCCAACGACCTGACCCAGCTCACGCTGGGCCTGGACCGTGATTCGGGCCTGGAGCTGCTGGCGCAGGACTTTGATGAGCGCGACCCCGCTGTCGAAGCACTGATTCATCAGGCCATCAAGGCCTGCCTGGCCCAGGGCAAGTACATCGGCATCTGCGGCCAGGGCCCCAGCGACCACCCTGACTTTGCGCAGTGGCTGGCCAAGGAAGGCATCTCGTCGATCTCGCTCAACCCCGACAGCGTGATCGCCACCTGGCAGCAACTGGCAGGCTGACGCTCCGACCGGGCTGCCATGTGCCGACTGCACCACCCGCCACTGCGTCCCTGATGCTGTGCCTGTGATGCAGCCCCCGCAGCAGCACCGGCGTTCTGCAGATGCCGAAATGGCGGGTCCGTTCCCGCCCGATCTGCACGATGTGCGGCACCTCAAGCTCAAGGCCGGCTTGCTGCTGCTGTGGGCGCTGGTGTCGTTCGGTGCCACCTACTTCGCCCGGGACCTGCAAGTGCTGGTCTTTGGCGGTTGGCCCCTGGGTTACTGGATTGCGGCGCAGGGGGCCGTGCTGGTGTTCATTGGCATTGTGGTGGTCTATGGCTGGGCCATGAACCGCTTCGAACGGCAGGATGCGGAGCGCCTCGCAGCGGATGCCGTCGCCCTTTCGGACGACGCGGACCGCCCCCACGGCTGACCATGGCTGAAAACAATTCTTCCGACACCGACCGGGCCTATCTGTGGCGGTTGCACCGCATCCTGGCGCTGTATGTGACCGGTGTGCTAGCCTTTCTGGCGCTGATGACCTGGGCAGAGCACCAGGGGCTTTCGCGGCACTGGATCGGGCCCATTTTTCTGTTCCTCACGGTGATGGTCTACGCGGGCATCGGTGTCTATGGCCGTACCACCGACCCCGAGGAATACTACGTGGCGGGTCGGCGCATTCCGCCCATGTACAACGGCATGGCGGCAGCGGCAGACTGGATGAGTGCCGCATCGTTCATCAGTCTGTCGGGGGCGCTTTACCTGCAGGGTTTTTCCGGCACACCGGGGCAGGCCGGGGGGCTGGCCTATCTGCTGGGGTGGACGGGAGGCTTTTGCCTGGTGGCGATGCTGATCGCACCGCACCTGCGCGCCATGGGCCTGTACACCGTGCCCGATTTTTTCCATGTGCGTTTTGGCGGCCGGTGGCCGCGTGTGATTGCGGCGCTGGCGGCGGTGCTCTGTTCGTTCACGTATGTGGTGGCGCAGATTTACGGCGTGGGGCTGATCGCTTCGCGCCTGACCGGTGTGCAGTTCGAGATCGGCATCATGCTGGGCCTGGGCGGGGTGCTGCTGTGCTCCTTCCTCGGTGGCATGCGCGCCATCACCTGGACGCAGGTGGCGCAGTATGTGGTGGTGCTGCTGGCGTTCCTGATCCCGGTGTCCTGGCTGGCGTACAAACAATTGGGCAACCCGTTGGCGCCCGCAGTCTATGGCGCGCAGATCAGCAAGATCGCCGACCTGGAAGCGCAGCTGCTCGATTCCCCCGCAGAGCATCAGGTGGTGCAGACCTACCTGCGGCGCGCCCAGGATTTTGAGGCGCGGCTGCGTGATGTGGAAGGCGCCCTGGAGCGTGAGCGCGAGAAAGGGCGGGAACGCATTCGCGCGCTGCGCACCCAGAACGCCGATGTAGGTTTGATCGTCACGGCCAGCCGCGAGCTGGCGGCCCTGCCGCGCGATGCCGCAGCGGCGCGCGAACGCTGGACCCGCGAAATGCGCGAGAACTACGAGCGTGCGCGTCCCCTGGGCGGCTTGCCCCTGCACAGCCAGGCGTATGTGGGTGACCCGCAGGGCACGCCCGATGAGCAACGCGACTACGAGCTGACGCGCCGCAACTTCCTGGCGCTCATGTTCTGCCTGATGGTGGGCACGGCAGGCTTGCCGCACCTGCTCACGCGCTACTACACCTCGCCCACGGTGTCGGCGGCGCGGGCATCGGTGGCGTGGTCGCTGTTTTTCATCGCCTTGCTGTACCTGAGTGCGCCCGCGTTGGCGGTGCTGGTGAAATTCGAGGTCATGCAAAACCTGGTGGGCAGCAGTTTCGAGGCTTTGCCCACCTGGATGGCCCAATGGGCGCGGGTGGACAGCTCGCTGTTGTCGGTGGAAGACGTGAACGCTGACGGCATCGTGCAGTTTGGAGAGATCCGGCTGGGGGCCGACCTCATCATGTTGGCCACGCCGGAGCTGGGGGGCTTGCCCTATGTGGTCTCGGGCCTGGTGGCGGCTGGCGGGCTGGCGGCAGCGCTGTCTACCGCTGATGGGCTGTTGCTCACCATCAGCAACGCCCTGGTGCGCGACCTGTATTTTCAGGACGCAAAGCGCCAGGCGTCGCCGGAGCAGCGTGTGATTCTGAGCAAGTTTGCCTTGCTGTCCGTGGCCCTGTCGGCGGCATTTGTAGCGGCGCTCAAACCCTCTGAGATTCTGCCGATGGTGTCGGCGTCGTTCTCGTTGGCGGCTTCGGCCTTTGTGCCGGTGATGGTGCTGGGCATCTTCTGGCGCGGCACCACGCGGCAGGGGGCGGTGGCGGGCATGCTGGCAGGGCTTGGCGTGGCGGTGTACTACCTGCTGTCGCATGTGCCCGCCATGCGCGCGCTGCCCAGCTGGATGCTGGCAGACGGGCTGTGGTTTGGTATTCAGCCCGTCTCGGCCGGGGTGTTTGGCGTGCCCACCGGCTTGGCGGTGACGGTGGTGGTGAGCTGGCTGACCCGGCCTGCCCCGGCGCTGCCGCGCATCCGGTCCGAGATGTAGGGGGACTTGGGTTGGCAGGCTGGAGTGCCCTGCCCGTGCGCCTGCTAATGGGTTATGCGTAAACCCCGATTACCAAGCCTGCGCAAACGTGAGAATCTGGGACGTAAAAGCTTACCTGTCGGGGTGAGCTTCGGTCACACCACAATGGTTCAGCTCAAGGAGATTCATGGTTCTCGTCAAAACGCAGGCAGGGCAGGAAGCGCTCAAGGATCGGCGCGGTAGCCTCAGCTCACGCCAGCGCTCGGCTTTTATTCTTTTTGACGGAAAGCGCTCTACGGGCGAAATACTGGCGGCCACGGCAGCCATGGGGATCACGCAGGAGGATGTCCAGGCCATGATTGCGCAGGGACTGCTGGCTCCGCTGCCGGGGCAGTCTCTGCCTGCAGCTTTTGCCACCCCGCCTGATGCGACGGCAGAGCCTGCACCTGCCACCGATCTGGGGACGGTGGCGTCGCCGCTGGAGGGCTCCGGGCGCTCACCCAAGGAGCGTTACCAGGCGGCCTACCCGATCGCCACCGAACTGACAGCGGGGCTGGGGCTGCGTGGGTTCCGGTTGAATCTGGCGGTGGAAGGGGCGGGCAGCTTTGAGGATCTGGCGGCGCTGGCACCCAAGATCCGCGAGGCGGTGGGTGACGCCAAATTCAAGCGGCTGGACGAAGCGCTTTTTGATTGAGGCCCCCGGATCCTCTCCCCCGAGAGGCGCACCAGTTTCACGCGTGAAGTGCGGGCACAAAAAAAGCGGCCCCAGGCCGCTTTGTGTTTGGTGCGTCACAGGGCGCAGTGCTCAGCGGCCGACCTTGAGCAGTTCCACATCGAACTTGAGCGTGGCGTTCGGTGGAATCACGCCGCCCGCGCCGCGTGCGCCGTAGCCGAGGGCGGCAGGAATGATCAAGGTGCGCTGGCCACCGATCTTCATGCCTTGCACGCCTTCGTCCCAGCCCTTGATGACCATGCCCGCGCCCAGCGAGAACTCGAAGGGGTCGTTGCGGTCGCGGCTGGAGTCGAACTTGGCACCTTGCTCGCCGTTGTTGTAGAGCCAGCCGGTGTAGTGCACCGACACGTTCTGGCCCTTGGTGGCTTCGGCGCCTTCGCCCACGGTGGTGTCTTCGTATTGCAGGCCGGATGCGGTGGTGGTCAGTGCCATGGGTGAAATTCCTTGTTTGCTATTAAAAAAAGAGCTATTGGCGCTTGATAGTTAAGCGCTAGCAGCATTTTTGACCCCTATTTTAACGAAAGCCCCGCGCGGAGGTCCGGCGGGGCTTTTCCCTGAGTGGGGCGGGGGGGCGGTTTGGCGTCAGGCTTTTTTGGCGCGGCCAGCGACCCAGCGGGTGGCGAAGGCCTGCACGTCCGACAGGCGCTTGAGCAGGTCGGCGCCCGAGGGGGTGACGGTGTAGCCGTCGCTGCCGTGGTCTACAAAACCGGCTTCGCGCAGTTCCTTGATGCGGGTGTTGAGCGTGTTGGGGGTGATGCCCCCCACGCTGTCCTGCAGCAGGCGGAAGGTCTGGGGGTGACCGTCCTTCAGGGCCCACAGCACGCGCAGTGCGTAACGGCATTCGAGCCGCTCGAACAACTGGTTGATGGCGGCATTTTCTTTGGAGCTCATGGACGCTTCTCCTCGCGCAAGTGTTGGATCAAATATTCATTCGGGTGGGCGAATGCCGGGCCCGGTGATGCGCTGAGACTATAGCGCGGAACCCATTTTGCTACAAGTTTGGTAGCTCAGAACGCACACCACACATGCGCTACACCCCGAAAAACCTGTGTTACAAGTCAAACTGTTGCGGTAGGGCCACGGTTCTAGGAGCCTCTAGGACTTGGAGCGTCGAAAGCGAAAACTGGCCCCAGCGAGGACAGTTTTTGCCGGATTTGCAGCCCCATAGCCCGGCTATGGGGCAAAAAAGGCGGTGTTCTCGAAGAGCGGCGAAGCCAAAAATGGACCGCTGCGGTCCATTCGCCATGCCTGACAGGCTCCTAGACGGTCATTCCTGACGGCCCAGCCCTGCCAGGTGGCTGACCAGCAACTGTGCGGCCGGGGCCAGCATCTGGGCGCTGCGGTAACAGATGGCGAAGCGCCGTCGGGCCCAAGGGTCGCTCAGTGGAACCACCCGGATGGGCGCAGTCTGGGCAAAAGGCAGGGCCACTTCGCGCGGCACGACACTGATGGCCAGGTTGGCCCGCACCACCCGAAGTGCCGCATCGAAGTTGGACACCAGCACCCGGTGCGCCAGCATCTTTCCCTCCACGGCCGCAGCGCGCGCCAGCAACACCTGCACGGCGCTCAGTGCGGGCATGCTGACGAATTCATGGTCCAGCACGTCGGCAAAACGCACGCTCTGGTGCTGGGCCACCGGGTGCAGCGCATGTGCCACCACGGCCAGGTGGTCGGTACGGTAGCCGCAGGTTTCCAGGCCTGTCAGGTCGGCCGCGTCCCAGCAGATGCCGATGGAGGCACTGCCGTCACGGATGCCCTGTACGACGTCCGGGCTCACGCGCTCCTCCAGGCTTACCTGGATGTCGCGGTGCGCCGGATCTTGCAGAAAAGCGGCCACGTCGTCTGCCAGTGATTCGGCCATCACCGAGGCCGTGACCAGCATGCGCACATGGCCCCGCGTGCCGGTGGCATAGGCCGCCATGTCGCGTTCAATCTGGCCCACGCTGGCCAGCATGGTGCGCGCGTGCTCCAGCAGGGTTTCGCCCGCCGGGGTGGGCACCACGCCACGGCGTTTGCGCAGTAGCAGGGGCGTGCCCACGGTGTCTTCCAGCTGCGCCAGCCGCTTGCTGATGGCCGAGCCCACGATGGACTCCTGCTCGGCCACGCGCGCGATGCTGCGCTGCTCGCACACGGCGGCAAAGAGGCGCAGGGTCTGCAGGTCCAGATCGCGCATGGGCTTGTCTCCAGGTGTTTGATATTCCTGTTTGGAATCATATGGCTTCCAAAATGTATTTTTTGATTCTGTTGGGAATTTCTAGAATCGACGGCAGAACACCACCCGCCGGAGACAACGCAGTGCTTACCCCCTCTACCGCTTCCACCACCCCGGCGCGTGCCACCGTCCGCGAAGTGGGTCTGCGCGACGGCCTGCAAAGCATTGCCACCGTGGTCTCCACCGCGCACAAGATCGAATGGATCAACGCCGCCTACGCCGCTGGCCAGCGCGAGATCGAGGTGGGCTCCTTCGTGCCCGCCCGGCTGCTGCCCCAGCTGGCCGATACGGCCGAGGTGCTGGCCCACGCCAAAACCCTGCCGGGCCTGGTGGCCTCGGTGCTCGTGCCCAACTACAAAGGCGCCGAACGCGCGCTGGAGCAGGGCGCTGACTTGATGGTGGTGCCCTTGTCTGCCAGCCACGCCCACAGCCTGGCCAACCTGCGCAAGACGCCCGACGAGGTGGTGGCCGAGGTGGCCCACATCCGCGCGCTGCGCGATGCCAGCGGCAGCCGCACATTGATCGAAGGTGGCGTGGGAACGGCCTTTGGTTGCACCTTGCAGGGCGAGGTGGCCGAGAGCGAGGTGCTGCGCCTGATGCAAGCGCTGCTGGATGCGGGCGCCGACCGCGTGAGCCTGGCCGACACCGTGGGCTATGCCGACCCGGCCTCGGTCGCCCGCCTGTTTGGCAAAGCGCGTGCGCTGGTGGGCGACCGCCTGGCCTGCGCGCACTTCCACGACACGCGCGGCATGGGCCTGGCCAATGTGGTTGCCGCCTGGCAGGCAGGCATCACGCGCTTTGACGCCTGCCTGGCCGGCATTGGCGGCTGCCCGCACGCGCCGGGCGCCAGCGGCAATGTCACCACCGAAGACCTGGTGTTCATGCTGGAGCGCATGGGCGTTGCCACCGGCATCGATGTGACTGCGCTGCTCGCGCTGCGCCAGCGCGTGGCCGGATGGCTGGCGGGCGAGACCCTGCATGGCACCCTATGGCAGGCCGGGCTGCCGCAGAATGCCGCACCTGCAGTGCTGCGCGAAGCAGCAACGGCCTGAACCCCTTTCTGAACGCTCTGAACATGCACGACACATCCCCCCCTCTCTCGTCCCCCCGCCTGCCGCTCGAAGGCCTGCGCGTGGTGGAGTTCACCCACATGGTCATGGGCCCCACCTGCGGCATGGTGCTGGCCGACTTGGGTGCCGAGGTCATCAAGGTCGAGCCGGTGGACGGCGACCGCACGCGCCACCTGCTGGGTGCGGGCGCGGGCTTTTTCCCCATGTTCAACCGCAACAAGAAGAGCATCGCGCTCGACCTGCGCAGCCCCGAGGGCCTGGCGGCAGCGCGCAAGCTGGCCGCGTCGGCCGATGTGGTGGCGCAGAACTTCAAACCGGGCGTGATGACCAAATACGGCCTGGACTACGCCGCGCTGAGCCAGCTCAACCCGCGCCTCATCTACGTCAACCACACCGGCTTTTTGCCCGGCCCGTACGAGCACCGCACGGCGCTCGATGAGGTGGTGCAGATGATGGGCGGCCTGGCCTACATGACCGGCCGCCCTGGCGACCCGCTGCGCGCGGGCAGCAGCGTGAACGACATCATGGGCGGCATGTTCGGCGCGATTGGCGCGATGGCCGCGCTGATGCAGCGCGGCATCACCGGGCGCGGGCAGGAGGTGGACTCGGCCCTGTTCGAGAACAACGTGTTCCTGGTCGGCCAGCACATGATGCAGTACGCCGTCACCGGCAAACCGGCGGCCCCCATGCCCGACCGCATTTCGTCCTGGGCCGTGTACGACGTGTTCAGCGTGAAGGATGGCGGGCAGATCTTTTTGGCCGCCGTGAGCGATGCGCAGTGGCAGACCTTCTGCGACGCCATGGGCTATGCCGACCTGAAGGCCGACACCGGCCTGGCCACCAACAACGACCGCGTGCGCGCCCGCCCCACGCTGATGCCCGTGCTGCGCGAGCGGCTGGCGCAGCACACGGCCGACGAACTGGCCGCGATCTTCGAACGCCACGGCCTGCCGTTTGCACCCATCCGCCGGCCCGAAGAACTGTTTGACGACCCGCACCTGCAAGCCACGGGCGGACTGGCCGACATCACGCTGCCCGATGGCGAACGTGCCGGGCAGACCGCGCAGATCACGCTGATGCCGCTGCGTATGGACGGCCAGCGGCTCGATGTGCGCTGCGACCCGCCCCGCCTGGGCCAGCACACGGCCGAGCTGCTGCAGGGCCTGGGCTACACGGCCGATGAGGTGGCGGCGTTGCACGCCGCCGGGGCCATCGCCTGATTTTTTGAAACCATCCCCGGGCATAGCAATGTGGCGCAGACCACCGCCCAGGGTTCCCTGACCACGACCGGAGACAAACCCATGCCACGCACCACCACTGCCCCCGCTTCACCCCACGACACGCCTGCCGCTCGCAGCGTGCTCACGCGCCGCCAGGCCCTCGCCACCGGCGCGGCCGCGCTGGGCGCCGCCGCCTGGGGCCTGCCCCGCCTGGCGCGTGCCCAGGGCGATGGCAAGCCGCTGCGCGTGATCCTGCCGCTGTCGGCGGGCTCGGGGGCCGACGGCGCCATCCGTGCCATCAGCACCAGCCTGGCCAAGGCGCTGGGCCAGCCCGTGGTCATCGAGAACCTGCCGGGCGCGGGCGGCATCACCGGCACCACGCAGATCGTGCGGGCGCCCAAGGACGGCTCTGTGATTGGCGTGGTGTCCAACAACCACGTGGTCAACCCCAGCGTGTACAAGAACATTCCGTTCGACTCGCTCGCCGACATCACGCCCATCACCATCCTTGGCGCCACGCCCTTTGTGCTGGTGGCCCACCCCTCGGTGCCCGTCAAGACCGTGCAGGAGCTGATCGCGCTGGCCAGGGCCAAGCCCGGCGTCCTCAACTACGGCTCGTCGGGCAACGGCACCATCCTGCACCTGGCCGCAGCCATGTTCGTGGACCAGGCCAAGGTGTCGATCCAGCACATTCCCTACAAGGGCATGGGCCCGCTCATGAACGATGTGCTGGGCGGCCAGGTGCAGTTGGCCGTGGTGGCGGTAGCGCCTGCGGCAGCGCACATCAAGTCGGGAGCGCTGCGCGCCCTGGGCTTGACCACGGCCAGCCGCGTGCCGTCGTTGCCCGGTGTGCCCACCATTGCGGAGCAGGGCTTGCCGGGCTACGAGCTTGACGGCTGGATCGCCCCGGTGGGGCCTGCCGGCCTGCCCAAGGCCGAGCTGCAACGCCTGTACGCCGCCTTCAAGGCCGCGATGGAAATGCCCGAGGCGCGCGATGCGCTCATCGCCCAGGGCTACGAAATCAAGCTTACCCCTCCGGAGCCAGCAGCCGCGTTCTTTCGATCCGAGGTGGCGCGCATGGCGCAGGTCGTGAAAAACGCCCACGTGACGATGGATTGACGCGGGGCTGCGATGCGCGGCGCGTGGGTTGCCCGAAGGGCGTAATCCTGCGTCGCCCGCACGAAGTCGTCTGCCGGGTCAGGCTGCGTTCGGTCGAGCCGAAATTTGAAGATTTTTGGGCGTTAGCGCTTATGTGATAAGCGCTGGTAGCTATGTTTTTTATAGCTATTCATCAACCCTGCGGTGCCGTCAGGGCGCGCTGCCCCGCCGGGTTGTGGTGAAGGTTCTGAAGCTGCGGCTGCTGGTGGCGCAGGCGGAACACCTCCACGGCCTCCACCAGCTGGCGGGCCTGGCCGCTCAGGCTGCCGGCGGCGGCGGCGCTTTCTTCCACCAGGGCAGCGTTTTGCTGGGTGGTTTCATCCATGCGCACGATGGCCTGGGTGACGCGCAGCATGTCGGAGGTCTGGGCCGCGCTCGCCTGGCTGATTTCGTCCATGAGCGCGCTCACGCCCTGGATGGACGAGACGACTTCGCCCATGGTGCTGCCCGCGTTGCGGGCTAGGTCAGAGCCGGCCTGCACGCGCTCCACGCTGGTCTGGATCAGCGCCTTGATCTCGCGCGCGGCGCTGGCACTGCGGGTGGCCAGGTTGCGCACCTCGCTGGCCACCACGGCAAAGCCGCGCCCTTGCTCGCCGGCGCGGGCTGCTTCCACGGCAGCATTGAGCGCCAGGATGTTGGTCTGAAACGCGATGCTGTCGATGACGCCGATGATGTCGGAAATGCGGCGTGAGCTGTCTTGAATGCCCTGAACCACCGTCACCATCTGCGTTACCACGTCGCCACCGCGCTGGGCCACCGATGCGCCGCTCTTGGCCAGCTCGCTGGCACGTTGGGCGTTGGAGGCGTTTTGCTGCACGGTGGCCTGCAGCTGCTGCATCGAAGAGGTGGTTTCGTCCAGCGACGAGGCCTGCTCTTCGGTACGCATGCTCAGGTCCACATTGCCTTGGGCAATCTCGGCGCTGGCACTGGCCACGCCCTCGGCGTTGCTGCGCACGCCCGACACCACGTTTTCCAGGTTCTCCTGCATGGTGCGCAGGGCTTCCAGCAGCCGCGCGGGTTCGTCCTTGCCATCGACCTCGATGGTGGTGGTCAGATCGCCGGCCGCCACCTTGTTGGCCACCGAGACCGCCACCCGCAGCGGGCGCACTACCGAGCGTGTGAGCAGCCAGCCCGCACAGCCGCCCAGGGCCGTGACCAGTGCCAGCGCTACCAGGCTGCTGATGAGCGCACGCCGCGCGCTCAGGGCCGCCTGCTCTGCAATGGTCGCGCTGCTGGCGGCCACCTGCTCGCTCAGTGCGGTGAGCAGCTTGGCCGGGCCCTGGTCGATGTCGGCCACGTCCGCGTCACCCGCAGAGGGCACAAAACCGAGCGACTGGAACACCTCAAAACCCTTGCGGTAGCCCTGTGCCATCTGCGCGTGGGCTTGGGTGAATTTCTGCAGCGCTGCCTTTTCCTGCGCATCGGTCAGTTGCGGCTCCAGCGCCTTGGCGGCGTCGGCCACCCGCTTTTCACTGGCCTGGAACGCTGCCCAGTGCAGTTCGCGCTTGCGCGAATCCTCACCCCGCAGCAGGGTGTTCTTCCACTCCTGCACCTGGGTCTTGAACTCGTTTTCCATGCGGCTCACCGCACGTTCCTGGGCCACGCGTTCCTGCACCGTGGTCTCGTAGGTGCCCAGGCTGCTGTACAGGGCCGCAATGCCGAACAGGGCAGCGCCCAGCAGGAGCGCGAGCACCAGGCCCAGTGCGGTGGCCATGCGTGCGCCGATGGAGTGGTTGGACATTTTCATCGGTCAGCTCCCAAGGTTGATCTCGGTTTTCCATCTTGCTGCACGTCGCCTGCAACCTGAAACCGGTATGGCCCGAGGGTGGCGCCCCGCAGCCGCACAGAGGCCTTGTTGCACTTCATGCCTTCAGCTTGAGCAGGTACACCATCACCCGTGCCGTGGTGAGGTCCAGTTCCATGAACTCTGCCAAATCCTTGCCTGTCAGCCAAGAGGGTTCCCAGCGATTGCTTTTGAGCGTGCGCAGCCAGGATTCATGGGCGGTGGCGGCCTCCACGGCGGCCAGCATCTCGGCCATGCGGGCGCTGGGCACCCCTTTGCCGGTGAACACGCCCCTCCAGTTGGCCATGGTGGCATCCAGCCCCTGCTCGCGGAAGGCGGGCAGGCCGAAGGCGCTGCGGCGGGACGACACGCCGATGGCGCGCAGTTTGCCTGCGGCTATCGCATCACTGAATTCGCTGTAGCCCGACAGCCCCACCGCCGCGTTGCCCGACACCAGGGCGTCCACCACCTCAGAGCCACCGGGGAAGGGTTTGTAGACCAGGTCTTCCGGCTTGGCCTTGGAGGCACGGGCCAGCACCCCGGCGAAGATGTGGTCCACCCCACCGGCCGAGCCCCCCGCCACCGGCAGGGCGCGCAGGTCGGCGCGCATGGCATCGGCCAGGTCCTTGGTGTTCTTGATGGGGGATTTGGCGGCTACCGCTGCCACCAGGTAATCGCTGGTGAGCCGGGCAATGGGCTGGATGTGGCTCATGTCCACGGCGGGCTTTTGCAGCGCCACGGCACCCACCATCACCATGCCGCCCATCAGCAGGGTGTTGGGGTCGTTGCCGTATTTTTCGGCGTATTTGGCCAGGCCGATGGTGCCGCCCTTGCCGCCAATGTTCTCGTACTCGATCTGGTCCGCCGCGCCCACCGCAGCCAGGGCCGCTCCCAGCGCGCGGCCCGTCTGGTCCCAGCCGCCCCCGGGGTTGGCCGGGATCACGATGCGCAGTGTGCCCGCCAGTTTGGGGGCCTTGGGGGCGGTGGGGCGGGCTGCCGTGGCGCTGGCTTGCGCCCATGCGGCCGGGGTCAAAGCGGTCCACGCCGTAGCGGCGAGTGCAGCATGTGCGAGTGCCTTGCGGCGGCTGAGGGGGGTCATGGGGTACCTCGTGAAAACGCGGGGGTGAAAAGCATGTCCTTCACGCAACCGGACAGCAGGGTCGGCTTCTCTGCGCAGCCTCACCGCAAGAGGGCGGCTTGCAACGCTGCAGGGAAGTCTCCCAATTTTTGATTGGACGTGGTGGCAATGGTCACCATCCAAGCTGTCAGTCTGCTGTCGGGAGTATCAGGGTAAACGCGCTGGGCCTTGCGCAACGGATTGGCCATGAAAAACGCCCTGCGCCGCAATTGCGGGGCAGGGCGTTGTGCTGAACGAATGCTGGGGTTCAGTGTGCCGCTGGCTGGGCAGGGATTACAGCGAGTCGATGAAGCTGCGCAGCTTGTCCGAGCGGCTAGGGTGCTTGAGCTTGCGCAGCGCCTTGGCTTCTATCTGGCGGATGCGTTCGCGCGTCACGTCAAACTGCTTGCCCACTTCTTCCAGCGTGTGGTCGCTGGTCATCTCGATACCAAAGCGCATGCGCAGCACCTTGGCTTCGCGCGGGGTCAGGCCGTCCAGGATGTCCTTGACCACGTCGCGCAGGCCGGCCTGCATGGCGGCTTCGATGGGCGCGGTGTTGGCGCCGTCTTCGATGAAGTCGCCCAGGTGGCTGTCGTCGTCGTCCCCGATCGGCGTTTCCATGGAGATCGGCTCTTTGGCGATCTTCATGATCTTGCGGATCTTGTCCTCCGGGATCTCCATCTTGGCGGCCAGGATGGATGCATCGGGCTCAAAACCAAACTCCTGCAAGTGCTGGCGGCTGATGCGGTTCATCTTGTTGATCGTCTCGATCATGTGCACCGGGATGCGGATGGTGCGCGCCTGATCGGCAATCGAGCGGGTGATGGCCTGGCGGATCCACCACGTGGCGTACGTCGAGAACTTGTAGCCACGGCGGTATTCGAACTTGTCCACCGCCTTCATCAGGCCGATGTTGCCTTCCTGGATCAGATCGAGGAACTGCAGGCCGCGGTTCGTGTACTTCTTGGCAATCGAGATCACGAGGCGCAGGTTGGCCTCGATCATTTCCTTCTTGGCATCGCGCGAGGTGGCTTCACCTTCGTTCATGCGCTTGTTGATGCCTTTCAGCTCTGCCAGTGGCACGACCACGCGCGACTGCAGGTCCATCAGCTTTTGCTGCAGGTCCTGGATGGGCGGGATGTTGCGCGCAATCACGGCCGACCAGGGCTTGCCAGCAGTGGCCTGCTTTTCGACCCACTGCAGGTTCAGCAGGTTGGGCGGGAAGTCCTTGATGAACGTCTCTTGGGGCATGCCGCACTTGTCCACGATGATGCGGCGCAGCTCGCGTTCCTTCTTGCGCACATCGTCCACCTGGCCACGCACCATGTCGCACAGCTTCTCGATGGTCTTGGCAGTGAAGCGGATGGTCATCAGCTCGGCCGACAGGGCCTGCTGCGCCTTCACGTACGCAGGGGTGCCGTAGCCTTCCTTGTCGTACACCTTGTGGACCTTCTCGAACAGCTCGCGCAGCTTGTCAAAGCGCTCCAGCGCCTGCTTCTTGAGTTCTTCGAGCTTCTTGGTCAGCGCCTTGGAGCCGCCCTTGCCGTCGTCGTCATCGGCTTCGTCGAATTCGTCGAAGTCTTCTTCGGCCACATAGTCGTCGGCCTCGTTGGGGTTGGAGAAGCCGTCCACGATGGTCGAGATCACGACCTTGCCTTCGCGGATGTCTTCGCCCATATTCAGGATCTCGGCGATGGTGGCGGGCGATGCGCTGATCGCCTCCATCATGGCCATCAAGCCGCCTTCGATGCGCTTGGCGATTTCGATTTCGCCTTCGCGGGTCAGCAGCTCCACGGTGCCCATTTCGCGCATGTACATGCGAACCGGGTCTGTGGTGCGGCCGAACTCCGAGTCCACCGTGGACAGCGCGGCTTCAGCGGCTTCTTCCGCCTCTTCTTCGGTAGCGCCTGCGGGGGCGTTGTCCGTGATGATCAGCGCCTCAGCGTCGGGCGTCTGCTCGTACACCGCCACACCCAGGTCGTTCAGCGTGGTGATGACGGCTTCGAGGGTTTCGGCATCGACCAGCTTGTCGGGCAAGTGGTCGTTGATTTCAACGTGGGTGAGGTAGCCGCGCGTCTTGCCCAGCTTGATCAGGGCCTTCAGGCGCGCACGGCGCTTGGCCATGTCCTCTTCGGACAGGACGGTTTCGTCCAGGCCGAATTCCTTCATCAAGGCGCGTTCCTTCGCCTTGCTGATCTTCATGCGCAGCGGCTTGACCTTCTCAACCGTGGCTGCGGTTTCGGTGGTTTCTTCGACTTCACCTTCCAGGTCGGCCTCGATGTCGGACAGGTCGGTGTCGTCACCGCCTTCGTCGCCAGCGGCCGCAGCCTTGGGCTTGCGTCCGCGCTTGGCGGGGGCTTTGGCTTCGGCGGCACCAGCGGCCTTGGCAGGGCGGCCTGGGCGCTTCTTCGGGGTTTCTTCGTCGTCGGATGCTGCAGCCTTGGCGCGGGCAGGCTTTTTCTTCAGCAATTCATCGGCAGCTTTGGTCAGCTCGGCAGAACTTTTCACAGGCACAGTTTTCACTTTCTTGGCAACCGGGGCGGGCGCGGCGGCAGCTTTTTGAGAAGCAGCCTTGGCCGGGGCTTTGGCAGCGGTTTTGGTGGCAGCCTTTGCGGCGGTACCTGGAGCAGACTTGAGTGGCTTCGCGGACTTTTGAGCGGGCATGGAACAACCTCAGGATCAAAAACGGACACAAAGAAAACGCAAGCGCCTCAGGTCCCGGCGCGGGTGGCAACGCAAAGCTACGAGGGCTTTGCGCTTTGAGGGGAGGCCCTCAGGGGCAAGATGTCTGGGCGATCATTTGGTGTGCAGTCCTTGCGATGGTTGGACGGTTGTGCGCGTTTGTCACGGTGGTCCGGCTCGGAGGTGCTGCTGTCGCTCTTGCCAATAACTAACCCTACATTATACCTTTGGCGCTGATTTCAAGCCGCCTTTGCAGCCACGCCGAGTAAAACCCTGCGCTTTTGTTCCAAAGCGCGGTAACGCTCCAGGGCCGTCGGGTCATCAGCCGCTTGGAGCATCAATAGCTTTTGCTGTGCCTCGATGTCCTCAATCTGCATGCGGTTGAGCAGGTCGCGCAGTTCCAGTCGCAGCTCCTGCATTGCGCCTTCGGTCTGGGCGTGCGAGCCCGTCATCACCTTGACGGCCAGCGCTTCGCATTCGTGCTCGCGCAGGCTTTCGCGCAGCACAGCCCAGGCCAAGGGGCCATGTTCATGAAACTGCGCTTCCAGCCAGCTGAACAGCGGGCCGTGGGGGGCGGGCTGCGCGCACAGGGTGGTGTGGTCGTCGTGGGTCAGCTCCTCCAGAAACGCCATGTGCGACAGCAGCAGGCGCGCAGCATGGTCCGCTCGGCTGGCCGTGGGGGTGTGTGGCAGGCGGGGCTGGGGTGGCCAGGGGGAGTCCTTGTCCTTTTTCTTCCAGTTGCTCTTCCAGTCGCCACCCTTGCGGAATGCGGGCCTGTTGTTGCCGTAGCCGCTGCCATTGCCATAGCTGCCTGGATATCCTCCGGCCGGTTCCCCTTGGGGCGGCCACGCTCCGGCATCGGGCGGGGCGTCCCAGGACGGCGGTTCGTGATCGTAGGCCGCCGGGGCCTGCCGGGCTGGCGCACTGCCTGCGCCAGGGTGGCCAGAGTGAGAGGACCGGGGTGCCTCGCGCGACGTGGCCTGGCCCCACAGGTCGGCCAGGTCCTGGGCCTTGAGCTGGGTCAGGTCCGCCAGATCGCTGAGCACCTGGCGCTTGAGCACGCCATCGGGCAGTGCCGTCCACAGCGGGCGGGCGTTGCTGGCCATGTGGGCGCGGCCCTCGGCGGTGGCCAGATCGCAGCCATCACTTGCTGATTCAACCAGGAAGCGGCTGAGCGGCACGGCTTCGCTCACGTGCCGGGCAAAAGCGTCCGTGCCGTTGGCGCGGATGAAGCTGTCGGGGTCATGCTCTGCAGGCAAGAAGAGGAATTTGATGCTGCGTGTGTCCGTGGCGTGGGGCAGGGCGCCGTCGAGTGCCTTGCGCGCAGCGCGCCGACCTGCCGCGTCGCCATCGAAGCTGAACACCACCGATTCCGTAAAGCGCAGAAGCTTTTGCACATGTTCAGGTGTGCAGGCCGTGCCCAGCGTGGCCACCGCATTCGGAAAGCCCAGCTGCGCCAGCGCCACCACGTCCATGTAGCCTTCGGTTACCAGCGCGTAGCCGTGCTCGCGGATGGCGGTGCGCGCCTCGAAAAGGCCATACAGTTCGCGCCCCTTGTGAAACACCGGGGTTTCGGGTGAGTTGAGGTACTTGGGCTTGTCATCGCCCAACACCCGCCCGCCAAAGCCGATGCATTCGCCCTTGACGTTGCGGATGGGGAACATCACCCGGTCGCGAAACCGGTCATAGCGCTTGCCGCCATCTTCGTCGTTGACTATGACCAACCCGCTCTCTTCCAGCAGCGGGTCGTCGTATTGCGGGAACACGCTGGCCAGGCTGCGCCAACCCTCCGGTGCGTAGCCCAGGCCATAGCGCTTGGCCACGGTGCCCGAGACGCCACGGCCTTTGAAGTAGCCGATAGCGCGTTGTGACTCGCGCAGGTGGCGGCGGTAGGCGTCGGCGGCTTTTTCGAGCACATCGGTCAGCGTGGCCTGCTTTTGGCGGGCGGCGGCGGCGCGCTCTTTTTCCTGTGGGGAGATGTCGTCGTCCGGTACCTGCAGGCCCACCTGCTGGGCCAGATCCTGTACCGCCTCGACAAACCCCATACCCGCGTGTTCCATGAGGAAACTGATGGCATTGCCGTTCTTTCCACACCCAAAGCAGTGGTAGAACTGCTTGGCGGGGCTGACGCTGAACGAGGGGGATTTTTCGCCGTGGAAGGGGCACAGCCCCATGAAATTGGCGCCACCTTTCTTCAATGGCACGTAGCGGCCCACGATGTCGACCACATCGACGCGGGCAAGCAACTCCTGAATGAAAGACTGTGGGATCGTCACACCCCGTATTGTCCGCGTAAACTATTTGTTACCAGATATTGCAGAAGCGGGGCTTTCGGCATGGCAGTCACGTTGCGGCACCAGGCGGTGGGTGGGGCAGGCACCTCGGCGCAGCACATGCTGCGGCGCCGGGATGTGGCTGTGCTGCTGCCGCTGGTGGCAACAGGCCTGTGGCCCACGGCAGCGCATGCGGCGCCGGTGCTGCGTGTGCTGTCCTGGCCCGGGTATGCCGATCCCGATATCGTGGCGGTTTTCGAGAAGCGCCATGGCGCCAAGGTGGAGATCACCACCGTCGCCTCTGACGATGTGCTGCGTGCCAAGCTGGCCAACCCCCAGGGAGCCGGTTTTGATCTGGTGGCCGCCAATACGGCCGAAATTGCGCGGCTGGTGGCCCGCCGGCTGCTCGCACCGTTGCCCGTGCACAACATCCCCAACACCGAGCGGCAACTGCCGCGCTTTCGGCAACTGCATGCCATCGCTGGCATTGCGCAGGGTTCGGATGTGTATGCAATGCCCTACACCTATTCAGAGATGGGGCTGATCTACGACCGCCAGCAGATCACTACCCCGCCTGCCTCCATTGCCGTGCTGTGGGACCCCCGCTGGCGCGGGCGCGTGCTGGCATTTGACGGCAGCAGCCACGGTTTTTCGCTGGCTGCGATGTACCGGGGGATGGCGCCGTTCCATATCCCCGCCGCGCAGTTTGGCCCGCTGGCGCGGGATCTGGTGGCCCTGCGCCGCAACGTGCGCTCGTTTTACAGCCTTCCCGAAGAGTCGCTGGAGCTGTTTCGCAAACACCGCATTGCGGTCATGCATGCCAACTATGGCCAGCAGCAGCTCAAGCAGTTGCGGGATGCGGGGCTGGACGTGGGCTACGTGGTACCGCGCGAAGGGGCGTTGGCCTGGCTGGACTGCTGGGCCATCACCCGCCGGTCCACCCAGGTGGCGCTGGCCACCGAGTGGATCAACTACATGCTCGACCCCTCCGTCAGCCGCGAACTGACCCGGCGCCAGGGCCTGGCCAACACGCTCGAAGAGCCGCCCGCGCTGTCGGGCGATGCCCCCGCAGGCGCCATTGTGTGGCTGGAGCCCGTGGAGGACGAGGCCCGCCGCGCGCAGCTGTGGCAGCGCATCCTGTCGGGCGACCGACCGAACCGGTTCTGAGCCATGAAAACCCGCATGAAATGGGGCATTGCGCTGCGGCTGGGGATGCTGCTCGCGTCCTTCAGTGTGTTTGCGGCCATTCTTGCGGGTTACTACACCTTTGATTCCAGCCGCGCGCGCCTGCAGGGGCGGGCCGAACAGGCGTTGCTGGCCACCACGCAGGTGCTGGCGCGCCACATGCAAGCCGGCTTTGGCACCGTGGCGCGCGACACTGCTTTTCTGGCCAGTGTGGCGGCCATAGAGCAGGACAAGAACGTGCTGGCTGATGTGTTTCGTGCCAGCTTGATCACACACCCGAGCTACCTGCAGATCCGCTTCATTGGCGTGCAGGACTTTGGCCTGGAGCTGGTACGCATCGACCGGACTGGCGACGCGTGGGTCCGCGCCAGCGAGGACGAACTGCAGGAGAAGGCCCACTTCCCCTTTGTGTTCGAAACCCTGGCGTTGGCGCCGGGCGAGGTCTATGTGTCGGAGTTCGGCATCAACCACGAAGGCGCAGCCGATGCCGAGCCGCTGCCCGTGTTCAGCATGGCTTCGCCCGTGGTGCGGGGGGGGCAGGTGCGTGGCGTGGTGGTGGTGCGTGTGGCGGCGCAGCATTTCCTGCGTAGCTTCAACACAGCGCTGCCCGCTCCTTATGGTTTCTTCCTCAGCAACCGCTGGGGCGATTTTCTGGTGCACCCGGACGCCAGCCAGACCTTCGGGTTCGACCGGGGCCAGCGCATCCTGATCCAGGACAGCTTTGCGCCCGTGGCCGCACTGGTCGGGGGCCACCAGGAAGAGGTGGTGCTCAGCCTGCCGGGCACTGACGACGAAGAGGCTCGCGTCTTCTCGTTCGTGCGCATGCCCTTCGGGCGCGAGGAGGAAAAGCGGTTCATGGTGGTGGGGCTCTCGCAACCACTGGCGGCGGTCCAGGGCGAGGTGGTGAACCTGGGCAACAGCATCCTCAAGATCCTGCTGGTGCTGAGTGCCGTGGGGGTAGTGCTGGCGGCGCTGGTTTCACGCGTGGTCACCCAGCCCCTCAAAGCCATGGTGCGCGCCACGCAGGCACTGCCGCAGGGCCGTCCCCACGGCGTGCTGCCGGTGGATCGCGAGGACGAGGTGGGTGAGCTGGCGCGCAGCTTTCAAGACATGGAGCAGCAGATCCTGCGCCAGATGAACGAACTCAACGCCAGCCGCGATGCCATGGCCCACCTGGCACACCACGACGCACTCACCGGCCTGCCCAACCGCCGCATGTTCGAGCAGCGCCTGGCGCAGGCGCTGGAGCTGTCGCGCCGCAGCGGGCGTGACTGCGCGCTGCTGTTTGTGGACCTGGATGACTTCAAGGCCATCAATGACGGGCGGGGGCACGCCGTGGGCGACCTGGTGCTGCAGGCCGTGGCCCGCACCATCGTAGGCGCCGTGCGCCAGGCCGACACCGTGGCCCGGCTTGCGGGCGACGAATTCACCGTGTTGTGCGAGAACGTGGATTCCGAAGATGCGGCCCTGCAGATCGCTGCCAAGCTGGAGCAGGCCTTCGAGTCTCCGCTCGACATCGAAGGCCAGCCCTTCCCGGTGCGAGCCAGCATCGGCGTGAGTCTGTTCCCGCGCGACGCGCAGGACGCGCACACGCTGCTGGCCAGCGCCGACGCGGCGATGTACCGTATCAAGCAGAGTCGCCGCCGAAGGGTTTGAGTCAGCCTGGGGCGGTAGGCTGCGTTCTGTTTACCTCTCAGCACCGACCCATGACCTCCATCTTTGACCAGCACCTGCCCCGCACCGAAGCCAACTTCGCTGCCCTGTCCCCCCTGTCGTTCATCGAACGCACGGCCGAGGTCTACCCCGACCGTCTGGCCATCGCGCACGGCACGCTGCGCCAGACCTGGGCACAGACCTACGCGCGCTGCCGCCAGCTGGCCAGCGCGCTGACCAAGGCCGGCATTGGCAAGAACGACACCGTGGCCGTGATGCTGCCCAACACCCCACCCATGGTGGAGGCGCACTTTGGCGTGCCCATGGCCGGCGCGGTGCTCAACACCCTCAACACCCGGCTCGACCCGGAGGCCATCGCCTTCATGCTCGACCACGGCGAGGCCAAGGCCGTCATCGTGGACCCGGAGTTCACCGGCACCATGGCCAAGGCACTGGCCCTGCGCACGGGCACCACGCCCATCCGCGTGATCGAGGTGCAGGACGCGCTTTATGGCCCCGCCGTGCAAAGCCTGGGCGGCACCGACTACGAAGCCTTTGTGGCCAGCGGCGATGCGGCCTTTGCCTGGAGCCTGCCCGCCGACGAGTGGGATGCGATTGCGCTGAACTACACCAGCGGCACCACGGGCAACCCCAAGGGCGTGGTCTACCACCACCGGGGTGCCGCCAGCAATGCCATCAGCAACGTGCTGGAGTGGGACATGCCCAAACATGCGGTGTACCTGTGGACGCTGCCCATGTTCCACTGCAACGGCTGGTGCTTTCCCTGGACCATTGCGGCGCGTGCTGGCGTCAACGTTTGCCTGCGCCGGGTGGACGCGCAGGCCATCTTCGACGCCATCCGCAACCACGGTGTCACGCACTACTGCGGCGCGCCCATCGTGCACGGCCTGCTGGTCAACGCGCCCGATGCGATGAAGGTGGGCATCCCCGCAGGCGTCAAGGCCATGGTGGCGGGCGCCGCGCCACCGGCCTCGATGATCGAGGGCATGGAAAAAATGGGGTTCGACCTGACCCATGTGTACGGCCTGACCGAGGTGTATGGCCCCGCCACCGTGTGTGCCAAACACGAAGCCTGGGATGCCCTGGACATTGGCGAGCGCGCCCGCCTCAACGCCCGCCAGGGCGTGCGCTACCACCTGGAGCGCGATGTGCGCGTGCTCGACCCCGAGACCATGCTGCCCGTGCCACAGGACGGCGAAACCATGGGCGAGATCATGTTCAAGGGCAACATCGCCATGAAGGGCTACCTCAAGAACCCCAAGGCGACGGAAGAAGCGTTTGCAGGCGGCTGGTTCCACAGCGGCGACCTGGCCGTGCAGTACCCCGACGGCTACATCAAGATCAAGGACCGCAGCAAGGACATCATCATCTCGGGCGGCGAGAACATCTCGTCCATCGAGGTCGAAGACGTGCTCTACCGCCACCCCGACGTGCTGGCCGCCGCCGTGGTGGCCAAGCCCGACCCCAAGTGGGGCGAGACGCCCTGTGCGTTTGTGGAGCTGAAGGCCGGTGCGCAGACCACGCCCGAGGACATCATGGCGCACTGCAAGAAGCACCTGGCGGGCTTCAAGGTGCCGCGTGCCGTGGTGTTTGGCGAGCTGCCCAAGACCAGCACCGGCAAGATCCAGAAGTTCGAGCTGCGCAAGCAGGCCGGGTCGGCGGCCGCCATCAACGTCTGATCACCCGGCTCAGCCAAAACCGCACGCCAGCGTCTGCCGGCCGCCATCGAGGTTGTATTCGGACTTCCAGTAGTGCCGGTTTTCGATGGCGGTGAACTCCACGCCAGGCCCGGTCGGGTAGGCCGTCGCGAAAGGGCGGCGCAGGATCACGAGCAACTCGCACCGGGGCGGCCAGTCCGCCACCTCGTCGATGACGTTGCCCTGCGCCAGTTCGGCCTCCAGGATCACGCGCAGCGGGGCGGCCAGCGCGGCGAGAACCTGCTGGCGGCTCATGCGCAGGGCTGGCTGGCGGCAAGGGGCCTCGCCGACCGCTGGGTCGCCGCATCGTCCAGCAGCCGCTGCAGCGCCTGCACCTGCCACTGGTGCTCCGGCTCAAACGCCGCGAGGTCTTGCACCGCATACCCGCCATAGGCATACACCGTGGCATAGGCCGCGTAGCTGGCGGCCTCCAGCGCCCGGCCCGCCAGCGCGTTGGCCACGGCGTAGGTGGCCGACACTGCGGCATGGGCCGACCCGTCCAGCGACTGCGAGCCCCGGTGGTGCGAGGCCACCGCTTTCAGCCGCTCTGCTGCGTTGGCCAAAGTGGCCGCATCCACCGTGCCCGCCGTGAACGCGGCCAGCACGTCGAGGCCCTCGATGGCCTCCGGATCTTCCAGCAGATGGCGCACGCGCTGCACACAGGCCAGGCCAAAGGCCAGGCGCAGCGGGGTGTGGGCGTCGCTGGCCAGCCCGCAGTCGGTTGCCAGTTGGGTGAGAGCGGCGTTCATGGTGTGAGTCCTTTCCAGCGGCTGATTAATTTGCAGAGCTTTGCTATCAATTAAATAGCTGTTTGCGCAATCAGGATAAGCGCCAGGGCCTGTTTTTATCAAAATCCTGGCGCTGCGCAGCCGGCGCAGGAAATTGTGGCGGCCCGTGGGCCGCGCGTCCAGCCGGGCAGAGGAGGTGGCGGCTTAGCCCGCTATGCTGCAAGGCCCTCCAGCCAGACCCGTGGCGACATGCCCACCTTCTGCGCAAACACGCGCGACAGCGCCGAGGGGTTGGCGTAACCCAGCTCGTTGGCAATCGACTTCAACGACCGTCCGCCGCGCAGATGGGCCTGTGCCAGCGTCAGCCGCCAGTGCGCCAGGTAGTCGGCGGGGGTGTCGCCCACCACCGCCTTGAAGCGGGCCGCAAACGCACTGCGCGACATGCCTGCCTGCTGCGCCATCTGCGCCAGGCTCCATGGCTGGCCCGGCGCATCGTGCAAGGCGGTGAGGGCGCGGGCCAGGGCAGGGTCGGCGAGACCCGTGAGCAGGCCGGGCGGCATGCGCGCCTGCTCGGGGTGGTCCAGCAGCCAGCGCAGCAGTTGCAGCAGCACCACTTCAAACAGCCGGTCGGCCAGCACGCGGTGGCCGCAGCGCAGGCGGTCGGTTTCGGCAAACAGCAGGTCAAGGGACTGCTGCAGCCCGTCCACCTTGCCCAGGGGCAGCAGCACCAGCGGGGGCAGGGCGCGGGCCAGCGGGTGACTGGCACCACCGTCAAAGTCCAGCGCCGCGCAGGTGAAGTCCGAGCCCTCCGTGGGTGCATTGTGAAAAAAATGCTCCAGCGGTCGGGCGTAGAAGAGCAGGCTGGGCTCGGCTACCTCCAGCCGCTCCGGTGGCCCCGCCTGGGGCTGGTGCGTCACCACCATCTCGCCACGGCGCAGCACATGCAGAAACCCGCGCCCGGGCGCCGCCGCAAAGTGGGTCACGCCGCACAGCGGGCCGCTGTGGAACAGGTGGGCGCGCACCCGAAAGCGCTCCAGCAGCGACGACAGCCGGTCAAACGGAGCGGGTGCCTGCGTTGGCAGAGGCGTGGTGCAGGTGTCGCGGGCATTCATGGTGATTCTGGATGATTTGGTATGAATAATGGATTTTATGTGTCCAATGGTACGAGCTGACGCTGGACACTGCAAGGGTGCTGAGAACAGGCACCCGGTGCTTAACCCCTTAACCAAGCACCGGCCCTTTAAACCAAACCGTCTTTCATGACCTTCAAGGAAATCCACACCATGTCCGCTAGCTCCTCCTCCGTTGCCCGCGTCCCCCTCGTTGACCGCACCGCCGCCACCGGCTCCGTGCGCACCGTGCTCGACCAGATCCACGGCGCTTTCGGTGCCACCCCCAACATGTTCCGCGCGGTGGCCAACTCGCCTGCCGCGCTGCAAAGCATGTGGGCCGCCTTTGGTGCGCTGGGTGGCGGCGTGATCGGTGTCGCACTGGGCGAGCAGATTGCCGTGGCCGTGGCCAACCGCAATGCCTGCGACTACTGCCTGGCCGCCCACACTGCGCTGGGCCGCAAGGCAGGCGTGAGCGGCGACGATTTGGCCGCCGCGCAGTCGGGAGAATCCGCCGACCCGCGCACCGCCGCCGTGCTGCGCTTTGCGCTGAAGCTGGTCAATGAACGTGGCCAGGTGGATGCCACCGATGTGCAGGCGCTGCGCGACCAAGGCTGGAGCGACGAGCACATCGTCGAGATCGTGGGCCATGTGGCGCTCAACCTGTTCACCAACTACGTGAACGTGGCGCTCGCGGTGCCGGTGGATTTCCCCGGCGTCAAGCTGCGTCCCGCACGCTGAACAAAGGAGTGGCGCGTGTCTTGCCTACGGGCCGGATTGCGCACCGCCCCTGGCGCGGCATGTGCCGTGCCAGTGCCATGCGCTGGGGGCAGGGCAGTGGGGCCGGCACTCCCACGTGCCGGACTCCATACGTGCGCTTTTTGCACGCGTGACCTGCCGCAAAGTCGTTTGTCGGGGCGGCGGGCCTGCCGCACCATGGCTGTTCTGTTGCCACCCTACCCCAAGGAAGCTACCGCCATGACCCCCGCCCGCGACGAGCACGCCATCGACACCCTGCCACGCCTGGAGGCCTTGCTGGGCCCACTCAGCGATGCCTCCGTCCACAAAGAGCTGCCGTATGTGCACCCCGCCTACCGCGCCATGATCGCGGCGTCGCCCTTTGCCGTGCTGGCCACCACCGGCCCTGGCGGGCTGGACGCCTCGCCGCGTGGTGACCCGGCAGGCTTTGTGCAGCTGCAGGACGATAAGACCCTGCTCCTGCCCGAGCGCCGTGGCAACAACCGCGCCGACAGCCTGCGCAACATCGTGGCAGACCCGCGCGTGGCGCTGCTGTTTCTCATCCCCGGCGTGGGCGAAACCCTGCGCGTCAACGGCCACGCGCGCATCAGCGTGGCGCCCGATCTGATGGAGCGGTTTGCGGTCAACGGCCAGCCGCCCAAATGCGTGATCGTCGTTGATGTGCAAGCCGTGTACTTCCAGTGCGCCCGCGCCATCCAACGCTCGCGCCTGTGGAGCGCTGTACCGCCTGGCACCCCGCGCACGGTGCCGACCCCCGGCGCCATCCTCGCGTCCATCACGCAGGGCCGGTTTGACGGCGCCACCTACGACCGCGAACTGCCCGCGCGCCAGCAAGCCACGTTGTATTGATGGACAAGGTGTGTGCGGGCCAAGGTGCTCCTGTGCCCGAGTGCGCCTGCGAACCAACCTGCACAATGGACCCGGCTGGCTCGGCAGCCCCTTAAAACGAATTGCGTGTCTGCGATCTACCGAAGCCGTTCAGGCGGAGTTCGTCGAAGCCTTGTGCAGCGCTCCGACAAGCTCAGCGTGAGCGGATTGTTGAACGCAGCCGATAGCAGTGGAGGTGCAATGGATTCCGTGCTGTTGATCGTAGCCCTGGGCGCCGTGGCCGCCGGGTTTGTGCAGGGCCTGTCGGGCTTCGGCTTTGGCATGGTGGCCATGTCGTTCTGGGCCTGGACACTGGAACCCCGCCTGGCCGCCGTGCTGGCCGTGTGCGGCGCGCTCACGGGCCAATTGGTGGCAGCGGCCACCGTGCGCCGGGGTTTTGACCGGGCGCGCCTGCTGCCCTTTGTGCTGGGCGGCCTGGCGGGCATCCCCATCGGCGTGGCCGTATTGCCCCGCCTGGACATGGATGCGTTCAAGGTCATCCTGGGCACGCTGCTGGTGCTGTGGTGCCCGGCCATGCTGATGGCCAAGCAGTTGCCCCGCATCACGCGCGGCGGGCGCGTGGCCGACGCGCTGGTGGGCATGGCGGGCGGCGTGATGGGCGGCCTGGGCGGCTTCACCGGCGTGCTGCCCACCCTGTGGTGCACCTTGCGCGGTCTGGACAAGGACGTGCAGCGCGCCATCATCCAGAACTTCAACCTGGCCATGCTGCTGGTGACCTTCATCACCTACCTGGCCACCGGCCTGGTCACCCGCGAAGCGCTGCCCCTGGTGGCCATCGTCATACCTGCCATGCTGGTGCCCACTCTGCTGGGCGCCAAGCTGTACCACGGCATCAGCGAGGCGAGGTTTCGGCAGATTGTGTTGGGGATGCTGACGCTGTCGGGGGTGGCGATGTTGATGGCGGGGGTGCCGAAGGTGCTGGAGCGTTGGTTATGACAAGCGGGTATCTAAATAAGCAGGTTCCAGCATGCCGCCTTTTGCTCAGCTTGTCGGTGCGAAGCACGATGGCGGCAATTTTTCTCGGATTCAGCTCAGTCTCATCACCACGCCTTCACCCAAACAACCAATGAGTCCACGCCATCACAGGAGTGGACGCGTGAAGCATAAAGTGCCAAGTTCAAGCCCCGGGGTGCGCGCCGCTCCGCACAACCTGTATCCACCATGATGACTTCAGATCATCTCCTAATCGTCGAGCGAGTTGCTCGGGAGCACCTTGATCTCGTGGCAGCGCTGCTCTACAGATACTTGTCGGAGTTGGGCGCCAGTACGGACTACCCGTACTTGCACCTGTACTGGCAGGAGGCGGGGCGAACGCCGTACCTATTTCGAGTGGGCGACAACGTGGCGGGATTTGCTCTCGTCCGAAACATTGAGCGCGGGCTGCATGAGATAGCTGAGTTCTGGGTTGAGCCACGCTATCGGCGCCGCGGCGCGGGGAGGGCGGCCGCCTTGGCGCTCTTCCAAGCGCATCCGGGCGAGTGGTCTGTCGCAAGCTATCCTGGCAATGTTGGAGCCGAGTTGTTTTGGCGTAACGCCACTGCGGGGTTTCGTCCTCACATTGCGCCTTCCCATGATCGTGGCGCATCCGTGTATCGTTTTCGGTCTCCAGCAGATGCTGGTAACACTCTGCTGCGAGAGTCGGCTTCGCCGTCCGCTGAGCGCTAACGTCAAGCGTCACACGATTCAACATCACATCCCATTCGTGATCCCATGCCTCAACTCGAGTACCGTCACAACGTACCGCTAGATCCAGTCGAAGTTGTTCGGGTCTTCGACGCGTCAGGGATCACGCGTCCAACCTCTGACCTTCCCCGAATCGCGCGCATGTTCGCGGCGCCGAGCCTCGTGATCTCGGCCTGGGAGGATGGACGCCTGGTGGGACTGAGTCGATCACTCACCGACTACGCCTACTGCTGCTACCTCTCTGACCTTGCTGTCGACAAGGCTCTTCAGGGTCGAGGCGTGGGCAAGGAACTGATCAGGCGGACGCAGGCGGTCATTGGCGAAGAGGTCGCTCTCATACTGCTGTCAGCGCCGAATGCGATGTCCTATTACCCTGCAATCGGCTTTCAACGTGCTGAGAACGCATTTGTCATCCGGCGAAAGAGGTGACGCCGAGTTGGTAGCCTTTAAGTGGGGGCCCCTACGGCGCGCCGCCTGTCCTGCTAGGTGTGCTGGCTATCATCGGCCTCGTGTGACAGTCGTCATGCCACCATCTTCCGCTTGGCTCGAACGTCTGGCTGCACAAAGCCCACCGCCGGGGAACGCAGGCATTGCCGTCCGAACTCACGAACTTCACTGGGAGTGCAAATTGCAACACTTCTACATGCCACTTCAACTGGCCCCTACAGCGCTCTCCCAGCCCATCCTTCCCAACTGGTCGTTCAATCTCTTTCAGGTCAACTTGGGAGCGACTTCAAACGCCAAGGTAGAGCAAGCTGCGCTGGAGAAGGTTGGCAGTTACGGCAAGCAAATCGGCAGGCTCGCAGAGGCACTGGAAGTTGTGATCCACCAACTCCATCTTCTCGACAGCGCGGACCTTTCGCGTGAAGACAAGGATGCACTGCAAGTATTCCTTGGCGACGTTGCAGCGGTTCGCAAGATCAAGTCAGGCCTTCAGTCCTGAACGGCCTGTTCCGGCACAGCTTGTCGAAGCCTTGCGCGTCGCTTCGACAAGCTTGTGGGGCTCGCAGCGTGAAGGGTTTCAAGTCCGGCTGCAGATGGAGGCGTTGATGCCGAGGCATCAACACCTCCATCTCAATCCCCCATCACTACCCCTTCACGCCGTGGGTCGGCCCCGCCCATCCACAGCTTCTTCCCATGCGCCTGCCCGCGCGTGATGGCCTGCAACCCGCTCGTCATATTCATCTCACGCACCTCGGCGCCGCGGGCGCGCAAGGTTTCCACCGTGGCGGGGGGGAAGCGCCTTTCTTCCAGCAGCGTCGGTCCGTTCATGGAGCCGAAGTTGGGCAGGTTGATGGCTTGTTGGGGCATCAGGCCCCAGTTGAGCACGCCGTAGAGCGTCTTGGCGGTGTAGTGGATGATGGCCGCGCCGCCGGGGCTGCCGCCGCTCATCAGCAGCTCGCCGGTGGCCTTGTCGAACACGAGGGTGGGTGCCATGGACGAGCGGGGGCGTTTGCCGGGCTGCACGCGGTTGGCAATGGGCTGGCCCTGGGCGTCGGTGGGGGCAAAGCTGAAGTCGGTCAGCTCGTTGTTCAGCAAGAAGCCTTTGACCATCTGGCGCGCGCCGAATTGGTCTTCGATGGTGGTGGTCATGGCCACGGCGTTGCCAAAGGCATCGACGATGCTGATGTGGCTGGTGCCGTATTCGGGCTGGTCGGGCATGGGGGCGTAGCTTGTCTTCACGGCGGCCGGGTTGCCGGGCTGGGCGACCTTCATGCTTTGCGTGCCGATGAGCTTGGCGCGTTCGGCCAGGTAGGCGGGGGCGATCAGGCTGGTCCAGCTGCCGCCGGGGGGCTGCACAAAGTCAGGGTCGGCCACGTACAGGGCACGGTCGGCAAAGGCCAGGCGGGCGGCTTCGGTGTACAGGTGCAGCCAGTCGGCGGATGGAATGCCGTCTTGCAGGGGCTTGGCGGCAGCGTCGGTGTTTTTCAGGATGCCCAGGATCTGCCCGATGGCAATGGCGCCCGAGCTGGGCGGCGGGAAGCCGCAGATGCGGAAGTCTTTGGCCTGCACCTGGTAGTCGTGGCACAGCGCTTCGCGCTTTTTGGGCTGGTAGCCGGCCAGGTCGGCCATGCTGAGTTTGCCGGGGTTGGTGGGGTGTTTTTGCACCTTGTCCACGATGGCCTGGGCGATTTCGCCTTCGTGCAGTGCCTTGCTACCTTCGGTGGCTATGCGGCGCAGCACGGCGGCCAGCTCGGGGTTGCGCAGGTTCACACCCACATCGCGTGCGTCGCCGTCGGCCTTGTAGAAATAGGCGGCAGCCACCGGGTCCTTCTTGAGGTGCGGGTCGGCCTTGACCAGGGTGTTGAGCCGTGCGCTGATTTTGAAGCCGCCTTCGGCCAGGGTGATGGCGGGTTGGAACAGCGTGGCCCAGGGCAGCTTGCCGTGCTGCTTGTGCGCCATCTCCAGCATGCGCACGGTGCCGGGCACGCCGACCGAGCGGCCGCCCACCACGCCATCGTAGAACTGCACGGGTTTGCCGTCGGCGCCGAGAAAGAGTTTTTCGTCGGCTGCAGCCGGGGCGGTCTCACGGCCGTCGTAGGCCTCCACGGTTTTGCCGGTGCTGTGCAGCAGGAAGGCGCCGCCACCGATGCCGCTCGATTGCGGCTCCACCAGGGTCAGCACCATCTGCACGGCAATGGCTGCGTCGATGGCAGAACCCCCGGCCTTGAGGATCTGGTAGCCCGCATCCGTGGCCAGCGGGTTGGCGGCGGCCACGGCAAATTTCTCGGTGGCCCAGCCGGGCTTTTCGGTGTAGCCGGACGAGCCTTCGGGCTGGGCGGGCACGGTGTACGCGAACTGTGACGGGGCGCTGGCGCAGCCTGCCAGCAGCACGGCCGAGGCCAGCAAGCTCAGGCTGAAGGTGATGGCACGAGTGGAGGGCAGGGGGTGCGTGGTGGTTTTGGGCATGGACAACTCCTGGGTGGCGAGAAGCGAAGGGGCGAAGAAGTGGCCATGGTACGCGGACCGGCCGGAGCGACGCCGGGGCGTTACATCGCGCTACAGGCTCCGAAAATTTTGGTGTTTTTAGCCTCTAGCGCTTATTCATCAAGCGTTAATAGCTATGAATAGCATAGCAATCAAGCAGCCGTCATGCTGGCTTGGGCCCGGGCCGCCCGTCTTCCACCACAAAGCGGGCGAGCGTGGTGGCGGCACTGTCCGCGCGCAGCGGGTCGTCCAGCACGCGCAGGGTGGTGGTCCAGCGCGTGGGGGTGATGTCTGCCAGCCCATAGCCGCGCTGGTCGCAGCGGGCCAGCAGCACATGCGGGTTGTGCCGGGCGATGGCGTCCACCTTGTCTTGTGTGGTGCCCGAGCGCGAGCTGATGGACGTGCCGCAGAACTCGCTGGCCACCACGGGCGACTCTGGGCGATCGGGATTGGCGTGCACCCGGCACACATAGTTCTGGTGGATGTCGCCGCCCAGCAGCACGGTGTTGCGCGGGGCGTGCTGGGCCACGGCCTGCAGCAGGCGCGCGCGGGCTGCGGGGTAACCGTCCCAGCTGTCGGCGGACGTTACGCCCGAAGGGTAGTGGCGCGGCGAAAACAGGGTTTGCTGTGCCAGCACGCTCCAGTGGGTGGCGTCTTCGGTGTGTGCGTCGGCGGCCAGGCCGGTGTCCAGCCACTGCTCTTGCATTGCGCCCAGCAGCGTGCGGGCGGGGCTGGCCAGGTCGGCGCAGTCTGCCGCGCGCACAGCGCCCGCGCTGGTGGACTGGGGCGTGCGGCAGGCCTGCCAAGTGCGGTACTGGCGGCTGTCCAGCAGGTGGATGTGGGCCAGGCGCCCCCAGCGAAGGCGGCGGTAGACCTGCAGGGCATCCCAGCGGGTGCCGGAGGCGGGGCCGTTCAGGCTGGCGGCGCGCAGCGGCATGTTTTCGTAGAAGGCTTGCCATGCGGCGCCTCGCAGCGTCAGAAAGCTGCCATCGTCGCCCTTACCGGTACCACTGGCGTAGTCGTTCTGCACCTCGTGGTCGTCCCAGGTCACGGCCCAGGGGCAGGCAGCGTGGGCGGCTTGCAGGGCGGGGTCGCTTTTGTGCAGTGCGTAGCGGTCCCGAAAGTCCGCCAGCGTGGTGGCGTGGCGCAGGTTGTGGGTGCGCGTCAGGTCGGTGGTGTTTTTCGGCGTCGCGTATTCGTAGATGTAGTCGCCCAGAAACAGCACCAGGTCGGGCTGGTCGGCCACCAGATGGTGCCAGGCGGCGTAGTGACCGTGTTCCCAGCGCTGGCAGGAGGCAAAGCCGATGCGCAGCGTGGCGGGCAGGTCACCGGGGGCCGGGGCCGTGCGCGTGCGGCCGGTGGCGCTGATGGCATCGCCCAGCATGAAGCGGTAGTGGTACCAGCGGCCTGGTGCCAAGCCCTGCAGCTCCACATGCACGCTGTGGCCGAGCGCAGGCAGGGCGGTGGCTTCGCCTTTTTGCACGATCTGTGCAAAACGCACATCGTGCGCCACCTCCCACCGCACGGTGTGGGCCGCTTGCATCAGCGCCGGGTCTGCTAGCGCCAGCCGTGTCCACAGCACCACGCCGTCAGGCGCCGGGTCTCCACTGGCCACGCCCAGCGCGAAGGGGTTGCTCTGTAGTGCTGGTGCGTTGCTCCATGCCCAGCGGGGCATTTGGGTGGCAGCGGCGGCCAGGATGGCCTTCCGCAAAAATGCGCGTCTCTGCTCTGGATTCATTGCGGGGCGCTGGATAGGTGCGCTGCGCTTAGAACCGGCGCGGCCCAGGCCAGCGGCCACCGCGCAAGGGCCGCCAAGCTGCGGATGCGGCGCTTCGCTTGCGTGCGCTGGTGGCGTCCCCCTCCCGAAGGAGAGGGGGAAGGCGCCGAAGGCGACTCAGGGGGTGCTTCACCCTATGCCGCCATGACCCGGTTCTTGCCCGATCGCTTGGCCAGGTACATCGCCTGGTCGGCGCGGCGGATGGCGTCGGGGCTGCCTTCGCTGTCGTGCAGCTGGGCCACACCAGCGCTGAACGTGATGAGCACCTTCTCGCTGCCCTGCAGGAAGAAGCGTGTGGTCAGCTCGCGCTGCAGCCGCGTCATCGCGGCCACGCCGCTTTCTACCGAAGTGTCGGGCAGCACCAGCACGAACTCTTCGCCGCCATAACGCGCCAGCAGGTCCTGTGGCCGCATGACTTCGCGTGTGACTTGGGCCAGGTGCACCAGGGCCGCGTCCCCGCCCGAGTGGCCCAGGCGGTCGTTGATGGTCTTGAAATTGTCCACGTCCAGCAGCGCCAGGCACAGCGGCGAGCCCAGGCGGCGCGCGCGGGCGATTTCGCGCTCCATGGCTTCGTCCAGGCCCTTGCGGTTGAGCGAGCCGGTGAGCGGGTCGTGCCGGGCCTGGGCGCTGGCGCGGTCCAGCTCTTCCTGCAGCTTGGCGACTTCAGCGCGCTTGGCTTCGGTGCGCTCGCGCAGGTCGTGAAGCTCGTCGTGGGCCACGCGGCTGTCCAGCGCCATCGAACGGGTGGCGGTCATCACCTCTTGCAGCACGGGGGCGATTTCCTCAAGGGTGTTGGCCTTGCCGATCAGGTCGGCGCAGCGTGCCATGGTGCCCTGGTAGGTGGTGCTGGACGCCGTGATTTTGGCCAGCCGTTCGATGAAGGTGGCCAGCATGTCCTTCATCTGCTCCTGCGCTTCCACGGTGCGCGCCTTGGCCTCGGTCTGCTTGAAGATCACGTCCTTGAGCCGGCGCTGCACATCGTCCAGGCGGCGCAAAGTGAGCGGCGGCGTGGATGCTGCCATCAGCGCCTCGGCCTGGCCGTGCAGCCAGCGGTCTTCCACGCTGAGCACGGCGATGTTCTCGAACACCATGTGCAGCAGCTCCAGCAGGCTGGAGCGGATGGCGGCCTGGTCTTCGGTGGCAAACGACAGCCGGTAGGTGAAGTTGCCCAGCATGAGCTGGACGGTGGAGATGGGCGGTGCGGGCTCTTTCAGAAAGGCGATGAGCTTTTGCGCCATCTCGATCACGCGGGCATCGTCTTCGCCCAGCGCGGGCAGCGTGTTGTCGATCAGGCGGGCGAGCATTTGCGCAAACTCGTCCGGCAGGACGCCGGGGTTGCCGGGGGCGGTGGTGCTTGCAGCCGTCTCTACCGGGGCCGCCGCCGCCGCCGGGCTCAGCCCCAGGTTGGCGTAACCGACCAGCACACTTTGTAGCGAAGTCCAGTCTTTGTTGTTGACGGCGCGCTCAAATTGCCCCAAGAGCCGCTTCTGGGCCGGTGTCTGCCCTGGCAACACCCGCAGGATGTGGTGCAGTTGGCCGTCCGGGAACGGCTGGGGGCTACGGGTTCCTGCGATCTCGTCGTACAGCGCCAGGTAGTTGTCGGGCGTTGGGGGCAGGCGGCGGGTGGCTAGCTGCTTGAGCGTCTCGCGCGCAATTTCGGAAGGTGGTCGGTCGGCCATGTGCGGACACCAGTGTCAGAGGAGAGCAGGAGGTGCGAGTGTGACACAGCGGCCGCTTTCTGAGGGGCTGGCTCTGCCAAGCCTTGTGGCCTGGCAGGCGCAGGCATCAGTTCACCATCACGAGCTTGCCCATCACCCCCCGTGAACCCATGTGCGCGTAGGCGGCGGGCAGCTCGGCCATGGGCATGGTGCGGTCGATCACGGGCTTGATCTTGCCCTGGGCGTACCACTGTGCCAGCTCGCCCATCATGGCGGCGTTGGCCTTGGGCTCGCGCTTGGCGAAGTCGCCCCAGAACACGCCCACGATGGAGGCGCCCTTGAGCAGCGCCAGGTTGAAGGGCAGGGCCGGGATGGGGCCGGAGGCAAAACCCACCACCAGGTAGCGGCCGCGCCAGGCAATGGAGCGGAACGCGGGCTCGGCAAAGTCGCCACCCACAGGGTCATAAATCACGTCGGGGCCCTTGCCGTCGGTCAGCGCCTTGATGGCGTCGCGCAGGTTGTCCCTGCTGTAGTTGATGGTGGCGTCGGCCCCGATGGAAGTGCACAGCGCGCATTTTTCATCGCTGGAGGCTGCTGCGATCACGCGCGCGCCCATGGCCTTGGCGATCTGGATGGCGGCCGTGCCCACGCCCCCGGCGGCGCCCAGCACCAGCACGGTCTCGCCCGCCTTGAGCTGTGCGCGGTCTACGAGGGCATGGTGCGAGGTGGCGTAAATCATGATGAACGCCGCAGCGTCCACATGCGAAAAGCCATCCGGCAGCGGCATGCACAGGGCTGCCGGGGCGATGGTGTGGGTGCCAAAACCGCCGGTGCCCGACAGGCAGGCCACGTTTTGGCCAACCTTGAGGTGAGTGACGCCTTCGCCCACGGCTGCCACCACGCCTGCGTACTCCGAGCCGGGGACGAAAGGCAGGGGCGGTTTCATCTGGTACTTGTTCTGCACGATCAGCAGATCGGGGAAGTTCAGGCTGGCCGCCTTGATTTCGATCAGCACCTCGCCCGCCTTGGGCGTGGGCGTGGGCAGTTCGGTCCAGGCCAGGGCGTCAACGCCGGTGGGGTTGGTGCAAAGCCAAGCGTGCATGGGAAAAGTCTCCTGTCAATGTGGTCTGCATGATAGGCGGGGCACCCGGGCGCACGATGTCCCACGAGCGACGGAGGGCGGGCCGTTGGGTGTGGGCGGGTGCCCCACCTACAATCCGTTGCAAGCTCTACCGCAACCCATGAAAATTCTGATCTCCAACGACGACGGCTACCAGGCTCCGGGCATCGTGGCGCTGCACGATGCCCTGAAAACCCTCGACGGGGTGGAGGTTGAAGTCGTCGCGCCCGAGCACAACAACAGTGCCAAGTCCAATGCGCTGACCCTGCACTCGCCGCTGTATGTGCACAAGGCCCACAACGGCTTCCGTTATGTGAACGGAACGCCGGCCGACTGTGTGCACATCGCCCTGACGGGGCTGCTGGGCTACCGGCCCGATCTGGTGGTGTCGGGCATCAACAATGGCGCCAACATGGGCGACGACACCATTTATTCAGGCACCGTGGGCGCCGCGATGGAGGGTTATCTGTTTGGCATTCCGGCCATTGCCTTCTCGCAGGTGGACAAGGGCTGGGGCGAGATCGAGGCTGCAGCGGCCAAGGCGCGGGAGATTGTGGAGCAGATGCGCGCCCAGACCCTGGTGACCGATACACCCTGGCTGCTGAATGTGAACATTCCCAACATGCCGCTTGCGGCGCTGCAGCCCATCAAGCTGTGCCGCCTGGGACGCCGCCACGCGGCCGAGCGCGTGATCGTGCAGGAAAGCCCCCGGGGTGAGGCGATGTATTGGATTGGTGGCGCGGGAGCCGCCAAGGACGATGCGGAGGGCACGGATTTCCATGCCACGGCGCAGGGCCATGTGTCCATCACGCCACTGAAGGTGGACCTGACCGACCATGACAACCTTGGCTACTGGGCGCAAACGGCGTCCCGGCTTGCGGCAGGGGCGGCTGGCGCCCCGGAGCTCTGATGCAGCGCCGCCCTGGATTCCCGGCCCGGCTGCCCGGATCGGGTCCTGCGGCAGTCCGGGCCACGCCGGTGGCTCCCGCTGCGCGCAATCCAGTGGCAGCACCCCCTGTGGGCGTTGGGCTGGATTCTGCGGCGGTGCGCGCGCGCATGGTGCAAAAGCTGGCGGCAGGGGGCATCACATCGGCTGCGGTGCTGCAGGCCATGGGCACCGTGGAACGCCACCGTTTTGTGGACAGCGCCCTGGTCAACCAGGCATATGAGGACACCAGTCTGCCCATTGGTCTGGGGCAGACCATCTCAAAGCCCAATGTCGTCGCCCGCATGTGCGAATTGCTCGTGGGCGCCGAAGGCGCACGCACCGATGGGCTGGGGCGTGTGCTGGAAATCGGCACGGGCTGCGGCTACCAGGCCGCCGTGCTGAGCCACCTGGCGCGAGAGGTCTACACCCTGGAGCGCCTGCGTGGCCTGCACGACAAGGCGCGCAACAACCTGCGCCCATTTCGGCTGGCCAACGTGCACCTGCTGTTCGGTGACGGCATGCTGGGCTATGCCAAGGGTGCGCCTTACGCGGCCATCATTGCCGCAGCCGGTGGTGACGCTGTGCCCCAGGCCTGGTGCGACCAATTAGCCGTGGGCGGCAGGCTGGTTGCGCCCATGGCGCTTGCGGGGGGGCAGCAGATGTTGCTTGTGATCGACAAAACCCCACACGGATTGAAACAAAGCGTGCTGGAGCCTGTGCATTTTGTCCCTCTAAAATCGGGGATTGCCTGAAGGGAATTGCTTATGTTCGTATCGCGTGGTCTTGTGGTTGGGTTTACTGTGGCACTGGCGGGTTTGGCGCTCAGTGGCTGCGGCACCCGGCTGAACAAGGCTCCAGTGGAAGACCGAGGCACATCCTCCTCCTCCGCTCCTTCATCCTCTGCACAGCCAGGTGTGGTGGTTGGCACCCCCATCAAGCCACTGCCAGGTGCCGAAAATGCGGGCAAGCCTGGCTATTACACAGTCAAGCCTGGAGATACGCTGATCCGAATCGGGCTGGAGTCAGGCCAGAGCTGGAAAGACATCGCGCGCTGGAACAACCTTGACAACGCAAATCTGATCGAAGTGGGCCAGGTTCTGCGCGTAGCGCCACCGGTTGCTGCTTCGCAGGCGGTCGCGTCGGACAGCGGCGTGGTCACCCGTCCTGTCACGTCTTCCTCCATCACGCCTGCAGCACCTGCGAGCACGCCAGCCCCTGCGGCCAGTGCCGCGAAACCTGCAACATCGGCGGCTTCTGGCCCTGTGGTGGCCGTTGCCCCCGCCACGCCTGCCGCACCCGCTGCAGCGGCCGAGGATGACATGGCGTTCATCTGGCCTGCGCCTGGCTCGTTGATTGCCGGTTTTGACGAGGCACGCAATAAGGGCTACGACATTGCTGGCAAGGCCGGTGACCCGGTCCTGGCCGCCGCCGATGGCCGCGTGGTGTATGCGGGCGCTGGGCTGCGCGGATACGGCAACCTTGTCATCCTCAAGCACAACAACACGTTTTTGACGGCATATGCCCATAACCAGACCTTGCTCGTCAAGGAAGATCAGGCCGTGCGCAAGGGGCAAAAAATCGCCGAGATGGGCAGCACCGACGCCGATCGCGTCAAGCTGCACTTTGAAATACGCCGCCAGGGCAAGCCGGTGGATCCATCGCGTTACCTGCCTCCCCGTTGAGCCCGGCTGTGGCTCAACCGCCTCTGGGCGCAACTGGCAGTGCGGATGAACCGGCCGGAACCGCAGATGACTTGCTGAGCGAGGAGTCTGAAGGACTGGCGGACGAATCCGGGAGCGAGCTTCGCTCCACGCAGATCGGTGCCGGGCAGCACGCCGCCCGGCTGGACAAGGCGCTGGCCGATCTGGTGCCCGAGTTCTCCCGCAGCTATCTGCAGCAATTGCTGGTGCAGGGGTTGGTCAGCCTCAATGGCAAACCGGTCACGAAGTCGGCGACCCGGGTGAAGGTGGGCGATCAGGTGGTGCTGGAAATGCGGCCCACGCTGCAGAGCCAGGCGTTTCGGCCCGAGCCCATGCACATTGAGGTCGTCCATGAGGATGCGCATCTGCTGGTGGTGAACAAGCCCGCTGGTCTGGTGGTACACCCCGCGCCGGGGAACTGGAGTGGCACCTTGCTCAACGGCTTGCTCGCCCGCGACGACAAGGCATTGACCGTGCCACGCGCTGGCATCGTGCACCGGCTCGACAAGGATACGAGTGGCTTGATGGTGGTTGCTCGTGATCGTGCCACCATGGACGCGTTGGTGGCACTGATTGCGGAGCGCAAGGTACAGCGCCAGTATTTGGCCATGGCCCACGGCGCCTGGTCGGGACCCAAGTCACGAACGGTGGATGCTCCCATCGGCCGAGATCCACGCAACCGCCTGCGCATGGCGGTGGTGGACTTGGCACTCCATGCTGGCAAGTTGGCACGGACCGATATCCGCTGCCTGGCTGGTACGGACGACGGTTGCTGGGTGCAATGCACCCTGCACACGGGGCGCACCCACCAGATCCGGGTGCACATGGCATCTCTGAAGCACCCGCTGGTGGGGGACAGCCTCTATGGGGGAGCTCCGCTCGGGGTGATGCAGCGGCAGGCCCTTCATGCCTACCGCCTGGCCTTTGTGCATCCCGTCACGGGCCAGGCGCTGGAATTCCATGCTCCTGTGCCCGAAGACATGCGCCAAGCCCTCTCCTTGTGGGGGCTGGGCTACAATGCGCCCTGACGGCCAGACTGGCCCCAGCCCGAAGACGGAATCCCGCCGGGCTTCTGCGTCGCGCCAGCGCCCTTGCACAGCGCGCCATTGATTGCCCCTGCTGTTGATGTGCCACCCGTTGCAACGCGTGGCACTTTTCCAGGAATCGCTGAACCATGAACACGGTGGATGCCAAACGGGTCCTCGAAACTGCGCTGATCTGCGCGCAGCAGCCTGTGCCCCTGCGTGAGCTGCGGGTACTTTTCAATGATGCTCTGGGGTCGGACACGCTCAAGTTGCTGTTGCAGGAGTTGCAGCTTGAATGGACGCAGCGGGGTGTAGAGCTGGTGCAGGTGGCCACGGGCTGGCGTTTTCAGAGCCGTCCCGAAATGCGTGAATACCTCGACAGGTTGCACCCCGAAAAGCCTCCGCGCTATTCGAGGGCCACCATGGAGACACTTGCGATCATTGCGTATCGCCAGCCGGTTACGCGCGGCGACATCGAGGACATCCGGGGGGTAACGGTCAATAGCCTGATCGTCAAGCAGTTGGAAGACCGGGGCTGGGTCGAGGTCATTGGTCACCGGGAAACGGTGGGGCGCCCCGCGCTGTTTGCAACCACCCGGCAGTTCTTGGATGACATGGGTTTGCAGTCGTTGGACCAATTGCCGGTGCTTGACGACCCCTCAGGCAATGCCAATGTGCTGGAAGCAATGGCCGCTGCAGCGCAAGGAGTGATAGAGCCGGAATCAACGCCTGAGGCCGAGGCTGAACTGCTGGCTGTGGCGATGGATAGTCAGCCATCAGAGTCTTTGGAGGCTGTTGCCGCCAGTGGGCAGTTGCTGCGTGTGGATGATTTTTTTCAGAGTGCGGAGACGGATCTCCGTGATGACGATGCCGATACCCCGGGTGGTATCCAGGGAAATACTTGATGAACGATTCGACCCCCGAAATCCCGGCCGATCTGCCGGATGCTGATCCTTCAGCGACAGCCGCAGCGCCCAAAAAAGCCGCTGTCAAACGTGCCCCGCGCAAGAAAAAAGTCGAGCCAGCGCAAGCCGTGGAAGTGCAGGATGCTGTGGACGTGCGCGTTTTGGATGCTGCTGAGGCACCTGCCCTGGCCGGGGAGTTGCCGCATGGGTTGAGCCAGCAGGTTGTACCTGTCGCTCCTGTGGTTGCGAATGAGCCTGCAATTCCCGAGGCAGAGGCGGGGGCGTCTGACGCCACCCCCGAACCTCGCCATGGCGAGCGCCAGAATCGTGGGGACGGGCGGGCTCGGCAGCCGCGCCTCGACGGCGCAGGGCGCGACAAGCGCAAGGCAGGTGCTCCTGCGGTTCAGGGATACCAGTTTGAAGATGTGGTGTCGGGGCGCTTCGATGAGGATGATGCCTCCGCAGAGATGGTTCCCGCTAAGCGGGTGCTTCTGCCCCAGGTGGAAACCCCCAAGCTTCACAAGGTGCTGGCGCAGGCGGGACTTGGCTCGCGCCTGGAGATGGAGCAACTCATTCTGGAAGGGCGCATCTCCGTCAACAACGAGCCAGCCCACATCGGCCAGCGCATCCAGTTCGGCGATCAGGTCAAGGTCAATGGCAAACCCATCCGCTACCGCATAGACCCGCCGCCAGCGCGGGTGATTGCTTACCACAAGCCTGTGGGGGAGGTGGTGACCCATGACGATCCCCAGAACCGGCCCACCGTCTTTCGCAAGCTGCCCCGGCTCATGCAGGGCAAGTGGCAGTCGGTAGGGCGCCTGGATCTGAATACCGAAGGCCTACTGCTGTTCACCAGCTCGGGAGAGCTGGCCAACAAGCTCATGCATCCTCGTTTTGGGCTGGAGCGTGAATACGCTGTGCGTGTGCTCGGCGCCCTCAGCAATGAGGAAAAGCAGAAGCTGCTCGATGGCGTGCGCCTGGACGATGGCATGGCGTCGTTTGGTTCCATCGAAGATGGTGGAGGCGAAGGTTCCAATTGCTGGTACCGGGTCACCATTTCCGAAGGGCGCAATCGCGAGGTGCGCCGCATGCTCGAATCTGTGGGTCATGCGGTCAGTCGGTTGATCCGCATCCGTTACGGTGCCATGGTGCTGCCACGGGGTCTCAAGCGCGGTGCCTGGCTGGAACTGGATGAGGGCGACATCCGGGCTCTGGTGCAGGCGGCGGGCGCCGGGCGTCCGGAAGCAGCGGAAGCTCGTTCGGATGACGGGTCGGGCGCTGGTGGCGGACGGGGTGGCAACAAGCGCAACCGGGGGCGCAATGGTCCCCGCGTGGGCGACGGGCCGCGTCGCGACATGTCGCAGGGTGCGCCCGGTGGTCCCCGAGGGCAGAAACCCCGCCGTGATGGGGGGCAAGGGTTCGACCGTGGCAACAATGCAGGTGGTGGAGACCGCCCGCGCGGCGCGGCGCAGCCCGATCCGATGAAAACATCGGTGGGCTATATCGGCATGGACAGTCTCTCGCGGCATCGCCAGGACAAACGCCGCCCTGGTGGCGGAGGTCCACGTCGGGGCGGGGGCGGGCGCTAGGCGCTGTGCTGCCCCGGGCTCCCCGGTTAGAATCGAGGGCTTTGTCCGGTGGACAAACGAATCACAGCAACATCAATTCAGGAAATCAATATGGCAATCGAACGCACTCTCTCCATCATCAAGCCCGACGCAGTGGCAAAGAACGTCATCGGTCAGATCTATGCACGCTTCGAAGCGGCTGGTCTCAAGGTCGTGGCTGCACGTATGGCTCACCTGTCGCGCCTGGAGGCCGAGCAGTTCTACGCTGTGCACAAAGAGCGTCCTTTCTTCAAGGATCTGGTGGATTTCATGATCTCCGGTCCTGTGATGATCCAGGCCCTGGAAGGTGAAAACGCGATTCTGAAAAACCGCGAACTCATGGGCGCCACGGACCCCAAGAAGGCAGAAGCCGGCACTATCCGCGCCGACTTCGCTGACAGCATCGATGCCAATGCAGTGCATGGCTCCGACGCTGCGGAAACCGCCCAGGCAGAAGTGGCTTTCTTCTTCCCTGGCCTGAACATTTACTCGCGCTGATATGGGTGTCCCCATGCCTGTTCCCGCACACGTGGGATACCTGCGCCATGGGGACGACTGCGTTCGGCCCACCCCGGGGAGGGCGCAGTGACCACCAATCTTTTGGAATTTGATCTCGACGGTCTGGCGGCTTTCTGCCAGCAGTTGGGTGAAAAGCGGTTTCGCGCCACGCAGTTGTTTCGCTGGATTCATCAGCGCGGCGCCAGTGACTTTGACGCCATGAGTGATCTGGCAAAGGCCTTGCGCGACAAGCTCAAGGGCTGTGCTCGCGTCGAGGCCTTGCCCGTCATCTCCGAACATGTCTCCTCAGACGGCACGGTCAAGTGGCTGTTTGACGTGGGGGATGGCAATGCGGTCGAGGCGGTTTTTATTCCCGAAGATGATCGCGGAACCCTGTGTATATCCTCACAGGCTGGCTGCGCTGTGGGTTGCCGCTTCTGTTCCACGGGGCATCAGGGCTTCAGCAGAAATCTCACCACGGGGGAGATCGTTGCACAGCTTTGGTTTGCTGAGCATTCCCTGCGCCAGCGCCTCCAATCTGAGGACCGCGTCATTTCGAACGTGGTGATGATGGGGATGGGGGAGCCGCTGCAGAACTACTCGGCCCTCGTTCCGGCCTTGCGCGTCATGCTGGACGACCATGGGTATGGTTTGTCACGCAGGCGGGTCACCGTTTCAACGTCGGGCGTGGTTCCGATGATGGACCGCTTGTCCGTGGATTGTCCTGTGGCTCTCGCGGTGTCTCTGCATGCGCCGAATGACCCCTTGCGCGACAACCTCGTGCCGCTGAACCGCAAATATCCCATTGAAGAATTGCTGGCTGCCTGCAATCGATATCTGGCGCATGCGCCGCGCGACTTCATTACGTTTGAATACTGCATGCTCGATGGTGTCAATGACCAGGTTGAGCACGCACGGCAGCTGATCGAACTTGTCAAGCCCGCCCGTGGTGTGGGTGTGCGCTGCAAATTCAACCTGATTCCTTTCAATCCGTTTCCCGCGTCAGGGCTGTTGCGTTCGCCACAAAATCAGGTGCTGGCTTTCGCCAAAGTCTTGAGCGAAGCGGGTATCGTCACGACCGTGCGCAAGACCCGCGGAGATGATATCGACGCTGCGTGCGGTCAGCTCGCAGGCGATGTCAAGGACCGCACAAGGGCTGCCGAGCGCATGGCAAAGCAGCGGACAATCGTGCTCAAACCGGTGACTTGATCAACAAGCAATCGGCATACTTCAAGGAGGCTCTACATGGTGAGATTGGTTGGACGCTGGCAGCAATGGGGCCGCTGGACTCTCACGGCATGTGGCGTGGTGGCCTGCGTGGCTGCGCTTCAAGGGTGTGCAGCCAATAGCGGCATGCCGACCGCCGACGCCAACGCGGGAATGATCACCCCGTCTGATGAGCCAGAGACGCGGCGCCGCGCCCGTATCCGTCTGGAGCTTGCTTCCAACTATTTTGAGAATGGTCAGACGGCCGTGGCTCTCGATGAAGTCAAGCAGGCGCTTGCAGCTGATCCCACCTACGCCGATGCCTTCAATCTTCGTGGCCTCATCTACATGAGGTTGAGCGATTTTGCCCAGGCGGACGACAGTTTTCGCCGAGCATTGGCGCTGCGGGGTGGGGATCCCAATCTGCTGCACAACTACGGTTGGTTGTTGTGCCAGCAGCAAAAGTACGCCGAGGCGAATCAGCACTTTGGTCGGGCTCTCGCAAATCCTGCATACACAGCACGCAGCAAGACCTTGATGGCCCAAGGCCTGTGCCAATCAGGCGCTGGCCAGTTTGCGGAGGCCGAGCAGTCGCTGCTGAAAGCTTATGAACTGGATGCGGCAAACCCTGTGGTCGGTTATCACCTCGCGGCACTTTTGTTGCGCCGCAATGAATTGACCCGGTCTCAGTTCTATATCCGGCGGCTCAACAACAGCCAGTACGCCAATTCCGAGTCGTTGTGGCTGGGGATCAAGGTTGAGCGCGCTTTGGGTGATTCCGTGGCCATGAAGCAACTGGCTGACCAGTTGCGCAAGCGTTTCCCGGACTCACGGGAGTTGGGTGCATACGAGCGTGGGGCTTTCAATGAGTGAGGTTTTGGAAAGTGGTGGGGTGACAGCGGGTAGTTTGCTGAGGGAGGCGCGACAAGCGTCTGGTATGCACATCGCTGCCTTGGCTGTGGCACTGAAAGTGCCAGTCAGCAAGCTGGAGGCGCTGGAGGCGGATAACTATGAGGCCTTGCCCGATACAGTGTTTGTGCGTGCGCTTGCCTCCAGCATGTGCAGAACGCTCAAGTTGGACCCAGCCCCCATTCTGTCGCTGTTGCCACAAAGTAAAAGCCCTCGCTTGGCTACAGACAGTGCGGGATTGAACGCTCCGGTGAAAGGCAGTATCGGGAAATCGTCTTCCTCATCGGCTTCCTTTTCCTCCGGCTCCACCTCACGGTCCGTAACGGTGGTGGTTTTGGCGCTGCTGGTGGGGGCACTGATTCTGGTCTTTTTCCCCAGGCAGCAGGACGGTGTAACGAGCCCGCTTGTTGCCCCCGCATTGATCCAACCGCCAGCCAATGTGGTCGAGCAGCAGGCCGCCCCTGCTGTCACGGGTGCGTCGGATGCAATCCCCGCTGCTGCCCAGCGCATCCCCGACGTTTCTCTGCCGTCAGTGGCAGGTCGCACAGACGCGGCTCCCGCCGTTGCGGCTGCCGCTACTAACAACGCTGCGTCAGCCCCAGTGGAGGCGGCAAGCGCTACAACGCCACCGGCCGGGGCATTGGTGCTGCGCGCGCGCAGCGAATCCTGGGTGCAGGTGCGTGATTCCGCAGGCACCGTGGCGTTGCAAAGGAATCTTGCGGCGGGTGAGTCGGTGTCTGTCGCAGGCCAAATGCCGCTGGCCGTGGTGATTGGTCGTGCCGACGTGACAGAGGTATTCGTGCGCGGAAAGCCTTTTGACTTGGCGCCTGTGTCCCGTGAGAACGTAGCTCGCTTCGAGGTGAAATAATGGAACGGTTACCTTGTGAGATGGAGCCCATTGCCGTGGCGTCCCCCTTGCCACGACGGTCCCGCCAAGCCAGGATTGTGTGGGGATCGCGCGTGGTGACCGTGGGCGGGGATGCTCCGGTGCGAGTGCAGTCCATGACCAACACAGACACCGTGGATGCCATTGGCACGGCCATTCAGGTCAAGGAACTGGCGCAGGCCGGCTCGGAGTTCGTCCGTATTACGGTGAACACCCCTGAGGCCGCAGCGGCAGTACCATACATTCGTGAACAATTGGACCGTATGGGAGAAAGCGTCCCCTTGGTGGGGGACTTTCACTACAACGGGCACCGGCTTCTTACGGATTTTCCTGAGTGCGCACAGGCGCTCTCCAAGTACCGCATCAATCCCGGCAACGTAGGCAAGGGCGACAAGAGGGATCGGCAGTTCGGCCAGATGATCGATGCAGCCATTCGCTGGAACAAAGCCGTGCGTATTGGTGTGAATTGGGGCAGCCTTGACCAGGACTTGCTGGTTGATTTGATGGATGCCAACAGCCGCCGTGCTAATCCTTGGGAAGCACGCCAAGTGATGTACGAGGCGTTGATTACCTCGGCCATTGAATCTGCGCGCCGGGCCGAAGAAATGGGCCTTGATGGCAACCAAATCATCTTGTCCTGCAAAGTCAGCGGTGTGCAGGACCTGATTTCTGTGTACCGTGAACTGGCACGCCGCTGCGACTACCCTTTGCACCTGGGACTCACGGAAGCAGGCATGGGAACCAAAGGCACAGTAGCGTCGGCTGCTGCGTTGTCTGTGTTGCTGCAGGAGGGTATTGGTGACACCATTCGCGTGTCTCTGACGCCCCAGCCCGGTGAAGCGCGCACACAGGAGGTCGTGGTGGCCTCCGAGATACTGCAGGCTCTGGGGTTGCGTGTATTTGTTCCCAGTGTCACGGCGTGTCCTGGCTGTGGTCGCACTACCAGCACCACGTTCCAGGACCTCGCCAAGCAGATTGATGATTTTCTGCGTGCCCAGATGCCTGTATGGCGCGTTCGCTATCCTGGCGTCGAAAACTTGCGTGTTGCGGTGATGGGATGCATTGTCAATGGGCCTGGTGAGAGCAAGCACGCGGACATCGGCATCAGCCTGCCTGGTACGGGGGAGGCGCCAGCAGCCCCTGTGTTCATTGATGGCGAGAAGGCGATGACGCTGCGGGGTGACAACATCGCCCATGAATTCCACCAAATTGTCGAGCAGTACATCGAAAAGCGTTTTGGCGCCGCCGCTGTGACTTTGGCCTGAGCGTTGCTCGCCTTACCCTGATTGATACTGAGCCGCTATCTTGAGATGGTCGGTGATGTCCTTCGAATAGTTGCCAGATAGAGAAAAGAACAGTTGTGAGTAACGAAAAAAGCGCTTCGTCGACCAAGCCGGAAAAGCTGGTGGCCGTGAAAGGCATGAACGATATCCTGCCTCCTGAATCCGCCCGATGGGAGTGGCTGGAGTCCAAGGTCCGCACCCTTATGGCTCGATATGCCTATCGCAACATCCGTACGCCGATTGTTGAGCCCACGGCGCTGTTTGTTCGTGGCCTCGGTGAGGTCACGGACATCGTCGAAAAAGAGATGTACTCATTTGAGGATCGTCTCAATGGCGAGCATCTCACTTTGCGTCCCGAAGCGACTGCAGGGGTGGTTCGCGCAGTCGCTGAACATTCCATGCTGTATGACGGAGGCAAGCGCCTCTACTACATGGGGCCCATGTTCCGCCATGAGCGTCCGCAGCGCGGGCGGTATCGCCAGTTTCACCAGATTGGCGCTGAAGCGCTCGGCTTTCCTGGTGCGGAGGTCGATGCGGAATTGATTCTTCTAGCCCACTCGCTGTGGCGCGAACTGGGGTTGCAGAACGTGCGCCTGGAACTGAACAGCCTGGGTGAACCGCATGAACGCAAGGCGCACCGAGCAGCGCTGATTTCGTACCTGGAACAGCATGTCGAGGTGCTGGATGAGGAGGCGCGTCGGCGTTTGCATAGCAATCCGTTGCGCATTCTGGATACCAAGAACCCCGCTATGCAGGCCGTGGTGGAGGCTGCGCCTCGATTGATTGATTTTCTGGGGCCAAAGTCGCTCGCGCACTTTGATGCTGTGAAGTCCATTCTGAGCGCCAACGGTGTGGCCTGGACAGTGAACCCCCGGCTGGTTCGGGGCATGGACTACTACAACCTTACGGTCTTTGAGTTTGTCACTGATCAGCTGGGGTCGCAGGGCACCATTTGTGGCGGTGGTCGCTACGACTACCTGATAGAGCAGATCGGTGGCAAGGCGGCCCCGGCGGTGGGTTGGGCGCTGGGGGTTGAGCGTGTGCTTGAACTGCTCAAGGAGCAGGCCAGCACGGTCCCAGCTCTTGTACCAGATGTCTATGCCGTGATTCCCTCTGCGGCGGCGCTGCCCGTGGCTGTGACCACCATTGAGCGCCTGCGGCAGTTGGGCCTCAGTGTGCAGATGCATGCCGCGCCTGCAGGGGGCGAGGGTATGGGCAGCATGAAATCCCAATTCAAGAAGGCAGATGGGAGTGGCGCGCAGCACGCGCTGGTCTTTGGGGAGGATGAGCTGTCCCGGGGGATGGTTGTCGTCAAGTCATTGCGCGATGGTGTGGGTGCACAGGCTGACCATCCGCTGGATTCCCTGGCCGATTGGGCCTCCAACCTACAATCCAACCGCTAAACAGAACACATTCCATGGCAAATCACCTTGATCTCGAAGAACAAGAGCAGCTTGATCAGCTCAAGCATTTCTGGAACACCTGGGGCACCCTCATCAGCTCCATGCTGATTTTGGTGGCAGGCTCCTTGGTCGCCTGGAACGGATACCAATATTGGCAGAACCGGCAGGCAAGTCAGGCCGCAGCGCTCTACGATGCTGTAGACGTGGCTGCCCGAGCGGGTGACCAGGCGCGCATGGCTCAGGCGTTTGCCGACCTCAAGGCCAAGTATGCGGGCACTACCCAGGCCAGTCAGGCGGGGCTTGCATTGGCCAAGACCATGGTTGAGGCAGGCAATGCTGATGGCGCCAAGGAGGCGCTTGCCTGGGTGGCTGCTCAGTCGGGAGATGATGGTCTCAAGGCATTGGCCAAGGTTCGCTTGGCCAGCGTGCTGATGGATCAAAAAAACTACGACGACGCACTCAAGCAGTTGTCTGGAAGCGCTCCTTTGGAGTTTGAAGCGGTCTTTGCAGATCGCAAGGGAGACATTTATCTGCTGCAGGATAAGCGTGCGGAAGCTATTGCGGAGTATGCCAAGGCCTATAAGTCCTTCGAGGAGGGGGTGGAGTACCGTCGTCTTGTCGAGGTAAAGCTCGGTGCTCTGGGTGTTTCTCCACAAGGTGTTGCAGTAGCTGCCGCCGGATCCATTGATGGGGTGAAATAGCCATGGCATTCATTTGTGGAGACGGCGCAAAGGGCAGAATGTTCGGTCTGCGGTGCATTTCTTCGGCGGTCCTGGTTGTCACATTGGCTGGATGCTCGCTGTGGAACAGCGGGAGCTCCAAGCCGATGCCGGCAGATCTGGGGGCCAATGTTGCGGTGCTGGGTGTGCGGCAGGCTTGGACTGCGCGCATTGGCAGCGTTGCTGGATTGCCGCTTGATGTCCATTCCGCAGGCAATGTGGTGACTGTTGCCTCCTCCGATGGGGTTGTGGCGGCCATCGACGCCCGAACCGGTGGCGACGTTTGGCGTTTAGCGCTTTCAGAGCCTTTGTCTGCGGGGGTAGGTAGCGACGGAAAATCGGCTGCGGTTGTTTCCCGCAGCAACACCTTGATCGTTCTGGATGCTGGCCGCGAGCGGTGGCGCCAATCATTGGCTGCGCAAGTATTCACCCCCCCGCTCGTTGCGGGTGGGCGCGTATTTGTGCTTTCGGCCGATCGTTCTTTGGCGGCATTTGATGCGGTGTCGGGCCGCAAACTCTGGAGTCAGCAGCGCCCCGGTGAGCCTCTGGTTTTGCGCCAGGCGGGCGTTTTGCTGGCTGTTGGAGATACCTTGGTTGCGGGGTTTTCCGGCCGTGTCGTAGGTCTGAATCCAGACAATGGCAGCGTTCGTTGGGAGGCTCCTTTGGCGAGTGCGCGGGGGACCAACGATGTTGAGAGACTGGTGGAGTTGGTTGGGCGTACCAGCAGAGTAGGTGATTCCATCTGTGCACGTGCCTTCCAGACGGCTGTGGGTTGTGTCAATGCTGCCAGAGGCGCAGTGACTTGGACGCAACCCGCCAGTGGTGCCGATGGCGTGCATGGAGACGGGGAGGCCCTGTTCGGTGCCGAGGGCAATGGCACGGTCATGGCGTGGCGTCGCAGCGATGGTTCGCGTCTGTGGGCCACCGACAGGCTCAAACACCGCAAACTGACGGCGCCCTTGTTGTTGGGTCGTTCCGTCGTAGTCGGGGACGACACAGGCCTCGTTCACCTGCTATCCCGCACGGATGGTTCTCCGCTCAACCGCATCGCCACGGACGGATCTGGCATCGCCGCAGCACCCGCTGTGGCCGCAGATACGTTGGTGGTAGTTACTCGCAATGGTGGTGTCTACGGATTCCGTCCAGATTGATGGATTTTATTTAATGAAGCCAGTTATCGCCCTCGTGGGGCGTCCGAATGTCGGCAAGTCCACGCTCTTCAACCGCCTGACCAAGTCCCGCGACGCCATTGTTGCGGACTTTGCAGGGCTTACGCGTGACCGGCATTACGGCAATGGCAAGCAGGGCAAGCACGAGTACATCGTTATCGATACTGGCGGTTTTGAGCCTGATGCATCGAGCGGAATTTACAAGGAAATGGCCAAGCAGACGCAGCAGGCCGTTGCCGAAGCTGATGTGGTCATTTTTGTGGTGGATGCGCGCGCAGGTGTATCTGCGCAAGACCATGACATCGCCAATTATTTGCGCCGCCTTGGTAAACCTTGTGTACTTGTTGCCAACAAAGCCGAAGGCATGCTGGAAGGCGTGCAACTCGCCGAGTTCTATGAGCTGGGTCTGGGCGAGGTTTACCCTGTGTCTGCTGCCCATGGGCAGGGTATTCGAAGCCTGGTGGAGATTGCGCTGGAGCCGCTTCAGCTTCCTGACCCCGACGACTCTGATGTTGAATCTGACAAAGGCATCATCAAACTTGCTGTGGCAGGTCGGCCGAATGTTGGCAAATCGACGCTGATCAACACCTGGCTCGGCGAAGAGCGTCTGGTTGCGTTTGATATGCCGGGAACGACCCGTGATGCGATCACGGTACCCTTCGAACGCAATGGGCAGCGCTTTGAATTGGTGGATACGGCGGGATTGCGCCGCAAGGGAAAAGTTTTCGAGGCGATAGAGAAATTCTCGGTCGTCAAGACGCTCCAAGCCATTGAATCGGCCAATGTGGTGCTGCTGTTGCTCGACGCTACCCAGGGTGTCACTGATCAGGATGCGCACATTGCGGGGTACATCTTGGAGAGCGGGAGAGCCGTGGTTGTTGCGGTTAACAAGTGGGATGCCGTTGATGACTACCAGCGTCAGTTGCTGGAGCGGTCTATCGAGACCCGGCTCGCATTTCTGAAATTTGCGTCCTTGCATTTCATTTCTGCAAAAAAACGGCAGGGTTTGGGGCCGGTGTGGGCATCGATTGCCCAAGCCCACAAGGCGGCAACCTGCAAGATGTCAACGCCAGTATTGACGCGCCTGTTGCTAGAAGCTGTTCAATTTCAGAGTCCGAAACGCGCAGGCATGTTCCGGCCAAAAATGCGATATGCCCATCAGGGGGGCATGAATCCCCCGGTGATCATCATCCATGGTAATTCGTTGGAACACGTCACAGATGCCTACAAGCGCTTTCTGGAGGGCCGCTTCCGCAAAGAATTCGACTTGGTGGGTACACCGCTCCGGATAGAGATGAAGACATCGCACAACCCTTTCGCTGATAAAGAGGAAGCCTAAGTCAAAGGCTGGGTTCCCAAAGGGCCATGCATCCTGAGGCGGGGTTGTGCTCCGTGCTGTGGTAAGGTGCTGGTTTACAACAACATTTTTGAACACGGAGAATATCGTGAGCAACAAAGGCCAGCTTTTGCAAGACCCCTTCCTCAACGCTTTGCGTCGGGAGCATGTTCCTGTTTCCATCTATCTCGTGAACGGAATCAAACTGCAGGGGCAGATCGAATCGTTTGATCAGTACGTGGTGTTGCTGCGCAATACAGTCACCCAGATGGTCTACAAGCATGCCATTTCCACCATCGTGCCGGGCCGCGCGGTCAACTTCTCTACTGCCGACACCTCTGATGCAGATAGCAACAACGCTTAAGTTGTTGTTTGTGTTGCCGTTTTCGCGTCTTGCCCTGATCGGGCGAGGGGGCAATCCACTTTGCAATCGATGACCGCTTCGTCGGGAGATGGCACCCCGGTGCTTCTGGTTGGGGTTGATTTTGGTCTTCCTCACTTCGACGGCGATCTCGAAGAATTGGGATTGCTTGCGCAGACAGCGGGTATGAAGCCTGTCGCCCGCTTGACGTGCAAACGCAAGGCGCCGGATGCGGCCTTGTTTATTGGTAGTGGCAAGGCGGATGAAATCCGTACGTTGGCACAAATGCATGGCGCGGCGGAAGTCTTGTTCGATCAGTCTCTCAGTCCGGCGCAGCAGCGAAACTTGGAGCGTCACCTTGAGCTTCCAGTCAATGACCGAACGTTGTTGATCTTGGAAATCTTCGCGCAACGTGCCCGCAGCCACGAGGGCAAACTCCAGGTGGAGTTGGCAAGATTGCAGTACCTCAGCACCCGCCTTGTGCGCCGCTGGTCGCATCTCGAGCGCCAGACAGGGGGCATTGGTGCGCGCGGCGGCCCGGGTGAAAAGCAGATTGAACTGGATCGTCGGATGATTGGCGACGCTGTCAAGCGCACGCGTGAGCGCCTCGTGAAGGTCAAGCGCCAGCGGACCACCCAGAGAAGGCAGCGTGAGCGACGCGATACGTTCAATATTTCATTGGTGGGGTACACCAACGCTGGTAAGTCCACGCTCTTTAATGCGCTGGTGAAGGCTCGCGCCTACGCTGCAGACCTATTGTTTGCAACACTGGACACCACAACACGGCAACTCTATTTGGGCGATGCTGGGCGATCGGTATCCCTCTCGGATACCGTAGGGTTCATTCGAGACCTTCCTCATGGCTTGGTGGATGCATTCCAGGCAACGTTGCAAGAGGCCATTGATGCGGACCTTTTACTCCACGTAGTGGATGCCTCCAATCCGGGCTTTCCTGAACAAATGGCTCAGGTTCAAAAGGTCTTGAACGAGATTGGTGCAGCTGACATCCCCCAGATACTTGTGTTCAACAAGTTGGATTCTCTACAGGCTGAGCAGCGCCCCCCGCTTCTTGAAGACCAGTACGACGTGGATGGGCATGTCTTCCCGCGCTTGTTCGTGAGTGCTCGTTCTGGTGAGGGGTTGGATGCCCTGCGCCATACGCTCTCGCTAAGGTTACTTGCCGCTCAAAAATGCATGACCCCTGATGCCGCCATTGAATTGCCAGGGGCCGCGCCCTGATTGGGCACAATGCCAGCATTACCAATGCCATCCAGAGAACCAGAGACTTTGCGCATGAATTTTCAAAATCGCACCCTACGCTGGGCTTCGCTGCCAGAACGTATTCGGGGCATGTTCAATCTGAATGACCCTCGGTGGGGGCGCGGCGACGATAACAAGGCAGACGACGGTGCACGTCCGGAGGAGCGTCCTGCTACGCCTCCTCCTGCTGGCAATCGGGGCGGCGATCAGCGGCCTGGCAACGGGCAGCCGCCCGACCTTGATGAGCTTTGGCGCGACCTCAACAAGAAGCTCGGAGGTTTTTTTGGCTCCAAGAACGGCGGTGGCCGTGGTCCGGGCAACGGTGGTAGTTCGGGGGGGGGCTTCCAGCCAGATATGAAGAGCGCTGGTGTGGGCGTGGGGCTGATCGCTGGGATCGTCTTTGTGATCTGGATGGGAACAGGATTTTTTATTGTTCAGGAAGGTCAGCAGGCGGTCATTACCCAGTTCGGCAAGTACAAAAGCACCGTGGGTGCAGGTTTTAACTGGCGTTTGCCGTACCCCATCGAGCGCCACGAACTGGTTTTTGTCACCCAGATTCGGTCTGCCGACGTGGGGCGAGACAGCATCATCAAGAGCACCGGTCTGCGTGAGTCGGCCATGCTCACGGAAGATGAAAATATCGTCGAGATCAAGTTCGCGGTCCAGTACCGCTTGAGTGACGCCCGCGCGTGGCTGTTTGAAAGCAAGAACCCTTCGGATGCGGTGGTGCAAGCTGCGGAGACGGCAGTTCGGGAGGTGGTCGGGAAGATGCGCATGGATACGGCATTGGCCGAAGAGCGTGATCAGATCGCTCCCCGTGTCCGCACACTCATGCAAACCATCTTGGATCGCTACAAGGTAGGTGTCGAGGTGGTGGGTATCAATCTGCAGCAAGGTGGTGTCCGTCCACCTGAGCAGGTGCAGGCCTCCTTTGACGATGTCCTCAAAGCCGGGCAGGAGCGTGAGCGGGCCAAGAATGAAGCCCAAGCCTATGCCAACGATGTGATTCCACGTGCAGTGGGGTCCGCATCGCGCTTGAACGAAGAAGCTGCAGCTTACAAAGCTCGGATTGTTGCCCAGGCACAAGGTGATGCCCAGCGGTTTTCTTCGATTCTGGCAGAGTATCAGAAGGCTCCACAGGTGACCCGCGACCGCATGTATCTGGAGGCGATGCAGCAGATTTATGGCAACGTAACCAAGGTGCTGGTTGAATCACGACAGGGTTCTAACCTGTTGTATTTGCCACTGGACAAGATCATGCAAAGTGTCGCCAGCGGAGGGGGGGCATCGGATGCTCCCGCTGCAAATACGACGGCCCCCGTTGCAGTCCCTGCAGCCCCTTCGACCACTTTTTCGAATGACCCCCGCGCGCGTGACAGCAGTCGCACACGCGATCGTGAATCTCGCTAGGAGCAACTCGTGAACAGAGTCGGATTTATTGCATCTACCCTCTTGGTGGTGCTGGCCCTGATGAGCTCCATGCTTTTTGTGGTGGACCAGCGCCAGTTTGGTGTGCTTTACGCGTTGGGGCAGATCAAGGAAGTGATCACAGAGCCAGGCTTGAATTTCAAGCTGCCCCCGCCTTTTCAAAACGTGTCGTACATCGACAAACGCCTTTTGACACTGGATAGCAGTGACACGGAGCCCATGTTGACTGCGGAGAAGCAACGGGTGGTCATCGACTGGTATGTGCGGTGGCGTATCTCCGAGCCAACGGAGTACATCCGCAACGTTGGACTGGATGAGAGTGCCGGAGCGATGCAACTCAATCGCGTGGTGCGCAATGCGTTCCAGGAGGAAATCAACAAGCGCACCGTCAAGGAGCTTCTTTCCCTGAAGCGGGAAGCGCTGATGGCGGATGTGAAGCGTGAAGTGCTGGAGACCGTTCGCGGCGCCAAACCGTGGGGTGTGGATGTTGTCGATGTTCGCATTACCCGCGTCGACTACGTAGAGGCGATTACGGAATCGGTGTATCGGCGCATGGAGGCCGAGCGCAAACGCGTGGCCAATGAACTCCGTTCTACGGGTGCGGCGGAAGGTGAAAAAATTCGTGCTGATGCAGACCGCCAGCGTGAGATCACTATTGCCAATGCCTACAGGGATGCTCAGAAGATCAAAGGCGAAGGTGACGCCGAAGCCGCGCGCATTTATGCCGATGCGTTTGGGCGGGACCCGCAGTTTGCGCAGTTCTACCGGAGCCTGGAAGCCTACAAATCCAGCTTCAACAAGAAGAGCGATGTAATGGTTCTGGACCCCTCGTCATCAGAGTTTTTCAAGACATTCCGAGGTGGAAACTCTGCGGCTATGCCTGCAGCACCCCGGAAGTAGTCCCCTGCTGATTTTCGACATCCTGCCGCTGTGGATTCGGAAAGCCTCTGGGCAGCGCTCGCCTTGGTGCTGGTGATTGAGGGACTGCTGCCATTTCTTTCGCCTCAGAGTTGGCGACGTGCAGTCGCTCAGATTGCGCTGATGCAGGATGGCCAGATTCGGTTTTTCGGTTTGCTGGCAATCGTTGCTGGCGTGTTGATGCTCTGGTTCTGAACAGCGCCAGAGCCGGTAGCGGGTGGAGTCTCTCTGGGCTCTTCGCCGCTCCCGGTAGAATCACGGTTTTAACAGCCTCCCCTTTTTTCCATGTCTGCTTGGGTCCTTCCGGATCACATTGCCGATGTCTTGCCGTCCGAAGCACGGCACATCGAAGAATTGCGTCGCGGGCTGCTTGATACAGCCCGCTGCTACGGCTATGAGCTGGTCATGCCCCCGTTGCTGGAGCATCTTGAATCCCTGCTGACAGGTACGGGAGAGGCCCTCGATCTCCAGACCTTCAAGCTCGTGGACCAGCTCTCAGGGCGATCCATGGGGCTTCGAGCGGACACTACCCCCCAGGTCGCTCGAATTGACGCGCATTTGCTCAATCGCAAGGGCGTGACTCGCCTCTGCTATTGCGGGCCAGTGTTGCATACCCGGCCTGATCGTCCGCATGCCACCCGCGAGCCGCTCCAGTTCGGCGCAGAAATCTTCGGACATGCTGGGCTGGAGGCTGATCTTGAGGCGTTGCAGCTCGCCCGGGAATGCTTGCGCATTGCCAATGTGCCCAGCACCACGATTGATCTGGCGGATGTGCGCATCGTGCGCAATCTTCTGGCGGGCGTGTCCGTGAATGCCCAGGTGTTGAGCGGTATCCATGCGGCACTGGCAGCCAAGGACGCCGCTGAACTCGCGGCATTGACCCGAGATTTCCCTGTGGAGTCGCGCGAGGGTTTGTTGGCGTTGCTTCAGCTCTATGGTGATCAGGGTGTGTTGATTGAAGCTAAAAAAGTCTTCCAGCGCTTTTCTGGCATATCTCAAGTGCTATCAAATTTGAATTGGCTGGCATCCCGCCTTGAGGGGGCTGCTGTCACTTTTGATCTGGCCGATCTGCGTGGCTATGCCTACTACAGCGGTGCACGTTTTGCGATCTATGCCCCGGGCGCAAGCGATGCGCTCGTTCGGGGTGGCCGTTATGACGAGGTGGGGGCTGTGTTCGGCCGCAATCGTCCCGCAGCGGGATTTAGCCTGGATATCAAGCAGGTAGTGGGCGTGGTCTCTCCACGGGCATTGAAAGCTGCTATCCGTGCTCCCTGGGGAGAGTCGGATGAAGTGAATGCAGCCATCGCGGAACTCCGCACGTCTGGTGAGACGGTGGTCTGTGTTTTGCCGGGGCATGAGAGCGAAGTGGACGAGTTCCACTGTGATCGAGAACTGGTGCAGATTGCGGGCCGTTGGGTCGTGCAGGCTGTTTAAGCAATTGATAATTGAATTGGGTTTGAGATGAAAGCAACCAAAGGTCGCAACGTAGTGGTGGTCGGAACCCAATGGGGTGACGAAGGCAAGGGCAAGCTGGTTGATTGGCTGACCGAAAGTGCACAAGGTGTCGTCCGTTTTCAAGGTGGGCACAACGCGGGCCACACACTGGTCATCAATGGCGTCAAGACGGCGCTGCACCTGATCCCTAGTGGCATCATGCGCCCAGGCGTCAAGTGCTACATCGGCAATGGTGTTGTCTTGTCGGCAGCCAAGCTGTTTGAGGAAATCGAAGGCCTTGAAAAAGCGGGCGTCGAAGTGCGTTCACGCTTGCGAATCAGCGAAGCTTGCCCGCTGATTCTTCCGTTCCATGCAGCCATTGATGTGGCGCGTGAAGCTGCACGTGAACAGGGTGGAACGGAAAAAATCGGAACTACTGGTCGCGGTATTGGTCCCGCGTATGAAGACAAGATTGCCCGTCGTGCCCTGCGGGTGCAAGACTTGAAGTACCCCGAGCGGTTTGCTGCCAAGCTTCGTGAATTGCTGGATCTGCATAACCATATCCTTACGACCTATTTGCGCTCGGGCACCTTTGCGTTTGGTGATGCACTCAAGCCTTATATCGAGGACGGCAAAGTTCAGTTCGATGTGGTGTATGCAGAAGCGATGCGGCATGCAGAGTTGCTCAAGCCCATGATGGCTGATGTATCGCGCGAGCTCAACGACGCCCATCGAGATGGTGCCAATCTTCTGTTTGAGGGCGCACAAGGTACGCTACTCGATGTGGATCATGGGACCTACCCCTATGTCACATCGAGCAATTGTGTAGCCGGGAACGCGGCGGCCGGCTCGGGCGTCGGCCCCGGCATGTTGCATTACATACTCGGTATTACCAAAGCGTATTGCACCCGCGTTGGCGGCGGCCCTTTCCCGACGGAGCTGGACTGGGAAGTGCCTGGTACGCCTGGGTATCACATGAGTACGGTGGGCGCTGAGAAGGGTGTGACCACGGGGCGTAGTCGTCGATGCGGCTGGTTCGATGCTGCGCTGCTCAAGCGTAGCGCTCAGGTTAATGGCCTCTCCGGTTTGTGTATCACCAAACTGGATGTTCTGGACGGGCTGGAAGAACTATTGCTCTGCACCGGGTATGAACTCGACGGTGAGCACATCGATCTTCTGCCCATGGGCGCGGAAGATATCGCACGCTGCAAGCCTGTCTACGAGACATTGCCAGGCTGGAGTGAGTCCACCGTTGGCGTGACGGACTACGTCAAATTGCCACAGAGCGCTCGCCGTTATCTGGAGCGTATTGAACAGGTTACGGGTGTGCCTATCGATATGATCTCCACGAGCCCCGACCGTGATCACACCATCATGATGCGTCACCCTTATGTCGCTGGTTGATGATTTGAAATTGCCAGTGACTTCCGCACCCACAGCTATCTATCCAGGAGCTACCGCATGTTGACCGAAGACGGCAAACACCTTTACGTCAGCTATGACGAGTACCACAGTCTTATTGAGAAGCTGGCGCTCAAGGTGCACCAATCGGGCTGGGCGTTCGACACGATCCTGTGCCTTGCCCGGGGAGGGTTGCGTCCTGGCGATATTCTGAGCCGCATCTTTGACAAGCCCCTGGCCATCATGTCCACAAGTTCTTACCGTGCCGAGGCTGGAACGGTGCAGGGGCATCTGGATATCGCGCGGTTCATCACGACGCCCAAGGGTGAGATCGCAGGCAAGGTGCTACTGGTGGATGACCTTGCGGACTCGGGTCACACCTTGCATGCAGTGATCAACATGTTGAAGACCAACTATGCACCCATCACCGAGCTGCGCAGCGCTGTGATCTGGACAAAGGGCTTGTCGACGTTCACGCCAGACTATTCGGTGGAATTCCTGCCGACCAACCCCTGGATCCATCAACCTTTTGAGGGTTACGATAGCTTGAGTCCTGAGAAGTTGTTGGAAAAATGGCGAGTGTGAAAGCCGGGTGTATCGGTCTTTCGAGGGGTATAAAAATTTCTCTCGAAAATTCTTCTTGCCCTCCAAAC